>JAPPFW010000020.1 GCA_028821575.1 bacterium | reverse complement strand
ATCCATCACGGTGACCATCTCCCCGGCCAGTTCTTCACCGGACGACCGTTCCCGGACTCGGGTGGATGGCGGAGCCCGATCGCCGGGTTGTACTTATGCGGCGCCGGTACGCATCCCGGCGGCGAGGTGACCGGGGCGCCCGGCTACAACTGCGCGGCGGCGATCCTGGCCGACCGGAACGACGGGGATCGCAGGACTAGCTAAGACCTTGGAAACAACCATCTCGTCCGAAACGCCATGCACGACCAACTGACCGCCCTCCACGCGCAGGCCCCGGACGTCCCGCCCACAAAGCCTGTTCGATACCCCGAGATGGGCGAAGCATCGCTGGTTCAGCGGCGAGGCACAAGGACCAGATCACCAAGGCAATGGCAAGGGCCGGGCCACACCTGAGCCTGGTCGAAAGCCGCCACCGGGAGTCCGTACCGTATCGCTACCGGGTTGGCTATGTCGAGCAGCAGGTTGATCGATGGGATATCGCCCCGCTTCACCAAGCGCCGCAGGAGCGCCTCGGTGGCGTTGCGGTACTAGGTGGGCTTCACTCCGAAGCTGGAGAAGCCCGCCGCCAGGCCGTGATGGAAGGCACTGCCGAGAGAGCCTGATCCCTCAACTCCGAGCGGCAGTAGGTTTGTTGAGCCCGGAACTCGTCCTGCATTGCAGGCGGACTGGGACCGTTGGACAGCCCAGCCGCGTGGATCACCCCGGCCCGGATCGTCGGATAGCGCTCCATGACCCTCTGCTGGTAGGAGAACATCCGGCTAACTGGACCCGGGAATGCGTCGCGACAGGAGAGCAACACCTACCGCGGCAAATGCTGCCACGACGGCAACCGGAGCAAGCCAGATCCACGGGAGAGATTCACCCATAGTGATATAGACGACAAACCACGCGCATAGGGAGAGTGTCAGCGCGAGAACCACCGCGGCCGCGATACGCCAACCAGGGGCGAGCCTATCTCGTATAGCCATATAGGCCAGAAGAGGTACCGTCACAGGTGCGGCATAGATAGCCATCCCGCCCATCGAGAAGAGAAATAAGGCCGCTACGAGAATCGAGGCTTTGAGAACCAAAGCCCAGATCCGTTCTGGATGCCACGTCACTCTTCGCACGCTAGCCGATCACCATCTGTACTGGATGCTGCCGCCTGGAAGTGCCGTACAGATCGCAACCATCGCCAATCAATCGCTTCCCGACCCGCCGGTCAACCGGTATATCGAACCCGGGAGGTATTCTCACCCGAGGCCGCGGATGAACGGTTGGGCAAGGGCGGCGGGTTGGCGGAACTGCTTGGTGATGAAGTACATGACGTAGCCGCGCCCGGGATTGACTCGCTCAGCCGGCCCCGTTCTTGGTCCACTGCCACGATCCAGGAATCGTCCCGGGCAGCCACGACATCCCCAGCTCGGTGAGGTCTCCGCCGACGCTCTCGTCCAAGGCCAGGATCCGGTTCTCGTGCCACAGCGCCGCCCACGGCAGATCGTGGGTCAGCACCTCGGCATAGCGGTGATACACCGCGGCTCGCTCCTCGGGATCGGCGGCCGCCCGGCCGCGTAGCAGCAGCTCGTCGGCCTCTGCGCTGACATAGCGGGCACCGTTGGATCCCTTCGGCGGCATCGACGACGAGTGGAAGTAGATCGCGGTGAAGTCCGGATCGGGACCGGAAGCACCGCAGCAGGTGTACACGTCGAAGCGGGAGTTCTCGTAGTCCTCTACGTACTCCACGATCGGCTTGATGTTGAGCACGAGGTCTATGCCGATGTCGGCGAGGTAACGCTGGACCTCCCCCAGGAACGGAGCATTGTGACGAGCCGGGATGGCACCCGGGCCCGTGACCAGATCGACCCTGAAACCCTCGGCGAACCCCGCTTCGGCGAGCAGCGCCCTGGCGCCATCGGGGTCGTACGGGTATTGCGAGTCGAGGCGGCGGTTCACCGCCCACTCGGGCATGATGAGCGGCGAGCCGATCACCTCGCCCATTCCCTGGTAGACGTCGCGGACGATGGCCTCGCGGTCGAGGGCGCGGACGACCGCTTCGCGCACCCTCCGGTCGCCCAGCGCCGGATGGCTGTGGTTGAAGATGATCGTCCGCCATTCGCATGTCCGGAACGCCTCGACCCTGGCACCCGGACGCTCTCTCACCCGGTCGGCATCGAGTGCGTCGATGAACATGACGTCGATGTCCCCGGCAGCGAACGCCACAAGAGCGGCCTCGTCGTCGAGCCTGCGAAGCCGCAGCCCGTCCAGATTCGGGTTCCCGCCCCAATAGGCCTCGTTGGCTACGAAGACGGCGTCGCCCCCGGGCTCGTACGAGGAGATCCGGAAGGGTCCGGTCCCGACGGGTGAGCGGAGGGACCAGTCCGTGTCCTCGACCCGTTCGCCCGTGGCGACGTTCTCAAGGATGTGCTTCGGGACGATCGGGAAGGCCATGGTCGCGAGGAAACCGAAGTGCGGCTCGGCGAGCTCCATAACGACCGTGTACTCGTCGACCACGCTTATGCCCTCGACCGTCGCCGCGTCTCCCGCGGCGTACGCCTCGGCGCCCTTGATCGGAAGCGCCAGGGACTGGTATCTGCTCGTCGATCTGGGATCGACGAGCATCGTGTACGTGAAGGCGACGTCCTCCGCGCTGAAGGGTGCGCCGTCGTGCCAGGTCACATCACGGCGAAGGTGAAAGGTATATCGGCGCCCGTCGTCCGAAACATCCCAGCTCTCGGCGAGCTGGGGACCGACCCGAGCTTCTCCGTCGAGGTTGACGAGCTGGTCGAAGATGAACCAGATGGGGAACCAGCTCGGCATCGACAGGTTGGAGAACGGGTTGAAGGACGGCGGACTACCGGGCCAGTGGAGAACCAACTCGGAGCGGGGGCCATTGGTGGTCATGGGCTCTCTCTTTCATCGCATGATGGGCGGTTGTCAGGCCGTGCTCGGCTCGGCGATGCCATCGGCGGGCTAGGTCGGCCCGGGCATCAGCCGGGCAGGCAGGCGGAAGCGCCTCGTGACGTCCTGGAGCACCTCCCGCTCGGTGATGATTTCGGTCTTCGAACCCGAGACCAGCACGGTTGCCGGACGGGGCATCGAGTTGAACTGCAGGCTCTTGCTCTCGCAGTAGGCGCCGGTGTCCAGGAACGCCACGACGTCGCCACGCTCCACATGTGGAAGCTGGACATTGAGTGCGAGGTTGCCGAACCAGCACAGCGGATCCCCCAGGTTGACCGTCTCGGTGGGTGTCTCGTTGACCCGATCCGTCACGACCGGGTGGTAGTAGAAGCCGCCCGACAGGATGTTGAGCAGGTGGTTCTCGCTCGCGTCGAGTCCGATCCAGGTCTGGCCCACGTCGGAGAACGACTTCCTCATGCCGACACGGGAAACGAGGATGCCTATGTCGGACGAGATCCCGCGTCCGGGCTCGACCATCAGCCGGGGCTCGCCGAGGCCGTGGGCGTCGAGTCCGTCGCGGAAGTGCGCGGTCATCACCTCGGCGAACTCATCTGCGGTCGGAGAGCCGCGGTCGAATCCCATCGGTCCGTGACCCTCCGGCCTTCCCCACGCGAACCCGCCGCCGAAGTCGAAGTATTCGGGCACCCATCCGAACCGGTCCTTGAGTGCTCCGGCGGCCTCCATCTGGTCCTTCACGACCGCCTCGTGGACCCGCAGGTCGGGCGCCCAGCGACCGACGTGGTGATGGAACCCGACGAGCTCGACTTCGGGGGCACGGAGAGCGTGCTCGCACACCGTCTCTAGATCGTCGAGGGCGATCCCGAACTTGTTGATCTCGCGAACGCCGGGTCCGATCTTGATCCCGGGCGGCCAGTCCGCCTCCATGTCGTCGAGGTCGTGCAACAACAACCTCGTCCGCATCCCGATGCGCGCTCTCATCCCGATGTCGCGAGCCACCCGGATCACGTCATCGAGCTCGTCGGGGGCATCGAGATGGATGGCGGCGCCGGCCTCGACGGCCATCCGGATCTCCTCATCCCGCTTGTTGAATCCGTTGAGGACGACCCGATGGGGATCGGTCCCGGCGAGCAGCGTCAGGTACAGCTCACCCGGACCGAACGCGTCTCCTCCGGCTCCGGCCAGGGTGAAGATACGCCTCACGGTGAGGTTGTTGTTGGCCTTGGTGGCGAAGAGGATCTCGGAACGGGGATACCGCGACGCGAACGCATCGTGCCACTTCTTGACGTTGGCGTAGATCTGGTCCTCCGAGATGACGTAGAGGGGGGTTCCGAACCTGTCGGCGAGTTCGGTGGCGTCCACGTCCTCGACCTGGAGCCGACCCGATGTGTTGACCCCTATGTTCTCGTTGAAGGCACGAACGAAATCCCGAGCCATCAATGCTCTCCCTCCTGGCAACGCGCCGGTTTACGAGCGTAGTCGGGCACCTGGAAGGACGTCCCGGGCTATCAGGTCGAGTTGGGCGATCAACTCCTCGCGGGTGTGAGCCACCACGTGGATGACGAAGTGCGTCACGAACTCGGCGAGCCCCCGGAGTTCGGCGACGATCTGCTCGGGCCATCCCGCCACCATCCGTGCTCCCAGCCAAGTCTCCTCGGGATCCGGCGGCGACTCCGTGACGAGAACGGGGATCCCCAGCGCAATCTCAGGTTTCCCGCGGCGTCCCGCTGCCTCCCAACTCGCCCGCAAGTGGTCGACGAGGGAGAAGAGCTCAGCCTTGCCCAGAACCGTCGTGGGGTGCCAGCCCTGTCCCAATTCCACCGCCCGCCGGATGGCGCGACGGCTGTTGCCGCCGATGAGGATGGGTGGATGGGGATCCTGGACCGGTGTCGGGGCGAAGCGGATATTCCCGAATCTTGCTGAACGGCCTTCGTCGCGGCGCGTCCATAGGCTGACGAAGGTGTCCAGCGCCTCGTCCGTTACGGGACCGCGGGATGGGTAGTCGACGCCGAGCGCGTCGAACTCCTCCTCGAGCCACCCTGATCCCACTCCGAGGATCAGCCGCCCGCCCGACAACGCATCGATAGTGGCGAGCATCTTGGCCGTGACGATGGGGTTGCGGTAGGGCACCACCATGACAGTCGTCCCCAGCCGGACACGCTGGGTGACCGCGGCCAGATGGGCGAGCACCACCAACTGCTCGTAGACGTCTTCGCCGAATACGTAGACGCCTGAGGCCGGGATGACGATGTGGTCGATCGCCCAGATCGAATCGAACCCGACCTCTTCCGCCCGACGGGCAACGGCGACTATGGATTCCGGTTGGGCGAGGGCACCGCTGGAAGGCACGACGACGCCGAAGCGAGGTGCCTGCGGCGCTGGTCGATCATCCATCGGCTCGAATCCTAGCTCCGGAGACACCCGGGCTCCGCTACCAGACGAAGCCGGGACGCCACTCGCAGCTGATCGGATCATCGAGGTCGAGAGCGGCCGTGGCCGCGACGACGCGCCAGATGTGGATGCACCCGTCGTCCGTTCTAGTCCGCATCAGACCCGAACCCGTCCGCACGAAGGTGGGGCCGCGCCAGCGCTCCCACCCCAGGTGCTCGTAGAAGGTGGGCAGAACGGAATGTAGGGCTCCGAGCTCGTATGTGTCCGCGATATGACGCTGGGCCGCCGCGAGAACGCTCCGGGCCAGGCCCTTGCCCCGATCGCGATGCCGCGTGCCGACCGCCTCGACGTACCCGGTGTTGATCTCACGGTCTCGGACGGCAAGCAGGCGAGGAACGACCGAAGCATGGGAGATCGGGACGCTGTCCTCCTCGACGAAGAAATGCACTCCTCCGAGTGCTTGGCCCCAGAGAGCATCTGTGAATCTGCCCTCGAATGCCTCGTCAAGGAGGGTTCTGATTCGGGCGGCTTCCGACGGGGTCAACTCCGCGGTGCTTCTCGAGTTTACGACGCGCACAACAGCATATTCGCGGCTGCGCGCCGTAAGCACGATTCTGCGGCGAAGCGGTCCGGCCCGATACCCGACACCTGATACCTGCCACTCCGACCACAGGCAACTACTCGAACAGAGCCGGCGAGGCCCGGCTGTCAACGGTGAGTTCTATCACCCGGGCCGATGTGAACATCCTCAACAGGGTCACCGGTACCTGGCCCGTCACCTCGACCGAGACTTGAGAGGAATCGGCGGTGGCCCGGACCGTCATGGCTCCGCCGTCCCACCCGGGCTGTGTCCGGGCGAAGTCCTCCGCCGATGTGACCGCCCGGGTGGGAACCAGCCTCAGCTGGTTGCTGCGGAGGGCGCGCGCGTCGATCTCGGCAGCTCCCGCGACCGCGGACTTGTCGGCGACAGCGGTCAAGGTTCCATGGCTGGAGACGACGCGCCACAGGTCCAGCGCGACAGCGCCTGCGAAGAAGAGGAGTAGCAGGAGCCCGAGACTCCAGATGATCACGGCGCCGCCTTCCCCCTCGAGGCAGGCATTGCTAACGGCTCGTCGTTTCAAGGCCAGCTCCGGTACGGCTCGATCCGTTCCCGGTAGGACCGGCTAAAGGTAACCGTACCTAGGCTGCCGATGCCTACCACGTCGATCACGGGCGCCCGGAACGACACAGTGGCGCTCACCACCGCACCGGGTTCCCAGCCCGCCCGGCAGTCAACAATGACCTCGATCGCTTGGGGCGACAGTCCTCGTTCGCCCAGTATGCGACGAGCAAGGCTCTCGGCGCGCTGCTGTCCGGATGACGGGTCGAGTGCGTTGGCGCAAGCCCGCACGGCTTCGCGGGCGGCGGCGTCCCCCATGGTCCGGTACGCCACCATCAGCGGGAGGCTGAGGAGCAGCATGGTCATCGGTATGAGGATCAACGCCGTGGTGAGAACCAACTCGACGGCGCCGGACCCGCGCTCGGTCCGGGACGGCGGCCAACCTGTAGCCGGGATCAAGGTACGGGCTCTGTAGCGCTGGTGGCCCGGATCGTCACGTTCCAGTCCGGTCCGAGATTGGAGAGCACCGGCTTGAGGAGGGCGGTCACGGTGGCTGATGTGACCAGCGCCTCGCGAGAACACTCGACTCCGGCACTGCCGGCGTAGAGGGCGGCCAGTCTCTCGATGGCTTCCGCGGTCGCGATCTCGCAGCTGTTCTCGGTACCACCCGATCGTGCACCGCTGCGGGCGCCGATGTCGGCGGCGTGCTGCAGGACGGAGCGTGCGTAGAGCATCAACAGGGCGTTGACGAGCAGGAGCGTGAGCAACAGGGCCACTCCCATAGCCATCAGCACCTCCACCGCCGCAGCTCCCGATTGGCCTCGGGCGCGCACACGGCGGGAGGTACCGGCTGCCGAGTTGCTACCGATTCTCGAAGGTTCTCGTACGCCTACCATTGCCGTTCCCTTGCCGAACACGCCTAACTGCTGCTGCTGTTAGAAACATATATAGGGAGTATGTGTTCATCAAGAGGTAGGTGAGCAGACTGGTAATTTTTTAGTTCCGGTAGCACTCCAGACGGTCGAGCCGGTAACCTGTAGCACATGGAACCTATAGCCGTCGACACCTGGCGACGTCCCCTCCGTGACCTACGTCTGTCGGTGACCGACCGGTGCAACTTCCGGTGCCGGTACTGCATGCCTGCCGAGATCTTCAACCGCGACTACGTGTTTCTCAGGCGCGATCTACTACTCAACTTCGAGGAACTGACCACTCTGGCCCGGGTGTTCGAGCGGCTCGGAGTTCGCAAGATCCGCCTCACCGGAGGGGAGCCACTGCTCCGAAGGGGCATCGAGGACCTGGTGGGGATGCTGGTGGAGGCAACCGGTTGCGAGGTGACCCTCACCACGAACGCGTCGCTGCTCGCCCGGAAGGCCGGTGCGCTGGCGTCGGCGGGTCTCACCAGGATCACCGTGTCCCTCGACTCGCTGGACGACGCGGTGTTCCAGGCGATGAACGATGTCGGTTTCCCGGTTGGGGCGGTCCTCGACGGTATCGAGGCGGCGTCCGTGGCAGGTCTGCCCGTGAAGGTGAACGCGGTGGTCAAGCGGGGGGTGAACGACCATGGCGTGGTCGACATGGCCCGGTTCTTCCGGGGGACCGGTCACATCCTGCGCTTCATCGAGTACATGGACGTAGGGGCTACCAACGGGTGGTGCCTCGACGACGTGGTACCGGCGGCGGAACTGATCGGGAGGATCGACGCCGAGTTCCCGATCCGTCCGGCCGCGCCCAACTACCGGGGTGAGGTGGCCCGGCGCTGGGAGTATCTGGATGGACAGGGGGAGATAGGGTTCATCGCGTCGGTGACCCAGCCCTTCTGCCGTACTTGCACCAGAGCGCGTATATCCGCCGAAGGGGTGCTCTACACCTGCCTGTTCGCCACCAACGGGACCGACCTGCGATCCGTGCTGCGAAGCGGTGGGGGTGAGGAGGAGATTCTCCGGATGGTCCGCCGGGTGTGGGAGCTCCGTACGGACCGGTACTCGGAGATCCGTTCGGAGGCGACGGTCGACCTTCCGAAGGTCGAGATGAGCTACATAGGCGGTTGAACCCGCACCGGGATCCCCGCTTCGGTGGTTCCCGATATCGCCGGGATGGTCCGCCGGCGCGGCTGCGGAGGGCTCCGTTCCATCTATCCTGACCCTTCGAAACGTCCGATACCCCACCCGGAGATCCCATGCCCGGACTTCTTTGCTTCCACGCCCATCCCGACGACGAGGTCACCTCCACCGGAGGTGTGCTGGCCAAGTATCTGCAGTCGGGCGAGCAGGTGGTGGTGGTCACCGCTACCGACGGGGCGGAGGGGGAGATCCACAACTACGACAATCCCGATGAACTCCGACCCCGCCTGGTGGAACTGAGGGCGGAGGAGATCGCCAAGGCCCTCGCCGTGCTCGGCGTACCCAACCATCACTTCCTGGGATTTCGCGACTCCGGAATGATGGGGACCGAGCCCAACCAGCATCCCGACTCCTTCTGGCAGGCCGACTTCATGGATGCGACCGGCCGGCTCGTTCAACTCATCAGGCGGTATACACCCGAGGTTCTGACCATCTACGACCCTTTTGGGGGATACGGCCATCCCGACCACATCCAGGTTCACAGGATCGGTATGTCCGCCTTCTTCGGCAGCGACGACGTACGGAGGTTCCCCCTGGAGGAGGGCGAGGAGCCCTGGAGGGTTACCAAGCTATACATGAGCACCTGGCCGCGCTCCAGGGTGGCTGCCATGACCGCGGCGCGGTTGGCGGCGGGTCTGATCACCGAGGAGGAAGCGGCGGAATCCGAAGGGTGGGGTACCCCCGACGAGGACATAACCGCGATGGTGGACGTGACGGAATGGGTGGATCTCAAGATCGAAGCCCTGCGAGCGCATCGTTCCCAGATCCCCGAGGATTGGTTCATGCTGCAGGTGCCGGAGGCGGACCTCCCCGCGGCGGTCGGAACCGAGGCGTTCCAGCGCCTTTACTCGAGGGTTCACGTTCCCTTCCGGGAGGAGGACCTCTTCACCGGGATCCGCTGAGCGACACGCCGGAAGGTCCGCGACCGGCCGGCGGTCCGACCGGGTAGGACGGGGTATCGTGTCCGGTCATGGGTTCACGCGTGGCCCTGGCTGCCGCATTCGCGGCGATCCTGCTCTGGTCGTCCTCATACACCGTGGCGCGAGTGGCACTGCGCCACTTCGATCCGCTGGCGCTCTCCACCCTCCGGATACTCATGGCCTCGGCGACCCTCTCGCTCATGGCGGCATTCGTACGGGTCGGATTACCCGCCCGCGGCGACCGCTGGTGGGTGTTCACATCGGGGGTTCTGGGGATGACCGTCTACTGGTCGGTTCTCAACACCGCCTTGGAGGTGGTGGAGTCGGCAACGGCGGCCATCCTTCTCGGGTTGTGCCCGATCATGGTGGCCTTGATGTCGCTGGGCATCATCGGCGAACGTCTCACCGGGTGGGGATGGACCGGTTTGCTGGCCGCACTCCCCGGGTTGGTGCTGGTGGTGTTCGGCCAAGGGGGCGGGATCCGGCTGGAAGTCTCGGCGGTTCTGGTCGTCCTCGCGGCTATCGCGCATGCCGCCTACATAGTGATGACGAAGCGGCTGATGTCCCGATACCGGCCCGTCCAGGTGGTCACGTGGGCCTTGTGGTCGGCTACCGTCACGGCGCTTCCGTTGGCACTCCGGGTGGTACCGCAGGTGGTCGGCGCGCCGCCAGACGCGCTCTTGGCCTCCCTGTACCTGGGCGTTGGTGCCTCCGCGCTCGGCTTTGTTCTGTGGGCGAAGGCGCTGGCGGGTGCTCCTGCCTCGGTGGTCGCTTCCGCTATCTACGCCACCCCACCGCTCGCCACTGTATCCGGTTGGCTGATGCTCGCCGAGCGACCGAGCCCTTGGGTGCTGGCGGGCGGCGTGATCATACTCGCGGCCGTGACGCTGGTCATACGGAGAGGCGTTGCGCCGCTCGATCTCCCTGGTCTGGCGAGTGCCCGACGCCGCGGTTGAGTGACAGACTCGTGGGTCCCGTCGTGAGAGCCTTGGGCGCGACCGCCGAGCTCGAACAGGGGTACCGAGGCCGGAAAACAACCCGATCCAACGCTGACCCCCGACCCAACTAGCAACTAGTGGTCTAGCTCTGCCTCAAGGGCGCGGGCGAGGAGGTGGTAGTCGTCGACGCGGTTGTATTGCTGCGCCGAGATGCGCAGCAGTCGGCGTGGGGGTTCCGGCCATGTGAACACCATCGCTTCAATGGACCACCTGGAACGCAGTGCCTCCATTAGAGGATCGAAGATGTTCCGGGCGAGTTCCTGCGAGTCCGGGAGCGGTACCGATGCGATGGCACCGATCATGTCGTCCGGTGCCGGCTTATCGATCCCGAGCGACTCGATAAGGATTCCGCGACCGGCCAGGCAGAGTTGCCGGTTGCTGTGCCGGATCCCGGGCCAGCCGTCCGGGTGGAGCCCGCCAACCGTGTCCAAGGCGTCGGGTACCGCCAGCCACGCCGTCGGGTCATCCGTTCCCGTCCAGTCGAACTGAGTGTGGAGATGTCCGCCCGCGGCAGGCCAAGCTCCGTTATATCCATGGCTGATGACGGCCGGGTAGATGTCCCGGCGCCGGTCCTCCCGGACATAGAGGAAGGCTGAGCCCTTGGGGGCGCACATCCACTTGTGGCAGTTGGCGGTGACGTAGGATGCGCCCAACGTGTCGAGGTCGAAGTCGATCATTCCGGGCGCGTGGGCTGCATCGACCAGCACCTGGACATCGGGCTCCAGAGCTGCCACAAGGTCGGCCACCGGAAGCACCAGGGCCGTGGGGGAGGTCACCGAGTCGACGAGTACCAGCCTGGTCCGGCTACTCACCGCCGCCATGACTCCCTCTAGCACCCTCCACGAGCCTTCGATGGGGAAGGGAAACGCGGCGGTTACCACCCGCGCCCCGGTCCGGGCCGCGGTCACCAGCGCAGCGTTGCGACAAGCGTTGTAACCGTGGTTGGTGATCACGATCTCGTCGCCCGGCCGCAGCGTTGCCTCCAGCGACCGGAACACCGCGTTGACTCCTGCGGTGGCGTTGTTGACGAAACCAAGGCTCTCAGGGTCGCAACCGATGAACCTGGCCAGCTCGTGTCGAGCGCGGTCGAGAGCGGGCTGGTACTGCTCGAGCATGAACCTCGTCGGGTTGGACTCCATCATGTGTCGCCACCGGAGCTGCGTATCGAGCACAGGTGCGGGGGTGGCGCCGAATGAGCCATGGTTGAGATGGCTCACGGACGGATCCAAGCACCAGAGGGTCACCGGGACACGGTAGTTGTGGCGGGCCGCGGTTGCCAGACCCATCCGTTGGCCGCTGAGAACTGCGCTCACTACCTAATCGACCGCGGAAGCGGATAGAGTTAGTGCCGATGACAGTCGAAGGAGTGTTCCTGCCTTGATGATCGACGGTTTCTTCCACCAGCTGCCCGATATCGATCCGGAGGAAACCCAGGAGTGGCTCGACTCGCTCGAGTCGGTCGTCAACGAGCGAGGAAGGACTCGGGCCCGGTTCCTGATGAGAGCCATGCTGGAGCGCGCCCGGCAACTGCAGGTCGGCTACCCGGCCACGGTATCCACTCCCTACGTGAACACGATTCCCGCCGAGGACCAGGCGTGGTTCCCGGGGGACGAGTACCTGGAAAAGCGGATCCGCCGGTTCATAAGGTGGAACGCTGCGGTAATGGTGGTCAGGGCCAACAAGGCCGCTGAGGGCATAGGAGGGCATCTCTCCACGTTCGCCTCGTCCGCGGCCCAGTACGAAGTCGGATTCAATCACTTCTTCCGGGGCAAGGCCGGGGGCACGCCGGGCGACCACGTGTACATCCAGGGCCACGCGGCGCCCGGCATCTATGCCAGGGCGTATCTGGAGCGGCGCTTGGACGGGGAGAACCTCGAACACTTCCGCCGCGAGCTGTCCGCAGGCGGTCTGTCGTCGTACCCGCATCCCCGGCTGATGCCCGACTTCTGGGAGTACCCGACCGTGTCCATGGGGCTCGGACCCATCGCATCCATCTACCAGGCCAGGTTCAACCGCTACCTTCACAACCGCCGCCTCGACGACACGAGCGAGTCACGCATCTGGTGCTTCGTGGGTGACGGGGAGTGTGACGAACCCGAGACTCTCGGTTCGATCTCGCTAGCTGCCCGAGAACAGCTCGACAACCTGATCTGGGTGGTCAATTGCAACCTCCAGCGTCTCGACGGTCCGGTCCGCGGCAACGGCAAGATCATCCAGGAACTGGAGGCGGTGTTCCGCGGCGCAGGCTGGAACGTCATCAAGGTGATCTGGGGTTGGGGCTGGGACGAACTGCTGGCTCGCGACGTGGACGGGGTCCTGCTCCATCGGATGAACCAGACGGTCGACGGTGAGTACCAGCGACTGCAGGTAGCGCCCGGCTCGGAGATTCGCGAGAAGTTCTTCGGTCCGGACCCACGGTTACGACGGATGGTCGCCCACCTGTCCGATCGCCATCTCGAGAAGTTGCCCCGCGGCGGTCACGACTACAAGAAGCTGTACGCGGCTTACAAGGCGGCCACCGAGCAGGAGGGCGCCCCCACGGTGATCCTGGCCAAGACCATCAAGGGGTGGACGCTGGGGCCGGACATCGAAGGCCGCAACGCCACCCACCAGATCAAGAAGATGTCCAACGAGCAGTTCCGGGAGCTGCGTGTGCGGCTCAGCCTGCAGGACGACATCGGCGCCGAGGAACTGGAGGACGGCCGGGAACTACCCTTCCGCAGGTTCGGGGTGGACTCGCCGGAACACCAGTACATGATGGACCGCCGCAAGGCCCTGCATGGGACCCTCCCCAGCCGCTCCGTCCGAATACGCCGGCCGGTGGCCATGCCCGATCCGACGGTTTACGAGGAGTTTCACGCCGGTACGGGGGACTTCGCCGCCTCCACCACCATGGCCTACGTGCGCCTGCTCAGGAGCCTGGCCAGGGATAAGGACTTCGGAGAACGGCTTGTACCGATCGTCCCCGACGAGGCCCGGACCTTCGGTATGGACGGCCTCTTCCGCGAGCTGAAGATATACGCGGCAGGAGGCCAGAAGTACGAACCGATAGACGCCGACATGCTCCTGTCCTACAAGGAGGCGCAGGACGGGCAGATCCTCGAGGAGGGCATCACCGAAGCCGGTTCGATGTGCAGCTTCATCGCCGCCGGGACGGCGTATGCCGACCGGGGCGTGCCGATGGTCCCGTTCTTCGCCTTCTATTCGATGTTCGGTTTCCAGAGAGTGGGAGACCTCATCTGGCAGGCCGCCGACGCCCGGGCGCGGGGGTTCCTGATGGGCGCCACGGCCGGGCGCACTACCCTGGCCGGGGAGGGCCTGCAGCATCAAGACGGCCATAGCCACATCCTTGCCGGGACCAACCCGGGAGTGGTGTGCTACGACCCCGCCTTCGCCTACGAACTCGCCGTGATAGTCGAGAACGGTCTGCACCGGATGTGCGTCGACCACGACGATGTCATCTTCTACATCACCATCTACAACGAGAACTACTCCCAGCCTAAGATGCCAGAAGGGGTTCGGCGGGGGATTGTAGAAGGGATGTATCGCTACGCCGAGGCCCATGAGGACAAAGCGCACAAGGCGTCCGTTCTCTTCTCAGGCCCCAGCCACTCGGCTGCCCGATGGGCCAGAGCCGAACTAGCCGAACGATACGATGTCGGGACCGAACTGTGGAGCGTCACCTCCTACGGAAACCTCCGGGAGGACGCGATACTCACCGAGCGATGGAACCGTCTGCACCCGGCTGAGGAACCCAGGACTCCCATCGTGACCAGCCACCTGGCCGGGTCCAACGATCCGGTGGTGGCCGTCACCGACTACATGCGGGCCGTTCCTGACCAGGTGTCTCGCTGGATACCCCGCCCGTTCACGTCCCTGGGCACGGACGGGTTCGGCCGTTCCGACACCCGCGACTCCCTGCGCAAGTTCTTCGAGGTGGACGGTCCCCACATCGTGGTCGCAGTGCTGGCTCATCTGGCTACTGAGGGAAGGATAAGCCGGGGGAGGGCAGCCGCAGCCATCGAACGCTACGGCATCGCGGTCGATGCCGTAGATCCCTGGCGCGCCGACGCGTAGCGGAGAAGCACCGACGTCGTGAGCCGGTCTGCGCTCGAGTGGCACGCGGGTTCCGACGACGCACTATTGCTGCTGGGCCACGCAACGGGATTCTGCAAGGAGGTCTGGCGACCGGTCGTTGCCGAGTTGCGCAGTCGGGGTGTCGACGCTACTGCCCTGGCCTGGGACGCGCGTGGCCACGGGAGTGCCCGGCCGTTCAGTTCGCCTGTCACGTGGTGGACCTTCGCTAGGGACCTGGTCGATCTCGTCGACGAGCTGTCACCGGCGGTGCCCGTCGTGGGGATCGGCCACTCGATGGGCGGCGCCGCCATGGTGATGGTGGACATGATGCGACCCGGGTTGCTCTCCGGCATGGTCCTGATCGAGCCCGTAATCATCCCTGAGAACTTTCGCGTTCGGGCGGAGGAGTCACTGGCATTGAAGGCCGCCGTGCGTCGCCCGACCTTCCCGTCCCGTGAAGCTGCCGCCGAGTCCTATCGTTCGAAGCCGCTGTTCCGGCGGTGGCACGAGGACGCCTTCTCCGGGTACCTGGAAGGAGGTCTGGTGCCTCATGCCGACGGTATAGCCTTGGCCTGCCGTCCCGAGGTGGAGTCTGCTGTCTTCGCGGCAAGTACCGATACTGTCCTGTACGGGCGCCTCAGCGACTTGACAGCGCCCATCAGGCTGTTGATCTCCGACTATCCGGGGCCGTTGGAAGCGGTGATGGACGCCTTGGAGGGCCGGCTCCCGAACACCAAGACCTCCTTCCTGATGGGTCAGTCGCACATGGTGGTGATGGAGCGGCCCGATCTGGTAGCCGCTGAAATCGCCGACTTCCTGGGCGGTCTGGTCGGGTAAACAGGTGGGTGCCCGAACCCTCCATAGACAGGAGTCGGTATTCTTCAGAGCCGGTAAGCGCGGTCCGTCCGGGGTGGTTCAGCAAGTTCCTATCAGTTGGATAGTGAGGCAGGAAAACAAGGGGGCTCCTTCATGGTCACAAAACATGGTCACTTAGTGTTAGGCTGTTGGCATGATTGGGGATTCATTGGAAACCAGGACGATTGCAGCTGGCGAGTTCAAGGCCAGGTGCCTGAGGCTGATGGACGAGGTCCAGGAGACTGGTGTGCCTATCGTGGTGACCAAGCGGGGTCAGCCCGTGTCGCGCTTGGTCCCGGTCGAACCGGCGCGAGGGGCCATCAGTGGCCTGCTCCCCGAGTTCTCGGGTCTCTGGGACGACCCTTCCGAGACGGTGATCGACCCCTCGGACGTGGATCTGCTTGGCGAGGACTCGGGATGGTATGACCCCTCTGCTCTAGAGGCATGATCCTGCTGGACACCCACATTCTCGTGTGGGTCGTGACGGGTTCCACCGGCAGGCTTGGGGAGTCGCTGGTCGGAGAGATAGACAAGGCCGTGGCCCGGGGCCGGTCGGCCGTGTCGGCGGCCACATTCTGGGAACTCGAGGTGAAGCGGCGCAAAACGCGACACGACCTTCCGCTTCTCCCGCCGATCAAGGGCCTTCGGTCCGCGGTGCTAGCGGAGGGACTGCGGGAGGTTCCGGTCTCCGGCTCCCTATGGGTCGAAGCGGTCGGTCTGGTAGACGAAGCTTTCCATCGAGACCCAGCCGACCAACTCATCGTGGCAACGGCTATCCGACACGGATACCAACTCCTCACCAGGGACAGGCGGATCCTGGGCTGGGCGGAGCGGACCGGCCGAGTAGCGCTGTTCGCCCACGACAGCGTCCCATAGACCACGCGGGTACCAACTGCTCGACACGGCTTGACGAAAGGACGGTGCTGGTCCCCTACGTCAAGAACGGGTCAGCCTATGGCAGTCCCGATGCCCAGCCCGATCCCGACGAGGAGATGCAGGCGTGCGGTGCCCTCGAGTACCCGGATCAGGGCCGGTCCTTCCGTTGTCGAGCGGATGGTTCTGACGAGCGGAAGAGCCCACGGCGCGGCGAGCACAGCCAGCGCCGCCCAGCGCGGAACGATCCCGATCAGCGCGGTTACCACGATCACCACGAAGGCAGCGATCACTATCACCGTGTAGAACGTCCGGGCGCGGTCACGTCCGAGTGCGACCGCCAGGGTTCGCTTCCCGGCTGCCTCGTCGGTCTCGATGTCGCGCACGTTGTTGGCGACCAGAATCGCCGACGCGGTCAGCCCGACCGGCACCGCCAGTAGCCAGGCTTCCAACGGTGCGGTTCCGTCGTGCGCGTAGCGGGTCCCGACCGTGGCGACGAGGCCGAAGAATACGAACACCGACATCTCCCCGAGTCCCCGGTAACCGTAGGGAGAGGGGCCGCCCGTGTAGGTGACGGTGGCCAGGATCGCCACGGCACCCACACCCACCAACGCCCAGTTGGTGATCGAGGCTATGTACAGGCCGCAGGCGGCGGCGATAGCGAATATAACCCAGACTGCTAGCCATACATGGCTGGCGGTCAGTAGGCCGGAGGCCACCGCCCGAGTCGGTCCGATACGGGTCTCGGGGTCGGCGCCCCGCCGCGCGTCGGAGGCGTCGTTTGCGAAGTTGGCGGCCACCTGGAAGCTGAGGGCACATATCAGGGCGGCCACCATTGCATCGGCCCGGAAGACACCGCTCCCTAACGCCAAGCCGGACCCGACCAGGACCGGGGCTACAGCCGCCCAGAGCGTCCGAGGCCGGGCGGCCAGCACCCAGGGGTTGGGAGATCTGACGTTCATCGGATTAGTTTCGCTGAACATGGCCCCGAACTCGAACCGAGACCTCCAACTCCAACGTGGACCGTTGATCCCGGCTGCCGAATTGAGGTGGGACTTCGGTCCGGCTTCGGGACCTGGCGGACAGCACGCCAACCGGGCAAACACCCGTGTGGGCCTGACATTCTCGATCTGGAAGTCGGGCGCGCTCACCGACGAGCAGAAGGCGCAGATGGAGCAGCGGTTGGCCGGCAGGATGCGTTACGGGGCGGTACGCCTTGTGGTGGATGACCACCGTTCTCAGTGGCGGAATCGCCAGGTGGCCAGGCGACGCCTCCGCGGATTGCTCGACGATGCGCTGGCTCCCGGCCCGCCCCCGCGCCGAACGTCAGGACCCGGGCCGGCCGCCCGGCGGAAGCGGATGGAGGAGAAGCGCAGACGGTCAGAGACAAAGCGCTTACGCCGGCCCCCCGACCGTGACTCGTAGAGCCTCTGCCGCAGTCCTGACGGTAGCCGGCTGGTCGAACCGGTAGGCTCGCCCGATGCAGGAAGACCGAAGCGGCGACATGGCGGGTCCCCTCGCCGGGTTGAGGGTCATCGACGCGGCGACCCTGTTCGCGGGACCGATGGTCGCCACCCTTCTCGGGGACTACGGCGCCGATGTGATCAAGGTGGAGCATCCGGCCGGGGACAGCCTGCGGAACCTGGGATGGGAGAAGGACGGGGTCTCGCTGTGGTGGGCGGTCGTCAACCGGAACAAGCGGGCGATCACCCTCAAGCTCTCCCACGACCTGGGTAGGCGGGCGATGCTGCACCTGGTGGAGGGGGCGGATGTCCTAGTCGAGAACTTCCGGCCCGGAACCATGGAACGCTGGGGTCTCGGATGGGACGACCTGTGTGCGGTCAACCCCCGGCTGATCATGGTACGGGTGACCGGATTCGGGCAGACCGGTCCCTACCGGGAAAGGGCCGGGTTCGGCACGCTCGCCGAGTCGATGTCTGGTTTCGCCCACATCAACGGACACCCGGGCGGGCCGCCGACACTGCCGCCTTTCGCTCTGGCGGACGGGATCGCCGGCCTGAGCGGAGCCTTCCTGACCATGGCGGCTCTGCGTGCACGCGACCTGGGTGGCGGCACGGGTCAGGTGATCGACCTGTCGATCTACGAGCCCATCTTCTGGCTCCTCGGCCCCCAGGCCACCATCTACGACCAGTTGGGGATAGTCCAGGGTAGGACCGGAAACCGGGCGCCCTTCACCGCTCCCCGCAATGCGTACCTATCACGGGATGGGGTGTGGCTCGGACTCTCGGGCTCGTCCCAGTCCACGGCCGAGCGCACGGTGCGGCTGGTGGGAAGGCCCGAGATGGCGGCCGAGCCATGGTTCGCCAACCACGCGGGACGCCTCCGCCATCAGGACGAGCTGGACGAAGCCATAGGGGCGTGGGTGGGTGCCAGGGACGCCGAGGAGGTGGTGGTCGCCTTCAGCGAGGCGGGCGCCGCCATCGCACCGATCCTCGACATCGCCGGCATCCTCGAGGATCCCCAGTTCGTCCACAACGAGACCGTCACCACGGTCGAGGATCCCGTACTCGGCCCTGTCCGCATGCAGAACCTGGTCGGCCGCATGTCGGGCACCCCCGGCAGGGTGCGGACCACCGGACCTTCCCTCGGCGAGCACAACCGGGACATCCTGGGTGGCTTGATAGGGTACGGCGACTCCTATCTGAGAAACATGGCGGAGGAAGGGGTCATCAGTTTCCCGTAGCACCGATCCCAAGGAGGGGTAGCGCCCGATGCTGACCGTCGACTGCCATCTCCACCTGACAGATTCCTCCGAGCAGGCACCGATCTGGTGGATGGAGGAGATGTACCGTCCCTACGGCGGCGGGTACGTATGGACGGACGGTAAAGCGATCGTAGGAATCCTCGACCGGGGTGGTGTCGACATCGGGATGGTCCAGGGGTCCGACATCCGCCGTACCACCTACCATCCTGACTTCCCGGACCAGCGCAACGTGTTCGTCCCCAATGACTACACGGCCCGGCAGGTGGCCCTCTTCCCCGACCGGTTGATCGGCGTTGCCAACATCGATCCCCTGAGAGACGTGAGGGCAGGAGTCCTGGAGCAGCGCCGGTGCGTTGAGGAATACGGCTTCAGATCCTCGAAGTTTCTGCCGACCTACCAGAACTACTACATAGACGATCCGGCTGTCGCGCCGATGCTGGAAGGCTGCGAGGAACTCGACACCGTCGCCCATGTCAACACCGGGTACTCGCCGACCATCACGGCGGCACTCCGGTACGGCCATCCCGAGAGGCTCGACCTGATCGGCATCCGCCATCGCGATCTGCGTGTCCTCGTCTACATCAACTTTCCCTACGTAGACGAGGGCATCGCGGTGGTGGCCCGCCATCCCAACTTCCACGCGGACATCGCCTACTTCGTCGGGGCCGGCCCGGAGCCCCTATTCGACGCTCTCGACAAACTCCGGGGGTTGAACGCGCTCGACCGCGTCGTGTACGGCTCGGACAACAACGACAAGGACCGGACCGGCGGGGGTCAGAAGATCGGGACCCACCTGCTGGACGAACTGAACGAGGTGGCCGAGCGCAGAGATCGGGAGCCTTTCGTCGCGGCGCAGATCGAGGGCATCGTCGGTGGCAACGCCCGGCGCCTGTACAAGCTGGACTGAGCCGATGCCCACCGTCGACGTCTTGCTCTACCTGACCGAGACTCCCAGTCATGCGCCCGTCTGGTGGATGGAGGAACTGTACCGCCCTTACGGGGGAGAGTACCGGTGGACGGACGGTGCCGCCCTGGTTGAACTCCTCGACGAGGCCGGGATAGATGTGGGCGTCGCTCACGGATCGGACTTGCGCCGTACCACGTTCCATCCGAGCTACCCGGAGGAGCACGAGGTGTACGTGCCGAACGACTACACCGCGGCCCAGTGTGCGGCCCAACCGGGACGTCTCTACGGGGTGGTGTGCGTGGACCCGCTGCGCGATGTCCGCGAGGCCACCGCCGAGATCGATCGCTGCGTCCGGGAGTACGGTTTCCGCATGATGAAGCTCCTACCCACCTATCACCATCACGATCCCGGCGACCGCCGGCTGGCGCCCGTCTACGAGAAGTGCTTGGAGTTGGACATCCCGATCCACACCCACACGGGGTTCACACCGATCGTCAACGCTCCCATGCACCACGCCCGCCCGGTGCTGCTCGACGAGTTGGGTATCCGCTACCGGGACCTCAAAGTGGTCGTCTACCTGGCGTTCCCGTATGTCGATGAGGGGATCGCCGTGGTGGCGCGCCATCCCAACTTCTACGCGGACCTGTCCTATTACGCGGGAGGGGACCCCCGGGAGCTGTATCAGGTGCTGAACAAGCTGAGGAGCCTGAACGCACTGGACAGGGCGGTCTACGGCTCCGACAACAACGACAAGCAGAAGTCCGGTCCGGGAGGAGTGGCTTCCGGCATCTTCCACAGCGTCAACCGGGTGGCCGAGCGGGCCGGGGGGCCTGAGCTGACGCCGGACGAGCTCGAGGCGATCATGGGGGGCACCGCCTCGCGCCTCCTGAGAATCCCGGACCGTAATGAGGATACCGGCGCGACAGCCGCCGGATAGAAGGAGGTTGGCCAGATGATCGAGACGAGCCGAGAGTGCGACCTCCTCCTCACTGGAGGGTCCGTGGTGACCGTCGACGACGAGCGCCGGGTCATCGATCCGGGGACCGTAGCGGTCTCGGGTAACCGCATCGTGGCGGTCGGCTCCGATGAGGAAATGGCCGGATACCGGGCAGTTCGTACGATTGACTGCTCTGGGCACGCCGTCCTCCCCGGGTTGATCGACACCCACAACCACCTCTTCCAGGGCCTGGCTCGCGGGCTGGGTGAAGGAATGCCGCTGTGGACCTGGCTGACCGACTTCATGTGGCCGTTCTCGATCTCCATCAACCTGGAGGAAGGCCGGATCGGTGCGAAGCTGGGAGCGGTGGAGGCGCTCAAGGCCGGTACTACGACCGTGGTCGACAACCACTACGCACCGTCGGACCTCGATACCACCCTGGCTGTGGCCGGTTCCATCCACGAAGTGGGGTTGCGAGGCGCCGTGGCGCGGGGAATCACCGGAGAGGCGACCGACATCGCCCACCGGAACAACCTCGCGGGCGAACTGTTCTCCTACACGAATGACGAGGAGATGGAGATCACCCGCACGGCCATGGAGCAGTATCCGGCCGGCGGGAGGGTAGAGGTGTGGCCGGTGCCCCTCAACATCATCTACAACGATCAGGACCTGGTGCGGAGAAGCGTGGCGCTGGCCCGCGAGGGCGGGGTCGGGTGGCACACGCATTGCTCGGAACGCCTCGAAGACCCGCCGACCTACCTGGAGGAATACGGCATCCGGCCCGTCGAGTGGCTGTACCAGGAGGGCCTGCTCGGTCCTGAGGCGACGATCGCCCACGGCATCTACCTAGACGACGCCGAGATAGATCACATCGGGGAGACAGGGACCGGGGTCGCCTACTGCCCGATCTCTCACCAGTACATCGCCCTGGGGGTGATGAGACTGCGAGACCTGCGCGCTTCCGGCGCGCCGATCGGCCTCGGTACCGACGGACCGTGCTGCAACCACCGGCAAGACATGTTCGAGGTGATGAAGCAGGCCATCCTGCTCCAGCGGGTCCACACCCTGGAGCCGACTATCAGCAACGGCGAGGAGGCGTTGGAGATGGCGACGAGGGAGGGCGCCCGCTACGCCAACATCGACGCCGGCGTGATCGCCCCCGGCAAGCTGGCCGACATGATCGTCGTGAACATGAAGAGTCCCCACCTTACGCCCTGGCACCGGACCGTCTCGGCGCTCACGTACTGCGCCCGCGGCTCCGACGTGGTCCACTCCATCATCGACGGCCGGATCGCTCTCGAGAACGGCCGCTGCACCATGGTCGACGAGGGCGAGGTCATGGAAGAGGCGCAGTCCCGCTCCGAGGACCTAATCGACCGGGCCGGCCTCCATGGCCTGCTGACACCGTGGAGGCGATAGATCCGTTGTCCGCTTGTCGGTCGTCTGTCGTCCGTTGACCACTGACCGCTGACCGCCAATCTGGATAGACCCTGGCCCCCGGGTCCGTGTCACCTCTAGATATCCCGTTCAGGGCCAGAGGCGGTCCTCGGCGATGGCCTCGTGGAAGGTGGCGAGCGGCCAGACCTCGATGCCGTCGTTCGTGCGGAAGGCGTGGGGACCGGTGTAGACCAATATGCGGCGCCTTAGCCCGTCCAGACCGGCTATGGCACGCAGACCTCTGACCATGGATGTGTGGTAGCGGCGCGCGGCCTTGACCTCGATGGCGAGATGCTCTCCGTCACGCGTGAGGACGAAGTCGACCTCGGTTTGCGACTGGGCCGGGGCCCAGTACGCGATGTCGTCGTACAGTGCTTGGGACTGGGCATGCGCTCGCAGGGTGCCGTAGATCCACCCCTCCAGCAGGGCGCTTCGCTCCTCCCGCGCCACCGGTCCGAACCTGCGCTTCAAGGCGCGAACCAACCCTGGATCCACCCAGAAGAGTTTCGGATGTCGGCGTTCCCGCACCCTGAGGCCGGCGTCCAGCGCGGGCAACCGCGTAGCCACCAGGGTGTCTTCGAGGATCTCCACGTATCCGGCGGCGGTCGGCCGGGCGATTCCTGCGTCGCGGGCAATACCCGAGATGTTCAAGACCTGGGAGTGCATGAGCGCGGCGATCGGCAGGAAGCGCACGAAGCCCGCGAGGTTGCGTACCGCAGCCTCGGCCCTGATCTCCTCTCGCAGGTACAGATGAGTGTAACTCTCCAAGACCTCGCGGCGGCGGTCGGAGACCCAGATCAGCGGGATGGTGCCGTAGCGAAGTACCTCGTCGAGATCGAAGTCCTCCCCCAGTTCGGTGGCGGTGAGGGGGTACATGACCTTGTGCAGGGCCCGGCCTGCCAGCAGGTTGGTACCGGCTGTCTTCAGTTTGCGGGCGCTCGAACCCAGCAGGGCGAACCGGACGCCTCGCTCCTCAATGTGGCGGTGGACCTCGTTGAGCAGGTTTGGGATGCGTTGGACCTCGTCGATCATTACCCAGTCACCTCGTCGGCGTCCCGAGACGATGTTCCTGAACAGCGAAGGTTCGGCCAGAAGATCCGTGTAGAGAACTTCGTCGAGGAGGTCGAGACGCAATGCCTCGGGCAGCATCGACAGTGACCATGTGCTCTTCCCGACGCCTCGGACTCCCAGGAGAAAAAAGCTTCGTTCCGGGATCTGTGTCAGCCTTGTGTACAGCATGCCATCAAATATACCGGATAAATGATGGCTAACTATACAAATTACGAACTCTTCTGCCTTCCGAAGGAAGAAGCGGGGGTGGCCGGTCGGCGATCCTCAGTGTTGTAGCAACCGGGTTGATCGCTGACTGCGGACCTGCCCGGTGCGCTCCCTAGCTAGTACGCGCCTTTGGACATCGAACACCGTGGGTTCCGACACGTCGGTTTCGAGTGCTGCGATGGCTGTCTCCACGATCCGACGCCGGTATTCGAGTTCGTCGGCGGCTTCGAGGGTCGGGTCGCCGAATGGATGGGTGACGGCCTTGCCCTGGACGATCCGCAGCACCCCCACCGACTCGGCCAGCGGTACCAGCGCCGTGACCAGGGCTGCCGGAACGCCCTGATTCTCGATCGACTTCGCAAGCGTAGACCCGCTACGCGTTCCCGTCCCTCAGGTGGAACCAACGATGGCGGCCTGAACGCCATCGGCGATCAGAGCGCGTCCCATCTCCGTACCTATACGGGTCATGTCGCGGAGGGTGCCCATGTTGCCCGTTGTGCTAAGCAACTCAGGATGCAGACTGAGCCTGCCTTCCTGCTCCATCGATCGGGCCGCGTCGAGAGGTACCTGGCGATCGGGATCAAGGTTGGCGAAGCTGGTGTCGATACCGCCATGGACCGACTCGAACTCACCTTCCGCGAAGCCTTGGCGGTCGTGGATCGTGTAGGTCATCCAGTCGGTCGCCCATCCGGACGGGAGCCGGTCGGGATTGCCGGCCGGGACGATCCCCGCCTCGGTCACCAGGGCCAGCCGGAAGGGGGTGCCTCGTGCTACCGGATCGGAAGCCTCCGCAGGTTCGTAGCGGGGGAGTGGCCATTCCGTCCGGAAAGGCTGCCCTCGCATCTTGGAGAGCAGCATCTCGATCGCTCTGGTCGACCCCCGCAGGTCTTCGAACGTATTGCGACGTAGGCCCCTGGTGAGGATCCCTTCCTGGTAGGCGCTGCCCAGTTCTTCACCCCGTGCGAGTTTCGTGGCCAGCCGGGCGAGGTTCTCGAGCGCGACACCCATGCCTGCGGCCGTCTCGGCGGTGGTGAGGATCGGAACCCATGCCCGGTACTCGTCGGCGCCCGGGCTGTCGGTGTGGAGCCCCGTCACGGCCGGGATGCCGAGCCGGTCGATCACCGCCCGGCAGACCGCACCGCAGGCTAGGCCATACCGCCCGGATCCGAAGGCCGGGCCGGCCACCACCACATCCGGACCGAACCCGGAGATCAATTCGACCACCTCGTCAACCGCCGCATCCCCTCCTTGGGCCATGTAGTTGTCGCCGCAGATCACCGTCCCCACGATCCGGTGGTCGCCCTCGAGGAGACGGGCCAAGCCGCGGCCCGTTCCCACCGGACCAGCTTGGGACACCGGGCCGATGCCGGCCCGGTCCTCGCCGCCGACACCTCCGAAGAACTGGTTCACGTAGTGGACGATCCTGGCCATGCGCGCTCCTCAGTACTCCTCGCCCCGTATGTGCGTGCCGCCGAACTGGTGGGTGCTGGCCATCACGATGGCCAGCGGGGCTTCGAACGCGCCGGCGGGGTCGCTTTCGATCTGGATCATCGCATCACCCCCGATGACCTGCTCCACGGGTTCGAACGGGACGGTCTCCTCGTAATTCCCGGTGCTCACGATGGCATCGGCCTCCGGGACGAAGTGGACGAAGCCGGACTCGCCCGGGTTGGCGGCCATCTCCATGGACAGCATCGTGGTCGTTACTCCCCGCCGCTCCAGATTCCTGCAGATCATCATGGCGTCGACGGCGGGATGCCCACCCCCGGCATAGTTGATGAGTGCCCCTTCGGCACCCATCATGATCGCCAGGTTGGCCGCGTGGTTGGCCAAGCGTTCCTTGGCAGAGCGCGTGTCGCCGTTGGTGAACAGCACGACACCGCGGAAGTCGATGTCGCGGCCGTGGCGGGCGTACAGATCCTCGATGATGGGATGGTTCTGCACGGTGTAGGTGAGCTCCCTCATGCAGGCGATGGCGTTCCAGCCGCACACCAGAGCCCCGTCGAGCAGTTCATTGGGGTGGATCGGCGTGGGAAGGTGGGCCGCTCCGCCGATCGCCCCGGCGCCGGGTGCGATCTCGCCGTGCAGGAACGGAATGGCGAGTTGGTACAGGTACACGACCGCCGGTAGGCCGTTGACCGGTGACGGGGCCAGATCGTAGGTGTCCAACTGCTCTGGCTCCTTCCCCAGGGTTGTCTCCGCCAAGTACCTCGCCGCCCTGAGACCCGCGAGCCGGACCGCCTTGTTGTACTCAACCGCCTCCGGCGTTCCCTCGAAGACGTTGGTGGGTCGGTCGTTGCTCTCCAGCAGGGCTCGGGTGGGCTCGCACGAGACCACCACGTTGAACAGTTCGGACAGGGGGGAGTACTTGGCGGTGGGTCCCGCCATGTCGAAGATCGCCTCCCGCCAGTAGCGGGGCTCTCCCGGAACCGGAAGGGCGGTCTCGACTACGGCCACTCCCTTCAGAGCGTGGGTGGTGCCGAGGCCGACCAGTCGGGGCGCGCTGAGCAGTCCCGAGAAGTCAGCGCCTGCAGGGTCCACCTTGATCCGCGGCTCGACGGCGTCGATGGCGTTTATGACCCTCACCGGGTCTCCCGGCCTGACGATCCTCACCGAGACGGCGGCGAAGTTGGGGTCGTCGGACAGCATCCCCTCCAGTTCCTCGAGGTCGACGGTGAGCACTCCACCGGCGAGTTCCGTGGCGGAGCCTGCCCGGACGTCGGTGACGCGGAAGGAACCCAGGTCAAGGATCTGGCGGCGCGGGCCTGCGTCTACCACCCCGACCCTCCCGATCCGCCGCAGAGGTCGCTGCTCACCGGGCGCACGCGGTCGCTCACGCGACCTGGGGGAGGTCGAGCATCTGGCGGGCTTGGGCGGGCGTGGCGATCTCCCGGTTCATCTCCTCGGCGATCCGCCGGATGCGGCTCACCAGTTGCGCGTTGCCGGTCGCCTTCTCTCCCCGCCGGTAGTAGATGTTGTCCTCCAGCCCCACTCGCACGTGGCCGCCCAGGAGGATCCCCAGGACGTTCATCGGGATCTGGAAGGGTCCCGTCCCGATCACCGAGAACAGGGCTCCGGCGGGCAACTCGCTGACGAGCGACGTGAGGTTGGCAGGGGTCGGGAAAGATGCCGTCTGTGCGCCGAGGACGAACTGGACCATGTAGGGAGGGGTCACGTTCTGGTGGTAGATCAGGTCCCGGAGCACCCAGTACTGGCCGGGGTCGTAGATCTCCAATTCGGGTTTCATACCGCGCTCGGCGATCACCGAGGCGTAGTGGTTGAGTTCGCCGTAGGTCGTCCCGCTGCACATGTCGTACTCGATGGGTCCCCGTGGATGCGGCAGGTGGTCGGGCCTCTCGGGCATGGTGAAGCGCGAGACGAAGGGTCCGAGGTTGAGCGTCGCCACGTCGGGCGCCGGATCGGCGAACAGGGGAGAATAACGCTCCTCGATGGTGAGGGTCGGGCCGCCGCCCGTGCTGTTGTTGATGATCACATCGGGGCACTGCTCGCGGATCATCCGGTTCACCCGCCCGTAGTCCTCCGGGTTGCCGCTGCACTGGCTCCAGTCCTGCGGATCTCTCACGTGCACGTGAATCTGCGAGGCCCCCGCCTGGTACGCCCGGCGAGCCTCGTCGGCCTGCTCCTCCGGGGTCTCCGGCAGGGCTGGGTTCGACTCCTTACCGTGGCCGCCGCCGCTTATAGCCGCGGTGATGATCAAGGGCGGCAACGCGCTCCGGGCTGTCTTCTGCATCCATAGGTACGGGTCGCGAAAGTCCCAAGTCGCTTCGATCTCGCCCATCCGTGTTCCTTTCGAGACAACTGACTGCTCCGGCGCCGTCCCATCCCGGCTCCGAGAGACCGCCTGAACGGCACAGCCGTACAGAAGCTACCCGTTCATGCCTCGACTCTCTGCATCCGACCCGCTGGGCGGCCACTCAAGGGGCTTGGTTGACCCGAAGAGCCAATGGCCAATGATGGTACTTGACCCGGCCATGGGTCCGAGGCGGGCGCACAGCCCACGGCATGAGGGGGTTGACCCTGTCACACCCGCCGGGCACACTTACCGGTACTGACCAAGCACCCGGTGGTCCAGCGTTCGGCGTCGGCTCGACCGCCCGAGGGAACATGATCGCGGAGCATCTGCACGGTTGCGGACCAGAGGTTCGCGCCCACACTCAGGCAAGGTGGAGGTTGGGGGCGGGCCCTGTGCGGGGATGGGCCTCGGCGCTTTTCGCGAGTTGATGGTGCGTGACAGGCGAGGATAAGAGGTCATTAGCCGAGACCCCCGGCATCCGCCAGCTAGGTGTCGAGGGCTTCCAGCTTGGACAGCAGATTCGCGACCTGGTCGAGGTAGTCCTCTACATTCTCGCGAGGCAGCCAGCCTTCGTAGAAGTTGGTGTGCAGGGCGCCTGCCAAGCCGAAGGCGGTCCGAATGTCCCGGTCTCCGGTCTCGTCGACGAGGCGGTTGGCCACACGCCATAGTTCGTGATGCCCATTGTGGGGCCATCCCCTGGCTTCGGCGATGCTCTTCACCATCTGGGCGGCAGCGCCCCAGCCATTCTCGGAGGCTTGCAGCAGGTCGTCCTCTGCCAGGTAGCTCCGGGCCTTGACCAGGAAGGCCCGCCCGGTAACGTTGCAGTATCGTGTCTTGGTGTTCATGGGGATATCATTCACCCGCGCCGTCCCTCTCCCAACGGTCTCGAGCCCGGAAGCTACGAGTGTGGTGCCGATCTCGTTTCGATCCGGCGCCGCTCCAGCCGGCAGGTGGACGGCGTCGCCAACTACGTAGTGGACCCGCCTGTCCATCCTGACCGCATTGCTCGACCCCGTGCGTGACGGTACCGACCAGCGCCGACCCTAGGAGGAAAGTGCTTCCAGCTTCGAGATCAACTCCGCCACGCGGGCAAGGTAGTCCTCAACAGTTTCGCGAGGCAGCCAGCCTTCGTAGAAGTTGGTGTGCAGGGCGCCTGCCAAGCCGAAGGCGGTCCGAATGTCCCGGTCTCCGGTCTCGTCGACGAGGCGGTTGGCCACACGCCATAGTTCGTGATGCCCATTGTGGGGCCATCCCCTGGCTTCGGCGATGCTCTTCACCATCTGGGCGGCAGCGCCCCAGCCATTCTCGGAGGCTTGCAGCAGGTCGTCCTCTGCCAGGTAGCTCCGGGCCTTGACCAGGAGATCCCGCCCGGTAACGTTGTAGTATCTTGTCTTAGTAGTCATAGACATATCATATCGCGACCGTGAGGTAAGTGGAAGGCTGGTGCTGCGCTTGCCACCGCCACCCTGTGGACATCCTGCAGCCGAGTTCTCACTGCTTGCCCGAAGCCGCCGGTGGTGCGCGCCACGGCTCGAGCAGGGGGATCAGCCCCGCCCGCGACACGAGGTCGGCGGCTCGCCCGTTGGCTTCCTCCACTACCGCTGCTTCGTCCACCATGGTGCAGCGCCCGTCCTCGTAGATGACCTCGCCCCCGACGATCGTGTGGGTCACATCGGAGGGACTGGTCGAGTAGACGACCGAAGCCACCGTCCGGTGGAGCGGTGCATGGTGGGGAGCGGACTGGTCCACTATCACCAGGTCCGCAAGCTTTCCGGGGGCGATCACGCCGGCTTCGATCCCCATGTACTCGGCGCCGATCCTCGTGGCCATCTCGATAGCCTCTTCACCGTTCGACTCCGTGGGGTTCTGCGTGTGGACGCGCTGCAGGAGGACCGCCTGCTTCATGCAGGCGAACATGTCCAGCCGGTGCCCGCTTCCCCCGTCGAGACCGAGGCCGACGGTGGCGCCGGCCCTGCGCAAGTCGCGCAGACGCATCACCCCCAAGGCGATGTACTGATGGGAGATGGGGCAGTAGGCGACGCCGGTCCGGGAGTCCCCGACCAGTTCGACCTCGCGGTCATCCAGGAAGATCCCGTGGGCCAGGGTGGCTCGCTGGTCCAACAGGCCCCGTTCCGCCAGCCACTCGACCGGCCTGCGATCGTATTCCTCCAGGTAGAAAACCGGGTCGTTTGCTGCCTCCGAGCAGTGCGAGTGCCAGCCGGTGCCTGTCTCGCGAGCCAGGCCGACCGCATCGACCACGAGCTGCTGGTCGACATAGATGATGTTGAGGGGCGCCGGCCAGACGCCGACGCGGGCGCCGGGTGGGCGGGCCTCGATGCAGGCCCGAGTGATGTCGATCTCCTCCTGGTTGGAGTAGCGGAACAACTCACCCTCCAAGTCGTGCTTGGCCGCCATCTCGGTCAGTTCCCCGGTCATGCCCCTGGCAACCGCACCGCGCAATCCGACCGAGGCGATGGCGTCCGCCACCGCCAGTGTGGACTGGAAGTCGGTGGGCGCGTAGTGGTTGTCCAGGATCGTGGTGACGCCGGCGCGGGCCGCTTCTACGGCCCCCAGTTGCGCTCCTATCCTCGCCTCCGCGGGGGAGATGGCGGTGGTCACCGGCCACATGAAGTCGGACAACCACGGCCACAACTCCAAGCCTTCGCCCAGACCCCGGGTCAGGTACTGGAACAGGTGCTGGTGGGTGTCCACGAACCCGGGCAGGACCGCCGCACCGGAAGCGTCGATCACACGGTTCGCCACGTAGTAACTCAGGTCGTCGAGGGTTCCAACATCCGCGATCCGCTCCCCGGTGATAGCCACCGCGCCCGGATCGATTACCCGGCGCCGGTCGTCGACCGTGATCACCGCTCCCCCCGTGACGAGCAAATCGCAAGTCTGCTCTTGAGACATAGCGAGACTCTCCTGTAACTCGCGATCGGGCTCGGATGAGCCCACTTCTGCGCGTGTGATCGAGGTTAGTGACGGTCTCGCGTCGGACACGAGGCCGTCCTGGGAGCGATGGGTTTCCGGGTCAACTCCATATAGCCCCTGATCAGGACGGCTCGGGTAAGCCGTTGCAAGGCCATCTCGGCGTATCCGAGCAGGTCGCGTGTGTCCCCGGGAAGGTCAAGGTTGTCGCCGTCCAGAAGCCGGTCGAGGAAGAGGCGCGCTCGATGTGAGCGTTGCTCATGGACGTCAACGGGTGCGTTGGTACCCTGGATTAGTACAATGTCAGTTCTGTACAAAGAATGGTGAACATGCTGTGCATGACTCTATGTCCTATCGACGCGCGTGTGGATGTTGGGTTGCCCATGGTACGACGAGTCGGGTGAATCACTCTGCTCGGCTGATGATGACATCCGGCGGGGGGCAGAGGAGCTTTCTAGCCAGGTAGTGGATGACGACCGCCGGATAGAGGGGATGGAAGGGTCGTCCGAAGTTCTTCATCGTGATCTTCTCCTGCACCCGGGTTTCGCAGTCCTCGGCGTCCAACTGGAACGAGTGGTTGGCGCCCGGGACCACCCTCAACTCCACGTCCCGGTTCCCGGCGGCCCACAGGGCGCGGACCGTGTCGAAGGCGTCCTCCACGGGGACATTCAGATCCTCGGAGGCGTGCAGAACGAGTGTGGGTGCGGACAGGTGGCGGAACTGCTCCTCGGGAGGAAGGTCCAGGTCGTACCGCAGGCTCGACAGGTCACGGGTTCTCGTCTCGCCATCTAGCTCCGCGACGGCCTGCGGTTCTCTGTTCTCGATCGCCTCGACGATGGCCCCCATCATCATCGCATCCTCGTGGGCCTTCGGTGAGTTCTCCCTCACCCATGCGGCCTCTGATTGCCCGAGGCTCAGGTACTCGCGAACCAGCCCGTAGTTGTACACGAGGAGTTCGGCGATCGTGCGGTACAGGGCGCCCTGGAGCACCGCTGCATCGGGCTGACCCACTTCGTGCGCCACCCGGCACAGCACGTAAGCGCCGGCGCTGTGGCCGAGCATGGCCGCCCTCTGGTTGCACTCCGGCAGGGAGCGGACCCATCGCCACACGGCCCCGGCATCGGCGACCTCCTGGGCACGCCGGACTCCCAACTCTCCCGTACTTTCACCGGCGCCCCTGCGGTCGAAGCGGAACGAGGCAATGCCCGCCTCCGCCAGCCCCCGGGCAAGGATGGCATACATGCCGCGCTTCGGTACTCCCGGCCATAACCTGGGATCCACATCCGCATCCCGCAGATCCGAGAACGTGCCTCCCAGGAGGAGCGTCACCGGCCACGGGCCCTTCGTGGCGGGAAGGGTGAGCGTCCCGGACAGCGTTGCGCTGCCGGCATCGACAGCACGGTTCTCTTCCCGGTAGTAACGGTTCGCGCTCATCGGGTCACCGCCTGCGGGCCGGCAGGCACCGACACTATCGGGGGAAGGTGACCGGGCCGACCACGTCCTCGACATCTGAGGCTTCGACAACCACCCGCCCCCGGTCGACGGCCGCCTGCTTCATCGCGGCGAGGTTGACGTTGGGAGGCGGGGGAGCGAAGCTCAAGACGAAGGAGACCGTCGCCGAGCCCTTGTTCTCCACGCCGAAAGGCATGCCTCTCGGAATGTGCAGTGCGTCCCCTGCAGTGAGGGGTACCCGGTCCTCGTCGAGTATCCCGTCGAGTTGTCCCTCCAGCATGAACAGGGACAGCTCGAACAGCTCGGCCTCCTCTGCGTCGGGTGGCATGTAACCGCCGGCGGGGACGTGCGCTACGTAGGAGAACAGCTCCTTCCCGGCGACCAGCGGGCGGTAGTAGTAGCCGTCGTCGGCGTGCTGGTAGGCCTCGACTTCTGTGAACCTTCGGACACACATTGGAACCCCCTGGGAGATCTGGGCGGCTGCTCTCGCAGACCCTGCCGGTACGAGTGGTCTGCCTGATCAATTCACAGACAGACCGCTAGCCTCTATCGGCGATGTCGATGGCCGATCCTAACGAGCACTCCGCGGCTGACCACCCGTCGAGACGGATCTTCGCGGCGGCGGTCGTGCAGGCTGCGCCGGTCGGTTTCGATCGGGAGGCCACGCTGGACAAAGCGATCGATCTGGCCACGCATGCTAGGTCCAAGGGTGCCGACCTGGTGGTGTTCCCCGAGGCGTTCCTGTCCGCCTACCCGCGCGGTCTCGACTTCGGAGCGGTGGTCGGGTCCAGGAGCAGGGCCGGACGGGACATGTTCCTCCGTTACTGGGACTCGGCGGTGGATGTGCCCGGCCCGGTGACCGACCGGCTTGCGGAGGTGTCATGCGAACTGGCCCTTGACATCGTGATCGGAGTCATCGAGCGGGGCGGGAGCACCCTGTACTGCTCGGTTCTGTTCTTCTCGCCCGGGGAGGGCCTCTATGCCAAGCACCGGAAGGTGATGCCCACAGGGTCCGAGCGCCTCATCTGGGGATTCGGGGACGGGTCCACGCTGGAGGTCCATCGGACCAGGTACGGCAACCTGGGGGCTGCCATATGCTGGGAGAACTACATGCCGTTGCTCCGTTACGCCCTGTACCGGCAGGATGTCCAGATCTGGTGCGCTCCCACCGCCGACGCCAGGGACAGTTGGACCGCGTCGATGCGACACATCGCGGTGGAGGGCCGTTGCTACGTGCTCTCCGCCAACCAGTACACCACCCGTGCCGACTATCCCGCCGACTACACCTCCGCCTTCGGAGATGATCCCGACCAGGTGGTGACCCGGGGAGGCAGCTGTATCGTGGATCCGTTCGGCGAAGTCCTGGCTGGTCCCCACTATGGCAGCGAGAAGATCCTGGTCGCCGAGATCGACCTCTCGAATACCATCAGAGGGAAGTTCGATCTCGATGTCGCCGGTCATTACAGTCGTTCCGACCTCTTCTCGTTCCAAGTCACCCCGCGCCGTTAACCGAGGGTTCGCGCTCTCCGGCTCGATAACGCCGGACACCCATCGCAGCCGGGATAGGACCCAGGTGGGGTCACCATCCGGCGTCAGGAGGCCAGATGTTCCTTCCGGAGATAGGGCCCGGCGACCCGGCTGAGTAGTACTCGCCGAATCGATCGAGATGGGCAGCCGTGTACGGCGCCGTCGCGTGGGCTCTCCCGGCCTCGGGATCGGCATGGACCTTGTAGAGCCAGACTTCGGTCGGGACGTCGATGTTCTGGTTGATGTCGAACCGGAGTAGCGCCTGTTCGTTTGCCACCGCAGATCGAGCCTGCTCCGTCACCGAGGCGATGAAGCTGTCGGCATCATCTGCCCGCAGCGAGAGACGCGCCTGGTAAACCCCGATTCCGCCGGTTGATGAGGGATCGGCGGTTCCGGTGCGGGATGCCGTCCCTGCGGTGAACAGGTTGCGGCACTTCGCCCACACCAATTGATCGAGCATCCCTTCGGTTGCTGACAACCAGGTCGCGAAATGTGTCGAGTTCTCATGGGCATCGGTTGCCCGAGCATCGTCGTAGATCTCGTTGAATCCCACCCTCGCGGCATCCGCGTCGTCGCGGAAGATGTCGAAGCGGCGACACCCCGGTTCAGTCGTGACGGAGGCACTCGCATTGGCGATCGATGCCGTCACGAATCTCTCCAGGTGTTCATCGCGAAGGTTGGCCTGAACGGTGAAAATCCTCATGTAGTCCCTCTGGGTGCCGGGTTGCAACGCTAGTCGCGCACACCGGCACACCGTGGATTCGGTCCTGCTTGCCGGGTTGGCCCGGCGGGTAAGATCCTCGAATCTGGGCTAGCTCCCGAAGGGATGATGGGACATGGCAACCGGAGGGTTCGGTTTCAGCTACACACGGTTGGCTGTGGCGACCTCGTCACCGTCACGACCGGGTCGATGGTGGTGGGGTGCGGCGTGCCGAGGTGGCACCGATTCCGGTCGAGCGAAGGGCGCTTAGCCATCCCCGCAAAGGTCATATCGGGCTGGCGATCAGCCGCTCTGGGGATTGTCGGTGTGGGGGTCCTCCTCGCCGCCTGGGAACTGGTCGGCCAAGCCGAGGCGTTCGGTAGGGGTTGGCCGCCTTTCACTGATGTACTCAAGTCTCTCTCCGATGACAGGGAAATCCTGCGTCGGGCAGCCGCAGGCACGATCCGGGACGCGGTGCGGGGATTCGCCGCCGGGATGGCACTCGGAATCTCTCTGGCCATCATCGGGCTGGTCATCATCCCGCTCCGCCGGGGCATCGGGCGCCTGGCCACCGTTGTCAATTCCATCCCCTGGATCGCCCTGGGCCCGC
>JAPPFW010000030.1 GCA_028821575.1 bacterium | reverse complement strand
TGTCGGACCACTTCGGCATTGCCGCGCGCGTCTCCAGACGCGGAGATAGCTGATCCGTCAGCCAGCCTCGACTACCTAACTACCACCACGGCCGCCACCTCGAACCCGACGAAACCCACCAAGCTACCGTCATCCACTACCGGGACACCACCGAACAACGACACGACGCCTACGGTACTCCACAGCTATGGCGAACCATCGAAGTCGTCTACGTCCGCCAACCGGATGAAGTTCGCATCAGAGTTGTTCACGAGGGCCGCGCCGATGGGCACTCAAGCTTCTGATTCCCAACGGAAACGCTCGCCGGGCAGCGCATACCGTCCAACAGGCTCACACACTTCCCGGCGGGTACTACACCCGGTGTTGGTCCATCCGTGGGGTAGGAGACCTCCAAGCGGGTGCTTTCGTCGGCGGGGGTGGGGCTAACCGGCTTCGGTGGACACTCACTCTCCGGCAAACCCGGGGCGATTCAGCCTTTGGACTTGGACTCCTTTCGGGGACGCTCGGATGCCGGCGTGGGGAACCTGAGCTTTGAGGGGTCGATCTTCTTGTCCGTGGTGTAGCCGCCGGTCTCAATCCTCGGGTTCCGTCGTTTCCTTGTCGTCCGTTGCCTATTGCTCATTGGCGTCCTCCGATGGTTTGATGAACTCCAGAAACTCGATCTCGTCCCACCTCACCAGAATACCCATGTCGAGGACCAGCGGCTCGTCGTTGTCATCGGTCAGCATCCCGCCCGTGCTCGGGTTGAGCGCAACCACTCTCGGTAGGTAGAGCTCCTGCGGTTCGGGATAGCCGGAAGCGAAGGGTCGTCCACCATCGCTGGCTTCGGCATAGACCCCTCCCAGCCAGGTACCGGACTTCATTTTGAGACGTATACCGCCGACGGGACAATCCTGGAACAGGTGGTCCCAAGCCCGCGGTGCCCTGTCCCTCCCAATCAAGACCCGAGCCCACACCCAGTTTTTCTTCCACCCGAACCCCAGCGCGCTACCGGCAGCAACTGGTACGACGGTATAGAGGATGGGAAAGCCCCAGAACCACCAGGGCAGCACCTGCCGGTTGATGAATGCGTCCCAGTAGTTCATATACACCCAGTACAGGGGACCGGCAACGATGGACAGAATGACGGCGGATACCCCTATGAAGCGAAGGGCGCGATCTCGGAGTCCGATTCCGAACCGCCCGGCCCAACGCTCAAAAGTCCATACGAAAAGAGCCCCAGGCAGGAGACCGATCAGAACGAGTACGGCGGTGCTCAGTCCAGCCATGTCGTCTTACGACTATCTCTTGGCCGGTCCCGGTGCCACCCGATCCGGCCGGTACTTAACAAGACCTCGTCCACCTACTCGGGTGCCGCCTCCCCACAGTGGCTTTGAGACCCTCGCGGCGCTTGCGCTTCGGTCTGCTCACTTGGTCCCCCTTCGATGGCCACGTGCGTACAACAGCATCCGCACCGAGGATACTCCATTCCCACCTACTCGTACCCTCACCATCAGAAGTGTTCTGACTTTCTGGGCCGGTCGGCGGTGCCAATCGGGGTGTCGGGGTTAGCCGACCCCACGTCTTGCCGAGCCCGGGGACTGCTACACGGGGACAGCGTATTCCTTGCTTGTCCCGTTCCGGGCTCGGGCTTGGGCCTCTGCTTGTTAGCATTGCAGGCTACCCGTAACGCAAGCCGGAGGTCCGAAGCAGAAGTGCGTGATCAGTACCTTGAGACCCATCCGCATAGTCGTCTCCGGCGGGCGCAGCGCTGGCTGGTGAAGAACAGGCACCCGGACGGTTCGACCGGTAAGTGGGATCCGGAAGAGCGGAAGAAGGTGGTGCGGTACCTGATGTGGCGGGACGCTTCCCGTTGTGGTCTGTGTGCTCTGCGGATAGCGGCCGCCGATGCCCAGATCGAACATGTCGTTCCTAAGAAGTTCGGGTTGTTCAGCCTGCAGCGCTCCGGGCGAGGAGGCCGACGGGCAGTTGCCGGGCGGGAGCAGGAGTCGAGGTTGCATCATCCCGATAACCTGCAAGTGGCGCACGCCTACTGCAACCGGGCGAAAGGCAACACCGGGGACTGTTCGAAGTGGCGGCATCCAGAGCTACGGCCCGTTCCCGTGGCCAAATCCATGTTCGGAACAGGATATCTCTGGCTGCCGGAGCGGGCCGCAAGAGACGACGTGCCTAAGGGCGGCCTGGCCGGTCACCGGGAAACATCACCAAACAGTCATCAGTCATCGGCCCGGACCGGGCATCCCGCAGAGACCACAAAGCGGCGCGTCGCCGCACACCGGTCGGATGAAGAACTGCTCCTGATGCTCAAAGCGTGGCGAACCGCGACGGCAAGGGCACACAGCAAGCCCGCGTATACGGTTCTGGCCGATCGGACCCTCCAGGAGCTGGTCTCGTCGCGGCCCCGGCAGGTCGAGGACCTGGCGAAGGTACACGGCATCGGCCCGGCAAAACTCGAGCAATACGGTCAGGAACTTCTTGATCTGATCACCCAGACACGGTAAATCTTGCCTCCTGCGTCGATGCCGAACCCGGGCTAGTGGAGGCTGGCCGGGGTCCTAGTCCGGGTCCGGCGGAACAGCGGCCTGGTCGTGTAGGTAGTCGGCCCACTGTTGCATGAGTTGGCGGCGTCGGTCGAAGAGGTCGCTTCGTTGGTAGGCGGCTTCGACCCGGTCGTTGTTGACATGGGCGAGGGCGAGTTCACAGATCTGGCGGGGTATGTCGGTCAGTTCGGCTGCCCAATCCCGGAAGCTTGATCGGTATCCGTGGGGCACTGCGGGGATGTCGTGTTCCCGCAGCAGTTTGGAAAGGGTCGCGTCGGATAGTTCCCGCCCGGTGGGCGACGGGAACACCAGCCCGCTGCGGTCCCGGAACCGGTCGGCTTCGCCAAGAACTTCCACAGCCCGGACCGGAAGCGGTACCCGGTGCTGCCGGGCGGTTTTCATCCGGGAAGCCGGTATGGTCCAGGTCGCTTCGTCGGGGTTGATCTCGTCCCATTGTGCGCCCCGTACCTCGCCGGAGCGGCAAGCGGTGAGGACCAGGAACTCGAACGCCAACACCGTGGTCGGATACGCGCCGGAAGCCCGTACCCTGGCCACGCTCGCCGCCACGTCGGCGTGGGGCAGCGCCCGGTGATGCCGCCGCCGGCCCATGTTCGAGGGAAGCGCCGCCGCGATGGCATCCCCCGCCGGGTTGTCCGTCCGGTATCCCTGCGCGATCGCCCAGCGCATCACCGCGCCGATACGCTGGCGTACCCGCCGTGCCGTCTCGGGTCGGGTATGCCAGATCGGAACCAGACAAGCCATCACATCCGCGGTCGTGATCCGATCCACCCCTCGGCGTCCCAACCTCGGATACGCGTAAGTGGTGAGCGACGCCCTCCACTGCGCTTCTGATTTGCCGCCCGGTTTCCACCCGGCAGCGTGAATAGCTATCACCTTCTCGGTGGCCTGGGAGAAGCTGGGTACGCGGCTACCGCGGGGGTCGAGTCCCGCTTCGATCGTCCGCCGGTTCGCCACAGCTTTCTTGCGGGCTTCTGCCAACGAGACGATCGGATACGCACCCAGGCCGATGTTGGTGACCCGACCGTGGAAACGGACCCGCTGGCTCCACGTCTTCGACAACCGCCCGTTCGCCATAGGTTTCACCAGAAGACTCAGCCCGTAGCCGCCCCGGCCGTCGCCGTAACGGCCCGGTCGGGTCACGGTACGCACAAACGCCGCCGATAGAATCCGTGGACGCCTCACCCGTCTCCCTCCCCTGTTCGGTTATCACCTTCAGTTATCACTTTAGCGGTGCCACTAGACGGTACAGTCTGAAACCACCAGAAGCAACAAACACCCCCTATAACCAGGCTATTCGCGACAGCAGTGGGCTGTTGTGGAACCACACGACATAAACAAACGGCGGTCACTCCCTCCGCCGGTGCCAGCGTCCTCGTCTTGGTTCGGGCCGCGATCCGGTTGCTAATACACTCGGGATCGAGTGACTCCTCAGCCTCCCGACCCCCGACTCGCCTCCATTCGTCGTCGGCTGGTCTACGTTCTGTTCTCCGGTGCGGTGCTGGGTTGGACCGCTTTCGTTGCGACGCTGACGGTGGCCACGGTGGCGGCCCGCTCACTGACCGGGTCGACTGTGATCGCCGGCTTCCCCCTGGCGGCCGGAGCCCTGGGTCAGGCTCTCGGAACCAATCTCCTCGGGAGATTGAGCGCTCGCCGTGGCCGGCGATTCATCATGCTGCTGGGCCCGCCGGTGTCGGCACTGGGAGCCACCGTGGAACTGGTGGGGGTGGTGTTCGGACGGTACTGGTTGCTGGTGGGTGGCGCCGTGCTCGTGGGAGGGGGCATCGGAGCCATCCATCTGACGCGGTACGCGGCAGCCGAACTCGCCGAGGAGCATCGGCGGGGCCGGGCGGTGGGGATCCTGGTCTGGTCGGGCACTATCGGATCGCTGGTGGGCGCCAACCTCGCGGATGGGATGGGTCGGGTGACGGAGGACTGGTTGGGCACGCCGTATGGAGGCGCGTTCCTGCTCGCTGTGATTGCTTTCCTGCTCTGCTGGCTGCTTTTCCTGACGGCTCTCCGACCCGATCCTTCCCGGGTGGCCGTCACCGCCCGCCAGGCGACAACCGCCGCTGGTTCCGCGGCTCCGGCGCTGCGGCTTCCGGCGGTACAACTGTCGATCCTGGCCTTGCTATCGGCCCAAGGGGCGATGGTGCTGGTGATGACCGCCACTCCCCTGCGCATCGAGGATGCGGGTTACGGTCTCGACCGGGTGGGCCTGGTGCTCTCCGTCCACGCATTGGGGATGTTCGCCTTCGCTCCCTTGGTGGGAAGGCTCGTGGACCGCATCGGACATCTGTCCTCCCTGGGAATCGGAGCGGTGGTGACCTGGACCTCCCTGGTGCTGTCCGGAACCGCCCCCGACGAGAGCACCTGGCTCCTCGGAGCCGGCCTGTTCCTGCTGGGGCTGGGATGGAGTTTCAGTTTCGTGGCCGGCAGTTCCATGCTGTTCGCCTCCTCGCCGCCGCAGGTTCGCCAAGTGGTGGAGGGATGGGCGGATTCGGCCATCTGGACCATGGTCATGCTTGGCAGCCTGAGCGCGGGAGTGCTGATGGGCGCCATCGGGTACGCCCTGCTCAACCTGGTGGCTGCGGGTCCTGCGCTGGTCATACTCCTGGTGGTGCTGTCGACTCCCCGGCTGCGGGCCGCTCTCTCCCGCTAGCCGGTTACTCGTCTATGTCTTGGTCAGGATCGCGCCGTAGACGAAGCCCAGCGGTCCCATCCTCCAGAGTTCCCGGATGCGGAGTGGCGAGTCCATGAAGAGTTGCTCGGGAGGCGGCAGCTTGTCCAGTGACCGGTTGAGGTACCGGTACTCGGCCACCGCGCCGGCCAGAGCGCCGGCCAGCGGGACCACCACCGCCGAGGCAGCGCGATGGATGGCTGCCGCTAACTCGTTCCTGGGGCGGCCGAGGTCGACGATACCGGCCACGCCGCCCGGCTGCAGGACCCGGGAGATCTCAGCCAGGGTGGCAGCCACCGAGTCGAGGTTGCGGAAGACGTAGGCGGAGAACACCGCGTCGAAGGCTCCGTCCGAGAAGGGCAGTGCCTCACCCATGCCGACGACCTTCGTCCGCAAGCCGTTGAGCGCCAGCATCTGGGAGACCGGATCCAGGGCGATCACGTACCGGTCGCCGTAAAGGGGTCCGGCCGCACCCGTGCCGGCGCCGAGGTCGAGCAGGCGGCCGGGGGGGAGGCGGTCGATCACCGACCTGCGCCAGGCCTGCTCCCGCCCGAGGGAGAGTGCCCGGTTGACCAGGTCATACCGGCGGGCGATCTTGGCGAAGACGGCGTCCGGCCGGCGGGATGTCACCGACCGGGCCCTGCTGTCATCCGACCCTGTCGAAGCCGACGTAGGGACGCAGTGCCCCCGGCACGATGACGGAACCGTCGGCCTGCTGATGGTTCTCCAGCAGGGCGATGAGGAGGCGTCCCACCGCCACTGCCGTGCCGTTGAGGGTGTGCACCAGCCGGTTTCCGGCCGCCGAGCGGAAGCGTATCCGGAGGCGCCTGCTCTGGAAGTCGGTGGTGTTCGAGCACGAGGTGATCTCCCGGTAGCGTCCCTGCGAGGGGATCCACGCTTCTATGTCGTACTTCTTGGCGGCGGACGAGCCCAGGTCACCGGCCGCCACGTTGACGACGCGGTACGGGATCTCGAGGGACTGGACGATCGCCTCCTCCAGGGACAGCAGGAATTCGTGCTCCTCCCAGGATCGGTCGGGATGGCAGAAGGAGAACATCTCCACCTTGTCGAACTGGTGGACCCGGAAGATCCCGGAGGTGTCCTTGCCGGCGGCGCCTGCCTCCCTCCGGAAGCAACTCGAGAATCCCGCGTAACGCAGCGGCAGGTCGTCCTCCGGGAGGATCTCGTCGGTGTGGTAGGCGGCCAGCGCCACCTCCGAGGTCCCCACGAGGAACAGGTCGTCGCGTGGCAGTTCGTAGACCTGCTGGTCGTCATCCGGGAAGAACCCGGTGCCGAAGAGGGCCCGCTCGCGTACCAGGACGGGAGGGACCACCGGTGTGAACCCCTCTTCCCCCAATAGGTCGAGCGCCATGCGCACCAGGCCGAACTCGATGATCACCGCCGGACCGGTCAGGTAGCCGAAGCGGCTTCCCGACACCTTGGCTGCCCGCTCGATGTCGATCATCCCGAGCGCGGCGCCCAACTCCCGATGGTCCTTGGAGGGGAAGCCCTGCTCCGGTATATCGCCCCAGCGCTTGAACTCGAGGCTGTCCTCTTCCGCCAAGCCGTCGGCCGCGCTGGCATGTGCCACGTTGGGAACCTTGATCCAGAGTTCCCGGAACTCCTCGTCCAGCTCATCCGCTCTGGACAGGGTCCCCCGGTAGTCGGAGGCCAGCCTCCCGGCCCGAGCGATCGCGGCCCGCTTGGAGGCGCCTTCGAGGCGGGCGATCCGGCGGCCGAGGCTCCTCTGCTCGGCCCGCATCTGCTCAGCCTGCACGCGGGTGTTCCGGCGGGCCTCGTCGAGCAGCACCATGGCGTCAACGTCCAGATCCAGACCCCGCCTTGCAAGGGCAGACTTGAGGCTCTCAGGCTGTTGCCTGAGAATCGAGATGTCGATCATCCGCCGATTCTACGCCGCCAGCCGCTACCCCGTGACCACCAGCCCTAACGCACAAGCCACAAGCCACAAGCCACAAGCCACCAACCCCTACCCCGGAGGATTGATCCGTATCTGGGATTCCCACACGTTGTCCTGCGTCTCGACCTCGTCCTCAAGAACGGTGAGGTTGAACCGCAGCATGTACTCGGCGCCAGGATCGACCGCGGTGGGAGGGAACAGGACCGAACCCACATCGCCGGGCGCCAGATCGACCGTGTGGCTGTCGAGCGTGGTGAGGACCTCCCCTGCCTCGGAGATCACCCGGGCCGTGACCTTGAGGCCCTTCTGGTCCACGTTGCCCCGGTTGCCGATCACCGCGCTGAACTGCAACTGGTCGGTTACCGGGAAGATCCGCTCTCCGTCCTCGCCCAGTCCTCCGCTCGCCAGCGGCTCGAAGACCACCTGCAGTATCACGACATCGCGCCGGACCCCCATCTGCGTGCTGCTTCGGATCGTCCGGGCCAGCCCCGCCGCATCGAGCAGCACCCGGTGGTCGCTTATGAACACGATCGCCGGCACCTCGCCGAGCCTCACGTCGGACTCCGCGATCATCGCATCTGCCGCCCCCAGGTAGCGGGCGTACATCAGGTCTCCTACACGGAGCTGGACGATCGCCCCGCCGAGCCGGGCCACCGGAGCCGTGCTGGTCGGCTCGTCGACCACTTCCGTCACGGCGATCCGGAACTCGTCGAGGCCGGCCGCCCACGACTCGAACGCTATGTCCAGCATCTCCCGGGCGGCTCGCGCCGAGTCGGGTGCGTCGACCTCTTTCAGCCCGGCCGAGTGCTGCGCCATCTGCTTGCTCAACCGGTCCATCAAGGCCTCGAAGTCGTCTCTCGTGATTCCCCGCAGCTCGGTGGTGACCAGGCGGCGGTACCCGGTGGCAACCTGGTCCACCTCCTGCGCCAAGGCTCTCGTCGCGTCGAAGAAGGACGCTTCGCGACGGATCTCGGTTTCCCGGCTGTTGACCACCAGTGCCGCGGCGACGACCAGGAGGCAGGCTAGGAGGATCCACCACCACACGTTGCGCCGGCGGCGGTAGGGGTAGGACAGCATTACGTGAGCGGGAAGGGGACCTGCAACCAGGCCGGCACTCCGGAGACCTCGATCGAGTCGACCCACTTGACCCACCAGAAGCCGCGCCGGCCGGGCGCCACGATCCGGGCCGGGAATCCATGCCCGGCACTGAGCGGCGCATCCCCCAACTCGAACGCCAGCCATAGACGATCGGCCTCGTCGGCCGGGAACCGGCGGATGTAGCCGGTCACCGAGCGGACCGCGATGCTCTCCCCTCGGACATCCCCCAGGAGCCGGTCGAGGCGCACCCCCCGCCACTCCTGGGTGGAGTACCAGCCGCTGGTGCAGTCGAGAGTGGCCTCCAAGGTGTCGTGGGGCAGCCTGGCGAAGTCGTCGGCTCCGAGAACCCGGCCGGCGACGGTCACCTCGGTCCGGTCGAGGCGAGGCACCTTGTCGGTGAACCACTGGGTGACCGGCATCGCGGCAGGGTTGCCGCTCCCGCGTTCGTGCGACCCGGTGAACCGGCGCCTGCCGCCGGGCCAGCCGGTGGCGCCGACCATGGTCTCCCACCCGGCGAGCAACACGCCGGCGCCTGCGGTGAGGACGGCTACCCGTACCAGGTTGCGCCGCTGCAGGTCGGCCGGGCGGGGCCGGACCGGACGGCTCCGGTAGTGCCAGACTCCCAGTCCGGCCGCGAGCACCGCCGCCCCTATGTGGACCTGCATGGTGGTAAGGGGACCGATCGACCGGACGGTGCCGGTCATCTGTAGCAGGCCCGACGCGATGGTTGCCACGACGGCCACCGCAAGAGCGATGGACCAGACGGCCCCTTTCCGCCGACGGCGCAGACTCGAACTGACTATCGGGGACTTCCAGGGAACCAGCAGCAGGAAGCACAGGCCCACGAGACCGTGCGCGATCGTCGCGGCCCTGGACCAGACGGTCCCCAGCCCTTGGGCGACGAGCCCTGTGGCGAGAGCAAGGATCAGAAGCCCTGCCAGGGCCAGGAGAGTGAAACGCTTCACGTCCGTCTTCCTGATGGCTCATGGCGTCTCGAAGCGACCGGGGCCGCTCGGAGGCTAGCCATGCAGCATCCTGATCGTCTTCTCGATGCGGCGGTGCCGGGTGTCCAGCCGCTTGGCCTCGCCGATCCAGTCCAGGTACTCGCGCCGGTGGCTGGGCGGTAGCCGGCGGAAGGCATCCCGTGCTTCCGGCTCGGAGTCCAGCGCGGCCGCGAGATCTTCGGGTGTACTCCCGTCATAGGTTCTCACCCCACCAGCCTACGCCTGTGGTGTGGCTAGCCGGCGCGCCGCCCGGTACTATGTGGGGCCCGGGCGAGTGGCGGAATTGGTAGACGCGCTGGGTTCAGGACCCAGTGAGCATTTTAGCTCGTGGAGGTTCGAGTCCTCTCTCGCCCACCCCCCGGTCCGGTGCCACGATGCCGGTGGTCAGTGGTCAGAAGGCAGTGGTCAGTGGGGGTGGGCAACGACGGGTTGGGCCCTGTTACCTGCCTCAATAGCGGTGCCCGGTTTTCCAGTCGCGTCCAGGGCCGCGTCTTGGCGCCCTCAGGCAGCTTCTCTGGCCGTGGTCGATATGTAGGCGAGGCCCAACACCGGAACGACTGCGAACACCAGCGGCAGGCTCCAATCACCCTTCACCACACCCTGGCCGATCAGAACAGCCAGCACGATGTCCGCCGCGACGGCGATCAGCAACACCGCGAGGGTTACCCGCCGCAGTCTCCTCGCAAGCGGCTTGGAAGAGGAGACCGCCACGAGGAGCAGGACCGCCGCGACCGGGTGGACAAGGCTCACGAGGATCCGCTCGGGGATCGAGCCCCCATCGGCGAAGGCCCCCACCATCGCGGTGAAGACTGCGAAAGCGACATGGATGGCGGCCAGGATGATCATCGGAATGCGCATGTGCTTCATCGGGTCCGTCCTTGCTCGGATCCCGGTACCGGGCCGCCGGTGCGCTACCCCTCCCAGGATGGCCGGGTGCTGTCTCCGACGAAAGTCTAGGCCGAGATGGCAGCGGACACTACCGGTTACCGTTCACCGTGGAGCCGTCGGCGTGAACGGAGCAGGGAGGTCGCCGATGTTGGATCTGGCTATCCGGGGTGGCCGCGTGCTGGACGGCACCGGCGCGGACGCCTTCCACGCTGACATCGGAGTTGCCGGGGACCGGATCAGCGCGATCGGTGACCTGAGCCACGCGGGCGCCCGGCAGTCGCTCGACGCCACCGGGCTGGTGGTGGCGCCTGGCTTCATCGACATCCACAGCCATTCGGACTTCACGCTGCTGATCGATCCTCGGGCCCACAGCCAGATTTACCAGGGGGTGACCACCGAGCTGGTAGGCAACTGCGGCCACGGCTGCGCACCGCTGGGCCCGACCGTCGAGGCTTTCACCGGCAACATCTACGGCTACCAGGATGTCCTGCCGATCGATTGGACGACGATGGAGGGCTACCTGGCACGGCTGGAAGAGACCGGGCCGGCTGTGAACGTGGCCACGCTGGTCGCGAACGGGAACCTGCGACTGGCAGTCGTCGAGGACGTCAGGCGCCCGGCAACCCGAGACGAGACCGTCCGGATGGGCCGGCTGCTGGAGGAGGGACTCGATGCGGGAGCGTTCGGGTTCTCGACAGGGCTCGAGTACCCCGCCGAACGGGGCGCCTCGGAGGAGGAACTAGTCGAGTTGTGCCGGGTGACGGCCCGCCGTGGCGGGCTCTACGCGACGCACGAACGCAACCGGGAGGTGCTGGCGATCGAGGCGGTCGAGGAGGGACTTCGGGCGGCAGCGGAGACGGGCGTGCGGCTGCAGCTGTCGCACATCATCCCGCGGCGGGGCGGACCGCCGGACTCCCTCGAGCGTTGCATCGAACTGGTCGAGGCCGCCCACGCGGGAGGGATGGACGTCGAGTTCGACGCCCATACCAGGCTGCACGGGATCACCAACCTCAGCGCCGTTCTGCCCTCATGGGCGGTCGACGGAGGTCCGGGTCGACTGCGGAGCTACCTGAGCGACCGGGCCACCAGGGACCGCCTGAGGCAATACGAGAGCATCATCTCCTCGTTCGGGCTGGGCGGATGGGATCGGGTTGCGCTGTTCTGCAGCGAGGGCTCCCCGGGAAAGGTGGGCCACAGCATCGCGGAACTCACCCCCTCCGGCGGGGATCCCTTCGACACCATGTTCGACCTGCTGCTGGCCGAGGGTGACGATCCGCACGGGGCCTTGCTCATCGTCCACTCCTACGACGACGACATGCTGGCCCACGCCTTTCGCCACCCTCTGTGCACCACCGAGTCGGACGCCACCGCCCTGTGCACGGATGGCCCTCTGGCCGGAACAACCTTCCTCGGCGCCTACACATGGGCGGGATCCTTCTTCCGGTCGATGGTCAGGGAACGGAGGGAGCTGACCCTGGAGGAGGCCGTGTACAAGCTGACCGCGCAGCCTGCCGACCGGATCGGGCTGACCGACCGGGGCCGTCTGATCGAGGGCTGCCGCGCCGACATCGTGGTCTTCGATCCGGGCGAGTTCTCCGACCGGGGGACGCTCGACGAGCCGAACCGCCCAGCCGCCGGAGTGCGCCACGTGCTGGTGAACGGAGGGCCTACGTTGATCGACGGCGTCGAAACGGGCCACCGCACCGGTCAAGTGCTGAGGCGCTGAGCGGCGTTTCCCTGCGTGCTCTTGCACCTGTAGCGGTTGACTCGGTCGGTAGACTCCCCGCCGATGTCAGGATCGGCCCGCGGTACAGGACGCCTTTCCCGTTTGCTGTTGGCCGCTGCCCTGGTGGCGGGCGCCTGTAGCGTCGGGCCCGGTGCAGACGACGGCTCTGGCGAAGTAGGCGAAGTAGTAACGGCTGAAGAGGGCGTCAGCGAGATCGTGCTGGCGGTCGAGCAGTGGCCGGAGTGCCTCAACCCCGTTACCTCATGTGCCAACGCGACCTGGCTGTCCTGGTCGGTGCTGGTACATCTCCAGCCGGGCCTACTGGAATTCGATTCCGGCAACTTCCTGCGCGCCTCGCCGGTCGTCGAGGAGATGCCCACCCGGGACAGCGGCGCGGTGCTGCTAAACGACGATGGCACGTTCACGGTGACCTATCGGATCCGTCCGGAGGCCCGGTGGAGCGACGGCACGCCGATAACCAGCACCGACGTCTGGTTCACATGGAGGGCGATTCTCGACACGCAGGGATCGCTCCAGACGATCGGCTATGACCTCATAACCGGCGTGGACGCAGAGGATCCGCACACCGCGGTCCTCACCTTCAGCAAACCGTACGCTCCTTGGCCCTATATGTTCCACAGCCTCCTTCCCGCTCACGCTTTCGACGGGAACACCGACATCTCCGGTTACTGGAACGATGCGATTCCTGTTTCGGGGGGGCCGTGGCTGCAGGAGTCATGGAACCAGAACCAGCAGGTGCTCGTGCCCAACCCCAACTACTGGGTGCCCGAGCGCATACCGCTCGTGGACCGGGTGGTGATGGTCCCTCGGGAAGACACCGACTCGGAGGTGGTGGCCCTCCAGACCGGGGAGGTGATGGCCGCCATGCCACAGCCCTTTCCGGGCGCTAGGAACCGCCTAGTGGGTGACCTGACCTACGTGGCCGGGCACGGCAACCACATCGAGGGTCTGTGGTTCAACCAGATCGCCCCCGACCGTCGCTTCGAGATCACCTCCAACATCCGGAGGGCGGTGGCCCACGCCCTCGACAGGGAACAGATCGCCGAAGTTGCTCTCGGGTCGATCATCGACGATCCCGCTGTCCTGCAATGCGCCGGATGGAACCCCGGCTTCGGCAACTGGTGCCGTGACGACTTCGCCGGGTACGTGCAGGACATGGAGGCGGTCGACGAGTTGCTCACTGCCGACGGATGGTCACGTCCCGAGCCTGGCCGACTCTGGGTCAATGCGGACGGCGAAGAGTTGGTGCTGCAGTGGAACACGGTGGCAGGCAACAAGCGGCGAGAGGATGTGCAGGCGCTGGTAGCGGAGATGACCGAGCCGTTCGGTATCGGCTGGGAGATCATCAACTACGACGCCGGTGAACTCTTCCAGAACCGGCTACCTGCCATGAACTTCGGCCCGGTGGCACTGTACGCTGCGCCTACCTATCCGGACCCCTCCGTGACCGAGAAGTACGACCTCAACGGCATCCCGACCGAAGCCAACGGATACAGCGGGCAGAACTTCATGGCCTATGCCAGCCGGCGTGCAACCGACCTCGCCTACGCCATCGACGAGGAACTCAACCCGGCCGCCCGGCTCGCGCTGGTGGGCGATCTGGGGGAACTGCTGGCTGAGGACGTCCCCTGGATCCCCCTGTACGTCCTTCCCAACCTCCTCGTGTGGAACACGACGTTGGTCGAGGGGCCCGGCGAGTGGGTCTCCAGCGTGTACGGCGGCTTCTACGACATCTACGACTGGACGGTCGTGGGCTGAGATGCCGACCAAATCGGCATGAGCCGGGCACAGGTTCGAGCGAGTTCGCGTTGATCCGGTACTCCCTCCGTCGCGTCGCGGTGGCCGTTCCGATTCTCCTCGCGGTCTCGCTGGTGACGTTCTGGGCGGCCGGCGAGATCACGAGCCCCGCCGCACAACTCACCCTCAACCCGCGTATCACGCCGGAGGCCAAGCAGGCCTACCTGGAGTCACTGGGCTTGGACCGACCCTTCGGGGTCCGCTATCTCGGTTGGCTCGGAAACCTGTTGACAGGGGACCTGGGGACCTCGCTGGTAAGGAACGGCCAGGAGGTCTGGCCTTTCGTCCGCCAGGCACTGGCCAACACGCTGGTACTCGTAGGGGTGGCGGTGGTCTTCTCGCTGGGAGCGGGACTTGCGGTGGGGACCCTCTCAGCCATCCGCCGCGGGTCCCTTCTCGATCATGCCGCCACCACCGTGTCGTTCCTCGGCATCTCGATCCCGGTGTTCTGGCTGGGCCTGATGCTCCAACTGTTCTTCGGCCTCTACCTGGCCCAGTGGTTGGAAGTGACGCCTCCGCTGCTGCCCACGGCGGGTATCTACTCGCCCGGCAGTGTGGGATTCGACCTCGTCGACCGGATCCGGCACCTCATCCTGCCCTCCCTGGCGCTCGCGCTCCAACTGGTGGCCGTCTACAGCCGCTACATGCGGGCCTCGATGCTCGAGGTGTTGGGCTCCGACTATATTCGGACCGCCCGCTCGAAGGGTCTGAGCGAGTCGGCGGTCGTGGTGCGTCACGGGATGAGGACCGCCCTCATCCCGGTGACCACGCAGGCCGCCATCGACATCGGCCTGCTGGTCGGTGGCCTGATCGTCACCGAACGGGTCTTCCAGTATCCGGGTATGGGATTGCTGTTCCTCGATGCTCTGGGAGGAGGCGACTACACCATCCTGCTCCCGACAGTGATGATCGTGTCGGTGGCCGTATTCGTCATGAACCTGGCCGCCGACCTCCTCTATGCGATCCTCGACCCTCGCACCCGTCACCTCGCGGGGAGGTAGGGCCGTGGACCGGACCCAGCAACGACAGGCGGAGTCTCCCCGCGGGCGGAGGCGGGCGGCGCGGCGCTACTACCGGCGCCCGATTGCTGTCTTCTCCCTTGCGGCGCTGACCCTGATCGTGGTTGCTGCAGCGTCCGCCGACTGGATCGCTCCGTTCAACCCGTCCGAGCAGCATCTCGACCGCATCCTGGAGCCGCCCGGCCGCGTGTTCCTGCTCGGGACCGACACGCTCGGCCGGGACAACCTCAGCCGTATTCTCCACGGCGGCCGGGTATCCCTGCTCGTCGGCGGTGCGGTGGCCGTGATCAGCGGCGTGCTCGGCACCCTGGTCGGCCTGGTGGCGGGTTACTACGGAGGCCGGGTCGACTCGATCCTGATGCGGCTCACCGATACGCTGCTCGCCCTTCCCGCCCTCATGGTGGTGATCATGGCGGCCCGCATCCTTGGCGACGGGGTGTGGGATGTGGTCCTCGTGCTTGCGGGAATAACCTGGATGGTTCCGGCCCGGATCGTGCGGGGCAAGGTCCTGGCTCTCAAGGAACGCGAGTTCGTGGAGGCAGCGCGAGCCCTGGGGTTGACCAACCGGCGGATCATGTACCGCCATCTCCTCCCCAACCTCGTCGGCGAGGTGATGGTGGCGGTCTCCCTGACCGTGGCCGCCGCGATCCTTGCCGAGTCGACCCTCAGCTTCCTCGGGCTGGGGGTGAACCCGGCACACACCGCCACATGGGGAAACATGCTGGGCGGCAACGAGGGCTTCGTGACCACCGCGCCCTGGCTGGTTTGGGCGCCGGGACTGGCCATTGTGATTACTGCTCTGTGCGTCAACTTCATCGGCGACGGCCTGCGCGACGCGCTGGACCCGACCCGTGACCAGATATGAAGTCCGCGGGGCGCCTTCGCGCCCTCGGCACTCATGCCGACCCCCTGCTCTCGGTGCGCGACCTGCGTACCGAGCTCACCTCCGAAGAGGGCGTGGTCCAAGCGGTGAGCGGCGTGAGTTTCGACCTCTATCCCGGTGAGGTGCTGGCGATCGTAGGGGAGTCCGGATGCGGGAAGACCATGACCGCGCTGTCCATCCTCGGGCTCCTGCCCCGAGGGAGCGGGCGAGTAGTGGCGGGTGAGGTACGGCTGGACGGCGAGGATCTGCTGGCCGCTTCACCGCGGCGCATGCGGCAGATCCGCGGAGCCGAGATCGCCATGATCTTCCAGGAACCGCTCACGGCTCTCAACCCGGTGCACCGGGTCGGTGACCAGATAGCCGAGATGATCCGGACCCACCGACCGGTACGCCGATCGGAGGCCCGTCGCCGGGCGGCCGGGTTGCTCGACCAGGTAGGGATACCTGACGCCGCCCGACGGGCCCGCTCCTACCCTCACGAACTCTCGGGTGGGATGCGCCAGAGGGCGATGATCGCCATGGCCATAGCATTGGAACCTGCCGTGCTGATCGCCGACGAGCCCACCACTGCGCTCGATGCCACGGTCCAAGCCCAGGTGCTCGATGTTCTGGCGGAGGTCCGGCGCAGTCTGTCCGGCGGGATGGTGCTGATCACCCACGACCTCGGCGTGGTGGCCGAGATGGCCGACCGGGTCGCGGTGATGTATGCGGGACGGACCGTGGAGCACGGTTCCGTGTACGACGTGTACGAACGGCCCCGCCATCCCTACACGGCGGGATTGCTCGCCGCCGTACCGCGAGTGGACGGGACAACCGACCGTCTGCGCGCGATTGCCGGAACGCCCCCTGCCCTCATAGGTCTCCCCGTCGGGTGCTCATTCGCTCCTCGCTGTCCAATGGCTACCGAGATCTGCCCGCAAGTGCACCCTCAGCTCGTGGGTTTCACGGGAGAGAGCGGGCATGGCGCTGTGGCTTGCCATCATGCCTGAGCCGGTTGCCAGACTTTTGGCGTTGGCTGACCGCCGGCCGCCAGCCGGCCGAACCGCAAGCCGACCAGCAGCTTGCCGACCACCAACTAGAGTCCGGGCACCATGAGACCGCTGGAGGACATTCGGGTTGTCGCCGTCGAGCAGTACGGGGCGGGTCCGTTCGGCTCGCTCCACCTCGCCGACCTCGGCGCCGAGATCATCAAGGTGGAGGATCCGAGATTCGGCGGCGACGTCGGCCGGTACATCCCTCCCTTCCAGGAGGGTGAGGACAGCCTCTTCTTCGAGACCTTCAACCGGAACAAGAAGAGCATCTCCCTGAACCTGTCCGTCCCGGAGGGCCGGGGCGTGTTCGAGGACCTGGTGGCCAGGAGCGACGCGGTGTTCTCGAACCTCCGCGGAGACGTGCCGGCAAAGCTACGGATCCGTTACGACGACCTGTGCGGGATCAACCCGCGCATCGTTTGCGTATCGGTCAGCGGCTTCGGAATGACCGGGCCCCTGTCGGCTGAGCCCGGCTACGACTACATCCTGCAGGGCCTCGCCGGATGGATGAGCCTCACCGGGGAACCGGACGGACCTCCGACCAAGACCGGAATCTCGCTCGTGGACTACTCGGGCGGGTTCGTCGCGGCCATCGCGCTGCTCGCCGGCGTGCATGCCGCCCGGCGTGACGGCAAGGGCATGGACTGCGACATCAGCCTCTACGACGTCGCCGTGTCGTTGCTGACGTACCCGGCTACCTGGCACCTCAGCCGGGGCTGGTCACCGGCCCGCACCACCCGCTCAGCCCACCCTTCCCTGGTCCCTTTCCAGCTGTTCCAGGGAAGCGACGGCCACTGGTTCATCGTGGGCTGCGCCAAGGAGAAGTTCTTCGACCGGGTGGCGGAGACGGTGGGGCGACCCGAACTGGCCGACCATCCCGACTACGCGACCTTTGCTGACCGGGCCGAGCATCGGGAGGCGCTCATAGGCATCCTGGACGGGTTGTTCGCCGAGAAGCCGGCGGAGTACTGGATCGCCCGCCTGAAGGAGGTCGGCGTCCCCACCGGACCGGTGCAGGACGTGTCGTCCGCGCTCGTCCACCCTCATACCATCGCCCGCAAGTTGATGGTGGAGACCCCCAATGAGGTACTGGGGCCGGTCCGCACGGTGGCCAGCCCGGTCCGGGTAGGCGACCCGGACGACATCTCCTACGCCAGAGCACCGCACCGTAACGAGCACGCGGACGAGATACTCGGGTCACTGCTCGGCTACCCCGACGACACGATTCGCTCCCTTCGCGCCAGCGGCGCCTTCGGTTAGCCGGCATGCCAGATCCAGCGACCCTGACCCAACGCTTCGCCGAGTGGAGTTCGCGTTTGGGGGCGGTCCCGGACGACGTACGGGGGGCTGCCAGGTGGCACGTACTCGACGCCTTGGGGACGGGTCTGGCGGCAGCCCGGCTGGGGGCCGTCGACTTCGCAGTGGAAGAAGCGATGGGCTACGGGACGCCCCCCGAGGCGAGCATCCTCGGGTACCGGACCCGCCATCCGGCGCCGATGGCCGCTCTTGCCAACGGCACCCTCATCCATGCCCTCGACTTCGACGACACCCACGCCGCGGCGATACTCCATGGCTCGGCCGCCGTGCTCCCGTCGGTGCTGGCGGTCTCCGAGGTGGTTGATGCGACCCTCGACACCGCGGTCGACGCCTACGTGGTCGGCGTCGAGATGGCCGTGCGGGTAGGAGCGGCCGCCACCCGAAAGTTCCACAACCGGGGGTTCCACGCCACCAGTGTGGTCGGCATCTTCGGAGCGACCCTCGCCGCCTCCCGCCTTCTGCGGCTCGACCCGAGCGCCACCGTCAACGCTCTCGGGATAGCCGGAAGCCAGGCCGCCGGTTCGCTCGAGTTCCTCTCCACCGCATCCCTGACGAAACCGCTCCACCCCGGCTGGGCCGGGCTCTCGGCGGTGATGGCCGCCCGCATGGCCGCCCGCGGCGCGACCGGACCCTCCAGCATCCTCGAAGGCAAATGGGGGGTGTACCGCGCCTATGCCGACACCACGGTGGATGCCGGCGGGGTCACCACCGGGTTGGGGGAGTCCTGGGAAGCGACGCAGATGACCACCAAGCCGTATCCGGTCTGCCAGTACTCCCACGCCACGCTCGACACCCTGGGCCTGCTGCCCGACGACCTGGACACCGGCCGCATCGGCCGCATCGACATCGGTCTGCCCAGGGACTCACTGGTGGTGGTCGCCGAGCCCAGGGAGTCGCGGCTCAGGCCCCGCACCACCCACGAAGCCAAGTTCAGCGTGCAGTGGAACGTCGCCACGATGCTCCTCGACGGCTACCTGGGCGTCGACCACTTCACGGAGGAACAACTCGGGAGGAAGGACGTGCGCCGCCTGGCCGCCAAGGTGTTCGTGCATCGCCGAGCCTTCGACGGGTCGCTTGCGGAGGCGCCCGGCGACGTGACGATCACCCTCGACGACGGGACAACCATCTCCCGGACCGTGACCAGCGGTTCAGCCACCCCCGGCCGGCCCGTCGACGAGGGCGCCCTGCTCGACAAGTTCCTGTCGAACGTGGCGGGCTCGGTCGAGAACCCCGAGGGCATCGCCAAGCTGGTGATCGAGGACGGCGCGCTGCCGGTGGCGGAACTCATGTCCATGACCAGCCGTTCATGACGCCCACAGCGATCCGGCCGGACAGCTTCCCGTGGTTCGACTACACGCGCTATTCCTTCTCGCTGGGCCTGTCCCTGGGGCCGCACCGGGCCACGCTCTCCGGCCACTCGGCCTCGGAGTACGACCCGGAGAGGTCCCGGATCGTGGTCAACGGGGACATGGCCGACCAGACCCGCACCGCCTACCGCAAGATCGGAACGATCCTGCGGGCCGCAGGCCTCGGCTTCGAGGATGTGACACGGGTGGTCGAGAACGTCACCGTCGCCGGAGTGGACCACTACGCCGCGGCCGAAGCCGTCCGGGCCGAGGTGTTCGGTTCGCACCGACCGGCGGTGAACACAGTGGTCGTCCATCGCCTGCTCAGGCCGGCCGCGCTGATCGAGATCGAGGTGACCGCCGACCGGGGGGGCGGCCGGGCATGCGGTGGGGGATCCGGAGGGAGACAGGCTTTCGCGCCGGCCCGCGCCGCCGGGGACGTCGTGTATCTGAGCACAGTCCTGCCCTACAACGATGCCGGCGACCTCGTCGGTGAGGGCAACCCCGAAGCTCAGGTCCGCCAGATCTTCCGCAACGCCGATCGGGTACTCGGGGCCTGCGGGCTCGGCATGAGCAACGTCGTGAAGACCCTGGAGATGATCCGGCCGGAAGCGCTGGAGGGTTACCGGTACACGGGCCGCCCCCGCCGGGAGTTCCTCGGACCGGTGTATCCGGGCGCGGCCGGGATACTCCAGGAGCGGGTGGCGAGCGACGACCGGGTCCTGGTCTCCTACGATTTCACCGCCTCCCGCGCCCAGGCTGTGGCGGTCAACCCGGGATGGGACCGCTACCAGCGCCTCACCTACTCCCCCGCCGTGCGAGCCGGTGACATGCTGTTCATGTCCGGCCAGGCTGCTCTCGACCCGGAGACCGGTCGGGCGGTGTCTCCGGGGGACGTGGCCGCCCAGGCCGAGTACACCTACTCCAACATCGTGACGGTGCTCGATGCGGCCGGGATGGGACCCGACAACCTGATCAAGACCATCGAGTACGTGACCCCGGAGGGTCTGAGCGGGTACCGAGGGGTGGCAGGGGTGCGCAGGAGGCTCCTCTCCGAACCCTGGCCGGCGTCGACCGGCGCCCTGTGCCACTCGCTGTTGAGGAAGGAGTTCCTCATCGAGATCGACCCGCTGGCGATGGCCTTCCCGGGGTAGGGAGGGTGCCGGGCCGGGAGGTCGCGGTGGTGGGGGTCGGGGAGTCCGACCTCGGGATCACGGGACTCTCCATCTACCAACTCCAGACCCAGGCGGCGCGGGCCGCCCTGGGCGAAGCCGGATTGGGCTTCAACGACGTGGACGGGCTCGCCACGACCGGGGTGGAGCGATTCAGCGCCACGGCTATGGCCGAGTACTGGGGGCTGCAACCGGCATGGGTCTCGTCGACGATGGAAGGGGGCTCGTCCTTCGAGTTCATGGTGGGGGCGGCGGTCGACGCGATCCGCTCCGGACGGTGCGAAGTGGTGCTCATCTCCTATGGCTCCAACCAGCGTTCCGCGGCCAGCCGCCGCCTCGGAGGGGTGCCCGAGGCCCACACCCCCAGCACCCAGTACGAGGCGCCGTACGGGGTGCTGAGCCCCCTCTCGCTGTACGCCATGGCAGCCCAGCGGCACTTCCACGACTACGGAACGACCGGCGAGCAGCTGGCGGAGATCGCCGTCGCCGCCCGCGAGTGGGCATTGCTCAACCCGAAGGCCTACCGCTACCGGGCCGGTTCCATCACGGTGGACGACGTAATGGCCTCGCCCATGATCTCCACACCGCTCCACAGGTTGGACTGCTGCCTGGTGGTCGACGGGGGAGGCGCCCTGGTGCTCACCTCCCTGGACCGGGCCCGGGACATGCCGAAGCCGCCGGTCAGGGTCCTCGGGTGCGGCCAGAGCACCACCCACATCTCGATGTCACAGATCCCGGACCTGACCCGGACCGGAGCGGTGGAGGCCGGCGCCAGGGCCTTCGCCGAGGCCGGCGTCGGGCCGCAGGACGTCGATGTCGTCGAACTGTACGACAGCTTCACCATCACGGTCCTTCTCACCCTCGAAGCCCTCGACTTCTGCGGGCCCGGTGAGGGAGGGGCTTTCGTGGCGGACGGCCGCACCCGGCCCGGGGGAACCTTTCCCATGAACACCAACGGGGGTGGCCTGTCCTACTGCCATCCCGGCATGTACGGGGTGCTGCTTCTCGTCGAGGCGGTCCGCCAGTTGAGGGGGGAGGCCGGCGACCGGCAGGTGCAGGGCGCCGAACTGGCCCTGGCTCACGGCACCGGCGGCCTGCTCTCCACCCACGGGACGGTGATCCTGGGGGTGGACCGATGATGCCCGAGGTCTCCCCCGAAGCGCGGCAATGGTGGGAGGCCACCCGGGAGCGCCGCCTGCTGGTCCAAACTTGCCGGTCGTGCGGGCACAGGCAGCACTACCCCCGGGCGATGTGCGTGCGCTGCGGAGGGGTCCACCTGGGATGGGTGGAAGCGGCGGGCGCCGGCACCATCTACTCGTTCACCCGCAGCCACCGGTCACCGGATCCAGCCACGTTCGAGCCGCCCTACACGATCGTCATCGTTACCCTCGACGAGGGACCCCGGATCCTGGCTACCGTGACCGGAACCGGCGTACGCTGTGACGCGCCGGTCCGGCTGGCGTGGACACCGCTGGCCGATGGCCGGAACCTTCCCGTATTCGAAACCGACCCGGAGGAGAACTGATGGACTTCAGCCTGAGTGAGGAGCACGCGCTGTTTCGCTCCACCGTTCGCGACTTCGTCAACCGCGAGATACGGCCCGTTGCCATCGAATGGGAACACAGCGGCCGCTACCCCACCGAGATAGTCAAGACGATGCAACAGCTGGGCCTGTTCGGGCTCACCGTTCCCGAGGAGTACGGCGGCCTGGGAGCCGACCTGATCACCCTGGCGATCGTGTTCGAGGAGATCAGCCGCGGGTGGATGGGGATCGCCGGGATCCTGGGAAGCCACACCCTCTCGTGCTTCATGATCGCCAAGCACGGGACCGAGGAACAACGGGCAACGTACCTGCCGGACCTGGCGACCGGGGAGAGGCGCACGGCGCTTGCCCTCACCGAACCCGATGCCGGAACCGACCTGCAGGGGATCAAGACACGGGCGGTCCGCGACGGTGACGACTACATCATCAGCGGTACGAAGATGTGGATCACCAACGCTCGCTTCGCCGACCCGCTACCGGTGCTGGTGAAGACCGATCCCGGAGCCGTTCCGGCCCATCGGGGTATGAGCGTGCTCCTCGTGGACGGCGGCACGCCGGGCTTCGAGGTGTCGCGCGATCTTCCCAAGCTCGGATACAAGGGGACGGAGAGTTGCGAGGTGCGGCTCGACGACGTGAGGGTTCCATCGGCGAACCTGCTGGGTGGCGTGGAGGGCCGCGGCCTGCAGCAGGTGCTGAGCGGCCTCGAGATCGGGCGTATCAACATCGCCGCCCGGGGCGTCGGGATAGCCCAGGAGGCTTACAGCCAGGCCCTCGCGTACAGCAAGGAGCGGCACGCGTTCGGCAAGCCCATCTCCGGGTTCCAGGCCATCCAGCTCAAGCTCGCCGAGATGGCCACGAAGGTGCAGGCAGCGCGGTTGCTCACCTGGTGGGCGGCCGCCGAGGCCGACAAGGGCAAGCGCGTCGACATCGAGGCGGGAATGGCCAAGTACTTCGCCTCAGAGGCCGGCGTCGAGAACTCCCTCGACTCGATGCGGATCCACGGCGGGATGGGCTACTCCCAGGAACTGGACATCGAGCGCCTGTACCGGGACGCGCCCCTGATGGTGATCGGCGAGGGCACCAACGACATCATGAAGATGGTCATCGCCAAGGGCTTGGTGTCAGAGAGGGCAGTGATCGATTAGTGGCTGGTGGCTGGTGGTTGGCGGGTGATTGGTGGTTGGCGGCTCGTCGGTTGGCCGAATTGATACGATAACTCCCTTTGTCTACCTAGAACACTAAGGTAGGGTTCCACCGGGCAGTTGAGGGTAAGGGGAGTTCCATGTCCACCACCGCTGATCCGTACGTCAGCCAAGACCGGCTGGATGCTGCCATCTCGGGCCTCCGCGCCGCCGATATCGAGAAGCACTTTGCCGAGCAGACGAGGTGGATCGTCGGACGGATGACCGGACTCGTCTCAAGCGCAGCCGCCATCATCATTGCAGTACTCAGATGACTCCCGTCACCTGGGACTAGCTTGAGTGCGAAGAGAGCCATGGTGCACCTCGCTAGGTGTAGTCCGGTTCCCTCCTTACCAGCACCCCCTGGTCGCTAACTGGCTGGGGCCGCGGATCTCTCCTTCCGCTCGGCGACAGGCAGAAACTCTGTAGCACTGGCCCATGCCTGTGCATGGGGGCATATAGTGGCGACGGGATACGGGGAGAAAGGGCGGTCGGTTTGCTTTCACCAGTGCGGGAGCAGCTCCTCGGCATTCTCCGTTCCAAGGCCCTGCGAGCGCTCGACCAGCCGGTGCGGCTATCTGCCGGTGGCTGGTCCTCCCACTTCATCGACGCGAAGAAGGGCTTGGCCGCGTGGCGGGACCTTCGGATTGCCGGCCAGGCGATCTTCGAGGCAGTCGAGAACGCCGGACTCCGTTTCGACGCCGCCGGTGGTCCCACACTGGGCGCCGACGCATTGGCGGTCGGGATCGCGGCGGCTAGCGACACCAGCTGGTTCGTGGTCCGCAAGGAACCCAAGGGGCACGGTACGAAGCAGTGGATCGAGGGAGCGCGAATCGGGCCGGCGGTGAGGGTACTCCTCGTCGACGACGTCGTCACGACCGGAGGATCGATCCTGAAGGCCTTGGACATCGTCGAAGAGACCGGGGCAGAGGTTGTGGCTGCTGTAACGCTCGTCGATCGAAGCGGCCTAGCGACCGTAAGACTCGCTGACCGCGGGGTGCCCTACTTCCCCATGGCCACATACGAGAATCTCGGGATCGAACCGGTGACGCTTGGAAGCGTGGCGGGCACGGCCGGCTGAGGAGGCCGGCGCGACACCAATCACCAAACACCAAACGTGTCGATCAGGGACTGCTGGGCAGTGCGGGTGACTTCCTTGGAGACGAAGTGGGTGGGTGGGCTGAGCTTCACAGTGTCGACCAGTCCCTCGTAGGCGGCCAGCTTCTCCCGGGCCCGCTCCGGCGTTCCCGAGACGGTTAACGCGTCGACCATCTCGTCGGGAACCGCGCCGATCATGCCCCGTATGTCGCCCTGCCTGAACAACGCCTGTATCCGGAGGGCCTCGTGCTCGAATCCGTGGAAGGCGAAGAACCCGGTGTAGGTCTTCACCGATGCGTAGAAGGCCACCAGGCCGGCGGTATTGCGAAGGGCTTCCCTACCGTCGGGCAACACCATGCCGCACGCCGATGCCACCAGATCGATGTCGCGGCGTTCCCGGCCTCCCTGCGCCAGGCCGTTGACGACGTTGGGAAGGATGCGCTGGCGGACGTACTCGGGAGAACCCAGTTCGTGCGCCAGCCAGCCGTCCGCGGTGCGCCCGGCCAGCCTGGTCATCTGCTCGCCGACGGCCGCCAGGTACACGGGAATCTCCGTACGCGCCGGCTGGAACGCGCGGCGGTAGCCGCGCAGGTCGATCGATGCCGCCCCGTCGTGGCGGATCGGCCGGCCCTCATGGGCTCCGGCCACCAAGGCGCGCACGATGCGGACGGTGTCGTCCAGGCGCCGGACAGGACGGTCCCATTCAACGTCCAGCCATGCCTCGTTGAGGCGCCGTACCCCGCTTCCCAGGCCGAGTACCAGCCTCCCACCGCACAACTCGTCGAGATCCAGCGCCGTCAGGGCTGTGACCATCGGGCTGCGGGGGAACGCCCACGCGATCCCGGTACCGAGACGTATCTCGGAGGTCGCCCGGGCCATCACCGCCACGGGGATGAATGCGGAACGATCCAACTCCGCCGACCACAGCGTACGGAAGCCGGCCCGCTCCGCCGACGCCGCCACCTGCTCCAACTCGGGGAAGGAGTCGGACCAGATATACAGATCGAGGTCCATCAGACGCCCAACTCCTCGATGGGTACGTCGGGCTCCGGCCAGTAGCCCTTGTCCTGGGTGGCGGTCCGCTTGTAGATGAAGATCGAACGCTCGTAGACCAGCACCGTCTTGCCGTCCTGGTTCAGGCCGCGGGTGCGGACCTTCACGATCCCGCCATAGGGTCGGGACTTCGACTCCCGCTTGTCGAGGACCTGCGACTCGACGTAGAGGGTGTCGCCCACCATCACCGGATACGTCAGCTTGATCCGGTCCCAGCCCAGGTTGGCGAAAGCCTTCTGTGACGTGTCGATCACGCTCATGCCGAGCACGATGGCCAGCGTCACGCCCGAGTTGACGATCGGTTTACCGAACGGGGTGGTCTCCGCGTAATGGTCGTTGAAGTGGGACTGGTTTGTGTTCATGGTGAGCAACGTCATCCAGACGTTGTCGGCCTCGGTGATGGTGCGACCGATCGATGAGCGGTACACGTCACCGACCTCGAAGTCCTCGTAGTAACGCCCGAACCAGGTCTCCTTGTACGGCATGCCAACTCCTGACTGTCCTGTGCTCGGCAAGACAATAGACCGGTTGTCCGCCGGCAGTTGCCGGTCGTCGGTGGTCAGTGGTCAGGGCACCACTCAGCGCATCGTCAGCACGCACCTGCTCGGTAGCCATACCCTCAGGAGGCACTACAGACACCTGTCATACTGGCGTGGTGAACAGACAGACGCTCGCCGTCCTGGCTGTCTCGGTTCTTCTGGGATTGGCCTGCGGCAGTACGGACACCCCCGACGGTTCGGGGACATCCGCTACCACGGTTGCGCAGGAGCCTGCGACCACCGCCTCCGCGACGACCACCGCCTCCGTAACGAGCTCCTCCTCGACCGTACCCGTCAGCGTCGTCACGACAGGTCCGGTGACCACCCCTTCAACGACCGAACCGGCGGAAACGACCACGACTGCGAGTGGCGGCGAGATGGACGAGCCTCCGCCTTCCACCACCGAAGCGGCGGGGTTCCCTCCCGAAACGGTCGGTAGTGCGGGCGTGGGCGACAGTTTCTACCCTTTGCTGGGCAACGGCGGCTACGACGTCATCCACTACGAGATCGAGCTAGATGTCGATCCCGTAGCCAACACGTTGGAGGCGACGACCGCGCTTTCGGCGCTGGCGACCCATGATCTGTCCTCGTTCAACCTCGACCTTTCGGGGCTGGACGTTGAAGCGGTCGCCGTAAATGGTGAGCCGGCTGCCTACACGCGCGACGGCTCCGAGATGACCGTACGGTCCCCGGTCCTGATCCCGGAGGGCGAGCCGTTCTCGGTAACCGTGAGCTACTCGGGGACGCCCGAACAGATCGATGATCCGGGGGTGCCGTTCATGACGATGGGATGGAAGTGGGTGGACGGGGTCATCTTCACCGTCAACCAGCCGTCGGCAGCCATGTCGTGGTTCCCAGGGAACAACCATCCGACCGACAAGGCGACCTTCATGTTCCGCATCACCGTGCCAGCCGGGACGACGGCAGCAGCCACCGGGGTTCTGGTGGAGGAGGTCACCGATGACGGCAGCACTACCGCCACCTGGCAGATGGACGATCCGATGGCCACGTACCTGGCCGCGGTCTACATCGGTGACTTCGAAAGGCGGGAGACGCTACTGGCGGACGGTCTCTTGATCCGCGATTACGTGCCTTCGGACTTCGATCCGACGCTGACATCAGCCCTGTCCATAGCTCCGGATGCGATCCGGTACTTCGAGACCATTTTCGGTCCCTACCCGTTCGAGGCATACGGGACGCTGGTGCTGCCATTCGAGACCGGCTACGCACTCGAGAACCAGACTCTCTCCGTGCACGGTTCGGACACCCTGGACCCGTACATCATCGCCCACGAGGTCATGCACCAGTGGATCGGCAACTCGGTGACGATTGCCGACTGGAGCGACATCTGGATGAACGAGGGTTTCGCCTTCTACATTCCCTTCATGTTCCTGGCCGAAAGCCAAGGCCTGGACCTCGACGAAGTCATGGCGGGGTGGTACGAGACGCTACTCGACACGAAAGCCGCTCCTCCCAAGGGAATCGGGATCGATCAACTCTTCGACTTCTATGCCGTGTACGGCCGGGGCGCTCTGACCCTCCACGCCCTCCGGGTTGAGGTCGGGGACCCGACCTTTCTCGACATCCTGCGAACTCACTACGAGAGGGCAGCGGGTGCGGCTACCGACACCGGGTCCTTCCTGCGGATCGTCGACGAACTCGCCGGGCGCGACGCCGTGGAACTGACCCGATCCTGGCTGTTCGACACCGACATCCCGGAGGTGCCTGCAGCGTTGGAGGCGTCGGCGACCGAGTGATCCGACCGTGGGCACCTAGCGCCGAACTACGGGTGCCCACCGTCTCCTGCCTGGACGTCAGGCAAGAACCACGACGGGTGTCCCGACCGGCGTCCAGTGGTAGAGCTGTTCGGCCTTGTCGTTCCGCTGGCGCACGCATCCCGCCGAACGGAACTGTCCCAGTTCGTCGACCGTCTGGACGGGCCTTCCCGAGCGAGTCGTGGGGATGGTGTGGAAACCCACCGATCTGGCGGGCAGTCGTTTCACGAACCTCACCATGTATTCCATCAGGACAGTGCCCGTTCGAGACTGCGTGTACCGGGACTTCGAGAACACCTTGTAGCGGCCTGGCCGCGGGTAGGTGGCCCTACCGCTGACCGGATAGGAGTCGAACAGCGTCCCGTCGGCGGCCACCAACCACACCATCTGGTCGCCCCGCCCATACACGATGTGCTGCACGCCTGACAGGCCCACTTCAGGAGCCGGAAGGGCTGCCGACCAGAGGATCGGGGTGTCCGGCCTTCGAACCACGGCCCCGCCCTCGTCCTGCACCGACAGAACCGCCCCCGGGAATCCGCCGCTGTCCGACCTCCAGACAGGCTGGGGGCCGTAGGCGAGCGGCCCATAGACGGCCAATTCGCCGTCGGCCTGCATGATCACCCTGTCGGCACCGGTGCCGCTGGTGCCGGACGACCACGTGGCCGTCCCGTCCCGGTAGAGGACGAGATCCCCGTCATGATCGAATCGGAGCTTCGTGCGGCCGTTCGGGGAGACAAGGGCCTGGCCCGCGGTCAGAACCCCGCCTGCCTCCAGCACCCATCTATCGGGCACCGCGGCTTGATGGAGGGCGGACGCTTCCGGACCAAGCGTGGCGGCCAGCGCGACCGCTGCCACAAGGCTGCTGATCGCCATCGCCCGGACTCGCGAAAAGGACATGAGAGCGCGGGATCGTACCGATCCGACCGACCCGCGCGCCCCCGCGAGCAGATATTTTCGCTCTCGATTTTTCGCGTTCCGCGCTCAGCTAGCCCTGGGCTTCTAGGTCCGTTCTGGCTGCGGCGGGCGGCCCGGTCCAGGTATCAGCGACAACCCGGCGTCAAGCAAGCACGACGACCGGCGTTCCGAGGGGTGCCCAATCGTAGAGTTGCGCGGCCTTGTCATTCCGCTGGCGCACACAACCCAAGGAACGGAACTGCCCGAGTTCGTCGACGGTCTGGATCGGTCTCCCGCTCCAGGTGACCGGAATGGAGTGGAATCCGGTGGCTGCCCGGCCGGTCGGTTGGATGAAGCGCACCATATGTTTCATCCACACATGCCCCGCGAGGGCCTGGGAACGTGGTGACTTGGACAACACCTTGTAGCGTCCGGGAACCGGCCAAGTGGCGCGGCCGCTCACCGGATAGGAGTCGAAGAGGGTGCCGTCGGCGCTCACCAGCCACACCATCTGATCTCCCCGCCCGTAAACGACGTGCTTGATCCCCGCAAGCCCCACGTCCGGAGCCGGGAGTCCTGCTGACCAGAAGATCGGGCTGCCCTCGCGCCGGATGACGACCCCGCCCTCGTCCCTCACCGAGAGGACGGCCCCTTCGGTGCGGACGCTCCTCGACTTCCATACCATCTCGGTTCCCCACTGAAGGGACCGGAACATCTCTAGCACGCCGTTGCGGAGGACCACGCTGTCCGCGCCCAGGCCGGCCGTGCCGGAGGTCCATTGGACCGAACCGTCCCCGAGGAGAACGAGGTTGCCGTCGGGCTGGAAGACCAGCCGGAAACGGCCGTTGGTCGACGCCACCGACTGGCCGGGCACGAGCGACTCGCCCGGTTCGAGCACGGGATCGGCGGGCCGGTACTGGTCGGGCGTGGCGATCGCGGCCTGGTCGGCCACGAGGAAAAGGGTGAGCACAGTCGCCAGGACGCCCACCGCGACCGTTTGGGAAGTCATCAGGAGTCGCACGGTATTAGCCTCCGCCCGAGAATTGGTGGATTTCGATCCTGCCGCAACGGAAGGGGCTGCCGATGGCCGACATCACGATCTTCCACAACCCGCACTGAAGCTCGTCGCGAAGTGCCTTGGCGGTCGCCGAGGAGCGAGGGCTCGACGTCGACGTAGTGCTGTACATGAAGACACCACCGGACCGGGCCACCCTCCAGTGGCTGGCGTCGATCCTCGAGGATCCCGTGGAGGACCTGGTGAGAAAGGACTACAACTTCAGGAAGCTGGGCCTGGTCGCCGACGACTACGTTGGTAACCCCACCGCCGTGGTGGACCTACTTGAACAGCGCAAGGCCCTCCTCCAGAGACCGGTGGTAGTTCGGGGAGATCGCGCCATCGTGGGCCGACCCAAGACCCGCGTGGCGAGCTTCCTCGCCGACTAGGCGGCGGGCCGAAACGTGACCCGCGCACCCCGTCCCCACCCGATGTACCCCTCCGATCCTGGATGACCCCATCCCTGCGGGCCGACCTGATCGCCCGCCTTTCCGCTGCCGGCGACCCGGAGCGGGCCAAGGGCCAGCACCGGTACATGAAGTCGGACCTGCCCTTTCACGGTGTCAGGGTTCCGGAGGTCCGGCGCCTTGCCCGGGCCGTGATCAAAGCCCACCCGATTCCCGACCCGTCCTCCTGGGAGGAAGTCATCCTGGAGACATGGCGCTCGGCCACTCACAGGGAGCAGCGTTACGGCGCGATCGAGATCGCGTACGCGCCGTCCTACCGGACGTGGCTTCGGCCGGCCTGCCTGCCGATGCTGGAGGAGATGATCGTCACCGGCGCCTGGTGGGACTACGTGGATCAGCTGGCGGGCAAGCACATGGGTCACCTCCTCGCTTCGTACCCCGAGGACATCCGGCCGGTGCTGCTGTCGTGGGCCGTGGACGCCGACATCTGGAGGCGCCGGACGGCCATCCTCGCCCAACTCCGTTTCAAGGCGGACACCGACACCGGCCTGCTCTTCGCCCTGATCGAGCCGTCCATCGCCGAGAAGGAGTTCTTTCTGCGGAAGGCGATCGGCTGGGCCCTCAGGGAGTACTCGAAGACCTGCCCGGATGAGGTGATCGGCTTCGTGGCCACGAACCGCCACCGCCTGTCGACTCTCAGCAGGCGAGAGGCCCTGAAGGCAATCGAGCGAAAGCGGGGCTGAGGGCCGATCGTTCCGGACCAGTGGCATGGAGTTCCACCCCCTCCGGGAGGCGCCCCCCACGACAGCCCCTGCCACAAGGGGGGTTGAACGTGTCACACCCGTCGTGCATGCTGGATCCTGCCGAAGTACAACAACGCCGCCGATCCGGACGCCGGCGATCATCAATGATGTTCTGGCTCGTATTAGGGCTGAAGACGCAGGACCCCTGGCCGCGGGGGAGCCGCGCACACCTGCCCTTCCAGGACGACGGTGGTGGCGGCGGGGGAGGGCCCATCGAGCGGGGCCACGTTCGATGTTTTTTCGCGACCTGGAGTGTCTCCTCGGGCCCGGGACGGGTTTCCGCGGCAGTTCCTACCGCGGTAGGAGAACCTCGGTGAGGCAGGTGCTGGTGGTCCGGGACCCAACGGCGGCCGCCTGCCTGCAGACCACCGTCTCACCACCGTCGGTATACCCGACAGAGACGACTTCGCCGCTGATCTCGACCCGCTCACCCGCATAGACCATGGATCGGAACCGGAGCTTCATGGCGATGATGCGAGCCCTGGGATCGAAGTGACGATGCACCTGCTCGGCGAACAGGGCTCCCAACATCTGGCCGTCGACCAGGGGCGCAGGCAGCTTGTGCTCCCTCACGTACGCCGTGTCGTAGTGGAGGCGGTGCCAGTCCCAGGTGGCGCCGGCGTACATCACGAGCCGGGCCTGATCAAGGTCCCGGCCGAACACGGGGAGCGGGTCACCCACCTCGAACTGTGCCGGCATATCAGATCTCCTGGAAGATGAGGGTCTCGCGGTTTACCGCGATCAACTGGGCCCGCTGGTTCGTGTAACGGGCCTCCGACACGAGGAAGGTCAACCGACCGGATGATCCCTCCTTAGCGAAGACGTCGGTGATGGTCCATGTCGCCGCAATCACGTCCGAGGGGTATAGCGGCCGGTGGAACTCGTACTCATGGCCGCCCCGGATCATGCGGGTACCTTCCAACTCGATCCCCCACGAATGTCCGGGGTAGCCATCCCGATCGGGCTCGCCCGGCATGTACTGGTTGGTTTCGCACACGAAGGTGGGGGGCGCGATCACATCCTCGTAGCCGTGCTCGCGCGCATAGTCCGCGTCGACGTACAGCCGGCACGGATCGCCGACAGCGCGGGCGAAGTAGCGGATCGAGGCCCTACCCACCTCGTCGGGGGCGGTATATACGGCCCGCCGGCCGACTAACGCGCGCAGTTCTTCGGTCACTGCGTCCATATCGGCGCTCCTCCTCTCCTCGGACCGATTCCCCATCGGGAGACAAGGCTACATGCGGCCAGTGGCCACTGGTCAGTGGTGTATACAACTAACGACTAACCTACCGCCGCGCCTTCCTCCAACCGCCCTTCGTCAGCAACAGCCGCGCTACCAGGGCTCCGACCACCAGGGAGCAAACGCCGATCACCACCATCACCACTCCGAAGGCAGTGAGCGAAGCCTCCGTATGGGCGGCCGCCACCGCCGCTTCGATGCCTTCGGGAGGTGCCCCGAAGCTCATCGAGGAGACCAACGCCTCGGCGTCCGGGTGGTCAGCAATGGCCGGCCGTATCGCCGCTCTGGTCACCATCGTGGCGAGGGCGCCGAACACCGCTATCCCGAACCCGCTGCCGAGATGGCGGGAAACGGAGAGGGAGGCGCCCGCGGTCGAGGTCCGGTCCTCGGGAACCCTGGTGGAGGCGGCCGCACCGGCCCCCACGAAGAATCCTCCGTGCACAGCCCCTGCCAGCGCCATGGCAACCACCAGATATCCGAGGGCCGGCGAGACCAGGCCGGCGAGACTCATGAGAAGCGCGCTCAGCCCTATGGTGGGAGCAGCCACCGCGACCGGCAGCCAGAAGCCCCTTCGATCCGTCAGGTATCCGGCGGCGGGCGATCCGATCAACGCCATCACCGAGTAGGCCAGCATCACGTAGGCGGTGTCCCACGCGGAGTAGCCGAGCAGGGCCTGGAGGTAGATGGTCAGGAAGAAGACCAGCGCCCCGCTGGCAGTGTGCAGGGCGAAAGAGGCCAGCACCACCTGCCCGAAGGGTGGGCGCCCGATGAGGCGCAGGTCGAGCATGGGGTGCTCGACCTGGAGTTCGTGGCGGGTGAACCATCCCGCGCACGCCAGGCCGAGGAGGAGGGATCCCACGATGAGCGGTCGACCGAATCCGTCGCGCCCGCCCTCGATCAAGCCGTAGCTGAGCATGGCCAGCGCCCCGGTCGCGACCGCCATGCCGCCGAGATCGAGACGGCCCCGGTGCGTGGGCGGATCCGCCGGCAGCCACACCGAGCTGCCCGCACCCCCGATCACCGCAAAAAGTAGCAGTGGGACGAACACCGCGTTGAACCCGAACGACTCCACCAGCCAGCCCGCCACGATCGGGCTCAGAGTGAATGCAACCGCCGAGATGGCCGTCCACAGTCCCAACGCTCTACCCCGTTCCTCCTGCGGGAAGGACAGTGCCACTATCGCGAAGGAGTTGGGAGCGCCGAGAGCCAGGCCGATTCCCTGGGCGATCCGCCCGATGACGAGCACAGGTATCGAAGCCGCCGACCACGCCAGCAACGCCCCCGCAGCCATGATGCCGTATCCGAGGAGCAGCGCACGGCGCCGGCCGTAAAGGTCGCCTATGGCCGCCGATGTGGGAAGCAGCGAGACCATGGCGAGAGCGAATGCCGCCACGACCCATTGAAGGTCGGCCAGTTCGGCCGAGAGCCCCTCACCGATCGAAGGAAGAGCCAGGTTGATCATCGTGATGTCCAACCCCTGGATGATGATGGCCGGAGTGCAGGCGACCACAACCCTCCACTCCCGCCTCATGCCGCTGCCCCGGGTTCGCGCGGGCGGTGGTCCGGTTCCGGGGCGGGGTCACCGACGCCGACCAGCGGTGGCGGCAGGCCCCAAACAGCCGTCAAGAGCCTGCTTCTTCTACGACGGTACGGGGCCCGGATCGTCCAGGCCTTCCGCGAGGGCCAACTCCCGTACCACGGAGAAGGCCTCTGAGCGCTCGTACGGGCCGTCGTCGATCCGCTTGGCGAGAAGCGCCCGGAGCACGGAACCGACCATCGGACCGGGACCGATTCCGAGGTAGGCCATCACATCGTGCCCGTCGATGGGCGGGCGAAGAGAATCGATCTCCTCCTGGGCTCGTAGGTGCTCTATCCGTTCCTCCAGTTCGTCCAGCCGGCGCTGGATCCGTCGGGCCCGCCGGTCGCTCCGGGTGGTGACGTCGCACCTGGCGAGCTGGTTGAGTTTCGGCAGCAACTCGCCCGCGTCGCGTACGTAGCGCCGTACCGCCGAGTCCGTCCATCCCATCTTGAAGGTGTGGGCCCTCATGTGCAGGAAGACCAACTCGGCGACTTGGTCCACCGTGGCCTTCGGATAGCGGAGTTGGCGCAGGCGTTTACGGGTCATGGCGGCCCCCACCACCTCATGATGGTGGAAGGTCACCTTCGGACCGTCGAACCTTCGGGTGTCAGGCTTGCCGACGTCGTGGAACAGGGCGGCCAGCCGGAGCACCAGGTCGTGGTCGGTCTTGGCCATCACGGCCAGCGAGTGGGCCAGCACATCCTTGTGCCGGTGGTCAGGATCCTCGGTCATCGCCAGCGCCGGGACCTCCGGGATGAACCTGGCGGCCAGCCCCGACTCGATCATCAGGGACAGGGCAGGCGACGCCCACTCCCCCAGGACCAGCTTCGAGAACTCGTCGCGGATCCGCTCGGCGCTCACGATGTCCAGGCGCTCCTTCATGTCGGCCACGGCCTCCACTTCCTCGGGGTTGGGATCGAACCCGAGTTCGGACATGAACCGGAACAGGCGGACCATCCGGAGCGGGTCATCAGAAAAGGAGACCGACGGACCGATCGGGGTGCGGAGGGTCTTGGCTGCCAGGTCGCCCAAGCCGCGGAACGGGTCCACGAGCGTGGGAGCGCCCTCCCCTAGTTTCAGGGCCATCGCGTTGACCGTGAAGTCGCGCCGCTCGAGGTCGGCCGCGATGGAGTTCCCGAAAGTCACGACCGGTTGGCGGCTGTCCGATGCGTAGGCCTCGGCCCGGAACGTGGTTATCTCATAGCGTGTGCCCTGCCGGAGGGCACCCACGGTCCCGAACCGCTCACCCATGAGGTACAGGTGATCCGCCCAGTCGCTCAGGAGTGCCTTGAGACGGTCCGGTCGGGCGTCGGTGGCGAAGTCCATGTCGTCAGCCGGTCTATCGAGTAGAGCATCGCGAACCGAACCGCCGACGAGATAGATCTCGTGACCTGAACGGGTGAACAACTCGGCCAAGGCACGCGTGGGGCCGCTATCCAGCCAGGCAAGGCGTTCGGGAATCATCGCCAGTTGCCAACTGCCAGTTGCCAGTTGCCAGTTATCCGTTGGCGACCAAGCCGTGTCGTTCGATGCATGGGGCCTTCGCCTTGGTCAGTGGTCAGTGGTCAGTGGTCAGTGGTCAGTGGACGGTAGTCGCCCGATCAGCGACACCCGGCTTCGACGCCCCGGGACGATCAGCAGACCGACACAGCTCGAAGAAACCAAGAATCTACCAGTCCCGCCAACCGCTCCTAACACCTGACACCTGACACCCGACAGCTGAGACCTAATGGGGGTCCACCACTTCTTCTGGTGTTTCTGGGAGGGTGTGGTGGTT
>JAPPFW010000031.1 GCA_028821575.1 bacterium | reverse complement strand
CCACCGTACCCCCTCTGACCAGGCAAAACACGAAACACCCGCCAAACTCGGGTCATAGGACCAGGAAAACGTTGCCACGACGTCCCTGATACGACTCCAAACCGGTTCGAGGGCCACGGTCACAACGTACAGGTAGCCATCGGTCGTCAGGAACGCCAGATGCGTACTAACAGGAGACCAGGCAAACTCAGCCACACTGGAATCGAGATGTTTCCCCCATCCGGCGGTTTTCATAGCGAGGTTGCCTGTGGTGTCGGTATACGCGATCTGCGTTCCACTAGGAGACAAGGCAACGGTGATCCCGTCGGAGGGCGGACTCTCGCCCTGTGCGTTCACCGCCCTTACCTGGAAATCGTATGTTGTACCGTTGGTCAGGCCTGACACGGTGTAGCGGTTGATGCTGTTGGCTTGGCCGGGTTGGCTGCTCGGGATTGATGTCCAGGAGCCGCTATCTTGGCGGTATTGGTAACCGGTAATGTAGCTGCCACCATCGGAGGCAGGACCCGTCCACGACAGAGCGAACTGACCGTCCATGAACCGGGGGTTCAACCCGCTGGGAGCCCCGGGCACGGTGGCTCGCACGGCGCTGACGCTGTTGGATGAAAGGCCGGCGCCTTGGGCGTTCACGGCTCGTACCCGGAAGTTGTATGTCCTGCCGTTGGTCAGACCGGTTACGGTGTATCCGCCGGCGTTGGCCTGCCCGGGCCGGCTGCTGGGGATCGATGTCCATGAGCCACTATCTTGGCTGTACTGGTAGCCGGTGATAAGGCTGCCACCGTCGGAGGACGGAGCATCCCACGACAGGGTGACCAGACCGTCACCGGCCATGGCGCTCAACCCGGTGGGAGCCCCAGGTGGCCCCAAGGCCTGCGGCCGCTCCGGCACAGCGCTCGCGCTGTTGGATGGAAGGCCTCCGCCTATGCCGTTCACCGCCCGTATCTGGAAACTGTATGTCCTGCCGTTGGTCAGACCGGTCACGGTGTACCCGCCGGCGTTGGCCTGCCCGGGCCGGCTGCTGGGGATCGATGTCCATGAGCCACTATCTTGGCTGTACTGGTAGCCGGTGATAAGGCTGCCACCGTCGGAGGACGGAGCATCCCACGAGAGAGTGACCTGACCGTCACCGGCTGCGGCGCTCAACCCGGTGGGAGCCCCGGGTGGCCCCGAGGGCGCCTTGCTGACGCTGTTGGATGGTGGACCCGCGCCCCGGACGTTCACCGCCCGCACTCGGAAATCGTACATTCTGCCGTTGGTCAGACCGGTTACGGTGTAGCCGTAGCGAACCGAGTTGGATGGTCCAAACACGAGGCCGGCCTGGAACGATATCCATGCGCCGCCATCCTGGCTGTACTCGTAGCCGGTGATGTCACTGCCACCGTCGGAGGACGGAGCATCCCATCACAGAAAGACTACCTGGCTACTGCCTGAGGCCCTCAGCCCGGTGGGAGCCCCGGGCACGGTGGCCCGCACGGGTCTGGCGCTGACGCTGTTGGATGGCTGGCCGCCACCTTGGGCGTTCACAGCCCGTATCTGGAAGTTGTATGTGCTGCCGTTGGTCAGACCGGTCACGGTGTACCCGACAGCGTTGGCAAATCCGGGCCGGCTGCTGGGGATGGGTGTCCAGGAGCCGCTGTTCTGACTGTATTCGTAGCCGGTGATGGCGCTGCCACCGTCGGAGGACGGAGCATTCCACGACAGAACGACCAGACCGTCGCGGGCCACGGCGCTCAACCCGCTGGGAGCCCCGGGTGGCCCCAAGGCCCGTACGCTGATCCTGTCGGATGGCGGACCCGCGCCTTGGGCGTTCACCGCCCGTATCTGGAAATCGTATTTTCTTTCGGCCGTCAGACCAGTCACGGTGTACGAGGACCATACATCCACCACGGCCTGAAACGATATCCATGGGCCGCCATCCTGGCTGTATTCGTAGCCGGTGATGGGGCTGCCACCGTCGGAGGCGGGAGCAAACCACCGGAGAATGACGCCGACGGAGGCCTCGGCCCACAGCCCGATGGGAGCCCCGGGCACCCCGGTCCGCAGTTCGGGTCTGGCGCTGACGCTGTTGGATGGCTGGCCGACGCCTTGGGCGTTCACAGCTCGTATCTGGAAGTTGTATGTTCTGTCGTTGGTCAGACCGGTCAAGGTGTACCCGACAGCGTTGGCTTGTCCGGGCCGGCTGCCGGGGATGGGTGTCCAGGAGCCGCTATCTTGGCTGTACTGGTAGCCGGTAATGGGGCTGCCACCGTCGGAGGACGGAGCACTCCACGACAGGGTGACCTGACCGTCACCGACCGTGGCGCCCAGTCCCGTAGGAGCCCCGGGCACCGCGGCCGGGCACTGGCTCCCGTTGGTTGCGCGTATCCCCAGAACCCAGGTCTGGAACACGTTGTCGAGGGGGGCACAAAGGCCGGAGTTGTTGTGGAAGAAGAAATCCTGCAGCGCTGTCAGTCCGGTCAGGCGCAGGGGCAACTCTCCGGTCAGTTGGTTATCCCCGAGGTGTAGCCGTGTCAGTTGGGTGAGGGCGCCGAGTTCTGCTGGAACTTGTCCGCTCAGCTGGTTCGAGGCGAGGCTCAGGGTTTGTAGGTTGTGGAGGTTGCCTAGTCGGGTTGGTATCTGTCCGCTCAGTTGGTTTCCGTCGAGGCTCAGGCTTGTGACCCGTCCCCCCGCGTCGGTGATGACGCCGTGCCAATCGCCGATGGGCCGGTCGCTCAGCCAGTTGGTGTTATGCGTCCAGTGGGGGCCGTTGGTGGCGTTGTAGAGAGCGACCAGAGCGTCCCTGTCCGAGGACGAGGGAACGAGGTTGAGGGCTCGTGTGATGAAGGTAGCCATCTGGCCACGGGTCACAGCATTGTCGGGGCAGTAGAGCGGAGGGTTGGGCGAGCACCCGGTTGTGATACGGGCCGCAGCCAGAGCATCGATCTCGTCCTCGAAGGTGTGACCGGACGTATCCCCGAACCCTGCAGACCCCGCGGCGGAGAGAGCGAACGCCCGGTTCAAGAAAGCGGCCATCTGGCCACGGGTCACAGTGTCGTCGGGGCAGTAACGCAGCGGACCGGTCGCACATCCCCTTGTCACGCCGAGTGTCGCAAAGCGTTCCACATGAGCGGCCCACCACAATCCGGCATCGACATCGGCAAATCGCGAGGATGCCACACGAGGAGGCTCGGCATTGTCCAGAACTCTGGTGAGCCATACCGCAATCGTCGCCCGGCTGATCGGATCTTCCGGGCAGATGCGTCCCTGCCCACACTCTGTGCCGGCCAGGACACCTCGGGCCGCCAACGAATCGAGAGCCGCCTCGTGGACGTTGCCGTCATCGTCGGAGAACGCACCCTGCGCCGTGGCCGGAGACGGCACCAGTACCACCATGATGGCCGCTACGGCCGCCACAACAGCCGCGCTTCCAACGCTTAGGCCCGCCCAGCGGTTACGGACAGCGCAGCGCAGACGACGTCGCAATCTCAGGCGGCACCGGGTATCACTACTCCCCGTCAATCGTCCCCTCCAATCACCGGTGTCTCCCGGCGTCGGGCTCGTCCTTCCCACGGGCAGACGACACCAACCAACCCGCCGGCACCGTTCTTTCGTTATTCTTCTCATGAATATAACAGCACAAAAGACCGGTTCAGAAATGTTTTTTTCATGAATATGCACCAGAATCTGGTAGCAGGTTTAGAGGGCCGCGCGCCACTTCTAGCTGGAGGCAGCGGGCGGACTCGAGGGTGCATCGTGTCGTTGAATGGCCTTGTTAGGGTGGTCGCTGTTGTTACTGCGGTGACTGTGGCAGCCGCGGTAGTGATGCCTGGAGCTGCGTCGGCGCAGTCCAGCCGGTTCGATGATGTGGATGAGGGCGCCTAAACGACGCTTTGCTGCGCTCACCGGCTTGGTCCCCCGACGGCGCCCGAATCGCGTTCGCCGGGCCCGATGGGGACGGATCGTCCATTGTTATCGCGGACATCGATGGCCTCAAGGAGGAAACGATCACCGGCGCCGACACGCTCCACTACGCGCCGAGATGGTCACCGGACGGCCGGCAGATCATCTTCACCAGAAGGCCGGCCGACCGCAGCGAGCCGGTGCACGTGGTCGGAGCGAGCGGCGAACCGTCGGCCGTCGACTGTCGACCGCCGGGCAGCACTTAGGAGGTCACTGCCGGCTTTCCGCTTCACCCACAGATACCCGCAAACGTTAGGGTGACCATCGCAGTGCTGTTCGTGGACTTCCCCGACACCGCAGCAGCCCACACGACCCAAGCCGAAGCCATGCTGGGTCTGCCTTGGGCCGACGACTACCTCGAAGCCGCCAGCTACGGCGCCCTCGACATCGAGTTCGTACCGCTCCATCGCTGGCTGCGCGCCTCCAACCCCGAGACCGGGAACCCGTTCGACGCTTCTGAAGAGGCCATGGCGCTAGCCGATGACGAGTTCGACTACTCGATGATCGACATGGTCCTGACGGTGTTCCCCAGCTCCCACTTCGGAGGCGGCGCAATTGCGGGCCCGGCCAACATAGATGGCGTCACCGTACCGTTCGCCACACCATCGACTCCCTGATCCGTACCTACCACCAGCCCATCAAGCTCGCCCGCGACCGCGGCAACGCCCAGCTAGACGAATCTCCCGTGCTACAAGTCGGCGACTCGATCACACTGCGCGGCTACACCATCACCGTCGCAGCCGACAACGGCCACACCCACACCGTCACAACCACACAAGACAACTGACCACTCGACAAAGGAGCGTCTAACGGACCCGGATCAACCATCGATACGAGCCACTAATGCCACTCGCCTGTGGGTACGCCTGCGGCCGGTACAGCGGCTTCTGTGATCGTCCATGATCTCAGGCAGGAGGACGCCCGTACGGTGAAGGCCAACAGCAGTTTGGCGTTGATGGTCGAGGTGGGGAGGCAGCCAGGACTTCCAGCCAGAAGCGAAGGACAGTACACTCACGGTGCGGATTACCGAGGGGGGCGTTGCTTCATCGGTCGCGCATGGTAACGGTGTTCCGCACCATCCGAGGTAGTTGCGACGGCGTGAAACGGCCGACCCGCCACGGCCTCGGGTCAGGCTTGGAGGATCCGGCTGAGGACAGCCAACCGCTGGGCTACGGTCCGGTAATAGACCCAGCGACCGCGCTTCTCGGACTTCACCAGACCGGCCTGACGTAGGACCTTCAGGTGATGGCTGACGGTCGGCTGGGACACGCCGAGAGGTTCCACCATCTCGCACGCCGCGCAGGCCTCTCCCTTGGCCCCGATGAGGCTGAGCAGCCGGAGCCTGGTGGGATCCGACAGCACTCCGAACCAGCCGGCCAGTTGTTCGGCCCGTTCCACCGTCAGGGGTTCGTCGACAATCGGAGCGCAGCATGCGGAAGGAGATCCATCTCCGGCCGGAGCACAACAATCGGTCACGGTTTCCATTTTCCATTACCTCCTTTTCTCACAGGATCATCTCACCGACCCAGCCCAGCACCATCCCCCCTAACAGGAGGATGCCCAACACGAGTCCGACAACCCGGCGGCGGGCGATGACCAGCAGGCCGGAGACGGACCCGATGCTGGCCCCAGCACCGGTCACGAGGAACGCCAGCGCCGCTCCCCTACCCATCCCGCCATCCACCAGCGCCGCCACCAGCGGAAGGGAGGCCTCTGTGTTCACGTAAGCCGGGATTCCTACCAGGGCGGCCAGGGGAACCGCGCCCGATGCGCCGCGACCCAGCAGGCCGGTGACCCAGTCGGTGGGGATCGCCCTTATCACCAGATATCCGATCGTCGTGAACACGAGGAAGAAAACCAGGAGTCGGCGACCGGTCACCCCTACCTCACGGGCGAACTCCCCCAGTCGGGCGCGCCCGGTTTGCAGCTCTCGAACCGATGCCGTACCGGGTCCGGTAGCCAGCCGGGCGCCGCACGCGTCCGCGCATCGGGACTCGGAGGCCCTCACACGCGCTTGGCCCCGGAGCCACCCCGACCTCTCGATGACCGCGGTCAGGCCGCCCGCGGCCAGCCCGATGGCGACCGTTCCTATGAAGAACGTCAGAGCGAAGGGCCAGCCCATGAGTCCGGCGGACAGCAGCAACTCGGCCGGACTGGTGAGCGGGGACGACACCATGAACGCCACCAGCGGCGCCCAAGGAGTCGAGGCCGCCATTCCCGCGATTATCACCGCGGTGGTCCCGCACGAGCAGAACGGCGTCAGGCTGGCCAATGCCACCGCCCCCACGACCCCAACCCAGACACGACGGCGGAGCCATCCCTCGAGACGGTCCGTTCCGACATAGGTGGTCAGCGCCGCCGCCCCAACGATGGAGATAACCAGGAATGGCCAGGTCAGCAGCAAGGTGGACCCTACGTCGCCTGCTACCTCCGTCAACAACTCAGCCATGTTTCACCACCACGCCTATCCGCATCTGTCGATAGTCCCGACTCCATATATATAGACTATCACCTATATAGAGAGCTGTCTATTCATTGGTGCCCATCCATCACCGAGATAGGTCGAGGTCGGCAACGTGGGAACTGGCCGAAATGGCCCGACGGCCGGGCAGCGACTCCGTTTATCCTTGTCGCGGAGCGAAAGCGCAGGAACGGAAGGGGTAGCGGTGGAAAGCGGATCGGTCAACAAGCTGGAAGCCCTGGCTCTAATCGTAGGGCCGACCTTGGCGTTGTTGTTCTTCCTGCTCGAACCGGGCGGGATGCTCGTCGACAGCGTGGCGTCGAGCGACGCCGCCGGGAAGGTAAGGGCTTTGGCGTCCAACCCGGCCATGTCCCATGTCGTGGCGCTCTTCATACCTCTCGGTCTGCTCCTGATGATCTACGGGTTGGCCGGCGTCAATCGGGCGATCGTCATCAGTCGGGTGATCGCCGAGGACGACACGGCCGCCGCCTTGTCGCGATTCGGAATCCTGGGCATGACCCTGGGCGGTTTCGGGTGGATACTCTCCGAAGGGACGACGCACATCCTCGCGGAGACCCGTATCCAATCCGAGCAGGCGATCCAAGCCGCGATACCGGTTCACGAGATGGGCATCGCCATCACCCTCATCTCCAGCATGGTGGTGTCGGTGGGCGTCCTGGCCTTCAGCCTGAGCCTGTCGGCCAGAGACCCGATGGGCTTCCACAAGGTCGCCTCGTTGGTGATCGCCGCGGTCTCCGTCGTCGCCCTGGTGGCTCTCATCATCGGGCACAGCGCACCCAGCGAGGCCATGATCACGCTGGGCAGGCTCTGCTACTTCCCGTGGGTGATCTGGTTCGTCATACTCGGTGTGAGGTATCTCAAGGCGGGGAGTGCCGCACAGGCCAGCACGGCGTAGCCGCCCCTGCCCCGGGCCTTCCCGAGGCGGTAACCTCGGCTCGCGCGAACACTTCCGACAACGGAAAGGTAGTTAGTCATGACCACGGCCCGCGGTCCGATGGATGTCGACATCGAGGCCGAGCCCCCGTTCCTGGAGCAGGACGGTGTGAAACTGAACCGCAACGTGGTGCGCAAGGTGTTCACCGGCGACGTGGTCGGCGTCTCGGAGGCACAGATGATCGCAGCCTTCACGGGTACTCCCGGTTCGGCGGGTTACGTGGCGATCGAGCACTTCGAGGGCTCGGTCGGCGGGAAGTCGGGCTCGTTCGTGCTCCAGCACAGCGGAGTGATGGACAGGGGCGATGCACGGCTTGCCGTAACGATCGTTCCCGACTCGGGCACCGGAGAGTTGACCGGCATCTCGGGGACGCTACAGATAGACAACGACCAAGGTGCGCACTCGTACGTCCTCGACTACCGGATCGCCTGACCGTCCGCTACCTGGTGACGCCCCGCGGCGCCGATCTCATTAATGGTACCCCTCACGGTTAGAGTCCGTTCTACAAGCGCATCGTCGGCAGCCGCTTCAATTCCTCCCGGCGGGGATCCACCTTGAACCCACCGGACTCGAGCGCCGTAACGGCGAGCAGCGACTCGACTCCCTCCTCGCCGAATACGACCGTGTTGCCGATGAGCACGCCCTCGAACTCGAGCACTGCGACGCCGATACCGTAGGTAACAATGCTGCCGTCGGCCAGTTCGTACTCGCGGCTCGACACCGGCTCGAGTCCGATGGCCTCGAGAACGGAACTCGGCGCCATCGAGTCGAAAGTGCCCGTATCCACCAGGAACGAGCCGGTCCACGACCTATCGAGATCGGCCGGATTGCGAACTGTTACATCTACGTATGTAGCCCCCACCAAGATTCTCCTTCTGATCAACAGGTATTAGTGAGCTAACAATAATTCTCATAAGTCACTAACTACAGGCTAATTATCTATTGTGACAAAAAATTTGCGCTGGACCTTGCCCTCTCCGGCTCGGTCGGCGGTATCGTTGCGTCGGCGTCGCCGACCGGCCACGGGTCCCGGGCATCCAACCGCTATCCTTCTCGACGTGGAACCGGGCCCGGCATTCGTCGACACACATCACCACCTTTGGGATCTCGACTCGTATCCCTACGCGTGGCTGACCGGGGACGGCACTCCCGGGGAAACGGACTACCTGGGTGATTACGCATCGATCCGCGAGAACTTCTTGATCGAGGATCTGCTCGCCGACTACGCAACCCAGAACGTGGTCAAGTCGGTCCACGTACAGGCTGACTTCAGCGGGCCGGACCCGACCGTCGAGACCAGATGGCTGCAAGGAATCGCCGACGTTCACGGCTTCCCGCATGGGATCGTCGCCCACACCGACTTCCGGAGCCCCGACGCGGGCGAGGAGTTGGACCGTCACTGCGAGAGCCCGAACATGAGGGGTGTCCGCATGATGGGTCACGACGACATGCTGGACGAGCCGGCCTTCCGGCGGGGAGTAGCCGAACTGGAGCGTCGCGGCCTCTCCTTCGACCTGAACGGCGAGTGGGAGCGGGCCGATGCCGGGTTACGGTTGGCGCACTCCTTCCCGGACATGTGGGTCGTGGTAACCCATACCGGCCTCCCCTACGAGAGAACCGTCGAGTGCTTCCGCCATTGGCGCAAGGGCATGGCGACGTTCGCCCAGGCCCCGAACATGGTTGTCAAGATCTCCGGGCTCGGCATGCGGGACCGGAACTGGACCGTCGACAGCATCCGTCCATGGATCCTCGAGACCATCGACATTTTCGGAGTGGACAGGTGCATGTTCGGCACCAACTGGCCGGTAGACCGCCTGTACAGCGGCTTCGACACTTTGCTGGAGGCCTACCGCCGGGTGATCGCCGGCTTCTCCGCTGACGAGCAGGACAAACTCTTCGCGCGGAATGCGGAGCGCTACTACCGCATCTGACGTTCCGGCCCCGGTCGGGCCTCGGGTGCCTGCTACTTCCTGAACACCGAGCCGTCGTCGCGCATCCGGACATCCTCGGGATACTTCCAGCGCGCATACGGGAGCTCGAGGATGGCCGGGTCCAGATCGACGCCCAGCCCGGGACCGTCCGGAACCACCATGTAGCCGCCCTCACGGGTAAGAGGTGTCCTGAGCATGTCCGTACGAGGGGGTTCCTCTTCCCACGGTATGAACTCGAGAGTCCCGCAGTTGGGAATCGAAGCGTAGAGCTGCAGGGTGGCGGCGGTGAGCAATGGCGAGAACGCATTGTGGGCGATCACCTCGGCGTGGAAGGACTCCGCCAGCGCGGCGATCTTGCGGCAGTGGGTCAGACCGCCGGAAAGACCGATGTCCGGGCGCAGGAAGCTGACTCCCCGGCTCAGCAACTCCCGGAACTCCCAGATGGTGTTGGCGCGCTCGCCCGCTCCCACCGGGACTCGCATCTTGCGGACCACATCCCCATGGGAGTCGACGCTGTGAGGCGGGATCGGATCCTCGATGTAGTAGAGCCGGAAGGGCTCCAGTTCCGCAGCCAGCGCCACCACTTCGCCGGGACTGAGATCCCGGTGTATCTCGAGGATCAGGTCGCGATCCCAACCGATAGTCTCCCGGACCGCAGCGACCCTGTCCATCACGACCTGGAGCGTTCCGCTGTACGTCTGCTGCTTCTCGACGAGATAGTCGGGCAGCGCATCGATCTTGACCGCCGTGTAGCCCTGGGATACGGCGTCGCTCACTGCTTCCACCAGTTCGTCGACCGACGAGTTGGGTCCGTCGAAGACGAGAAGGTGGAGCCGGGCGCTGTCGCGCTGCTTCCCGCCCAGCAGCTGGTAGGCAGGAACGCCGAAGTGCCGCCCGGCGATGTCCCAGAGTGCGATGTCGACCGCAGCGATGGCCGCGGTGAGCACCCCGTCACGGAACGGCTTCCAGTGGAAGTGCCGGTCCCAGTGCTGCTCTATCCGCAGCGGGTCGCTCCCGACGAGCTTGTCCCGGAAGGAGTTGACGATCCGCTCCACAGACTCCGGGAACCCCCAATGGGCCGCCGGCCCGTAGCCGACTATGCCGTTGTCAGTCTCTATACGGACCACCAGCCATTGGTAGAAGAGGAGCGGTTCTACGGACTCGATTCGCATGAGTTCTTTCCGATCTCTGTGATGGTCAGGCTTTGGCGCAGCGGAGCGGCATACGCCGGCAAGGGCGGCTGTCGCAAGGCCCGCGGGCGAGGTTCACCAGGTTCACCACTCGAGATGAGCTTCCGACCAGATGATCCTGCCGTTGGTGACCATCCCGGGAGTTGCAACGGCGTAGAGGACTATCCGCGCCAGGTCCTCGGGATCCTGGAAGCTACCCGTCGGTGTCTCCGCCAGGTCCCGCCGGACGACCTCGTCGAAGTCATGTCCCCACAGCTGGCTTCGCTGCCTGTTCACCCACTTCCACATACCCTCGTAGACCATACCCGGGTAGACCACCGTGCTGGCGATGGCGCTCTGGTCGAGTGCCGCGGCGAGAGTCCTCGATAGATAGTTGAGCGCCACCTTGCTGACGCCGTACGCCGTAGAAGTCGGGATCGGGAATTCGGCGCCCTGGGAGCCGATGTTGACGATGATTCCCCTTCTCTCGGTGTCGGGGTCGATGTCCTGCGCAGACATGAGCCGAGCCGCCTGCTGCGATGCCAGCAGCGGAGCCTCCAGGTTGACCGCCAGAACGTGGCGCCACGTGTCCAGCGGGATCTCCAGGATGTCGTCGACGTGGGTGATCCCGGCCACGTTGACCAGGGCGTCCAGCCTGCCGTAGGCCTCGGGAGCCGTCGCCACCAGCCTGTGCACATCGTCTGGCCGGCTCAGGTCGACCGGGCAAGCCACGGCAACGGAATCGCCCCCGAGTTCGGTCGCCAACCGGCGCAGCGCTGCGTCCCTCACGTCCCCGAGTACCACCCGGATACCTGCGGCCACGAAGGAGCGGGCGATCGCCTCGCCGATCACCCCGGCTGCGCCCGTGATGACCGCAACCTGGCGGCTGGGAGGAGAAGCAGGGCCCGAGGAGCCCACGTTCGGGACTCCTACCGTTCGGGTAGGAGCGCCGTCAGGCCCCCATCGACCACGAAGCTGGAACCGGTGATGTTCGCCGCCCGGGGAGAGCAGAGGAACAGGACCAGGTCGGCCACCTCGTGAGGATGCGAGAAGCGACCGGTCGGGTACTGCTCCTCCCAGTCGGCGCGGGTCTCATCGGGGGTGCGTCCGGTGTCCGCCGCGGTTAGCACGACCGCCAGGTCGACCAGCGGCGTGTAGACAGATCCCGGACAGACCACGTTGGCCCGGATGTTGTGCCGGGCAAGGTCGATGGCTTCGCTCTTGGTGAGGGAGACCATGCCCGCCTTGGAAACGGAGTAGGCCATGGCTCCGAACTGGTTGCCGAAAGCCGACACCGACGCGATGTTGACTATCGACCCGCCACCGGCGGGGACCATGTGAGGCACGGCGTGTTTGGCCATTATGAATGCGGAGGTGAGGTTCGTGGACAGGCACCTGTTCCAGGACTCGAGCGAGAGCTGCACCACGTCACCGACGTGGTCGACCACGCCGACCGTGTTGATCAGATGGTCGATCGATCCCAGGTCCCGCGCCACGGCCGAGCAGAATGCTTCGGCTTCGTCGTTGTCGGTGACATCCACGACTTGGCTCTTGACGACCGAGCCCGCGCTCCGCAGTTGCCCGGTCAACTCATCGAGCTCCGGTTCCCGCGTGTCACACAAAGCGACGCTTGCTCCGGCCGAGGCAAACGATCTGACGATCGCTTCACCTATCCCGCCACAAGCCCCTGTGATGATCGCTACCTGCCCTGAGAAGTCCTCACTCATGTTCAAGCCCCTCTCCCCGTACCGCCGCCGGACTCGAAGCCTAGTGGTCAACACCTGGGTACGGCTTGGGCGGTTCGGGTGGACGCGTCTTGCCCGTACCCGGTCGCCCGTTGCCTGGTAACGTCACGACAAGACGACGACTACCCGATCGCTGGCCTAGGTCAGCGATCTCTTGCAACTGCACCCACCGGCTGGGTGCTTCGGCAGGCGAGGAACGTGCCTCCTCCAAAAACACCGCCCTCAGCGACTCGTAGCCCGGTATCCGCTACCGGATTGGGGAACGCCGGGCGGTCGGGCAAACGGACCCTGCGTGACTTCACCGTCCGGGACCTGGTGGTACTGGTAGGGCCGGCGTCTCTGCTGGTCATCGGCCTCTATCTACTGCCCTTCTTCATCAACGCGGCCTTGTCCCTCTTCTCGTGGACGGCGTTCAGGTCGGATCTGGAGTGGATAGGGCTGGAGAACTACCGTCGACTCGACCAGAACGGTCTGCTCTGGCCGACGATCTTCCGCACGCTGCAGTTCACCGTCATCTGCGCAGGGGCGATGGTTGTGGGTTCGCTCATACTTGCCCTGGGTCTCGAGCGCAACACCCGGAGCAACCGGATCCTGCGCACCGTGTTCCTGCTCCCGCTGGTGCTGTCACCCTTGGCGGCCGGGTTCGTGTTCCGTGCACTGCTCGGGCTCAAAGGGACCGTGAACACGGTCCTCTCGGCGGTCACCGGTTCCGACATACAGATCGCATGGCTCGGAAGCGGGTCCCTGACGCTCGGCGTCGTCGGTCTCGCTACGGCCTGGCGGTGGTTCCCGATGATCCTGATCGTGTTCCTGGCCGGGCTCATCTCGATCCCGACGGATGCGATCGACGCGGCGAAGATCGACGGGGCAGGACCGATAGCCCTGATCCGGTACGTCAAGTTGCCGCTGCTGGCACCGGCGATGACCTTCGCGGTCGTCGTTTCCCTGATCGTCTCCCTGAACGTCTTCGAGACCATCGTGGTGCTGACCGACGGTGGGCCCGGGCGGACGACAGAGGTACTCAACTTCCTGATCATCCAGGAGTTCGGGGAGGGTCGGTTCGCATCCGCCGCTGCTCTCAGCACCGTCCTGTACGGATCGATCTTCGTACTAATGATCGGACTGGTAACCAAGCTCCGGCGGAGCGAGGTGACCCTATGACCACCACCCGGCTCCCACTGCGCCGGCTTGCAGGAAGCACGCGGGTGGCCGTGCTGACGGTGGTTGCCGTAGTGGTGGTCGGGGCGCCGATCTGGGTTGTCATTGTCAACTCCCTGAAGCCCTACCAGGAGACGGTGTCGCCCAGCCTGAGTCTGCCCGAGACCTGGATGGCCACCGAGAACTACGGGGTGGTCTTCGCGGAGGGGGAACTGGTCCAGGGGTTCCTGAACAACGCCATCGTTCTGGCAATCGCGATCCCGCTGATCCTGGTCCTCTCTGCTGCGGCGTCGTGGGCCATGGTGCGGAGTTCGTCTCGCCTGCTCACCCCACTGCGGTACGCGATGCTGGTCGGCCTGGTCGTCCCGCCGGCGATCGTGGCAACGATCTTCACCCTCAAGCGAATCGGGATCTACGGAGGGCTCCTCGGGCTGGGTTTGTTCTATGCGGCTCTCTTCATCCCGCTCGGCGTCTTCCTCATGATCGGGTTCATCCGCACCATTCCCCGCCACCTCGAGGAGGCGGCACGAATCGACGGCGCCTCCAATATCGACATCCTCGTCCGGATAATCATCCCGTTGCTGCGGCCCGCCCTGATAACCACCACCGTGATCGTGATGGTGGCTGTCTGGAACGACTTCCTGAACCCTTTCATGCTGCTCAACGATCCGGACAACAACACCCTCATTCTCTCCCTGTTCCGGTTTGCCACCGGATCGACGGCTGCCGCGTCCTACAAGTGGAACCTCGTCTTCGCAGACGTTGTGGTGACGAGCGTCCCGATGATCGCCATCTTCTACTTCGTCCAGAAGTACATGGTCCATGGACTGAGCGGAACCGAGAGGTAGGGGGGATGACACCAACCGGCCTTCCCGGAAGAGTTCACGCACCGGCGGTCTGCCCGCGAAAGGAATTCGCCGGCACGACCGCCAACCCACTAGTCGAGAGGAGGAAACAGTGGGACGGAAACCAACTACACGACTGATCATCCTTGGGGTGACCCTGGCCTTGGTAGCGTTCGCGTGCGGCGAGGACGAGGCCGACGTGGCCACGACCGCGGCCACGACCGCGGCCACGACCCAAGCAACGGTGGCCGCCACCGAGGCAACCGTCGCCGCCACGGAGGCAACGACCACGACCGCGGCACCCGACACGACGGCGATGGCCGAACCCGAGCCTGCGCTTCCGTTCGAGGGTGTGGAGCTTCAACTCTGGCGGCCCAACTGGGACCAGGCCGGTATCGACGCCATAACCGAGGGGTTCCAGGAACTGACCGGGGCAACGATCGAGGTCACGATGATCCCACCGACCGCGTCGGACAACGTCCTGCCGCGATGGGCGGCGGGTGAGCGACCGGACATCCTCTACCTGGAGGGGTTTTCGAGCGTCATAGCAACGCTCAATCCGGCCGAGAACCTCCTGTCGGTGGACGGTATGGCCTTCACCGACAACATCACTCCCGCACTCTCCCCGTTCGGTGTGATCAATGGTGTCCGCTACTGGGCGCCGTTGACCGCGCCGACGGTGAACGGGATGCTGTACAACAAGAAGGTGGTAGCGGACCTGGGCCTGGAGCTTCCGGGCACGCTGGATGAGATGCTCTCGTTCTGCAGCGCGGCGCGCGACGCCGGTACCACGCCCGTGATCATCGGCGAGGCCTCGACGTTCATGGGATGGGTCGTCCAGCAGGCCATGATCGCCGACTACCTGGTCGCCAATCCCGACCTGGTCGAACGGCTCCAGAGCGGCCAGGCGAGCTTCACCGACCCGGAGTTCGTCAAGCGATTGCAGGCGCTCCGGGACATGAAGGACGGCGGGTGTTTCCAGGAGAACGCCGAGGCGATCGACTTCTCGACATCGATGACCAGCTTCATGGAGGACGAGGGCGCCATCTGGGCCTGCGCATCCTTCTGCATTCCGGACCTGCTGGGGGCCTTCGGTCCCGAGGCGGTGGAGGAGAAGGTCGGATTCCTGCCGATCTCCTACGCCGAGACGGCCGTCTGGCTGTACGGCGCGGACCATTGGGGTGTCCTGCTTCCGAAGACAGGTGACTCGGAGCGTGAGGCCGCGGCCCGTGCATACGTCGAGTACATAACCGGTGAGGGCTATCCGCTCTACCTCGAGAAGTCTCTCGAGCCGTCCAGGTATCCCAACCACCCGGTGCCGGACCCCGACGCGTTGCCGACGCCGGTGAGGACGGGCCAGGCAGCCGCCAGCGAGTATCCGGCAGCTGCAGCCCTCGACCCGCGACTGCTCTGCTCGTTTGGTGACCTGTTCACCTTCCTGTCAGAGCTCTTCGTTGGCCAGAAGACAGCGATAGAAATCGCCGAAGCGATGGATAGCGCATTCGCCCAGTCCTGTGCCGACCTCGGAGTGCCGGGGTTCTAACCGGATCGGCTTGAAAGCCATCTAGCAGACAACCAAGCAGACTCTCGGCCCCCGCGTTCCGCACGACGCGGGGGCCGGTGCCGCTTGTGGCTTGTGGCTTGTGGCTTGTGGCTTGTGGCTTGTTGTCCGTCGTCCGTTGTCGTGGATAGTGGTCGGCCGACGGCGGACGGCGGACGAACGGGTCAACTATCGTCGGTTCGGACACGGAGAAGCGTGAGGCCCACGGTTTGGAGGTGGGATCAGATGGACAACCTTCCGCGTGGCCGCCCGGCATGACGGAGCGGGGCTGGCGCAAAGGCGTCGGGTGGGGTTGGTCGTGGGGCGACGGCGACGAGATCGGGGCGCTCAACGCCATCTCCCCATCCTCCGTGCTGGCGGCGCTGGCCCTCGCCTCCGAGGGTCGGATATACGACCTGGGGCTTCCGGTCGACCGGACATCGTTCCGTTCACCGGTCCATCCGGCGACCGAGGTTGCGTCGTTCCGCACACCGGCGCTGGCGAAACGGCAGCAGGACATCCCGATGCTCGATGCCTCCACGAACACCAAGGAGATGGCGTTCATCTCGGGCCTCGTCATCTGCTCGGATCACATCGGGACCCACATAGACGGCCTTGGTCACATGACCACCGGCGCGGATGACCAGTGGTACAACGGCTACACCTGGTCGGAGGACGGCGGGGACTTCGGCCCGCGCAAGGCGAGCGCCGACACCACCCCTCCGATAGTCGCCCGCGGGGTGATGCTCGATATCGCCTCGCTGCACGAAGTGGACGTCCTGGCGCCGGGGACCGCCATCGGTCCGGAGGACTTGCAGGCCGCCGCGGCCGGGCAGGGTGTGGAACTCGGGGTCGGCGATGTCGTGTTGATCCGGACCGGCTCCCTGGGGTCGTGGGGTGAGACCGGCTCCGATCACGAGAAGCTGCGAGGCCCCGATACCTCCGGGTTGAACCTGGCGGCTGCCCGCTGGCTGATCGAGGAACACGGCTCCATTCTCGTCGGCAGCGACACGTCGATGCTGGAGGTGTTCCCGGCGGTGGACGGTGACAGCTGGCACCCTGTCCATGAGTATCTCTTGGTGGACCACGGAGTCCACATCGGCGAGCTGCACTATCTCGAGCAGTTGGCCGCAGACGCGAGATATGAGTTCTGCTATGTCGCCCTGTTGCCCAAGCTGCGGGGCCTCACCGGAGGCTTCGCCATGCGCCCCATCGCGATGGTCTAGTTGGTAGTTGATAGTTGGTAGTTGTGGTTGACATATCATCTAGGGGGGTGTTCGGGTGTGATCCCAGCATCGTCGGAGGGGAGGTAGCCGGATGAGAGCCTTTCAGATGACCGGAGTCGGTTCGGGCGGGGTTGTCGACCTGCCCGACCCCGAGCCCGGCCGGGGAGAGTTCCTTCTGAGGCCGATCGTCAGCGGGGTGTGTTCCACCGACGTCCACATATACCTGGAGGGTGTGTCGGAGCCGGCCCTTCCCATCGTCCTCGGACATGAGTCCGTGGCGGAGGTGATCGCCGTCGGGCCTGGGAGCCGATGGAACGCCTACGGGGCATCCGTACCCCGCGTGGGGGACCGGGTGGTGGTGGAGCCGCTGTTTCCGTGCCGTACGTGTACTTCGTGTGTTCGGGGCCTGCCCAACGTCTGTCTGGAGAGCCGGCACATGGGAATCACATGGAACGGATGCTTCGCCGACCTCTTCACCGCTCCGGCATGGCGAACCACAAAGCTGCCGGACGACCTCGTGGCGGAAGAGGCGATCTTCATCGAGCCCCTCGCCTGCGCCCTCCACTTCGTTCGGCTCAGCGGCCTCACCGCGGGACAGCACCTGCTCGTGCTGGGTGGCGGACCGGCCGGGCTCCTCACCGTACTGGTCGGCACGCTGGCGGGCTTGGCTGTGGCCCTCTCGGAACCGCAGCCGGCCCGCCGAGAGTTGGGTGAAGCAATGGGCGCGCAGATCGTCGCCAGTCCAGAACAACTGGAGAACGCCCTCGCTGAGTCGGGGTGGATCACCGGGCCGGACGCCATCATCGAGGTTACCGGGGTCTCGTCCGCAGTCGCCCAAGCCTTGGACATCGCCCCTCCGGCTTCGACCGTAGTTCTCACCGGCATCGGCCTGGAGGCTCGACTGGTGGCGAACACTATCGACGTGGTGGTCCGCGAGCTGACCATCAGGGGCGCCGCCGCATCCCGCGACCAATTCGCCAGGTCGTTGGAGTTGATCGCCGGCGATCCTGAGGCCATCAGCCCGCTGGTGACGCACCGGTTGCCCTGGACGCAGGCAGATTCGGCCATGCGGACCGTTCAGGCCGACCGAACCATCGGGAAGGTTCTCCTCGACCACACGAATGGGTGAGCGCCCCTTGACACGCTCGCGGGTTCGGCGGATGAGGTCCCTCGCCCACGTTTGTGCGGACTCCGCGCTCAGGGTGGGCCTATGACCTCGAACTCGGTATGGCGATGACCGAGACGGATCCGATAGAAGGAGAAGTCGTTGCGGTCCAACGTGAAAATCCTCCGGAGATCTAGTTTCTCGGCCATCGCGACGAGCGAGGCATCGGCAAGATCCATCGGAGCGTCAGCGTACCTGACCATCAGTTCGAAGGCTCTCATCAGGTCCGCACGGTCTAGCTCGCAAACTCGTAGGCCTCCTTTGCCGACGAATTCCATCAGGCCCCGGGCACCCTTGCCAGCAGGTGACAAGAGATGGAAAACCTCGGTGAGCACACATGCTGTGGTCACGACCGGCTCGTGGATCGTTCTGAGCAGATCAACGCATCCGGTATGCGCTCCGTCGGATGGGTCGAAGAGTGCTACCAAGGGACCGGCGTCGATTAGGGTCACCGTTTGTGTTTTTCCCTGATGACTCTGGCCACTGCCTGCTTTGCCTCACGGGCCGGAGCAACAGCATATCCGCCTGGACCCAGGTCGAGACGACTGAAGATCTCGTACGGGGTCTCAGCCGCCTGGTCGACCGAGTCCGCGTATGCCTCGATGCCACGCCGCAACACCTCCGAAACCGACAAGCCGGTCCTTTTGCAGACTTCTTCCAGCTTCAACTCGCAAGCAGCATCGAGGCGAACCGTTCTTGTACCCACGTCTAGAACTCCTTCTCCGTATTACACACCGTAACACGCCTTGCTTGCGGATAGAAGATGGAGATGGGGCCGGCCCCATCCGGCTCTCAAGTAGGGCCATCTGAACGGATTAGGAAACCCCCGGCCGATCAGTACATCAGGAAGCCGCCGCTCACGTTGAGGGTCGCTCCACTCACGTAGGAGGCATGGTCGCTGGCCAGGAAGACCACCACTCCCCCGAGCTCCGAGGGGTCGGCGACGCGCTTCAGCGGGGTTGCGGCCTTGAGGGATTCGAACACCTCCGGCGCCAGGTCGTCCATGAGCATGGGGGTATCGACCAGACCGGGGGCGATGGCATTGACTCGGATCTGGTGGGGGCCGTATGTGCGGGCCAGGCCCCTGGTCATCGAGACGATCCCTCCCTTGGAGGCGCAGTAGACCACCGATCCTCCGAAGCCCCCCGTCCACCATCCCTGGGAGGAGAACAGGGTGATGCTTCCGCCCCCACCGGCTTCGATCATCGCATCGGCTGCGGTCCGGGCCAGGAAGAAACTGGCCTTGAGGTTGGTGTCCAGCTGGAAGTCCCAGTCGGTCTCCGTCACGTCGTCAACAGAGTCCTGGCGGGCCAGCACCGCCGCCAGGTGGGCCAGCGCCTTGTTTGACTTTTCTGCAATAAATACAAACAAGACTCGCTGAGAGCGGTAACTGTTGAGGTTTTGAACTAGTGGGCAGGTCTCCTCGTATCGGGACTGTCGGCGTCCGATCAGGGGTCAGAAAGGTCTGCGTTGGCCGGTAGGTAGTGGAACCCCCGACCCATCCTTTGCGGTCGGCTACCGACCAGGAGACCGTCATCGGCGAGCCTCGTGAGGACGGTTCCCGCGTAGGTGGGGGTGATGCCTGTCAGGTCTGCGGTCTCGGTTGAGGAGACTCGTCCGCGCACCTGTACCCAGTCCAAAACCAAGCGATCCCGGTCGCCGGGGTTCTCGATCCAAGCAACCCGACTCGCAAGCTTCTCTCGGCCATGATCAGACAGGCGGTAGGCCGGTGGATGGCCGCGGGGGGTGCCTCGAACCGGCGAGATGATCTCTTTGCCACCGCTCGCTGCGGAACGGACACGATCGAGCGCAGCCGTTGTCTCCGCCGACGAGCGCTGCAGAACGGGCGCCAGCGACCGGGCGTCGGCAAAGCCGCGTCTCATCAGTTGGTCAAGGAGCAGCAGCAGATCCACGTCCTCTCGCATTGGTCCAGGCTCGATTGCGTCGATGTAGCCGATCACGGCGGGATCTGGATTACCTCCGATCAAGACGACACGCACGTACGGTCCGGCAATCTCATGGAACTCCGGCGGACGCTGTCCGAGGGAGAGCATGTCGGTGACCATGCGGTCGACACCGATGCCCTCGCGTTCGGCGAGTCGCAGCGCTGACATGGCTCCCGCCAGAGTGCGGTACCGAGGCGTCGCCGGGTGAGTGATGATGTTCGCGGGGTCAACGCCGCCGATGAAACCACCTGGCGAGGTCACGGTCAGATGGTCCCCGACATGCTCGACGACTGTCGGCTGCGGAGAGTTCCAATCTCGGTGCACCACACCATTCACCACTGCCTCTCTTAGGGCTCGTGTGGGGATGGCGCGCACTCGGCGGTGAGCGAAGCCACCGGCGACATGGATGAGCCGATTCGCTGCCCGGCTAGCTTGCTCCACCTCTGCAATCTGCTGGAGCAGCGGACCGGAACCGCGGTCGCGCCGGCTTGCGTGCGGCCCGTACGCCGGCCCGTAGGCATCCGACCAAGGCCGGCCTCCTGCGGGCAGCCGGTTGGTGCTATCGCCGCCGGGAACCTCGCGCCGGATGTACTCCATGCCGATCTCGGGAGTGCCCACAAAGAGCAGGGCTCCAGCGTTGTTGAGCCGGCCCTCGCCGTCGATGAGGTTGACTCTTCGGATCAGATCCACGGTGGTGGCTGCGGCCAAGCCGGTATCGCTTTGTGTGCCACCCTCCCGGAGATAATCCCGGGCGATCTCAACCGCGACGAGGTTGACATCTTCCATGGTGTACCGAGATGGCTGGGCCGACCAGTCAAAGCCGCTGCGATGCATCCGCTGCTCGTGCCAGGACGACGGGTCGATCTCGACGCAGTTCTTGTCCACCCTCCAATGGACGCGCCCTCTGAGGCGGATCGGTTCGATGGCCTCGTGGGTAGACAGGACCAGCAGCCGTACAGAGTCAAGTTCTGCAACACGAACGCTGATCGTCAGTGCCCGATCCGTGAGTTCGTAGATTCGGTGCCGCAACGAATCTGGACACAGAAGGGTGCCGATTCGGGTGCCGTCATCGGCTACGCCGAGAATGATCGCTCCTCCTCCTGGCGTGTTGGCCATACAAGCCATCTCGCGGGCGAGGTACTCTGCGGCCCCTTCGTTGCGGACCCCTCCTTCGATGACTCCGCCCGTCGGGGTTCTCCGCCCCGGCTCCTCTTTGAAGTCCACATGGGTGGTCTCAATCGCGCTGGGGGCGTGACCGGCATCCAGAAGATCAAGTGCTTGCCGGATCTGGATTTCGAGTCCTGGCGAGCCTAAAATACGTACTGCCACTTGGAATATCTGGATTCTGTTACCATTTAGCTGATAAGTATAATATAAATATCAACTAGCGTGGCGCTTTGGGTTTCTAAAGGCGGATCCCACCGCGGCATCGGCCGAGCCGTCCCCCACAGCCCTCCTACAAGCGCTTGCTCAAGCCCAGCCACACACCCGGCGACACCGAAAGCGCTAGCACATCCGACAAGACCGCATAGAGACCTGGCCATGTCACCAACCGTGCTTTCCCCTGATTGCCTTGGCCACTCCTGCACCTGCCCGGACCGCGCAGTTCCGTTCCCACCCGGCGATAGACCTTCTCTCGATTAGACACCATCCCACGCCGCCGTGGTTGCGGTTCAGTACATCAGGAAGCCGCCGCTCACGTTGAGGGTCGCTCCGCTCACGTAGGAGGCATGGTCGCTGGCCAGGAAGACCACCACGCCCCCGAGCTCCGAGGGATCGGCGACGCGCTTCAGCGGGGTTGCGGCCTTGAGGGATTCGAACACCTCCGGCGCCAGGTCGTCCATGAGCATGGGGGTATCGACCAGACCGGGGGCGATGGCATTGACTCGGATCTGGTGGGGGCCGTATGTGCGGGCCAGGCCCCTGGTCATCGAGACGATCCCTCCCTTGGAGGCGCAGTAGACCACCGATCCTCCGAAGCCCCCCGTCCACCATCCCTGGGAGGAGAACAGGGTGATGCTTCCGCCCCCACCGGCTTCGATCATCGCATCGGCTGCGGTCCGGGCCAGGAAGAAACTGGCCTTGAGGTTGGTGTCCAGCTGGAAGTCCCAGTCGGTCTCCGTCACGTCGTCCACGGAGTCTTGGCGGGCCAGCACCGCCGCCAGGTGGGCCAGCGCCTTGAGGCTGCCCAACTCGCTACAGGCCCGGGCGATCAGGGCGCGGTGGCCGTCGAGATCCCTCAGGTCCAGGCCCACCGCGATGTGACCGTCGCCGTCCATCCCCGCGACCACTTCGTCCGCGGCCGTCTGGTGGAGATCGACCGCCATCACCCGCGCTCCTGCGGTCGCGAAAGCCTCGGCCGTGGCCCGACCGATCCCTCCGGCCGCACCGGTCACGATCACTCCTTCTCCCTCCAACCCGGAGGCGATGCTCCACCCCATACTCTTCCTCCTTGCCTGCTGGCTCAGCCCAGCACCCGTTCGGTGCGGTAGCGATCCACGACCCTCTCATCGACCTCGATTCCGAGACCCGGGCCCGACGGCGGGTACACCCAACCGGCCTCGTGGTCGAACGGCTCGGCCACCAGTTCGTGCTGCATGGGGTTCTCCAGGGGCTTGAACTCGAACAGCTTGCAGGCGCTGCTGCTGAAACTGACCGCCAGGCTGGCCGCGGTGACGATGGAGGACGACCAGGCATGGGCGTTGGCCTGGCGGCGGTGGTGTTCGACCCGGTCGGCCATCTTCTTGAACCCGGTTATTCCCTCCGCCCGGCCGGGATCGCACCCGACCACGTCGACCGTCCCGGTCGCCAGGACCCGCTCGAAACCCCGCAGCGTCCACTCCTTCTCGCCGTACGCGATCAGGGTCTTGGTCTTGGAGCGCAGGTTGGCGTAACCCTCGGGATCCCAATCGCCGAGAGGCTCCTCGATCCAGTCGACGTCGTACTCGTCGAAGGCCTGGGTCCGTTTGATGGCGGTCATGACATCCCACTTGATGACCCAACCGAGGTCGATCATGAGGCTCCTGTCGGGCCCGATGGCCTCCCGCATCTGCCGCACGTACTCGACATCGCGATCGTGCTCGAACCCGAGGTGGGCGTTGCCCCGCTTTCCGAACCCGACCTTCATACCCTGGAGACCGGTGGACAGCCACTCGACGGCCTCCTCCGCCATCTCGGGGATCGACTCGTAGTGGGCATGCGACGATGCGATGCCCGGCAGCCGCTCGTGGACCGGCCCACCCAGCAGGTCGAGCACGCTTGCGCCGAGGGCCTTGCCCTTCAGGTCCCACAGGGCTATGTCGAGGGCCGCGATCGCGAAGCTGGCGATTCCGCCCTCGTAGCCGTACCACCAGGCGCGGTCCTTCAGGGAGCGGAAGATGACATCGTTGTGGACCGGGTTCTTGCCGATCACCAGATCCGCCATGCCCTCGATGATCGACGCCGTGGCGAAGCTCGACTCGGGCCACATGGTGACCGACTCGCCCCAACCCACCGTCCCTTCGTCGGTGGTCAGTTTCACCAGGCAGAGATGGCGGATGGCGTTGAAGTCGTTCGGTTCGGGGTAGCTGACCGGGATGGCTTCGACTCTTGCAACCTTCATGGGTCTCCTGCGGATTCGCCTGCTCGTAGTCGTGCGATGCTACCGGCCGGCCCCCACCGGCTTGAACAACTCCAGCGTGATGCCGTCAGGATCGCGCAGGTAGCAGGCCTTCACCCCGGTGTTGGGACCGGCGGTCACCTCCACCGGGCCCGGGCTGATCGGGGTGGCGCCGCTCCGGATGGCCCGATCCCACATCTCCTCGATGTCGTCCACCTCGATGCATATGTGGACGTTGCCGGGATTGGCGGTCTCCGGAGGGTTGGGGTTCTTGTCGTCGACCTGGTAGTCGAGGATCTCGAGCACGGCACCGCCGGGGAGGTCGATGATGGCGACGTCGATACTGACACCGGGATAGCCGGTCACCCGGCCGAGGTAGGGGGCGCCGAGGACTTGGCGCCAACGCTCCTCGATGCCCAGGAAGGAGCGCCAGAACTCCACTGACCGGCCCACGTCTCGAACGGTTATGCCGATGTGGTGTATCCGCCGCAGGTTCTCGATCACCATGTGACGTAGCCTCCTCCGTAGTTCACCGACTGGCCGGTCATGTATCCGGGCTTCTCGCCGAGCAGGAACCATATCAACCCGGCCAGTTCCTCAGCCGAGGCGGTTCTCCCCAGCGGCACGGAGGCATTGCGGGCAACGGTCAGCTCCTCGACGGTCATGCCCCGGAGAGGCGCCACCTGCTCGAGCACCCTGTCCTGCATCGGGGTGTCGATGATGGCGGGGCACACCGCGTTGACCCGGACCGGGATCTTGGCGAGCCCGTAGGCGAAGGAGCGGGTGATCGACAGGATGGTGGTCTTCGAGGCCGCGTAGATCGCCGCCTCCACCGTGTTGGACAGCTTGGCGGAGCTGGAGGACAGGTTGACGATGGCGCTGCCCGGCGGCATGGTCGGCCCGATTCCCTGGCACAGGAAGAAGATTGCCTCGGCGTTGATGGTGAAGATGTCGCGCCAGTCGTCGACCGTGAACTCGGACAGGGCCTTGAGGCGGATGATCCCCGCCGCGTTGACCAGGTAGTCGATCCCCTGGCCCGCCTCGATGGCCCTCATCCGATCCTCGAGGTCGGCCAGGTCGGCCACCAGCGGCTCGGCACCGGCCGCGGTGATCCGCTCCAACCCCGCCTCGTTGACGTCGACGGCGATGACAGAACATCCCTCATCGAGCAACCGTCGGGCAACCGCCTCCCCGATCCCGCTCGCCGCTCCCGTCACCATCGCCCGCGGTCGTGATCCCATTCTGTGGTCCTCTCTCCGGCGTCCGATACCTTAGGCGCTGTCGAGGCTCCGAGACTCCACCCGCGTCAGGTTGTGACCATCCGGAGTGGTGTGTGCCTGGCGATGTGCCCGAAGTCGCGGTCATGGTGCAGCACCGGCACATCGAGGCGGATTGCGGTGGCCGCGATCAAGGTGTCGATCTGCGAGCGAACCACCACTCCGCGCCATCTGAGCTCCCGGTAGATGGTTGCGGCATCGAGCCAATCGAGCTTGGGGGACAACGCCTCCAAATGTTGTGCTTCCAGCAGTCGCTGCGTGCGCGCCACGGCGTCGCGGCGGGAGCCCGCCATCACCTCCATCAGGATCGGGTCGATGACGATCACCTCGCTTGCGGAGATGGCCTGCCGTAAACGTCCCGCCGGGAAGGAACCGGTCCCTCTCAAGAACTCGATCCAGGCGGACGTGTCAGCTATCAGCACCCTCGTCCCAGCCGCCGAACCGGTTCGACCGCATGGCGTCCAGGTCTCCGTCCCACCCGACGCCCTCCATACCCAGCTGCTCCTCGACGCTCATCGGTCCGCCCCCGAGGAGGCGTTCCAACGCGAGGTGCACCGCTTCACGCTTGGTGCGCAGTCCGAAGGTCCGCATGGCGCGGTTGACGAGATCATCGTCGATGTAGATGTTGGTCCGAGCCATCCCCGGATAATACACCACTATGTGTAGCTTGGTGTAAGAACCGTTCTTCGAGGTGCTCCTAGGATACGCCCGTGGCCGATCCGTCCCTCGACCCCACCGCTTACGAGTTCGTGCGCCCGGCCCGGATGCGGGAGGTACTGGAGGAGGCACCCATCGCCTTCCTCCCGGTCGGGTGCGTCGAGTACCACGGGCCTCACCTCCCGCTCGGCGTGGACATGCTGACCGCCGACAACCTCTGCCACCGGACCGCCGCCGTCACGGGCGGCGTGGTCCTCCCGCCCCTCTGGCTGGCGTCGGGCGTGCTGCCGCTGCCGCACGGAATAGTGGTCGATGTGAGCGTGCTCCGGGCGGTCGTCCGGCCCATCCTGCGCCAGCTTGCCGAGGGCGGCTTCAAGGTGATCGTGGTCTTCTCCGGGCACGGGGCCCTCGACCATCTCCACGTGCTCCGGAAGGAGACCGACCGGCTGATGGACGAGTTCCCGGACGTGAACGCCCTCACCACGGTGTGGAACGAGCTCAACGCCGGCATGGAGGGCGACATCCACGACCACGGCGCCAAGGTGGAGACCTCCTACCTGATGGAGTTCCACCCTGACACGGTCGACCTCACCACCCTCGAGGACGACCCCGACGCCGAACATGTAGGGGTATACGCGGCCAACCCGCGGTTCACGGCCAACCGGGAGTGGGGCGCCACCATGGCTGGCCACGCGGTCCGGCGCCTGGCCGGCCTCATCGAGGGGTTCGCGGCGGGCGAGCGGGCGGACAGCTGGCTCATGCTCCGCCAGTTGGTTTCGCGTCTCCAGTCCGGCGACCTCGAGGTGGTCACCGACTCCGGGCGGATGGTGAATGGCTCGCTCCGGTTCGAGCTGCTAAACCCCCATCCCCAGTCCAAGTACATCACCCAGCTGAGTTCCCTGGCGATCGATGGTCACCCGGCAGACCCCGCTGGGGGCACGCTGGCCAACCCGTCCGTCGGCGAGGGCCACACCGACACCCCGATCGACCTGCTCGGACCACTGTCAGGCTTCTACATACGTCGTGACCAGACGATGGTCGTATCGATACCCGGAACGAGGGTGGAGCGCGGCGTGCACCATCTCGCCGCCGGTTTCATCCTCGCCGACGTCCTCGAGGTCGGCGCATCCGGCACCTTGCGGATCCGGTGAGGAAACCCTGGGTGGTCAGGCGGGTCCTGTAGGCAGGCGTCTACTCTCCGACTGGTCCGGTCACCCACCCGGCCGAGTTGATGATTAGTCCTGATCCGATCCCTCACCATGGCAAGACGGCAAGCCGTTCCCGTGGCTGGGTGATGATTCCGGGGCTGGTCATCGGACACGCGGTCTTCCATTGGATCGTGCAGAGCTTCGTCGTCGTGCTCCCCGAGATCCAGCAGGCATTCAACCTCAGCACCGTCGCCGTCGGCGGGATCCTGACCGCCCGGGAACTCGCCAGCGGAGCGGTGAAGATACCGGCAGGGGTGGCGTCGGATGCGTTGGCGAGATACTGGCGGTGGCTGCTCGCCGCCTGTCTTGCAGCCGGGGGGTTGGGTGCCCTTGTCATCAGCGGCTCAGCCGGCTACGCCGCGGTCGTGACCGGAATCATCATCGTGACCGTCGCCCATTCCGTGTGGCACATGCCCGCCTCCGCCTCGCTCTCGTACCACTTCCGGCGGAGACGCGGGATGGCGCTCTCCTTCCATGGCATCGGGGGTGGTATAGGAGACGCCCTCGGTCCTATCGCAACCGGAGTCCTGCTGTTGGTCCTTACGTGGCGGGAACTGCTCAGCAGCTACTCGCTGGCGGCCTTCGTCCTGGGGGCGATCGCCATCTGGGCCTTCGCCCCCATCGGACGCATGCCCACGGGCCGCCGACCGCTGGCCGAGCCGCGGCTGGCGCGGACCAGGCAACTGCTGAGAGACCCGGTCCTTCGGAGGTTGGCCATCGTGTACGGCCTGCGGGCGATGGCGCTCGTGGGCCTGGTGACCATCTTCCCTCTATACCTCGAGAACGAACTGTCGCTGAGTCCCGCCTCCCGCGGCTTCCACATCGGTTTGCTCATCGTGATCGGGCTGTTGACCAGACCGGTGGTCGGCCACCTGTCGGACCGGTTGGGACGCAAGCGGGTGATGGTTCCGGGGTTGGTCTGGTCGGCCGCGATGGCCCTGGCTCTGGCCTTGTTCGACACAGGCGTACCGCTCACCGCCACCGTGGCTCTGCTGGGGCTGTTCCTCTATCCCGACCAGCCGGTGCTGACCGCCTCGGTCTTCGATCTCGTGGGGCCGGACGTGGGTAGCACCGCGTTGGGCCTCGTGTCCTTCGTGGGCGGTCTCATGGCGGCGGCCTCTCCCCTCATCGCCGGCGCTCTCTACCAGGCAAGGGGCTTCGGCACCGTAGCCACCTACGCGGCAGCCCTATTCGCGGCTTCGGCGCTTGCATTCGGGACTATCCCGATCCCCGAACCCCACCGGTTGAAGTGAAGAGTCCTGGCCACTGACCACTTTGCCGAACCCCTCGGAACAGATCTTCTAGCTTCAGGTCATGACCCAGCCACCATTGACGTCGATGGTGGCGCCGTTGATGTAGGCGGCATCGTCGGAGGCGAGGTAGGCCACGACCGTCGCCACCTCGGCGGGCTTGGCGAAGCGTCGTAGGGGGATGTCCGCCGTGATCCTGGCTTCGATGGAAGGGTCGCGCTCGAATATGCCGGCCGCCATCGGGGTGAGGATTGCCCCCGGGGTGATGGCATTGGCCGTGACACCTCGGGGACCGAGGTTGCGGGCGAAGTTCTTGGTGAACGCCACCAGACCGGCCTTGGCGGCCGAGTAGACCGAGGAGTCCGCCAGACCACCCGTGCGGGCGCCGATACTCGAGATGTTGACGATCCGGCCCCATCCCCGGGCGGCCATCGATGGACCCAACTCTCGTGCCAGCAGGAACGGCGCTCTCAGGTTCACGGCCATCACATGGTCGTAGTCGTCCATGTCGAACGTCTCGAACGGCTCCTGGACCAAGACCGCCGCGTTGTTGACCAGGATGTCGACCTCGGCTGCCTCCGAGACCACGCGCAGGCACTCGTCGATGCGGCTCAGGTCGCCCACGATCACCTCGTCGATCGCAGGATCGGTGTGAGGCCTGATGTCGACGCCCACCACCCGGAGGCCGAAGGTCGCCAGCTCGCGGGCGATCGCCCGCCCGATCCCCTGGGCCGTTCCGGTGACCAGCGCAGTGCGGGTTGTCATCGCCGGGCCACCAGGGCCACCTCACCGGTCCGGGCGCTGCGGTAGGCCGCCTCGGTGACCTCGACCGCCCGGGCTCCCACATCGCCCGGCGAGCAGTTCCGCCCAGCCCTGCCGAGGGCCAGATCGACCAGCGTGTGCACCGGCCCGTCGCAGTCGTAGCCCCCGGCACGCTCATCCAGATCGAGACGAACCTCGTCACCGGCGCCCCGGTACCAGTAGACCAACTCACGCCCGACGTCCACCGAGAGCATCGCCCTCGATCCGATGATCCGGAGCGACAGGACGTGCTTGTTGCCGTCGTATCCCAGGTGGCACGAGCTCCCCGAGACGGTGGCGATCCCCCCGTTCGTAAAGCGGACGGTGATGGCGTCGTGCAGTTCCACCGGCGCGTGGAGTGGTTTGGCCATGAAGGCGAACGCTTCGGCTGCACGTACATCCTCGGCCAGCCAGAACGCCATCCCGAGGGCATGGGAGAGCTGCGCCTGCGCGTAGCCGCCGCCGGACACCGCCGGGTCCATGTAGGTCTCCGGCCGGGCGGTCGCCACCGAAGACCCGGCCTCGTAGGGTGCGCCGACTGCCAGTAACTCCCTGGCGGCCGAGGACATGTCGATCATGATGTGCTCCACGTCGCCGAATCCACCCCGCTCCTCGACCAACTCCTTGGCCCTGCGGACCATCGGCTTGTAGTTCCATCCCAACGCCAGCAACAGATGCCGGTCGAGTCGCTCCGCCGTGTCCACCAGATCCCAAGCCTCGGCCGGGTCGAGGGTGAAGGGCTTCTCGACCAGCGCGTGGCATCCGGACTGGAGAGCCGCCATGGCGTGCTCGTAGTGGAACCGGTTGGGACTCGAGACGATGCAGACGTCGAGCCGCTGATCGAGGACCTCGCGGTAGTCGGTGGACGCCACCCGGAATCCGAACTCGCCGGCTACCCAGTCGAGTAGCTCGCGGTCGGGACGGGCCACGGCCACCAGTTCGACCTCGTCCGAACGCTGCACGAGATTGGGGATGTGCGAGGCCACGGCCCAGGATCCGGCCCCGATCACACCCGCCCTGAGCTTCCTCACAGTGCCAGCCGGTCAGTCGGCGTTCATGGTGAAAACCCGCCTCGGGTTCTCCACCAGAAGGGTCTGCAGAACTTCCTCGGTCGTGCCCCGTCGCCTCATCCACGGGGCGATGTTCTCGAGGATGTGGTCGTAGCCGTGCCCTCCGTAGCGGTGCAGGCGGTGCTTGGTGCAGATATCCATGGATATCAGGAGCCGGTCCGCGTGCCCGTGGTCGATGAGCAGATCCAGCCGGTCGAGCCGCTGGGCGTCGCTGATGAACGAAAGGCCCGGCGGCCGGCTGGGGACGACCCCTGCCGGCGTCTGCTCGGCCACCGTGGGGTACATGGAGGTCTCCACACCGAACAGGTCGTACTCCAGGTAGCAGCCGGTCTCCGCGAACCGCAGGACCGCATCGGCCTCCAGGATCGTCCGGTCCATGTGGGCCATGATGATCTTGTCGGTCGACATGCCCACCTCGGTGAGTACGGACACGATCTCGGGAGGCGCGTCGGGATGGCGGCCCGGATGGACCATCACGGCGGCTCCGGTCTCGAGCGAGGCCAGCGCCGCACCCCGGAGCACTTTCCGCTCATCGTCGCGCAGCGGCCAGAAGCAGCCGATCTCGCCTATGAACCCGGCGCGCACCCCGGTGTAATCGATGCCCTCCGTGAGCTCGCCGATCATCTCGGCTGCCAGGTCCTCCGCCGAGCGGCTACCCATGTCCGGAGGGTGGGTCTCGGCGACGTAGAATCCGGTTCCGGCCACGATCCGGACCCCGCTCCCCCGCGAGATCCGCACCAGCGCACGCGGGTCGCGGGCGATGTAGCGGGTGGTGGGGTCGATGAGCGTGTCGCCCCCGGCCCGGTAGTACCACGCTGCCTCCTGCCTGGCGGTTTCCTCGTCGTAGAGCTGCAGGTTGTCGACGTTGGAGGTCCAGTACTGACGCACCCACTCGATGTTCCGCTCCGACACCGGCTCGTAGGCACGGTGCCGCTCGGAGGCCTCCTGAGGTTCGACGAAGGAGGGGTTGAGCAGCAGGAGATGCTCGTGGGGCATCGTCACCCCGAGCTCTTCCGGAGCGACGGGCCCGGTGACGGTCTGGACAACGGTGTTCATTCGGTAGCGTCCTCCTGGAACTTCGGGCTTCTCATCACGACCGGTCAAACGGCCACGGCCAGATCGTACCGAACCAACTGGCGTCGGATCGGGTCGAGCCGCCTCACTTCCAAGCGGGCACCCACCACTAGAGCGGGCATGGGGATGGACACTATCGAGTAGATGTTGTATGGTAAATGTTAACGAATGTAAGGAGCGCATTGGGTGTTGTCAGGATCGGCTTGGAGTGAGGAATGGCTGTAGGAGCTTCGGAGGGCTACGTGGATGCCCGCGCAGACGAGACTCGGGCCCAAACCCTCTTGGACGTCGAACAATTCATGGGTCGCTGGATCCGGTGGACGATCATGGCGATATTCGCCAGCATGGCGATCACTCTGGCTGCCTTCACGTTCGTCGTGTCTCTCCTCGTCAGATGAATCCGATCATCTTTCGATGCCGGCCTCGGTTTCGAGGTAGCGACATAGGACGGCGGCGTCGAAGCCCCCCAAGCCGGCGGCACTGGTCCGGCGGTAGAGCTCGAGTGCCGTGTCGAGCAGCGGCGTAGGGGAGCCGGCATTGCTCGCGAAGTCCTTGATTATCTCGGCGTCCTTGAGGAGGACGTCGAGGCGACCTGCCACCGGATAGTCATCGATCACCATCATCGGACCCCTGATCTCGAACATCCTCGAGGAGCCGGTACTGTCCTCGGCCAATCGCTGCACGGTCGCCGGGTCCATGCCGGCTGCCATACCCAGAACATGGGCCTCGGCGGCAACCAGGCTATGGACCACCACCAGCAAGTTGGCGATGTACTTCATCCTCGACCCGTTCCCGAACTCGCCCAGGTAGTGGCTCGACCGGCCGATGGCCCTGAACACCGCCCGGGCCCGGTCGAAGCCCTCGCGACTCCCGGATGCGAACACCACAAGGGTGCCATCGGTCGCTTGGAGCCCGGTTCCCGAGAGCGGGGCATCCATCAATTCGATCCCGGACGCCGCGAGGACATCCCTGGCCGCCGTCTTGGCGGCGAGGGGGAATGTCCCGGTCTCCAGGCAGAGCAGTCTCTCCCGGCCCTGGGCTGCCACCTGAGAGGCAACGTCGGCAAGGGCCGACTGGGTGGGCAACGAGAAGATCACTATCTCGGAGGTGGCTCCCACCGCTCCCGCCGTGTCCTCGATCCGGACTCCCGCTTCGGTCGCGAAGGATCGTCGTCGCGGGTCAACATCGAACCCTACGACCGTATGACCGGCTGCAACCAAGTTGGCCGCCATGGCTGAGCCCATGACCCCGAGCCCTACTACTCCAACCATCTCAGTCATCTTTTGCTCCTTCGCGCGGAAGGGTCGCCGCGACGCCGGGTCTAGTCGACCGGGTCAGGGAAGATCATCCCACTCCTCCCGGGTGTACTCCCGGCCGGGGTAGGCCACCCGGTCGAACGGCCACTCGTCATCAACCCAGCGGCGAACCGTCTCGTAGAGTTCCCCGTCGAGTCCGGTGTCCGCCTCGCTCGCCCGAACCCACATCGATACCTCCGCGTCGATCCCCTTCTTGGAGGGTGGGTCGATGTAGAGGCAACCGAGTTGTACGCTCTCGTCGAGGCTCATTACCGCGAAGGCGAAGGATCGACGGAGTTGGCCCTCCTTCTGGTGCCAAGCCAGATCGATCATGTCCTGCGTCAGCGTCAGGTCATGGCTCGGCCAACCGGGAGAGCTGAATAGGCAACCCCTGAGGTGATCGACGCTGGTCATCACCGCGTCATAGTCCTTGAAGGTGTCATGGATCGTTATCGGCCGGATCCTGAAACTCTCGGTCTCGACTCCGTAGGGGACCTCCATGTCACGTGGGATGAGCCTCGCCACGTCACCTCCCGAGAGCGGTATCCACTACTGACCGCTACGACCCCGAGAACGCGCCGTTCACGGGCTCGCCGATCCTGTCGCGAGGATAGTGTCGGCCCGGACGCCCACACTCGAGTAGACGATGAACCATCCAGAGGGGCAGGCAGCGGTCACCGGGCCGCGGCAGCCTCCACAGTGTCCTCGGCGGCCTGGCGAATGAGCTGGGCCCGGTCGACCTCACTAGCGCGGTGGCGGGCGATCACCCGGCCCCGTGACATGACGACGATGGTGTCGGATATCCGGACGACCTCCTCGATGTCCGACGTGACGATCAGCACTGCGATCCCTTCGTCGGCAAACCGTCTCAGCACCTGGTAGATCTGCGCCCGGGCGCCGACGTCCACCCCGCGGGTCGGTTCGGCCAGCACCAGCAACCTCGACTGCCGCTCCAGCCACCTCCCGAGAACGACCTTCTGCTGGTTACCTCCGGAGAGGGTGTCGACGATCTGGCCGGCGCCGCCCTTGCCCCTGATGTCGAGGGTGTCATACCACCTGTCGAACACTCTGGCCGTGGCCTTCGGGGGAAGCAGGCCGGCCCTGGTCATCCAGGGCCACGACGCCACACTCAGGTTCTCGGCCACGTTCAGCACACTCAGCAACCCGTCGATCTTGCGGTCGATGGGAACGAATCCGATTCCGAAGCGGGCTATGGCCTCCTTCGGTGAAGAGGGTTGGCCGCTTACGTCCCCGACGCTCATCGACCCGCCGGTCATCTCCCGGAGGCCGAAGACCGCCTCGGCCAGTTCCAACGCTCCGCATCCGATCCTCCCGAACAACGAGAGGATCTCGCCCTCTCTCACCTCGAGATCGACATCGCTGAAGACACCTTCCGACGTGGCCCCTTCGACAACCAGGACCGGATCGCCGATCTCGTGGCCGTCGCCGCGCAGGGAGGCCACCCCCTCCTCCAACTCGTGGCCGACCATGGCCTCGACCATCTCCTTGCGGCCGAACTCGCCCACCGGCCCCTCGGCGACCGCGTCGCCGTCCCGGAAGACCAGCACGTTGTCCGCGATCCGCTCCACCTCGTCGAGGCGATGGGTGATGTAGATGATGGCCACACCCTGGGCCTTCAGGCGCTCGATGAAGGCGAAGAGGGCATCGGTCTCCTCGAGGGTCAGAGCCGAAGTCGGCTCGTCCAGGATCAGTAGGCGAGCGCTTCCGGCCAGTGCCCGGGCGATCTCGAGCACCTGGCGCTCGGCCACTCCCAGCGTTCCCACGAGGGCCCTGATGGGTAGCTCGACGCCGAGCTTCTCGAGGATTGCCCGGGCATCGCGGCGCACCTGGGCCCAATCGACCAGGCCGAAACGATTGCGCGGTAGCCGTCCCAGCGACAGGTTCTCGGCCACGGTGAGATCGGGGGCGTCGGAGAACTCCTGGTAGATCACCCGGAGTCCGTAGGCGCCGGCGTCGCGCGGGTTGCGTATTTCAGCCTCTTCGCCGTCTATGACGATGACGCCGGCGTCGCGCTTGTAGTCACCTGCCAGGATCTTGATGGCGGTGGACTTGCCGGCGCCGTTCTCCCCCAGCAGGGCGAGGACCTCTCCTCCCTTGACCGTGATGTCAACTCCGTGGAGAACTTCCACCCCGCCGAAGCTCTTGCGGAGCCCGGTGGCCCGCAACTCCAGCTTCGTGGCTATGGCTCCGTTCTCCAGCGTCATGATCCGCTCAGGCGTAGCCTCACCTGGTCCAGCCCGACTGCAGCTACGAGTACCACGCCGGTCGCCACGTCCTGCCAGAACGACGAGATGCTGAGCAGGGTTAGCCCGTTTTGCATGATGCCGAGTATGAAGACGCCGAGCACCGTTCCGGGAATGGTTCCCCGCCCACCGGAGAGGCTGGCGCCCCCGAGGATGATGGCCGCCACGACCTCGAGTTCCACGCCTGTGGCGGCGTTCCCGGAAGCGGCGTCCAGTTGCGACGCCAGGATCAATCCGGCGAGACCTGCCAGCAGACCGCTGACGATGAACATCACGAAGATGGTCGGCTTCTGGCGGATGCCCGAGAGCCGCGCCGCCGTCGGGTTGCTCCCGATCGCGTACACGGACCGGCCGAAACGCGTGTACCGGACGACGAACCACGCTAGAACGGTGATCAGCACGAACATGACGATCTGGGCCGGGACCCCGAGGATGTCGTTGGTGATGAACTCGACCTTGCCGTTCATCCGGATCGTCTGGCCGTTGGAGAACAGGCGCGCCAGTCCCCTGTACCCCAGCCAGGTACCGAGCGTTACGACGATCGAGGCGATACCCGCGTAGGCGGACAGCACCCCGTTGAATATCCCTGCCAGCAGACCGACGCCGATCGCGGCGAGGATCGCCGCGGCCGCGCTGTTCTCCTCAGCGACGACGCCCGCGATGCAGCCGCATAGGGCAGCCGCCGACGCCACCGACAGGTCGAAGTTGCCCGATATGAGGAGCAAGGTGCCCGGTGCGGCGAGGATCCCAAGCACCGAGACCGACAGCAGGACATTGCGCAGGTTACGGGTGGTGAGGAAGAACTCGCTGCCTTGCGAGAAGATCACCCCGAGGATCACCAGGACCACGATCAGCACCACTTCTGGAGGCATCGCCACGAATACGCGGGCCACGCGAGCCCGCCTCCCGATGCCTACTGTCGATGGCGCGTCGGGCGAGCCTTCTCCACCCTTGCCGACCGGGGTCTCCTCCATGTTCTCCTTCGCTCCTACGGAATACGGGGGCGGCGAAGAGGACTACTCTCCGCCGCCCCCTAATCGATTATCTGCGTTCTCAACCCGGGTAGAACTGGTCGATGTTGTCCGCGCTCACGAAGATGTGGTTCACGTGCAA
>JAPPFW010000091.1 GCA_028821575.1 bacterium | reverse complement strand
CACCCGACCCCCTCACACCCCCAACCCGCCAACCCCGTGAAGAATCAGGGCTAGCCACCAGGGACCCGGACGGTCCAACCTTCGCCGTGCGGTCCGAGCAGGAGGTCGGCCTCCGGAGGTCCCCAGGATCCGGCCTTGTAGGGGACGGGGCGGATGCCGGCTTGGAGGATCGGCGTGTAGAGACGCCAGGCCTGCTCCACCTCGTCGGAGCGGACGAACAGGGTCCGGTCCCCGGTCATCACGTCGTAGAGGAGGGTCTCGTAGGCATCGGGGAGATCACCGAAGGCCTGCTCGTACTCGAAGGCCAGCGGCATGGTCGCCAGCCGCGGATGGTCCGACGGCACCTGGACATCGAACAGCAGCTCGAACCCTTCGTGCGGCTGGAGCCTTACGTACAGCACGTTGCCCTGGTGCCGGCTGCGATCGAAGGACTTGAACAGCGGCACCGGAGGCTCCCTGAACGTCACCGCCACCTGGGTGAGCCGGGTGCGGAGCCGCTTGCCGGTGCGCAGGTAGAACGGAACTCCCTGCCACCGCCAACTGTCGATGAACACGCGCAGGGCGGCGTAGGTCTCGGTTCGGGTCCCCTCGGCAACTCCCGGCTCCTCCAGATATCCGCCCACCGGCACTCCCCTGGATTGGCCGGGCGCGTACTGCCCCAGCACCACGTCGTCCCGTCGGAGCGGTCTGATCGACTGGAGGACCTTCACCTTTTCGTCGCGGATCGCCTCGGCGTCGAAGGAGACCGGCGGCTCCATCGCCACCAGGCTGAGCACCTGGGTCAGGTGGTTCTGGACCATGTCCCGCAGGGCCCCCGAACGGTCGTAGTAGCCGGCCCTGTCGCCGATCCCCACCTCCTCGGCCACGGTGATCTGGACGTTGTCGATGCGGTCCCGGTTCCACACCGACTCGAACAGCGGATTGGCGAACCGGAACACCAGCAGGTTCTGCACGGTGGCCTTCCCGAGGTAGTGGTCGATCCGGTAGATCTGCCGCTCTTGGAAGCTCTCGTGGAGGACGGCGTTGAGCGCCATGGCCGAGTCGAGGTCGTATCCGAAGGGCTTCTCGACCACAAGCCGCGTCCATCCCGGACCCCGGGAAAGGCCTGAGGCTCCCAACCCCCGCACGGTGGCGGCGAAGGCCGCCGGGGGGAGGGAGAGGTAGAAGATCCGGTTGCCGGACAGGCCGCGGGCCCGCTCGACCTGCTCGATGCGACGGCTGAGAGCCTCGTAGGCTGCCGCTCCCCCATTGCCGAGCGACTGGTAGTGCACCATCTCGTCGCACCATTGGGCAGGATCGGCGCTCGGGTCCGCCAGTTGTGCCTGACCCTTAGCGACGATCTCGACGGCCCCGCGGGTAACAGCCCGGAACTCGGCATCGTTCAACTGCGACCGGGCAGCGCCCAGCACCACGAACCGGTCCGCCAAACCGTACTGGCGGACCAGGTGGTACAGGGCCGGCGCCAGCTTCTGGCGGTACAGGTCGCCGGTGGCGCCGAACACGACCAGCAGGTGGCGGTCAACCGCCCGAGCGCCCGCAACCGGCAGCGACTCCACTAGCCCCTCCCCTACGCGACCGCGGTCACGATGTCGCGCACCATCGCCACACCGGCCTCCGGGTCCTCGCCCAGCCGGACCCGCAGCACCCGGCGGCGACGGCCGGCCAACGCCTGGTAGTCGCCGGCTGCCTGCCCCTCGATTAGCTTTCCGAAGTCGAACCCGGCCTCCGGGACTTCCAGATCCCGGGCGGGGGTGTCGACGAACTGGAGGAACAAGCCATTACCGGCGCCGCCCTTGTGGAGTTGCCCGGTGGAGTGAAGGAACCTCGGACCGAACCCGAGCGTGGCCGCAGCCCGGTAGCGGTCGCGCAGGGTGGCCACCAGCTGCTCCAGCACCGGGGTGGCCGGGCCGTCCATCGGCAGGTAGGCGTGGATCGCTATGTAGCCGCCGGCCCGTAGCGTCCCGATCCACTCCCCCAGCCGGTCAGCCAGTTCGTCCGGGCGACCCGTGGACACCTCGTCTATGGCGACGTCGAGTCCTTCCGCCGACATGGCCCGCTTCGTCAGGTCTTTGGCCACCTGGACATCCGGCTGGTCGAAAGGGTTGATCCCGAGGATCGACCCGGCCGCCGCCACCGCCATCTCGCTGCGAAACATCTCGGCGCCGAGGTCGTAGAGGTCGTGCAGAACGATGCGGATGACGGGATGGCCGGCCGCTTCCAGCAATGCGAGAGCGGCGTCCTGCCCGGAGGAGTCCTCTCCATCCAGTGTCATGCTGGCGAAGACCCGGTCGTCGCTGTAGACGCCGGGGTCGCCGAGCGGCTCCCCTACCACCGGAACGACTCCTTTCCCCTGCTTCCCGGTGCTCTCGGCGATCAGTTGCTCGACCCACCCGCCGAAGGCCTCCAGAGCCGGCGAGCAGACATAGGTGAGCTTGTCGCGCCCTGCCAGGGCCGCCTCTCCCATCGCGGCTGCGAGCCGGAGTCCCGGGTTCGCCGACGGTGGCACCGGGGCTCCGCAGGCCTCGGCCATTGCGGCGGCGGACCGGAGCAGGCGGCGGACATCCATCCCGATCAGCGCGGCGGGAACCAGACCGAACGGCGTGAGAGCCGAATAGCGACCCCCTACGTCTGGAGGTGTGGGAAAGATGCGCCGGAAGCCTCGCTCGCGACCCAGCGCTTCGAGCCCAGAGCCCGGATCGGTGAACGCGACGAACCGCTCCCCCGGTTGGCCGACGGCATCCGACATCCACCTCCAGAAGTAACGGAACAGCGAGAGGGTCTCGATAGTCCCCCCGGATTTGGAAGCCACCACGAAGAGGGTCCTCACGGGATCGAGCATGGCCTCCGCGCCCCTGACCGCCTCCGGATGGGTGCTGTCCAGAACCTGCAGTTCCGGGTATCCATCGTCGTTTCCGAACGTCGCCTGGTAGACCTCCGGCGCCAGGCTCGAGCCTCCCATCCCGAGCAGGACGACACGGTCGGCCTCGTGGCGTACCTCGGCTGCGAACTGCTCGATCCCGGCCACCTGCCCGGTCTCGCCCGGGAGCCAGAGCCAACCCAGGCGGTTGGTCAACTCGGGGATCGGCTCCCGGGACCACAGCGTGTGGTCCCGGGCCCACATGCGGGCACCGAAGTCCTCCCCGTCCCAGGCGGCCAGACGGGCATCCACCCGCTCGGTCAGGCTCCCTAGGGCGAAAGAGATGGTGGGGAATTCGAGCATCAACTGTCCATGGTTGGCGTGATCAATACCCCGACGTTACCCGGATTCCCGAGGTCCGCGAACATCCTCTCCGGACCCTGATCGCCTAGGGAGAGAGCCAGATCGACGAAGGGCGTCCGTAGCTTGAACGGGCTCCGTTGCCGGGGGATGGGACCCAAGCGCATCGACAGACAAGCTCTACCGGACACCCGGAACGATCCACAACATGTAAACTATCGCAAGGTTCGTTTTCTACCAGGCACGACCGATTCAGGCGGCCAGGAGGTTGCAGGCGCATGGCTACCGATCACTACACATACCGCGTCATATGGTCTCTGGAGGACGGGGAGCATGTCGGGCTTTGCAGCGAGTTTCCATTGCTCAGCTGGCTAGCGTCGACCACCGACGAGGCGCTCGCCGGGATTCGCCGGCTCGCGAACGATGTAGTCATCGATATGGAGGAACTCGGCGACCGACCTCCGCCGTCGTCGAGCCATCACGCGTAGGCCTAATCCGGCCACCAGCCACCAGCCACCAGCCACCAGCCACCAGCCACCAGCCACCAGCCACCA
>JAPPFW010000013.1 GCA_028821575.1 bacterium | reverse complement strand
AACCCGACCTAACAACACACGTGGAGAGCCGGATGCGCGGAAACGTGCACGTCCGGTTCGGCGGGCGGGGACAGGAAAACCCACGACCCCAAGGCCGCAGGGCGTCCAGTCCCCGACCCAACACATCCCCTTCGACCCCGAAGCCGCTTCCCTGTTCTTCTCCCTCATCTCATCCCGCTACGAACGACGATCGCTCATCGTCACGTCCAACAAGAACTTCTCCGCCTGGGCAGAGATCTTCGGCGATGCCGTAGCCGTCGCAGCCATGGTCGACCGCCTAGTCCACCACGCAAACGTCATCGTCCTCAAAGGAAAGAGCTACCGACTCCGAGGCAAACGAAAGGAGATCACCCACCAACCAACCCACTAGACCGCGCAGTTTTCAACCGGCCAAAACCGCGCAACATTCAACCGGCCTTGACAGCGAGCGTTTCCTGATGGCGTGACCCGTGGAGAGTTCGCTCAGTTTCTCTACATCGCCGATGGCAAGCAGACTCCAACGATGACTACCGAGGCCACTACCAGAACAACAAAGCCGGCACGCAGGGGCTCACTCGGTGTACGCATCTCTCCAGAGGACTGCTCTGGATACAGTCGAGGGTACTACAGACCACACGGGACCAGTTGGCGATCTCTCGGTAGTGTCGGGTACTTGACAGGTAGTCACCTCACGTCGGGTGACGTAGATCATGTGGTTGCCCTCGAAGAGGCGTGGTGCTCGGGTATCAGAGACCCACAGTTCGGAGCCGACGGACGGAACCACCGAGCTTCGGTCTCGTCCGTGAATCGGGGCAAAGGCAGTCGTGACCCTCGTGAGTGGTGGAACACGAGCGGGTCCACTACACCATCACATGTCGACTATCCGGGATGGTGCGACTACTTGGCTCTGCATGTCCAGGTCAAGGTGTCATGGGACGGGACGATGGATCAAGAGGAGCACGACTTTGTGTCCCGTCACCTCTCCGATTGCAAGTCGGGCAAGGATTCACAGAAAGTAACGACTACGACGACCCAACCGCGAGGCGGATGCACTCACTGGCACTCGGGTGAACCCAAGCACACCCATCCCGGCACCGATCACGACGGTACCCACAAGTCAGGCAAGTGCAAGGGCTATTGGACAAAAAGGGGCGGGAGCCCTGCTACCCTGCAGGTTCCCGGTCCTTGGTTCCTTTGGCATTAGGAAAAGGAAGTTATTGAGCATGGTAGCTGGATCGAGACCCGAAGCAAACTGGCGGCGGGTGCCTAGCCGACCGGGGCTGCTCCATCTGACACGGAGGCCTCGCTCGTGGTCCTTTTGTGTCTCGCAGGCCGATACCCGCGAAGAACCCGAGCGACCTGTTCGGGTGTTGCCCCTCGATAGTCGGCCTTGAGGCCCTTCCGGTACTTGCGCCGCTTGGTGGTGGCCACCTGTCCTCCGTAGATCACCTAAGACGGAGCCCGGCAGGGATGAACCGAATGGCTGCCTTCAACAGCCGCTAGGCTAGACGGCTGGCGGTCAAACCCAACTCGGCCTCCGGCCGGTCCCTGCCGAACCTGCGTATACGAGTATACGCAGGTTCAAGTTTGTAAACCACCTGTAGACGGCTTAGGTAGCGTATCCCCGCTCTCCGGCTATTAGGTCCCGATACATCAATCGGCGCCCGACCATGGCGGCGGCCAGGTGAACCATCTGGTCGGCTGTGTCGAGGTCGCGGATGTTGTGCTGGCCTGCGAACTCGGCAGCGTACCGGTCGAGGTGCTTTGCGAGAGCCGGTGGAACGTTCCTTTGTGCGCCCGCTTGAGAGTGGCCCAGAATGACTCCATCCCGTTCGTGTGAACCACTCCCCGGACGTACTCGCCAACGGAGTGGTGGACCGCCTCTCGGTTGCTGAGCCCGTCGTAAGCCCCTGATCCGTCCGTGTAGAGCGGAGCATTGGGCGCCCGGTGCTGTTCGACGAATCCTTGGAGGGTGTCGGCTCTAGCGTTCGGTACGGCCTTGGCGATCGCCTTGCCGGTAGCCCGGTCTCTCATGCCGACCACGGGCGTCTTGGTCTGCTAGTGGTTCCTACCGAGCCGCTTCGATGCGTGCTTATTCTTCTCAAGCCCTCCCACGTAGGTCTCGTCGACCTCGACGGGTCCGGCCATATCGCCTTCAGGCGATAGAGCGGCGAACGCCTCCCGTATCCGCTGCTGCATGAACCAGGCCGTCTTTTGCGTTACGCCGATGTCTCGATGGAGCTTCATCGAGGACACACCCTTGAGGGAGGTCACGTCGAGATAGATGGCGTATACCCACTTGCGGACCGGGAGAGGGGATCCGGCCATGACCGTTCCCGTCTTGATCGAGAAGTACCGCTTGCAGTCCCGGCAAAGGTATGGCATCGGATTGCCCGACTCGATCCGGTAGGTGTCGGTCCCGTCGCAGTGGCCGCACCGTCTCTCGCCTTGCCAGACTGCCGTCTCGAACCAGTCGACTGCTGATTGTTCGTCGGGGAACATCTCGGCAAGCTCCATCAGGGTGATGCCCTGACGGTGGCTCCTGCCAGGAGCTTTCTGAGTCACTATACACCTCCCGCGTGTATAGTGATATGTGTGCTTGGACAGGAAGGGAGCTTGCCGGTCCGGTAGATGCCAAGTACCGGGAGGCCGGCAACTCCCTTCCCTCCGTTTGGAGACCGTAGCATGGGTGGGTTACCCATCATGTCGCGCAAGTTACGGGATTATTCCAGACAAGTCAAGTCAAGTATATAGATTCTGAGATGGTAGGGTAAGTTGGGCCGGAGGGCGGCGCAAACAGTCCGCCCTCCGGTCCTGTGCACGTCCAAGCCGTAGCAGTGCTCAGTTACCCATCCCGTGTCAAGTCAGGTATATGATTCCTAGAAGGTAAGCACCGAGCCGTCATGATTCCGAACGGTCTCCCAGGGTGGAACCCGCCACCGTTCAACCGTCCATACCGGCTCACCCACAAACTCAGACCTTGCGACACCCGACACTCCAACCTCCCCGACACCCCGAGCCTCAGAGCCCGCGCAGCACAAGAGTGGAACCGACGATCATCGCGACCAGCAGCGCGACCACTCCGACAGCCCACCAGAGATGCGCTCGGGAGCCTTGATCTTTGCTCACCGCCTCCCAATCCACCCGCCGGTGGTTTCGGCCGCTCATCCCTCGTCCGATCCGGGAGTATCGCCCGCCCGTACCTCGGCCTGGCGCGCCTCATCCTTGACGTCGGTCAGCGACTCGCTTACCGCCGTCATGTTCGCCCCTCCTGTAGATGCTGCAACGAGTCATAATTCGGTCGGAGTCTTCTGGAGCCACCCACTCCGCCAAGTCTAGACCGGCCACCCGAGCCGCCCTGCCATCCCCCGCCGTGAACAGAGCCGGGCTTACTCCGTAATCCGCCAGCACCTCCCCGCCAAGCCTGGGCCCCGCGCCGCGAGCTCCACGCGCGACGATCAAGAGCCGTTCTACCAGGATCCGCGGTCTCCAGTCACTCATCGAAGCACAGCGATCAAGATACCGTTGATAGCGACGACGAATCCTTCGCATCCACCAGACCTTCGGTCACCGGCACCACATCTGCTCGCCCCTCGAGTAGCTGCCGGCCGGATCTCTAGCGACTCCCATCGGTACCCCGGATCATCCAACGGCCAACCCCCACAACACGATGAACCGCCCAGTGATGCTCCTATGTTTTGCAAATCGAGTTCGGGTGGGTGTCGATCCATTTTTGGTATCGGGTAGCGAGTTGGTGGTTGGAGTTGCCCCGCTTTTGTGGACTGATGGTGACCGGGTTTTTCGGAGTCAGCTCACTTGGATC
>JAPPFW010000067.1 GCA_028821575.1 bacterium | reverse complement strand
CGCGAAAACAGGCCTGAAGTGGCCTTTCGTCGGTGGGTGTGTCGGGAAACATGAAAAATCAGGGCTAGTTGCTCGTTGGCAGTCGATAGTGAGCGAGTTGTTAGTTGGCGTTAGATCGAATCGGGTTTCCGATCTCTGGGGCCAACATCCGGGTTCCCCGTCGCTCCAAGGGGGATCTCACCGACAGAAGCTGGGGGACCAACGGCAGGAGAGACAGACGTTCTTCGAATTCACGGCTGTGCTGTGCGTCGTCGTGTACAGATGTTTGAGTGTGATCCTTCAGGCGGATGGCTAGGAGCCACTCGTCTAGCCTCCCCCAGCCGGGACGGAAGACCCCGACCGAGACCCACCTATTTGACCCGCAGCTCCACGCGGCTGCCGGAGTTGAGGCGGAACTCGGTCACCTTCCCGCTCCGACCCCGGCGTGATACCAGGAAGCGCACGATCATGAGACACCCGACGGCGACCAGCGACATCCTGCCGTCACGGAGCCCGCGCAGCAGGTAGCCCGCCCCCCTCGCGAACCGACCGAACCCGTAACCCATGCCACGCAGGCTAGCGCCCGGCTTCCTCCTAGAGTAGATGCCCATGAGAAGGACGCCGAGATGGGTGCAGGTGGTGGTCTGGGTGACCGTGGCCGGCATGATCCTCACGTTGCTGGCGGGAGTGCTGTCGATCGGGTTGACCTGAGGCCGTGGTAGCGGGACGACCGTTCCAGGAGGGCGAACCGGCCATGCTCATCGACGGTCGCTCGCGCAAGTACCTGCTGCATCTGCGGAGTACCGGCGTGTTCCAGTTCCACCTCGGGAACCTCCCCCACTCGGAGATCATCGGAAGCCCGGACGGTTCCCGGTTCGTCTCCTCCAAGGGGGCGCCCCTCGTCGCCCTGCGGCCCCGGCTGGGGGACTACATCCTGAAGATGCGCAGGGGACCCCAGGTCGTCTATCCGAAGGACCTGGGCGCGATCCTCATGTACGCCGACATCCACCCGGGGCTGGCAGTGATCGAGGCCGGCACGGGATCGGGTGCCATGACCATGGCCCTCACAAGAGCGGTTGGACCCACCGGACGGATCGTCTCGTGCGAGGTGAGGCAGGACCACGCCACCCACGGGAGGGGTGCCATCGTCCGGCAGTTCGGGCGGGTGCCGGACTGGCTCGAGCTGCGGGTCGGAGACGTCCTCGAGGCGGTCGCCGAAGAGGATCACGACCGGCTCCTGCTCGACATCCCAGAACCGTGGGAGGTGATCCCGGCCGCCACCGGCACCCTACGCACGGGGGGCATCGTGTGCAGTTACGTGCCCACGGTTCCCCAGGTCCAGCGGCTCCGGGAGGCTCTCCGCGCCACCGGACGGTTCCTGGATGTGGAGACTTTCGAGGTACTTCTCCGAACCTGGAACGTGACGGGCCGCTCGGTCCGGCCGGACCACGGGATGGTGGGCCACACGGGGTTCGTGACCGTGGGTCGCCTCATACAGCCGGCCTGACCGAGGGCGACCGCTCCGCCATCCCGTCCGCCACGACGCAGAACGACACTGCCACTTCCGCGACACCCGTATACTGCGGTCAGTCGCAACCGGGCGGTGGCATGCCTGACAGACGGGAACGATACGAGTACGAACGCCAGTTGGGCGCGCTGCGCGGGACCGTTCACGCCCTCGAGGAGGAGGTGTCGGTTCTCCGTCGTCGTCTCCAGGACGCCCCCCGCAGGGTTCGGATGCTCGAGGCGCGCCTCGCCGAGACCAAGGGACAGTTGGTCCAGGCCGCTCAGAAGAACGAGAAGCTCAGCGCGGTTCTCGAGGAGGCGCGCGAGCAACTGGCCATGCTCCGCGAGGAGGTGGAGAAGCTCACCACCGCCCCCAACCCGTTCGCCACCGTGATGGCCGTCAACAGCGACAGCACGGTGGACGTGATGAGCGGCGGACGCAAGATGCGGGTCAACGCCCAGCCCTCCATCGAGATCAAGCAGCTGCAGACCGGCCAGCAGGTGCTGGTGAACGACTCCATGAACATCGTGGAGGTGCGGGATTTCGACCGGCTCGGCCAGGTCGTCTCCATCAAGGAGATGCTGGGGGACGACCGCCTTCTGGTGCTGGCGCACGCAGACGAGGAGCGGGTGGTGGAACTGGCAGGTCCCCTCCACGGTGTGCACCTGCGGGCCGGTGACCACATCCGCATCGATTCCCGCAACGGTCTCGCCTACGAGAAGCTCATCCGGCCCGAGGTCGAGGAACTGGTTCTCGAGGAGGTGCCCGACGTCACCTACGACCAGGTAGGAGGCCTCCGCGAGCAGATCGAGGCGATCAGGGACGCCGTGGAGCTCCCGTACGTCTACCGGGACCTGTTCGAGGAGTACGGCCTGGTGGCCCCGAAGGGAGTGCTGCTGTACGGACCGCCGGGATGCGGCAAGACCCTGATCGCGAAGGCCGTGGCCAACAGCTTGGCGGAGGCGGTCGCGCGCCGGTCCGGCCACGACGACGCCCGCTCCTACTTCCTGAACATCAAGGGCCCCGAACTGCTGAACAAGTACGTGGGGGAGACCGAGCGCCAGATCAGGTTGATTTTCCAGCGCGCCAAGGAGAAGGCCGACGAGGGCGTACCGGTGATCGTCTTCTTCGACGAGATGGACTCCCTGTTCCGCACGAGGGGAAGCGGAATCTCCTCCGATGTGGAGTCCACCATCGTTCCCCAGCTCCTGTCCGAGCTGGACGGGGTGGAGTTGCTCAAGAACGTGATCGTGATCGGCGCCTCCAACCGGGAGGACCTGATCGACCCGGCCATCCTGCGCCCCGGGCGTCTCGACGTCAAGATCAAGATCGCCCGTCCCGACGCCGTGGCGGCCCGGCAGATCTTCCGGATCTACCTGGACCCCGACCTGCCCTTCGACGACGAAGCACTCGCGGCGGCGGACGGTGATCGGCGAGTCCTCGTCGACCGGATGGTCCGGGAGGTGGTGGCCATCATGTACGCCGGCAGCGACCAGAACCGCTTCCTCGAGGTCACCTACCAGAACGGGGACCGGGAGGTCCTCTACTTCCGGGACTTCTCGTCCGGCGCCATGATCGAGAACATCGTGCGCAGGGCCAAGAAGGCCGCCATCAAGCGCCGGATCGCCGGATCGTCAGGGGGGATAAAGCTGGCCGATCTCCTCGTGGGTATCAAGCAGGAGTTCCGCGAGCACGAGGACCTGCCCAACACCACGAACCCGGACGACTGGGCGAAGATATCCGGCAAGAAGGGGGAACGGATCGTCTACGTGCGCACCCTGATCGAGGGAGAGGACGAGTCGAGGACCATCGAGGCGGTCGGCACCGGCCAGTACCTGTAGGGATACGCTGAGCGGATGACGATTCCCACCGACCAGTCACCGACCCCGATGGCCGAGGGTCGCAGACCGGCGGCGCGCCGGTGACACGCCCGGCAGTTCCCTAGGCATGGCTACCCCGACCGTCATAGGTACGGAGACCGAGTACGGGATCACGGTTCGGAACCAGCCGGACTTCAACCCGACCATCGCCTCCTCGCTGGTGGTCAACTCCTACCAGGGAGGCCGGGTGCGGGTCCAGTGGTCGTTCGACGAGGAGACCCCGGGGCGGGACGCCCGCGGTTTCGGGCACGAAACCTTCGGGCTCGCCGAGGCGGACACGGGTCTGGTGAACGTCGTGCTCTCCAACGGGGCTCGCTTCTACGTCGACCATGCCCATCCCGAGTACTCCAGTCCCGAGTGCGCCGACCCGCTGCAGGCGACCCTCTACGACAAGGCGGGGGAGCGGGTGCTGGAGGCGGCATCGGCCGCGGTGTACCGGATCCTCCGCCCTTCGGAGCGCCTCTACATCCACAAGAACAACAGCGACGGCAAGGGCAATTCCTACGGCTACCACGAGAACTACCTGCTGTCCCGGGCCCTCCCCTTCGCCGACCTGATCCACTACGCCACGACCTGGCTGGTCACGCGCCAGATCTTCACCGGCTCGGGCAAGCTCGGGTCCGAGAACGGCCGCCCCGGCGTGCGTTACCAGATCAGCCAGCGATCAGACTTCTTCGAGGAGGAGGTCGGACTCGAGACGACCCTGAAACGGCCCATCATCAACACGAGAGACGAGCCTCACGGCGAACCGACCAAGTACCGGCGTTTCCATGTGATCATCGGTGACGCCAACATGTCGGAGGTCCAGACCTTCGTGAAGCTCGGTACCACCGCCCTGTTGCTGGCCGCCATCGAGGACCGGGCCATCCCGGAACCCTTGGAACTGGCCGATCCGGTCGAGGCAACCTGGCAAACGAGCCACGACCTGTCCCTCCACCGACCTCTGCTGCTGGCCGACGGCTCATCGGCAACGGCTCTCGAACTGCAGTTCCGCTACTACGAGTGGCTCTCGAAGTATGCGGAGCAGCAACTCCCCGAACCGGTGTGGGGAGATGTCGTCCGGGAATGGGGACGGATCCTCGAGGACCTCGAGACGGACTTGACGCGCACCGCCGACCGGCTCGACTGGACGGCCAAGCTGCGCATGCTGGAGGGCTTCCGCCGCCGGGACGACCTCGACTGGACGGACCCGAAGCTGGCCATGGCTGCTCTCCAGTACCACGACACCGACCGGCGCAGGGGCTTGGCCTACCGTCTCGAGGAGCGTGGGCTGCTCAGACGCCTGTTCACCGATGCGGAACTGGACCGGGCCACCGCGGTTCCTCCTCCGGAGACCAGGGCCTATTTCAGGGGAAGGTGCGTGGAGCGGTTCCCGGAGTCGCTGGTGGCGGCCAACTGGGACTCGCTGGTGTTCGACGTCGGGGAGGAACCGCTCAAGAGGGTGCCTATGATGGAGCCGCTCCGCGGTAACAAGGACTTGGTAGGGGAACTACTCGACGCGTGCTCGGAGGCCACCGACCTGCTCGGCGCTCTGGGAGGCAGTTGAGATGATGCAGGGCTCGAGAACGTCGTATGGGATTACCCGTCTGGCCGGAGCGACGCGTACATGGGATGCCGGGCTCGTCGTAGGAGGAAGATGATGGCTCAGGAACGTCAGCAGAGGGAACGGAGACCTCGGGACCCGTCGGGCGGCCCGGCGCCGGTACCCCGGGTCGCGGAGAGTGCGGCCGTAAGCAAGATCGACGACCTGCTGGACGAGATCGATTCCGTTCTCGAGGAGAACGCCGAGGAGTTCGTGAAGAACTACGTCCAGAAGGGTGGCGAGTGACCCAGTCGATGGTCCCTCTCGACGCCCCGGTGCCGGGCCCGAGCTTCACCGAGTTAGTTCGCTCCCTCGACATGGCACCCGACTGGTCGGTACCCCCGGGCATGACCCGGTCCGGGCTTGCGGCTCCCGAAGCGACCACGGTGCTGGCCCTACGTTTCGACGGGGGAGTGGTGATGGTCGGCGACCGCCAGGCCACCGCCGGGTACGACGTTGCCCACCGGCACGTGCAGAAGGTCTTCGCCGCGGACGAGTACTCTGCCGTGGCGATTTCGGGCACGGCCGGCCTAGCCTCCGAGATGGTCAGGCTCTTCCAGACCGAACTGGAACACTACGAGAAACTGGAAGGAGTCCGCCTCAGCCTCGACGGGAAAGCGAACTACCTGGCGCGCATGGTGCGAACCCAGCTTCCTCTGGCCCTGCAGGGATTCGTGGTCGTGCCGCTCTTCTGCGGCGTCGAGCCTCGCACCGCACGAGGCCACGTATTCACCTTCGACGCGGTGGGGGGCCGCTACGAGGAGCGTGAGTACGGCACGGCCGGATCGGGGAGCCGGGAGGCGAGAGCGTACCTGCGGACGGTGTACCGACCCGACTCCGACCAGGCCGCCGCCATCGACCATGCCGTCCAAGCCTTGGTCGCCGCCGCCGGACAGGATCTGGCTACGGGCGGTCCGGACCTCCGGCGGGGAATCTACCCGAACGTCGTGACCGTCACCGCCGACGGGTTCGACGACGTCGACGAGGCGGTGGTCGCCGCCGCCGCGGAACGAGCGCTGGAGGTGGTCAGTTGACGCTCCCCTTCTACGTACCGCCGGAGCAACTGGTCAAGGACCGGGCCGAGTACGCCCGCAAGGGCATCGCCCGGGGACGGTCCATCGTGGCGCTCGAAACCCAGGAAGGCGTGCTGATCCTGGCCGAGAACCCGAGCCGAACCCTCACGAAGATCTCCGAGATCTACGATCGCATCGCCTTCGCGGGGGTGGGAAAGTACAACGAGTTCGAGTCGTTGCGGGTTGCGGGCATCCGGTACGCGGACGTCAAGGGTTACCAGTACGGCCGTGACGATGTCACCGCCAAGAGCCTGGCGTCGGCGTTCTCCCAGACTCTCGGGAACATCTTCGTCCAGGGGCCCAAACCCTTCGAAGTCGAGGTACTCATCGCCGAGGTCGGGCACACGGTATCCGAGGATCGGCTCTTCAAGGTCACCTACGACGGCACCCTGTACGACAAGCGGGGCTACACGGCCATCGGCGGCAAGTCGGACGCCCTGTCGGACAAGCTGGGCGAGGCCTACACCGACACGCCCACGGTGGATCTGGCACTCAGGCAGGCGGCCGACGCCTTCCGCAACGTCGAGGACCGGAATATCGACGGTTGGGAGGGTGCACTACTCGAACGCGACCGCGAGAACCGACGCTTCCGGCGCCTACCGAAGGAACAACTGGCCGGGATATAGTTGATAGTTGATAGTTGATAGTTGATAGTTGATAGTTGATAGTTGATAGTGGTGGTAGCTGTCGGCGACCGGTTACAGGCTAGCCTGAGGCAATGAAGAGGCGTATCTTCGGACTCGAGAACGAGTTCGGCATTACCTGCACACTGAGGGGTCAGCGCCGCCTCAGTCCGGATGAGGTGGCGCGCTACCTGTTCCGCAGCGTCGTGTCATGGGGCCGGTCCTCGAACGTGTTCCTCGAGAACGGCGCGCGCCTCTATCTCGATGTGGGTAGCCATCCCGAATACGCCACTCCGGAGTGCGACGACCTTCACGATCTGGTGGCACACGACAAGGCGGGGGAACGCGTCCTTGAGAACCTGCAGCGCTCCGCCGAACAGCGGCTGCGGGAGGAGGGAATCCGCGGCGACATCTTCCTGTACAAGAACAACACGGACTCGGCCGGCAACTCGTACGGCTGCCACGAGAACTACCTGGTGCGAAGGAAGGGGGACTTCCAGAAGATGCTGGACATCCTCATTCCCTTCCTGGTGACCCGCCAGATCTACTCAGGCGCCGGCAAGCTCCTCCAGACGGCGCGGGGGCCGGTCTTCTCCATCTCCCAGCGGGCGGACCACATCTGGGAAGGGGTGTCCTCTGCTACCACCCGATCCCGGCCGATCATCAACACGAGGGACGAGCCGCACTCGGATGCCGAACGGTACCGTCGGCTGCACGTCATCGCGGGCGACTCGAACATGAGCGAGTACGCGACATTCATAAAGGTGGGCGCAACCGTGGCGCTGCTCGAGATGATCGAGGCCAGCGTGGTGTTCAGGGACATGACCCTCGCCAACCCGATCCGGGCCATACGCCAGATCAGCCAGGACCCCACGTGCCGCCGGACCGTACGGCTGGCCAACGGGCGCGAGCTCTCCGCGCTCGACATCCAGTGGGAGTACCTGGAGCGGATCATCCGTTACGGGCGGAGCCCGGGTTTCGCACCGGCGGTCCAGAAGGCGGTCGAGATGTGGGAGCACCTCCTGACCGGCCTGGAGAAGGATCCCCTCTCGCTCCACCGGGAGGTCGACTGGGTCACCAAGTACCACCTGATCGATCGGTACCGTCTCAAGCACGGGCTCGGCCTCTCCGACGCCCGTATCATGCTGCTCGACCTGAGCTATCACGACGTGACCGAAGCGCGGGGCCTGTACTACCTGCTCGCTCAGCGAGGGCTGGTCGACCGTTTGGTCACCGACGCTGCCATCGCCGGTGCGGTCAAGAAACCTCCCCAGACGACCAGAGCCCGCCTCAGGGGAGAGTTCATCTCGGCGGCAAAGGCCCGGAAGCGGGACTTCACCGTCGACTGGGTACATCTCAAGCTGAACGACCAGGCGCAGAGGACCGTCCTCTGCAAGGACCCGTTCAAGGCGACGGACGAGCGGGTGGCCCGACTCATCGCCAGCCTGTGACTACCGGCCGGTGCTCGGTGGGAAGCAACGGCCGGTAGTCGCGATTTCTACGAGGCTTCGCGCACCGGTAACGGGTCGGTCTCTCCCTAGAATCTGCTGATCAATGAGCGCAGTCGTCGAACGTCTCATAAACCTCCTGGCGTTCCTGCTCGACTCCGACCGACCGGTCACCGCCCCTCGGATCCGCCAGAAGGTGGCCGGCTACGGGAACCGTTCCGATCAGGCCTTCCACCGGATGTTCGAGCGGGACAAGGACAGCCTGCGCCGGTTGGGGATCTCGATGGAACTCCAGCCCACGGACGCGTGGGAAGTGGAGTGGGGATACGTGATTCCCGACGAGAACTACCGGACGATCGATCCGGGATTGACAGAGGAGGAGAGAACCGCCCTGGCGCTGGCGGTCCACATGGTGCGCAGCGGGGGGTGGCCGGCCGGATCCGATGCCCTGCTGAAGCTGGGAGGAGCCCGATTCGTCGAGTCTGGGACACCGGTGGGCGCCGACCTGGGCCTGGGGAGCTCCATGCTGGGACTCGTCTTCGAGTCTGTACTCGACCGCGCCATGTTGCGGTTCGTGTACCGGGGCCGGTCCCGGACCCTCGCACCGTACGGGATGCGGCATCAGCGGGGCCACTGGTACTTCGCAGGGGCAGAACCGGGACACCCGGACGGCGCACGCACCTACCGGTTGGACCGGGCAACCGAGATGGAGGTGGTGGGTCCGCCGGGGGCCTTCGAACGCCCTCAGGACTTCTCGGCCCGGGACATTCTCTCCTCGCTCCCCTGGGAACAGGGCTCGAAGCAGTCGGTGGCCCGAGTCCGGTGGGATCCCGACGTAGCCTGGTGGGCCGAGAACCGTTTCCCGGATGCCCGGGTCGTCGACCGCGGTCCGGAAGGCTCCATGGTCATGGACATCCCGTACTCGGTGAAGGACTCCTTCATCGAACTGATACTGGACATGGACGACGCAGCGGTCATCCTGGACCCGCCTGACCTGAGAGCCGAGATTGTCCGCCGGGTGAGGGAAGACCCATGACCGCGGCTGCCACGCAGCGGCGTCTCACCCGGATCCTGTCCATGGTTCCTTGGGTCATCGCCCATCCGTACCCGCGGGTGTCGGAGGTCATGGAGCGGTTCGGTTACAAGTCCGAGTCGCAACTCGCCGCCGACCTCGCCCTGCTGTTCGTGTGCGGTGTCCCCGGGTACGGACCCGGCGATCTGATGGTGGCCTTCATCGACGACGACCGGGTGATCCTCGACATGGCCGATTACTTCGCCCGACCGCTCCGGCTCACCCCGCCCGAGGCGCTCGGCCTGCTGAGCGCCGGTATGGCGGTGGCCGGTACGAGCCAGGCGAACCCCGCCCTGACCAGAGCGGTGGACAAGCTGGCGTCGACCGTGCTCCCGGAGGCTTCCGGAGCCATAGGAGCGGAACTACCGGCCGAACCCGAACACCTGGAGACCCTGCGCGGTGCGGCCGACGAAGGCAAGGTGGTCGGTATCACCTACCTGGCGGTCGGGACCAACCGAACCACCTCCAGGGATGTCGAGCCGCTGGTGGTGTACGCCTCCATGGGCCGGTGGTACCTATCGGCCCGCTGCCGGCTCGCCGAGGACCTACGGACGTTCCGTGTCGACCGGATCAGGTCGCTCGAGGAGCGCCCGCACCTATTCGACCGGCCGAAAGAGGTCGAGCACCCGGACATCGGTTTCACGGCCTCCGCGGACGCCGTGTACGCAATACTCGCCCTCGGCCCCGGGGCGCGCTGGGTCGCCGAGTACTACCCGGTCGATGTCATCCGTGAAACGAAGAAGGAGATGCTGGTCCGTTTCGCCATGTCGGACCCCAGGGTGGCGGCTCGCCTGCTCGTCCGCCTCGGCAAGAACGCCCGTCTGGTCGAGGGCGAAGAGGTCGCAAGGGAGGTGAAGCGGCTCCGTCGGGCGATCCTGGCTCGCTACGGGGAAGCCTGAAGGATCGAGTCACAGCCGTGTTGCGCCCGCCGTCGGTGGGCCTTGCGAGGAACGCGGCCGGCGGCGCATGGCACGCCGCCACTTCACGGACAGACCACTACCGGTGTGCGGCAACGTTGCGCCGACGTCAACCCCCCTTGCCCATGGGTGGCGAGCAGCCTCCGGGCGCGCGGGCGTTGCCCGAGATTGCACGACGCCGGTTACCGGACGTGACGATCCCGAGACTCGGGACACCGGGACGCCTGTACCATTAGCTCATGTTCGACTCGTTCAGCGGCGCCGAGATACTCACCATCGCGGTGATCGCGCTGGTTGTCTTCGGGCCGGGACGGCTCCCGGAGATCGCCCGAACGATCGGGGGATACCTGCGAGAACTCAAGGCGGCGGTGACCGACCTGCGGCGCGGGATCGAGGACGAGATCGGTCCCCTGCGTGAACCGATCAAGGAGATTAGGGAGGACATCCGCAAGCCGGTCTCGGATGTGCGCCGGACGCTGGCGGAGACGGCAGATACCGCCAAGTCCGTCGAACGGGAGATTAGGCAGTCGGCCAAGGCGCCACCGACGCCCTCGCCCGGACAGGCCCGCCCAGCTTCCCCATCCCCCGGCGGAGCCACCACACCCGAGGGTTCCCAGGCCGAACAGTCCCCGGCGGCGGAGCCTCCCGGCGGAACTACCCCGCCAGAGACGGCTCAGGCGCGCTGGATCGCCCCAGACCCGCCCACCGGGGTCTCGCCGAGCAAGGTCTGGGAAGGGATGGGCGACCCGATGCCGGGCACGGTCCATCCCCCTCCCGACGAGGGTGCCGCAGCGGACGGGCAGGACACCGAGGACACCACCGACAATGAAATGGACGACGCCGCGCCTGAGGACGAGGTTCCCGAGCAGGGCGCTGCATGACAGACGCTTCGGACCCGTCGAGCCAGCCCCTGATGGGGCACCTGACCGAGCTTCGGACGAGGATCATCAAGACAGTGGCCGCCGTCGTGATTGGTGCAGTGGTGGCTTTCTTCTTCCGCGAACTAATGCTGGATATGCTGCAGCGGCCGTATCTCGCGGTGTCCGACCGGGAACTCATAATCACAGGTCCAACCCAGCCCTTCTCAATCGCCATGCGCATGGCACTGTTCGGCGGAGCATTACTCGCGAGCCCGGTGATCTTCTACCAGGCGTGGGCTTTCATAAACCCGGGCCTGACAATCAGGGAGCGCAAGTGGGCCTTTCCGGTCGTGGGAGCCCTCCTGTTCCTCTTTTCGCTTGGTGTCGGCTTCGCCTACTGGAGCCTGCCCAGGGCGTTGGGATTCCTCTTGACCATCCTCGAGAATCTGGAAGCCTTCGTAACCGTCGAGGCCTACACCAGATTCGTCATCCGGTTCTTGCTGCTGTTCGGCATCTCGTTCCAGTTTCCGGTCTTTCTCTACGGCGCGGCTGCGGCCGGTGTGGTCGGTTCGGACAAGCTGGCCTCCGGGCGGCGCTGGGCGGTGCTGATCATCGTGACCGTTGGTGCGGCAGTGAGCCCCACGGGTGATCCCTTGACGCTTCTCGTGCTCTCAACCCCGCTGTACCTGTTCTACGAGGCCACCATCTGGATAATCAGGTGGACCCTGAAGAAGTGAGGGTCCACCGGTTCTTCGAGTCGCTCCCGTTCACCCCCGATCCCTTCCAGGTGCTCGCGGCCGAGGCGGTCGAGCGGGGAGGGTCGGTGGTGGTGACCGCGCCCACCGGAGCGGGAAAGACGCTCGTAGCGGAGGCGGCCGTACATCTGAGCCTCGAGCGAAGGCGGCGCGTGTTCTACACCACTCCCCTGAAGGCGCTGTCCAACCAGAAGTACCGGGACTTCGTCGACGCCTACGGACCCGACCGGGTCGGGCTGCTGACCGGAGACAACACCATCAACAACGGAGCACCCATAGTGGTGATGACCACCGAGGTGCTCCGGAACATGATCTACGCCGGCACCGATCTGGCTGCGGTCGAGACCGTGGTGCTCGACGAGGTCCACTACCTGCAGGACCGGTTCCGCGGGGCAGTGTGGGAGGAGGTGATCATCCACGCCCCCCGGCACATCGGCCTGGTCTGCCTCTCGGCCACCGTGGCCAACGCCGACGAGTTCACCGAGTGGCTTCGGGCCCGGCGCGGGCGGACGGAACTGGTGATCGAGGACCACCGGCCGGTCCGGCTCGAGAGGTGGTGGGCCGTCTGGGACCGCTACAGCAAGGAGGTACACGTGCTTCCCCTGTTCGTGGACACGGCCGGGGGGCTGAGGCCGAACCGGTCGATTACCCGCCTGCTGTCCCGTCGGGGCGGGCGCCGCCGTAGGTTCGGCACCCCGAAGCGTCTGGAACTGGTCGAGCACCTGGCGTTTCTCAACATGCTGCCGGCCATCTACTTCGTCTTCTCGCGGATCGGCTGCGACGAAGCGGCCTCGCGGGTGGCGGGAACCGGGATCCGGCTGACCGACGAGTCGGAACAGGAGGAGATCCGGCGCCGGGCCGAGGCGGGAACCGCGCACATCGACTGGTCCGACCTGAGGGCTCTCGGCTACGGGCGATGGCTGGCGGCGCTCGAGAAGGGAGTGGCAGCCCATCACGCGGGACTGGTGCCCGCCTTCAAGGAGGTGACCGAACAACTCTTCTGCGACGGCCTCGTGAAGCTGGTGTTCGCAACCGAGACCCTGGCCCTAGGTATCAACATGCCGGCCCGGACCGTGGTGCTGGACCGGCTCTCCAAGTTCACCGGGGAGGGACACGAACTGATGCTCCCCGGCGAGTTCACCCAACTGAGCGGGCGGGCGGGACGCCGGGGAATCGACAGCGTGGGTCACGGAGTGGTGCTCCACTCGCCCTACGTCCCATTCGAGAGGATGGTGTCGATCGCAGACCTGGGAAGCCATCCGCTCCGGTCCAGCTTCCGGCCCACCTACAACATGGTGGTGAACCTGATCGCCAACTACCCCCGGCGCCAGGCCGAGCGGCTCCTGGAAGCATCGTTCGCCGAGTTCCAGCGGCGCCGAGGCGGCCGTGGGCGATCACCGACCCGCCGGGGCGTCCCGAGCCACGACCCGGCAGCGACCGGCGGCCTGGTGAGTAGATTCCACCGGGCCCGGCGCCTGCTCGAGGATCGCGGGTACGTCGACGGGTGGACGCTCCGCCCGCCGGGCGAGGCCCTACGAAAGGTCTACAACGAGATGGACTTCCTACTGGTCGAAGCCATCCGGACCGGCATACTGGCGGACCTCACCCCTCCGGAGCTGGCCGCTTCGGTGTCGGCCTTCATCTACGAACCGCGTCGCGAGTCGGATTCGCCCGAACCCTGGCCCACCGACCGGCTGGAGCGGCGCTGGGGGAGCCTGATGGCCCTCTGGGACGCTCACGCATCGGCCGAGAAAGCCCACCGCCTGCCCGCTACCCGACCCCCGGAAGCCGGATTCGGATACCTGGCCTATGCGTGGGCCAGGGACCTCGACCTTGAGGTTCTACTCGAAGAAGAGACCTTGGACCCGGGGGACTTCGTGAGGAACGCCCGCCAGTTGCTCGACGTGTTGCGCCAGATCAGGGATGCCGCCGAGGTTTTGGGAGTCGGACGACTCGGTCGTGTGATCGGTCCGCTGCATGCCGGGATGGACCGGGGGGTGGTCGCCGCCGGAGGAGTGGTATGACACCCTGGCTGGTGCTGGTCAACCCCTACGCCGCCCGCGGCCGCCATGCCAGGTCCCGCGTCGAGGCAGCACTGGGCAACCGGGACGTACCGGCTGAGGTGACGGAGGTGGCTGGCCTGGACGCACTGCGCCGGACGGTGGCCCGGGCAGCCGCAGAGCGGCGGACCCGGTTCGTGGCCGTAGGGGGCGACGGAACGGTCAACGCCGTCCTGAACGCCGTGATGACCCACCAATGGGACTCACGACCCGTCCTCGGAATCCTGCCCACCGGAACCGGGTGCGACCTGCTCCGGACCTTCGGCCTCGGGAACCGGATCGGGCCGGCCGCCGACCGCCTTGCCGGCGACTCCACCTACCCGGTCGATGTCGGACTGGCGATCGGGGAATGGGGCAGGAGGTACTTCCTGAACGTCGCCAGCATCGGCGCCACGGCCGCCGCGGCCGCCGCCTCTTACCGGTTCCCGGGATGGTTGGGGACTTTCCGGTACGTAGGAGGGGTGGCTGCGTCACTTCCAGGATTCCGGATGACCGAGATCTCGCTCGAGGCCGGAGGACGCAGCTTCCGGGGTAACGCCCTCACCGCGGTGTTCGCCAACGGACAGTTCTTCGGAGGCGGTTTCAACATCGCCCCCCGCGCCTCCATGGTGGACCAACTGCTGGACGTGCAGGTGATCACGGCCACCAAGCGGGAAGTGGCCAGGTTGATGCCCAAGGCCCGCGGGGGGCATCACCTCACGGACCCGTCGGTGAGGCGTTTCGTAGCGGGGGAGGTCCGGGTCGAGACCGCGGAACCGTGGCCCGTGGAGGCCGATGGAGAACCGCTCGGCAGTACGCCGTTGCTCGTACGCCTCCAGGCGGGCCGGATCAGGCTGAAGATCTGATCCCGACCGTCCGGAGCGGGACCCTCTTCAGGAGGATGGACCGATCCGGAGTAGCGTGCCCACCACCCCGACCGCACGCAGGTAGTTTCCGCGCCGGACGCGCCCCGCGTCTATACTCTCGCCGCCGTGCAAGAGAATGACGCAACCAGGGATCCGTTCGAGGACGGTATCGATCCGGATACCGACAGGACGTACGCAGAGGACTCCGAATTGGACGATGAAAACGATGAGGCGGGCAACGGCACAGTGACCCTCGACGCTCTCGAAGCCGAGGAACTGGAGACGGTGGAAACCAACGAGTCGGCCACGATCCTGGTCGACGAGGCGTCGGAGATCATGGCGATCCGCCGGGAGGAAGTCGCCTTCGACATGACGGCACAGTCCCGGCGGGGTGACGAGTTCGTCTGCCGATCCTGCTTCCTGCTCCTCAAGAACGTGCAGTTGGCGGACCGCCAGAACGTACTCTGCGTCGACTGCGTCTGAGGAAGGCGGCTGGATCCTCGAGTGCTGCCCGGTCGTCCAGTGCGGCTAGCCTCCTCCACCAAGATGGGTATCTCGGTCACCGCCCGGCTCGCCCGAGCCGAGGACTTGGACGTTCTCGTCCACCTATACCGTAGGTTGGAAGCCGAAATGGTGGCCATCCATCCCATGTGGCCCCGCGCCGACGGCCTCGAAGAACCGGTCGAGAGGTCGCTGCTCGCCCGGATCGACGACAGCGTCTCCAGGCTCTATCTGGGAGAGGTCGATGGCTACCCGCTGGGGTTCATCTACGGACGCTCCGAGACCCTGCTCGCCCATGAGGGGAACACGAGGATCGCGGCGATCAGGCTGGTGTTCGTCGAGGAGGAGGCCCGCGGGGTAGGGGTCGGCGAGATCATGCGGGACACCCTGATGGACGACTTCCGCGGCCTGGGCCACGAACTGTTCGACGCCCACGTGCTGCCCGGGCACCGCCTCGCCAAGAACTTCTTCGAGGCGGGAGGCTTCTCGGCGCGGTCGATCGTGATGCACCACAGCGACCGGCCCGACGGCGGGCGCCGGATCGGGGCGACCTTCAGGTCGACCCGATGACCGCCACCGATGAGCGGGCCCCCGTGGTCGGGGTGGGAGTGGTCGTCATCGACCGCGGCCGGATGTTGCTGGTCGAGCGGGGACGCGGGCCTCTGGTGGGATCGTGGGCCGTACCCGGAGGGAAGGTCCGCTACGGGGAACGCCTCACCGAGGCTGCGGTGCGCGAGATCAGGGAGGAGACCGGCCTCGAGGTCGAACTCGGAGGGGTGGTGTGGCTCGGGGAAGCGCTCGGGGAGGGTGATCCGCCCGAGCATCACGTGGTGATCGTGGACTACGCGGGCAAGGTCGTGGGCGGCGATCTGGCCGCGGGGGATGACGCAGCATCGGCGGCTTTCGTGCCGCTCGAGGAACTGCGGTCGTTGGCCCTCACACCAACGATGTACGACCTGTTGGAGAAGCTCGGGATATGAACGACACCACGACTACGAGCAGGGAGGGCGAGGTGCTCGAACTCCTTCAAGCGCTCATCCGGAACCGCTGCGTGAACGACGGGACGCCCCAATCCGGCCACGAGGAACGGTCGGTGACGACCCTCGAGGAGTACTTCGGCGTCTCCGGCGAGGTCGTGGAGCCCGCACCTGGGCGCCAGAGCATCGTCTACCGCGTCCCGGGAAGCGACCCCGCTGCGCCGACCCTCCTGCTGATGGGACACCTCGATGTGGTACCGGTCACGGAGCGGGGATGGTCGGTCGACCCGTTCGGGGCGGAGGTCGTGGACGGAATGGTGTGGGGCCGGGGAGCAGTCGACATGCTCAACGTCACAGCCGCCATGGCGGTGGTGTTCAAGCCTTACCTGGTGGGGGACCGCCGACCGGCGGGTGATCTCATGTATCTGGGGGTGGCGGACGAGGAGCAGGGAGGCGGGCTCGGAGCGGGCTGGATTATGGACAACCGGCCGGAACTGCTCGAGTGCGACTACGTCCTGACCGAGGTCGCCTACCCGTCCGTCCGCGAGCCCGGCCGACTCCCCATCCATCCGGTGAAGGTCGCCGAGAAGGGTCCCTGCTGGAGGATCATTCGAGGTACAGGGGTCCCGTCGCATGGCAGCCAGCCCTACGGAACGGACAACGCGGTGGTCAAGGTGGCCGAAGCCATCGTCGCCCTCGCCGGCTCCGGTAGCCCCGTCGAGCTGACACCCGAGTGGCGCATGTTCGTGGAGGGCATCGGGTGGGATGCCGGGCGCGTCGCCGCGCTCCTCGATCCCGACCGGATCGACGTCGAGATCGAGCGCATGGCGGTCGAGGATCCTGTGCTGGCCCGCTGGGTGCATGCCTGCACCCACCTGACCGTCAGTCCCAACCTGGTCAGCGGAGGAACCAAGGCCAACACCGTCGCCGACCGGGCCGATACGTCGCTCGACATGAGAGTCCTGCCCGGCCAGACGGAACAGATCGTGGAGGACCACCTCCGCAAGGTGCTGGGACCTCTGTACGAGGAGGTCGACATAGACGAGGTGATCCATTACCCGGCCAACTCATCGGCAGCCGAGGGACCGCTCTGGGAGGCGATCGGAGACGCCTACGAGTCGCTGACCGGGAGCAGAAGGGTCGTACCGGCGATGACACCTGCAACGACCGACGCCCGGTTCTTCAGGGCCAGGGGAATCAAGGCCTACGGCGTGGGCCTCTTCGACGACCGCGTGCCGTTCAGCGACTTCCTGGGCATGTTCCACGGCAACGACGAACGCATCGGGGTGCGCTCGCTCGGACTGACCGCAGAACTGCTGGACCGGATCATCCAACGCCTCCCCGCCCGCGCCTGAACACGGGCCGGCTACCCCGGCGCCGGCCCAGTTCACACTGCGCCACTGCCGTGCCGCCTGAAGCCGGGCTCCTCGCACATCTCATCGGCCGGAACGAGGTTGTCGGCACCCCCCACCAAGGAGTAGAGTGTAGCGAATTACATCATCCAGGGTGAACAGACCTGCATATCAATGCCGCCTCCGGTGACTACCTAAGGGAAGCAATCGCAGGAACTCCGCTGCCATGAGCTATAGGTTCGAGTCCGACCCGCGATCCAGGGAGCGGGAGGCCGGACCGAGAAACCCGCGAAGGAAACTCCACCATAGGCCACCGCGACTGCGGGTCACGCCATGGGTTGTATGGCTCTTGGTCTCGTTGCTGGGTACATCTATTGCTGTAGCGGCAGCCCTGACCGCAGGCGAGGTCGGAAGAACCGGTGACCAGGCGTTCCAGCGGGCAGTCGGCGGGATCCTGGCGGTCCTCGTCTTCTCGCTCCCTGGCTTCGCGCTGTTCCAGTTGGGGAGGTTTCGCGAGCGGACGAGGTGGCAGGAGCGGTGGTGGAGACCCACCATCCTGGCCAGGCTCTCCCTCCTCGCATCCGTCGTGGGAGCCCTACTGTGCGGCTACCTCATCGCCGTCCGGATCGCCAGAGAGTGGTCGCTATGAACAGGGCGGCATGTCCGCGTGGCCCGTTGGTCTTCACCGTTTCCGTCCTAATCGCCGTGACGACGAGCACCATCGTCGCCATACCCTCCGGAGCTCAGGATCCGGATCCTGCAAGAGCGGACGCGTTCTGCCCTCCCGAGGCGCGGTCGTGGGACGTATTGATACTGATGGACGAGTCCCAGTCCCTGCGCACCAACGACCCGGACGGCCAGCGGATCGCTGCCGCCAAGCGCTACGTGGCCTCCCTCGAGAGATCCGTGGAGGCGGGATTGCGCGTACGCATCGGATTGGCCGCCTTCGGCACTGATTTCGAACTGCGTCGTGAGTTCACCGACCTGAAGGCGAGCGGCAACGACGACGTGCTGTCCACGATCGAACAGTTCAGTGACCACGACCTGAACACCGACTACGTGTCCGCCCTGTACGGACTGCTCGATCTCGATTGGTCAGCCGACTGCCATCGGGTCGTGTGGCTGACGGACGGACTTCACGATCTCAGCGATGCTCATCGGGGTGACCGGACGCCACGACCCTACGATGGCCTGGAACGCCGGCTCACCAATCGGCGGATCGCTAACGATGTAGCAGATCTGTTGATCCCCGCGGTTTGCGGCGACGAGTCCCGGGAGGCCACAGTCGCTCCGGGCTACGAGAACCTTTCGGAGCGTCTCGGTCAACTCGGCGCCCGTCTCGATATCCGTCTCTTCTACGTGGGGGAACCGCCATCCGGCGATACCAAGACCCTTCTCGACATGATGGAGCAGGGGCGTTGCGGGGACAACATCGCCCTCCACACGACCACGCGGCCGGAGTTCAAGTTCGTCGAGCCGCCGCCACCTCCCACAACGACTACGCCAACCACCACGACGCTCCCGACCACCACTACGACCATGCCCACGACCACCACCATGCCCCCATCGAGGGCATGCGAGGACCTCTCCGGGCCATGGCTCACCGTCGCTTCCCGCGCCGGCATCCTGTGGGACGGGGGACTGCCGGACGGGATCGCTCCGGCGTTCGTCCGATCTGCGGTAGTCGTAGCGGAGGGCGACTCGCCGGAGCTGTCCACCGACCATCCTGCTCACCGTCTCGAGGACGGCGACCGAGCCCGCCGGATCGTGCTCGACTATTCCGATGTCCCGTACACTCCGACCGAGGTCCGTGGTGAAGCAGTAGAGGAGGTCTGTGGAGCCGTAGTCCTCGAAACACCGACCCTCTCCATCCGGATCGAGACCAGCCCGGTATTCCCTGACACACCCATCGACTTCTCGCTCCTGACTGGAGGGGCGCCGCTCGCAGAAGTCGACGAACCGTTCCTCGACTTCATTCTCGACGGTGTGCGGACCACGCCGGCACGCATCGGCCCCGGACGTTTCAGATCGCCGCCACTCGCCGTCGGGGACCACGCGTTCGAGGTTCGCCTCGTATCGGAACACTCCGATCCCGCCACGGCATCGGTCACCTTCACGGTGGTCGATCTTCCCGACGGTCCGATACTCCGGGTCACCGAGCCCGCGCTGGGTTCCATCGAAGCCACCGAGTTCGCGATCCCCATCGTCATCGAGGACGACGGCCGGGAAGGAGAGATACGGCTGCTGCCGGCCGATCCTGTCGTCGGCGCCGACGGGATCCCTGTGGGAGTCGAACTGACGTTTCCGGGAGGAGCATCTTCGTGGTCCTCCGGCGACCCCGCGCCCGCCGAATTGCACGCTCGTCTCGACCGCTCGGTCCAGACACCGGACGGCCACATACTCCTGTTCGCGTACGTCACCGACCCCGCGGACCCGGCGGGACTGACACGACAGGTACCGCTCGGGGTTTCCGTCAGCTTCGACCATCCCCGCAACGTGGCCGTCGAGACGGCCCTGATCACAGCGATGCTCGCCCTCCTTCTGGCCTTCATATGGGGGTGGCTCTACGGGATCAACCGGATCGCGGGTCGGATCCGGCCACCCCGGCGCGCGCGATACGCAACCTTCCGCGTCGGGGACGGATGGACGCTCGTATCTGACCTGTCCGAGACCCACTTCCGCAGAGCGCGCCACTTGCCGGGCAGTCTCCAGGCCGGGGACCTGCGGGCTGTACGGAAGACGCCATGGCGACCATGGCGCCCCCCCTACGTCCGGCTATCCCTTGCAGGGCGCCGCTTCGTCGGCATTGTCGGCTCCGGGCGCGAAGTCACGAGTATCTCGTCCCGATCGCCCGACCTGAGATCGGAACGACGGCTCCACGAACCCATCGTCCTGATCGACGTGTCGGGACCCGCGCCGCATCACGGGGTCGTGATGGCACCGGTGAACCCGTCCATTCCCACCGAGGATCAACTCGCCGGCTATGTCAGGGATGCGCTCTCGAGTATCCCGGCGCCGGAAGAGGCGGCGCTCGATGAGTGAACCAACCCGCGTCCGGCAGACCCGGCCCCGTAAACCCGGATCCAACCAAGGAGAGCAACCGTGCTGCAACAGTTCCTGATCATTGGCCTCGGCGGCTCAGGTGGCAAGACCTTGCGCTATCTGAAGCAGAATCTCGAGGAACGGTTCCGCGAGATCGGTTGGGACCAGGGCATGCCCGACGGTTGGCAACTACTCCACATCGACACTCCCATCCACCAAGACACGCCGGTCCTTCCTGGCGGGCCGGATCTGCTGGACGCCGACGAGTACCTGGGACTTGCGCGGCCAGGCATAGACCTGAGAACGATGGTGGACAGCCTCGCGCGCAAAGGTCATGACTTCGGCGGTTGGCTGTTCGACTCCGACTACATGCGCATTCCTATCGAAGCCGGCGCCGGCCAGTACCGGGCAGTGGGCCGCGTGCTCGGCCTGTTCCGCGCTGACGAGATCCAGAGGCGCATAAGGATGAAAAACCAGGCTCTTCTGAGCGCGGGCGCCATGGCACAACTCCGCCAACTCGGCGAGCGGGCATACGGTGTGTCTCTGGCCGGAGAGTCAGCCGCCACGCCGGCGGTGAACGTGGTGTCCTCCCTGGCAGGCGGGACGGGCGCAGGCATCCTGATGGATGTGTGCGACATCCTGAGGGTCGACGGAGACTCGTGGATGGACGAGTCGATCGGCATCCTGTATTCGGCCGACGTATTCGTCGATCTGTCCGAAGCGGCGAGCCGGGGCGTGTATCCGAACACCGCGGCAGCCCTGGCGGAGATGCTGCACGGTTACTACGGCGACGGAGAGTTCACGCCACCGGGTGGCGGCGCGGTGCAGCAGCGTTCCGGGCCGGCTTTCCCCTACCTGGTGGGACACACGAATACCAAGGGCGTAGGCTTCGGCGACCAACTCTCGGCCTATCGCTTCATGGCGCGCTGCCTGGCCGCAGTGATGACGGACCGGCGCATGCAGGACGACTTCACCGTATACATGAAGGCCAACTGGCAGGCTTCGGCGGGCAGTTTCCCCACCTTCGGGGGCGACACGCTGATGCTGCCCGATCCACCGAAGTACTACGGGGCCATCCAGGCGCTCGGATTCGCCGAGGTGGACCTCGGCGTGGGCCGCCTCGGAACGTATGCCGAACAGCGGATCACCCGTGACGCGATCGAGTTCCTGCTCGGTGACTACGTACGGGCCGCGAGGAAACAGCGACGCTACGAGAACCACACCACCGCTGAAGTCGTGGAGGAGCTCGCCGAGGATGCCTTCACGCGGTTTCTCAGGAGATGCGGCATCAACGAGAGGGGGCGTGACAACAACCAGGTCCTGGACTCCATCGGTCTTCCGGATGCAGAACTCGACGCCGTCTTCAGGGATGTAGCGGACCAGGTCCGGTACGAAGCGTCGGAGGAGGTCGGTTCCAAAGCCAGGGCGCTGCGCTGGGTGGATTGCATCGTGGAGGGTGTAGAGGTCCGGCGCGCCGGCGTCTTGAAGAAACTGGACGACCGGCTGCGGGACGAGGCCTTGAAGTGGGTGGACCACATCACCGACGACATCGTGAAGGTAGTGGGTGCGAACGTCGCGGACTATGGAGCGCAGGTCGCTCTGCGACTCCTGGCCAAGGCCGACGCGGAGATGGAGCACGTGGCCGAAGAACTCGAGTCGGAGCGCCAGGAAGAGCTGGCCTGGGCCGGACACCTACGATCCGACGTGCTGGACGCGATCGGCATGGGTCCCGGCGCCCTGCCGGCCGATCACGAAGGAGTCCGCGACGCCATCGGCAAGGCGATCCAGACCGGCCTGGTACACCCCTACAACGCCGACCATCGTCTCATCGCCTCCCGGCTGCTTGCGGACCTGCGCGACGGGGTGCTCCAGCCGCTCCGCGAGGCGATCGAGCACGCGTACGACGCGCTACGTCAAGCGGTGGAAGCCGATAGGAGCGAAGCGGGTTCGACGCCGATCGACGACTGGCCCCGCCACAACCCCGCGTCCGATCGGCTTGTTCCCGACGCGCTGGAGCCCGGCGCGAGCACCATGCTGGTCATCGATCCGGACGACTTCCCCAGCCTGTTCGAAGAACACACCACGGATTCGGCCGGAAGGACCGGACTCGAGGAGGCTTGGACCCAGGTCCGCCGGACCGTGATCACGGGTGAGGCCGAGCAGAGCGTCGTTCACTGCGCGTATCAGCAGGGACGACATTCTCAGCCGGGCACGCGCCTGGTTGCGGACCGACGGCTCCGCTTGGAAGGAAACCCTGGCGTTGGGTCTGCGGGGTTATCTCTCAGACTCGTTGCCGCCTGCGGTGCGGGCTCCCCGAGACCAACGGTTCCGGAAGTGCCTGGAGAAGGCCTTCGAGGCGGCCGAGCCATTGGTCTCGGTCGACCGTGAGATGGTCCAGCAGGTACATCCCGGCTCCGATCTGCGTATCCGTCCGGTGACCAGCCCGATCCCGGTGAGCGGCCTCCCAGTGGAGCCACTCGTTCGTGAGTTCCTCCTCCCACAGCTCGATAGGGATGCCGAGGCCGTGGAGCAGACGATCAACCAGTCCGAACGGGAGACCAGAGTGGCCGTCTACACATCGCTCGGCGGCGCCCTCCATCCGGTGTGCTTCGACTCGTTGACAAAGCCCATCACCGACGCCTGGCGGAAGGAGCACGACACGTCCAACCTGGTCAGCTTCTGGAACGCCCGGCGTTCGCGGGCTCTTTCCAGGGCCACTCCGATCCCGCGACCGATGTTGAGCGCCCTGATCAGGGGGTGGTTCATCGGAAGGATGCTGGGCCTGGTCGAGATCGAGGACCGGACGGTTGCCATCAGCACCGAGCAAGGCGTTCTCCGGTTCGAGCCGACGCTGCCGGTGGGGGGCCAGTCGTGGAACGTCCTCGCCTCATTGCTGGAAGGGCTGTGCCTCGCTTTCCCCGTCGCCGCCGACCGGAAAGACGCCGGTAAGTTCCTGGGTCCCTACGCCCGCCTGGTCGAATGGGGCCGATCACCCGGTGCGAGAGGACCGGACCTTAAAGCCTTCACACGGCCCAGCCGGGTCTTATCCAATTGGTTGGCTACAGGAAGGACCCCGGGCGTGAGGAGTCCCGTGATCAGGGGCGGAGACGAACGCTCTCGCAGACGGGACGCGATCGAGTTGCTGGGAAGGCAGGTCGACCTGTACGACGAGCAGATCGCAGAAGACCGCGGGAGTGACCAGCGCACCCGCATCGCATGGCTGGGAATCGCCGACCTCGTTACTCAGGAACTCACCAATATCAAGTTCTGCCTGGAGCGTGACGACTCGGGAAGGCCGGAGCTGTTATGAGCGCGCGCCGCAGCCTGCTCGTAGCCGCCAACGACAAGTCGACGACCGCGGCTGTCCAACGGCTCACCGAATGGGTCCGGGCAGGTCTGGTCCAACCCTTCGTCGCCTGTATCGACGACGGGCCCGACATGGACATCGGCCGGGACGGAGTGGAACACCGCCGGTGGTTCGAGACACTGGCCCGCGAGGAGTTAGAGCTGGTCCACGTGGTGGCTCTGGCCGGCCCTGACATCGAGAGCACGACCGACGTGTCCTCGACCGCCGAGCGCATCGCGGGCGAGATCGAGGCGCTCAAGCCCAAGGGAATGCGCGTGGTAGAGGTACGGATCTGGTCGCCGCAACGCGATCCCGACGCGGCAGGGGTCCTCTCGGCGCCCGAAGGGTTCTACTCGCCGGGAGTGGACGCCAACCTGGTCATCATCCCAGAGGACCGCAAGACCGAAGCGATGTTGGGTGTTCCCCTCGTCGATCCCCAATCCGAGACGTTCGCATCCCATGTCGCGGCCGAGGTGGCCACCGCGCTCGGAATGTGGTCGGGTATGGACGAGGCACCCGTGGAGTCCCTGGACAGGGGCCCTATCGGCTACGGCCAAGCCAAAGTGTACCTGGCCCGTTCGTTCGCCCGTATGGCGGAGATTCCCGCTGTCACACTGGCCGCCGCGGCCAACCATGGAGGCCAGGCGCCGGTGCCCAGGGACTGCGCCGAGGCACCGTACCCGCGTGAGACCCTCACCGATGCCCGCCGGCGGATGGTCTCCCATTTGGACAGCCTGCTGTTCGAGTACAAACCCGAGCGTTACCGTCGCGGGCTGGGGATGGCGGAGACCCTCCGCCTGATGGGTGCCGGGATCCTGAGCGGTCTCCGGTACACGTTCGCTGTATTCACCGACGTGACGGCCGCCCTGCGTGACGCTACCGGCCGCATACTGCAGGACGCGGCCGGCCAGGACTCGATCCTCCGGGTCATCTGGCGTGACATGCCCTCCGGCGACGAGCGGGCACCGACCGACCCGGTGGATCCCGAGGCCGTGGTAGCCGCGGTTAGACAACGCCGTGCGGTCGAGGGCGGGGTGGAGATCGACCAACAGATGTGGACCGATCTCGGAAAGGCCGTGTTCGCGCTGGTCGACGGCGATCAGGCACCCGGAGACATGGCGCCGCCGCAGATGAAAGGACGCAACGTCGTCATCACCGAGATCGGTCTGATCGCACCCGCCGACATCGACACCCACGCGGGGGAGATCCGCTCCGACGCGACAAGTCGCGTACCCGCCTCGCTGCTCGGCCGGGTCGGCGCCCACCTGCGCTCAGTGGAGCGCCGCAACAGAGCGGAGTTCCATCGCCTCCTCGAGCGCGCACGCGACCTGTTCGAAGTCGACCCGGTTCCCGCGCTCTCCGCCACCGGGATCGTCACCTCCGGGCTCATCGTGCTGGCGATCACAGGGTTGCTGGTCCTGTCGGGTGGCGTGGAGGTCCTGGGGATAACCTCACTGTCCTCCACGCCACGGGCCTGGGTCTGGGGGCTGGTCACGGCGGCCTACGCATTGGCGATCGCCGCAATCTCGCGGGCGGTGGCGTTACGGTTCGGCGCACTCACGCCCGCTGACGACACGGCCGTATCCGGCCCCGGTCCGGTTGAAGGCGGGACGGTGGGCGAGGATCGGGCAACGATCGCGACCGGTACCGCACAGGGCGCCTCGACATCGGAAAGCGGCAACGAACTACTCGAACGCATCAGACTTCAAAGGAGCAGTCCGCGCTTCGGAGGCCCGAGATCGGACAGGTCCGACCATCCAGGGGAATTGTCGAGCCCACCCGCCTCAGCCCCTCAGCGGGAAGGGCCGACGCTGAGCAGGATCGCCGGCTGGTCCGCTTTGATCGGCGTACTCGCCGGCCTGCTCGTATCGGGTGACGGGAACCTAGACGATGCGTCCGCGTTCGGGTTGTCGGTGGCGCTGGTCAACTACGCCGTGGTCCTGGCGGTCCGGCTGGACCGGCCCACCCTCAGGTCGATGGAGACTTTCCGCCAGGTGAGGATGCTGATCTTCTTCACGATGGTCTACGGCGTATTCGGACTGATCGGCCTGATTGCCCGTGACAACGGCTGGTACGGACTGCGCCGTCGAGATGGGTTCGGAGAACTGTGGTGGTACGAGGCGGGAGTCGTGTTCGTCATCCTCCTGCTGCTCCTAGCCATGGGGATCGACGGATTCCGCCGCGATCATCGGGAGCGGGCCAAGGTCGCCGACCTCGAGCGAGGGATAGTCGCAGCCCTTGACGCGGCGTGGCGCGCCTCCGAGGCTTTCGAGCAGTTCATCGCCTCGGCCGGAGCTTGGGCCTCGGTGCTGTGGAAGCCATTCGGTTCCCGGACGCCGGATGACGAACGATCCGGCTACGACAGGCTCCTGGGAGTGGGTAAGGCCGAGAACCGCGCCTTCCGGGTCACGAGCCTGGGAGCCACCGCCATGCGAGCGCGCATGATGAGCGGGCTCGCCCGACCGGGCTGGTTGCGGAAGCGTCACGACGTGGCGATAGACGCCTATCGCCATCTGCGGGCGATCGAAGTAGGTTCGGATCCGACGGGAATCCTCCGGCCCGACCAGGATCCTCGGGAGGTCTCGAGTGTCGAGGCCGACCGGCGCGCGCAGGTGAGTGGGCGCTGGCGCTTCCTCCGGGACATGAGCCTTGGCACGTACGACTCGGAGTTGGGCCAAGCCCTTGTCGAATCGGATCAGGCAGCCGCTGCCGAGTGGGTATACCGCCAGCGCGGGACGCTCCAAGCCTCCGAGGTGGGCGGTGAACCATTGGAGGACTTCCTCGGCTCCGTAGCACCCCGGACCGCGTCCGAAGTCTCGCATTCCTACTTCCGCCCGGAGGCGCTCAGGAACGCGGACCGTTCTTTTACGCCCAGTTTGTGGTGGCCTTCAGCCCTGATCGCCCCTCCGGGCGACCTCACCGTCAAGGCGTCCCATGTTTGCAACCTGACGGGCGGCGACCTGGCGATCATGTCGGTCCGCCATGATCTGGCCGGTCCCTACACCCCTGAAGACCTCTTTCTCAGGGAAGAGTCCGAGCCGCCATCCGATCCGGCCCCTCCCGGTACGACCGTGGAGGACAGCCGGAGCGACGAAATGCTCTAAGCAGGTGCCGAAAGTGAATCTGCGGGGTTCGCCAGCTTGCAAACTACCTGGTCAAGCTTTGAAGGCCATGGCCAGGTTGGCGTTCGATACGCAATGTCGATGGTGATGGAGGCGGTATCCCTTTTCCGGTTATCGTTCGGCGGCTGGTCTGTGGCCTCTCGCGCCTGCGGGGTGTTCCTCATAGTGGCCACGGTGATGGCGTGCGGTTCCGATAGCCCACCCACCTCGCCGGGAACTGACCGGGCAGCGCTGGTCCGCCTTTACCGGGCCACGGCCGGAGCCGACTGGATCCGCAACACGAACTGGCTAACCGACGCGCCTATGGACCAGTGGCACGGCGTTGGCACTGACACGGACGGCAGGGTTGTCGAGCTGGTTCTGTTCCAGAACAATCTGTCCGGCTTCATTCCGACCGAGGTGGGCGATCTGGACAGACTGGTACGGCTAGACATCGCGAACACCCACGAAAGGGGTGACGAGAACGACGAGGACCTAGATCTCGGAGATGTCTTCGTGGCCTTCGCCGATGCTATCGAGTCCCTTACAGACGACCGGCCGCCCGAGTTCAACGACCTGTACGGATGCGTCCCGAGGCGTTTGGACGGTCAGTTGGATATGGAAAGGTCGTTCCTGGGCAACCTGTCGTTCTGTGACAAGAAGGGCGAAGCACGGATGCACAGGCTGGCGCTGAACCTCGCTATCGAGAGGGGTGACACGGCGGAGGTAAGCCGTCTCGTTCGCGACGAAGGTCGAGCCCTCGACCTCGGCGGCGAGGGTGCTGGTGTACTTTTCAACGCGGTTGAATCCGGCGATGCTGAAATAGTCACAGCGCTGGTAGACGCAGGCGCAGACGCGAACGCAACAGACCGCTTCTCAAGTGAACCAGTGCTTTTCAACGCGGTTGAATCCGCCGATGCTGAAATTGTGGCAGCGTTGGTGAAGGCAGGCGCGGACGTGAACGCAACAGACTTCTTCGATGATCCCGTGCTCCAGAGTGCGGTTAAGTCCGGCGATATCGATATGGTCGTCATGTTGATAGAGGCAGGCGCGCTCGTGAACGCGGGTGATGATCCCGTGCTCCTCGGCCCGATTCGGCGCGGCGACGACGTTATGGTCGCCACGCTGGTAGCAGCAGGTGCGGACGTGAACGCAATAGATGACTGGAGTGGTCGTTCCATGCTTGCACTGGCGAGACGGTCTCGCGACGAAGGAATCGTCCGGATCCTTGTCGATGCGGGCGCCGAGGAGTGACGACCTTTGCCAGAGACTCGCTCAGAGGTTCGACGTCGACACGGTCCGACTCGCCTGCGGTCGTCGTCAGTCTTGAAGGATCGATCGTCCCATACCACCCTGTGAGCTCACCAACACCTCTCTACAGTTCTTGGCGTCCTTCGCGCTCACAGCATGGCTGTCCTGCTCAAGGTCGAGCCAGACGTTCCGCATGCGAGCCTCTTAACTAGGGCCCCGTCGTCCCCACCCAAATGAACCGCCCCGGTCGAGTTGTAGGGGGTCGAAGTTGCTCAGCCGTATCCGAGCCGGGCCAGGCGCTTGCGCTCCAGCCGGGCCAAGCGGCGCAGGAGCGGGCGTCGGCCGACCAGGGTCACCAGCATGCCGAACAAGAAACCCGCCACGTGGGCCTCCCATGCGATCGCCGAATCCGCCGCGGTGAAAGCGAACTGGCCGACGAACCACACTATGAGGTACCACCCGGCCGAGATGGTGAACGGGATGAAAAACAGAAGGGGGAATACGCTCACCACCCTGGCGCGCGGGAAGAGGACCAGATACGCGCCCATGATCCCGGCGATGGCGCCGGAGGCTCCGACGAGGGGCACCGTCGTGTCGGGGTTCAGGACGACGAAGCCGACGGTGGCCACGACGCCGGACACCAGGTACAGGAGCAGGTACCCGAAGCGACCGTAGGCGTCCTCGACGTTGTTGCCGAACAGCAGCAGGCTCCACATGTTCGCGACCAGGTGCGCAAGGCCGCCGTGTAGGAACATGGACACGACGACGCTGACGAGCGGAGACTTGTCGGGGTACAGGGGCGTCTCGGCTCTATCGGTGCAGCGCTGGTCGACGATCTCGTCGAAGGACAGCGCCTCCCCGGTGGTCAACTCGCAGGCCACGGCCGCCTGGCGGTACAGGAACTCCAGTTGATCCGCCGGCTCGCCGGGCTGGACGAAGAAGTAGACGGCCACCGAACCCGCCACCAGCAGAAAGGTGAATACCGGGGTTCTGAGGGAGGGGTTGATGTCTCTGATGGGGATCATTTTCGGTGTTCCCGGGGTCGGGTTGCCCTCTCGGGGAGCGGCGCGAACTCCGCGGCGCATAAACGATCATACGGGAGCCGACCGGCAATGGACCGTCGCCAGGGGCAAACCGCACATCTCGCGGCCCCGAAGACTGTACATGTCGGCCCGAAGCGCAATAATGCGGTCATGGAGCAACACGGCGACGCCACACCACGACCGGGCGGGGAGCGAGGGGTCGTAACCGACGAGTCGGTGAGCCGCTACCTGCAAGCCGTCGAGAGGGCCGATCCGGCGGAGACCCCGGAGCCGGCAGCCGCGCTCGCCGAGTTGCTGGCCGCCCGGCTGGAAGGCACCGACGCTCCCCGGGCGCGCCGGATCCTGGAGTCGTTCGCACCAACCGCAACTGTTCCCTCCGGCGAGGACCAATGAGGAGGCGGCTCGACGTGGAAATGGTCCGCCGGCACCTGGTTGACTCGCGGGCGGCGGCAGCCCGGGCCATCCGCGAACGGAGGGTAGTGGTGACGGGAACCCCGCTGCCGAAGCCGGCGACCATGGTGGATGGAGCAACGGCGGTGCGCATACTCGAGGACGGTCCCCGCTACGTGAGCCGGGGCGGTCTCAAGCTGGAAGCGGCCATCCGGGAGTTCCGTGTGGGCGTGGCGGGCCGCGGCGCCATCGACGTGGGCGCCTCCACTGGTGGCTTCACGCACTGCCTGCTGGAGCACGGAGCGAGCCACGTCGTGGCCGTGGACGTGGGCTACGGCCAGCTCCATCTGCGGATGCGCGACGACCCCCGAGTGACCGTGGTGGAACGCACCAACATCCGGTACGCCGACCCGGGTGCCCTCGGAGCGCCGTTCGACCTGGTGGTCGCGGATGTCTCGTTCATCTCGCTGCGAACGATCTGCCATGTTCTGGTGGAATTGGGGAATGGTCGCAGCGATTACCTTCTGCTCATCAAGCCCCAGTTCGAGGCCGGGAGGGGGGCGGTGGACCGGCGCGGCGTGGTCAGGGACCGGCGGACGCGCGCCGGCGCCGTCCTCGACACCATCACCGGCCTTGCCGGGGCGGGGTTGGGAGCGGTGGCGGTGACCCCTTCCCCCATCAAGGGCGCCAACGGCAACCGGGAGGTCATGGGCCTGTTCCGGCACGGCGCCAACCGGGTGGCCGCCGACACCGTAAGGGAGGCCGTCCGGTGAGGATCGCTCTCGTTCCGCATGTCGGCCGGGAGCACTCGATGGGCCTGGCCGGCGAACTGGCGGCGGAGGCCCGCGGCCACGATGTGGATGTGGTGGCCTCCCCGGACGCGGCCGACGCCCTCGACCTACCGGCCACGCGATTCGAACGCCGCTCCGAACTCGACCTGGTGGTGGCGATCGGCGGGGACGGAACAGTCCTGAAGGCGGTCCGGATAGGCCGGGCGAGCGGGGCCCCCATCTTCGGTATCAACGACGGTCGTCTCGGGTTCCTCGCGGAGGGCGCGCCCCACGACCTCCCCTTCCTGCTCGAGCGCCTGACGTCGGGGAGGTGGTTCACGACCGAGCGGATGCTGCTGGCGGCGTCGGTGGGAGGGTCCTCTCCGGTGCTCGGCCTCAACGACGTGGTGATCGAGAAGGTCCAGAACCAGCGCACTGTGCAGTTGGCGGTGGCGATCGACGGGGAGCCGTTCGTCACCTACCGGGCGGACGGCGTGGTGATAGCCACACCCACGGGTTCTACGGCCTACAACCTGTCGGCGGGCGGACCGTTGATCGATCCGGCCCTCGATGCGCTGGTCATGACACCGGTCGCCCAGCACTCGCTGTTCTCGCGGGCGATGGTCTTCCCACCCGGACGCCGGCTCAGCTTCGAGGTGGTGGAGGATCGGTCGGTGGGCGTGGGCGTCGACGGCATCGAGATCGCCACCGTCCAACCCGGCGGGGTGGTGGAGGTCGAGGGAGCGGGTCGGGTCTCGTTCGTGAGCCTCATCGAACGTTCCTTTCCCACCACGGTCAAGCAGAAGTTCTCGCTGGCCTGACCGGTGCTCGACGAACTGTCCGTGACCAATCTGGGAGTCATCGCCGCGGCGCGGGTCGAACCGGGCCCGGGGATGGTGGTCGTGAGCGGGGAGACAGGCACCGGTAAGACCCTCCTCCTGGGTGCCCTGAGGCTGCTGACCGGGGCACCCGCCCGTTCGGCCCTGATAGGACCGCACGGCTCGGAGACCACCGTCGAGGGGCGGTTCCTGCTGGACGGCGAGGAACTCATCGTGTCGAGACGGGTCCACGCCAGGGGGAGCCGCTCGTACATCAACGGTGCGATGGTGCCGGCCCGGGTCCTCACCGAACGCCTGGAAGGCTTCGTCGAGATTGTCGGCCAGCACGATCCGCTCTCGCTGATCCGGCCCAACGCACTCCGTGCCCTCATCGACCTGCGGCTTGCCTCACCCGACCGGCCGGCTACCTACCGGGCGGCTTGGGAACAGGCCAGGAAGCTCGAGTCGGCCGCGGCCCGGCTCGGCGGCGACCTGCGAGCCCTCGAACGCGAGCAGGACCTCCTGAGCTACCAGATACGGGAGATCGAGGAGGCCGGATTCAGTATCGGGGAGGGCGAGGAACTCCGGAGTCTGGCCAGACGGCTCGGCAACGCGGAGGAGATCGGCGAGTTGCTGGCCGGAGCACGCCGGGACCTATCAGCGGCGCGGGACCGGCTCGGGCCCGCGGTCGGAGCGATCCGGCGCGCCTGCGACCTCGATCCAGGCCAGGACGGCCTCGTGGAGATGATCGAGAGCCTCGACGCCATCCTCACCGAGACCCTGACCACCGCCAGGGAGGCCTGGGAGGACCTCGACTCCGACCCCCGGACCCTCGCCTCGGTCAACGAGCGGCTTGCCCTGCTCGGCGACCTGCGACGCAAGTACGGAGCAGGGATCGAGGAGATCCTGGCCTTTCGGGACACCGCACGCGCACGCCATGCCGTAGTCGGGGAGTTGCTCGGGAGGGCGGCCACCATCGACACCGAACTAGCCGAGGTGACATACCGGCTGGAGGAGACCGGCGCCGCTCTCCGCCGGGAGCGCAAAGCCGCGGCAGCCCGGATCGTCGACGGCGCGCTGGCCCATCTCCGCGATCTCGGTTTCGGCGATCCGCTGATCCGCCTCGAGATCGGGGAGGCTCCGCCTCGCCGCGCCGGCGCGGACACGGTGGATCTGCGGTTTTCCTCCGACTCCAGGCTGGCGCCCGGCCCGGTCGCCAGGGTGGCGTCCGGGGGAGAGTTGAGCCGCCTGGTCCTGTCGCTCCGCCTCGCGTCCGGTTCCGGGGATGCCCGCCTGGTGGCGTTCGACGAGATCGATGCCGGCGTCGGTGGGACCACCGCCCTCGCGATGGGCGCGAAGCTGGCCCGCCTAGCCCGAAACCGCCAGGCCCTGTGCGTCAGCCACCTGCCGCAGGTGGCCGCCTACGCCGACACGCACATAGTCGTGGAGAGGGACGGCCCGACCGCTACGGCCCGGACCTTGGACTCGGAGGAGCGACTCCGGGAACTGTCCCGGATGCTGTCGGGCCTGCCGGACTCCGACCGCGGTCGCCGCCACGCTCGCGAACTCCGCGCCCTGGCTCGAGCGGACCGGTACCCGGCCCCGGACTGACACGAGGACGGAACACGACCCGGCCGGGGAAGATCCGAGCGTCTGCTCTCCCGGCGCGCCCCCCACCGGATAGCCGGGCCGGGTCCACGACTCCCCGCCGGAGAGCGCGACCGCCACGGCAGGGGGATTGACTGTGTCACAGGCCTGCCGCACACTGGTGGGTAGCTGCAAGCACCACCGGTCCGGTTCCGGTGCCGACCGGACCGTGGCTGGGATCACATCGTCGAGGCCGACCCGCACAGGGGATACGGCGACGCGCACCGACCCAAGGAGGTGGCGGCGGGGGAGGGCCCTCGGCGGATGCGGATCGTCGAGCGTTTTTCGCGTTCTCCTTCCTGACAGCAAGTGAGAGGTGGATCCTCGGTGGATCCGGTCTTCCATCCGTGGCTATCTCCCGATTCAGGAGATGCGTCCACCAATCCGAGAAACAAATAAGTAAGGTAGGTTGACAAACTAACCCGAACAGGGTGAGAATACGCCCCGCGAGTCGGCACGACCGGGGCCCGGTCCTGAGGCCCGGGCCTGCTTCAGATGGATCACGGAGATGCGAATGTCTGGAACCCGAACCTTGCGGTGCGGACCGAACGGCCGGAACAGGAGACCTGCTACACGCTGCGACATCTACCGGTCCTGCCGGGAGCCGGTCGGCAGATGATCGACGGATCCGGCTCCTGGGCACTCCGCCTGCGTAACGGCCAAGCGGTCTTCGACGAGTTCATGCAGGCTGCCCCGTTCCCGATTTCCCGCGCCACCCTGGCCCGCCGGACCGGGCTGTCGAAACCCACCGTGTCGGCCCTGGTGTCCGACCTCGAGGACGCCGGCGTGGTCAGCCTCATCCCTCCCGAACGCTCCCAGGGACGGATCGGACGTCCGGCCGCGCCATACGCCCTGGTGCCGGACGCTGCACTGGTGGTGGGGGTGGACATGGGCGCCACCAAGATCATCGTGGGTGTCGCCGACCTCCTCGGAAGGGTACTGGCGGAGGATCGCATCGAGACCGCCTCCCATGCCCGCGCGGCGGTGGAAGCCGTGGTGAGAACCACCACCCGCTTGCTCGGAGACCTCGGTCACAAGGGTCACCTCCTGGAGTCCGGCTGCGTGGGCGTTCCGGGCGTGTACCGCCCGCGGCTGGACCGTGTGGAGATGTCCCCCAACCTCTCAGGGTTCGCCGACCTACCCATCCGGGAAGAACTCTCCACGCGGCTCGGAGTGCCGGTCACCATCGAGAACGACGTGAATCTGGCCGCGGTGGCGGAAGCCGAGGGTATGGATGATCGGGCCGGGCTCGATTTCGTCGCCATCTCGGTCGGCACCGGGATCGGCGCCGGGCTCGTGATGGACGGGAGACTCTACCGGGGCGGACACGGAGCCGCAGGAGAACTCGGGTCGATCGACATCCCGGCACCGGGTCACCAAGGCGCGGCGCGGATCACGCTGGAGGATGTCGCCTCCGCCCCGGCCATCCGGAGACAGTTCCGCCAAGCCTTGGACTCCGGCCGTCCCTCCCGCCTCGAACGCGATGCCGAGGTTTCGGAGCTCCTCCTCGCGGCGTCTCTAGGTGACGACGCCGCGTCCGAGGCCCTCGGTATCGCCGCCGAGGCGATGGCCTCCGCGGTGGCCTGGCTCTGCTGGTTCAACGATCCGGCCCGGATCGTCTTCGGGGGAGGTGTTGGTTCCAACCCCATCTTCGTGGAGGAGGTGCGCTCCAAGCTGGACGGCTACCTGGATGACACACCCGAACTGGTCGCGTCGGCACTCGGGAACCGGGCCGCTTTCATCGGAGCGATCTCCACGGCTCGCGCCTCGGTGAGAAGCACCTTCGTGAAGGGCCGGTTGGGCCGATGACCCCGATCCCGAGATCGCCGGCCGACGAGGTCGCCGCGGCCGTCGATGAGGAAGCTCTGGTCGAACTGGTGCTGGAGGCGGTACGGATCCCCAGCGTCACGCCCGACGAGACGGACTTCGCCGAGTGGGTCAGGGGACGGATGGAGGAAGGCCCCTGGAGTCGGGTGCGCCTGGTCGAGGCAGAACCTGGACGGCCCAACGTATACGCCGAGGCCGGCCCGGCGGGAGGACGCTCGCTGGTCTTGGCGGGCCATCTCGACACCGTTCACGCAGACGACTGGATGCGCGAGTGGAGCGGAACCGAACGAGCCGATCCGTTCGCCGGGACCATCGTCGACGGCGAGATATGGGCCCGCGGCGTGACCGACCAGAAGGCGGGAATCTGCTCCATCATCGAGGCCCTCCGAGCGGTTCGTCGGGCGGGCTACCGCCTTACGGGCCCGGTCACGGGATTGCTCGTATGCGACGAGGAGTCGGGACAGCCCGGTAGCGGGCTCTCGCTCGGGATGCGCGCGGGCGTCGACCACCTGTTCGGCGGTCCAGGCAACCCGCCCGACTTCGCCGTCTACACCGAGCCGACCACCGGGGCCGTCTACACCGCCCAGATGGGATTCCTGATCGCCGACATCACGCTCGTCGGCCGCCCGGCCTACTTCGGGACCCCGGATCTGGGCGTGGACGCGCTCCGTGCGGGCCACACCCTGCTCAGCGCGCTGTGGGATCGCAACGAAACGCTGCGCAAGGGCACGCCGCACGAGCTCCTGGGTGAACGTTTCCTCCTGGTCACCTCGGTCGAATCGGGGGGGAACATAGCGGTTCCAGGCCGGTTCCGGCTGTCGCTCATCCAGAAGCTGCTACCAGGCGACGATCTCGACCAGGAGGCCGACGCGTTGCGGCAAGTCGCCGCGGCGGTCTCGGACGACCACGGAGTCTCGGCCGAAGTGGTCTTCTCAGCTCCCCGGGATCACCGCGTCGGGGGAACCCCGGACGAGGTCCCGGCAGACCATCCGGGGGTCCGCGCGTTGGTGGAGTCCATCGAACGCACCACCGGTGGAAGCGCCCGTCTCGAGGGTGCTCCGTACTGGTCCGAGAAGCCATTGCTCCGGGCGGCCGGGATCTCCGGCGTCTACTTCGCTCCCGGAGACATATCGACCTGTCACACCCCATTCGAACGGCTCCCGATCCAGGAGTTGATCTCCGCGACCCGCACCCTGGCGCACTTCGTGGCGTCCTGGTGCGGGGTGGAGCAAGCAGCGTGAGGGCAGCCGGAGGAGGAACAATGAAGACAAGAACAAGGACACCGAAGCAGCGGACCTTCGTGGCCATGATGGTGGTGCTCGGCCTGCTGGCCGCGGCCTGTGGCGGTGACGAGGTTGCCGAGGAGACCACGACCACCCGAGCGGCCACCACTACGCAGGCCCCGTCGACCATGGCGGAGCCGGCGGCGCCGGTGGCGCCGGTGACTCAGGGGCCGGGGGGTGAGGCGGCTACGCCCTCGGCTGAGATATCGCTGAGCGCTGATGAGATCGGCCGGGTGCAGGCGGGTGGTTACACAGCGGCGCTGCTGTGGCACACCGCCGGAGCGTTCACCGACGCGGTCAGCCAGGGCGCCAGGGACGCCTTCGCCGAGTTGGGGATCGAGGTCATCGCCGAGACCAACGCCCAGTTCGACGCCGCCCAGCAGGCCAACGACGTCGAAACCGTCATGGCCCAGAACCCCGACATCATCATCAGCCTGGTCCTCGACCCGGTATCGGGCGCCGAAGCATTCCGTCCCGCCGTCGATGCAGGTGTCCAGCTGGTGTTCCTGAGCAACGTGCCCGAGGGATACGTCCATGGAACCGACTACGTCGGGGTGGTCACCGACGACCTCGCCGCCATGGGCATAGCAGCCGCCGACCTGCTGGCCGACGCGCTGGGAGGCCAGGGCAAAGTAGGTTTCATCTTCCACGACGCCGCCTACTACGTCACCAACCAGAGAGACCAGGCGTTCAAAGCGTGGATCGAGGCCGCCTATCCCGGCATCGAGATCGTCGACTCCCAGGGTCTCGCCGACCCCGCAGCCGCCGAGGAGATCGCCGCGTCGCTGCTGACCCGCAACCCCGACCTCAACGGCATATACGCCCCCTGGTCGGCCGGTCCCGCCGACGGGGTCCTGGCAGCTCTGCGAGCAGCGGGCGCCTCCGACGTAGCAGTCGTAACCCTCGACCTCGACACCAACGTCTCCCTCGACCTGGTCGAAGGCGGCAACATCGTAGGGATCGCCGCCGACGAGGCCTACGCCCTCGGCCGCACCATGGCCCTCGAAGGCGCCTACGGACTCATCGGCAAACCCGCACCACCCTTCGTGGTCGTCCCCGCCATCAAAGTCACCGCCGACAACATCGTCGACGCCTACCGCCAATCCCTGGCAACCGACCCACCAACCGAAGTCATGCAAGCCCTCGGCGAAGCGCCGGTGGCGCCGGTGACTCAGGGGCCGGGGGGTGAGGCGGCTACGCCCTCGG
>JAPPFW010000064.1 GCA_028821575.1 bacterium | reverse complement strand
TCACCCTCGCCCTCATCCACGACACCCTCAAAGCGTGAACAGGCCCTAGCAACTAACCCCGTCTGGAAGCCAGTTCCTCGATAACTTCCCGGGCCTCGACTCCCCGCTCGGCGAGCAGGACGAGCAGGTGGTACACGACGTCGGCGGCTTCCTCGGCGACCCTTCGGCCGGCGGCCCTGCCCGCCTGATGGTCGAGAGCGGCGGATGCTAGTTCGCTGGCCTCCTCGATTGCCTTGCGCCCTGTGGACGATGCTCCGCCGGCGGCCAGTCGCGCGGTATAGGAGCCTGGTTGGCCGGTCTCGAGCCGTCCGGTGATCGTTTTCCACAGAGGCTCGAGGTCGCCGAATCCCTGCGGGGCGTCGCCATCCGATGGCGCGGTAAAGCAGGTCCGGGCGGCCGTGTGGCAGGTGGGACCGGCTGGCATAGCCCGCACCAGCAGCGTGTCTCCGTCACAGTCCGCCGCGAGGTCCACGAGGGTTAGCCTGTTGCCGCTGGTCTCGCCCTTCATCCACAGCGTCCGGCGGGATCGGGACCAGAAGTGGACCACCCCGGAACCGAGGGTCAGCTTCAGGGCCCGCCGGTCCATCCAGGCCATCATCAGCACCTCCCCGGTCCGGTCGTGCTGCACGATCACCGGAACGAGGCCATCCCCGTTCCACGACACGTCGAACTCACGCATGGCGCACCGGTATTCCTGCCTCTTCCATCACCCGCTTCACGTCGCGGATGTCCACTTCGCGGCGGTGGAATATGGACGCGGCCAGCACTGCGGAGGCCCCCGCTCCTACCGCCTCGACGAAGTGCTCGGGCACCCCGGCGCCTCCCGAGGCGATCACCGGAACATCGACCGCTTCGGTGATCACACCGAGCAGTTCCAGGTCGAACCCGATGTTGGTGCCGTCTCGGTCCATCGATGTGAGCAGGATCTCGCCGGCGCCGCGCTCCACCCCCTCGATCGCCCACTCCACTGCGTCCCTCCCGGTGTCGTGCCGCCCTCCGGTGATGAACACGTTCCAAGATCCCCCGGGCATGGCCTTGGCGTCGATGGCGAGGACGACGCACTGGCAGCCGAACGCAGCCGCGCACCGGTCGAGCAGGCCGGGACGGCGAACCGCCGCGGTGTTGAGCGACACCTTGTCCGCCCCGGCCCTCAACACGGCCCGCATGTCGGACGGCTCCCGCACCCCTCCTCCCACGGTGAGCGGCACGAACACGTTCTGGGCGGTGCGACGGACCACGTCTAGCAGAGCGGACCGTCCTTCGGGGGATGCGGCGATGTCGAGGTAGACGATCTCGTCCATCCCCTCCTCCGCGTACCGCGTTGCCAACTCGACCGGATCCCCTTCGTCGGTCAGGTTGACGAAGTTGACCCCTTTCACAACCCGGCCGTGTTTCACGTCCAGGCAGGCGATTATCCGGGTGCGGAGGCTCATGCGAGGGCCCCGGCCCGGTCCCGCGAGCCGGCGACCTCTCGCACCTCTGCCACGAAGTTGGTAAGGACCTGAAGACCGGCCTTGCCGCTGCGTTCCGGATGGAACTGGGTCCCAACCCGGAGCCCGTTCCGCACCGCGGCCGCAAATGGCCGCGGGTACCTGGCGTAGGCGATGACGATGGACGGGTCTTCCGGAGCCGGAGCGTAGCTGTGAACGAAGTAGAAGGTTGCTCCGGGCTCGATCCGGTCGAATAGCCGGTCGCGGGTTCCGCCTCCACCGGGCATCTCGATGTCGTTCCACCCGATGTGGGGGAGCAGTGGGGCGCCGACCAGCCGTCTCACGACTCCTCGGTCGAAACCTAGGCATGGCTCGCCGTCCTCGTCGCTGCTGTCGAAGAACAGTTGGAGCCCGACGCAGATTCCAAGCAGCGGCCCTTCCCACGCTCCGAGGGGCCCCAGGAGTCCGGCTTCTCCGAGGCGGGACATGGCGGCACCGGGAACCCCTACCCCGGGAAGGACCACCGCGTGGACCCCGGTCAGCCCTTCCGGCCCGGTCACGAGGCGCACGCGGCCGCCCGCCCGCTCCAGTCCACGGGCGATAGACACCAGGTTGCCGGCGCCGTGATCTATCACCGCCACCAGCGGTGCTGCGTTCACGTGCCCGCCTCTCCGGTTGGAGTCCCCTTTGTCGAGGCGATCCCGGCCCGCCTCGCGTCGGGAGCCACGGCAGCTCTCAGTGCTCTCGCCAGAGCCTTGAACGCAGCCTCGGCGACGTGATGGTCGTTGCGGCCTGTCGCTTCTACGTGAACGGTGGCGCCCGATGTCCGGGCGAACGCCTCCAACGCATGCGGGATGTTCTGCGTAGTGAGGTTTCCTATGTAGGGGGTGGTCAGGTCGAGCCTTGTCAAGCAATAGGGTCGCCCACCCACGTCGACCGTCGCCTGTGCCACCGCTTCGTCCATCGGGATGCGAGCATCGCCGAAGCGATGTATGCCGGTCCGGTCTCCGAGGGCTCCGGCCAGTGCCTCGCCCAGGCACAGTGCGGTGTCCTCGACAGTGTGGTGATCGTCTACCTCCCGATCGCCTTCCGTGACGATGGTGAGGTCGAAGAGAGCGTGGTGGGCGAGCGAGGACAGCAGGTGATCGAAGAACCCGATCCCCGTGCTCACCTCGGCCCGACCGGTCCCGTCGAGATCGATCTCGACCGACACGCGTGTTTCCTTGGTGGTGCGCCGGCATCCGGCCTGGCGGGGCATTCAAGCCTCCTCGCTGTTGGTGTCTTCGTCTGGCAAGGTCGCGGCGGGAGCGGTCTCGAAGCGGATCGAAGCCGCCATGCGGTGGGCGTCGAGTCCCTCGGCGGCAGCCAGTTCCTCGATAACGGGCCTGATCGACTCCAGCCCGGCGCGGGTCAACGTCTGGACCTGCCTCCAGGATCCGAAATCCTCTACCCCGAGCGGGCCATGCGAGCGTGCCAGCCCTCCGGTGGGCAGGACATGGTTGGCCCCGGTTGCGTAGTCGCCGGCGGATTCCGGTGACCAGCGGCCCACGTAAACGGAGCCGGCGTTCACCAGCCGGCCCGCGTCCGAGTCCGCGTCGGCGGTGAGAACCGATGCATGCTCGGGAGCGTACGCATTGGCGAAGTCCAGAGCCTCGTCGAGCGAAGATGCCAGCAGCGCCTCGCCATGGGTTGCCAGGGCCGACCGGAGGATGTCCCTGCGGGGGAGTAGCGGAAGGAACCCGGCGATCTCGGCCTCGACTCTGGCAGCCAGGTCCGGGTCGGTGGTGATGACCAAGGCCGGAGAGTCCGGGCCATGTTCCGCCTGGCAGAGAAGGTCGATCGCCACCAGCCGGGGATCCGCCGTGTGGTCGGCCACCACGAGCACCTCGCTGGGTCCGGCCGGGAGATCGATGGCGCAGGTCCCGTACACCTCCAGCTTGGCGGCCGTCACCCACGCGTTGCCCGGACCCACGATCTTGTCCACCCTCCGTATGGTCTCGGTGCCGAATGCGAGGGCCGCCACAGCCTGCGCGCCCCCCATCGCGTAGACCTCATCCACGCCCAGCAGAGCGGCGGCAGCCAGAAGGGTCCGATCCAGACTCCCGTCCTCGTCGCAGGGTGACGCGACCACGATCTCGCCGACGCCGGCCACCTGGGCCGGTACCGCCGTCATCACCAGGCTGGACGGGTAGGAGGCTTTGCCGCCGGGTATGTAGGCGCCTACCCGGCGGAGCGGTGTCCACCGCCGGTCGATCCGGACTCCGGGTCGGGTCTCGTGGGACACGCTCTCCGGGATCTGCGCCTGGTGGTGCCGTTGCACCGAGTCAATTGCCTCCTCGAGGGCCCGGCGCACCGATCGGTCGGTGTTCCTGAGCGCGGTCGAGATCTCCGCGGTTCCCACTCTCGGATCGGACCGTCCGCCGCCGTAGGCGATGCCCGCGTATGCGAGCGCTCGGTCGCCGCCTTCCTCGATCGACCGGCAGATTCCGGCCGCCGAACGGCGTACCTCCCGATCAGGCACCGCTGATCGGTTGACCAACTCGCGCCGGGCACCGGGGTCCAGGTCGGCAAGCCTGCGTACCCTCATCAGGCCTGATGGAGCCTCGGCGGCTCGGGTGGCCGGGCTCATGGGACGAGTTGCCCGATCGGCAGCACGAGGATGTCGCGCCCGCCACTCTCCTTCAGCCGGGGCAGCAGATTCCACACCTCGTCCCTCTCCACCACCGAGTGGATCGCAACCATCCCGTCCTCTGCGAGTGGGATCACGGTGGGTGCCTCGAGCCCCGGGATCAGAGCGTTGATGACGGGAAGGGCCTCCCGAGGAGCGTTGAGGAGCAGGTAGCGCCTGCGCCGGCCCGCGAGGACCGACTCGAGGGCGGTCACGACCGTGTCCAACTCCGTAGTCGTTCCCGCTCCGGCGCACTCTCCCACCAGTACCGCTTGGCTGCTCAGGATGGGCAGCACGGGGCGGAGTCCGTTGATCATCAGCGTGCTCCCGGTCGAGACCAGATCGGCTACCGCGTCGGCTACTCCCAGTTTGGGAGCCACCTCCACCGATCCCCGGAGGCGGACCACTTCGACGGCCACGCCATGCCCGGTGAAGTAGCCGCTGGTCAGGTTCGGGTGCGAGGTGGCGACCCGTAGACCTGCGAAGTCCGCAGGACGCCGGTAGCCCGCCTCTCTCGGTGCGGCCACGGTGAGTTCGCATCGGCCGAAGCCGAGCGGGAGAACTACGCCTACGCTCGCGGGCGGTCGGCAGGCCTCCTCCAACAAGTCGAGACCCGTGATCCCGAGGTCCGCCACCCCGTCCGCCACCAACTCGACGACATCCTCGGTCCGCACGAAGAGCAGGTCGATGTCGGCGTTTCGCACCTTTACCGAGAGGGCTCTCTCGGTTTGCTCGAAAGCGAGCCCCGCTTCGCGCAGCAACCTGAGGGTCGGCTCCCTCATACGTCCCTTGTTGGGAACAGCCAGCCTTAGGGTCTCGCTAGCCATTGTCAATCCCCCTCGCTCGCTCCAGAGCGAGTCGGTAACCGCCCATGCCGTGACGCCGCCACTCGTTGACACGACCTATGGTGGTTGTCGACACTCCGGTCCGCTCCGAGATCTCCCGGTAGGGCAGGCCGGCTTCCAGCAAGGTGGCAACCGTCCATCTACTCGACAGTTCGTCGATCTCGTTGCGGGTGCATAGGTCGCGCAGGAACAGAGCCATCTCATCCTCGGTCCCTAGTGTCAGAAGGGCGCGGCACAAGGATCCGAGTTCATCGGTCTTCCATGCGTTCCGGCGCGTGATCACCTGGCATCCTTCCGTTCTCGGCCGGGCGGGCAGTCTCGGTCAGCCCGTCATTCCCACTAGTGTACTAACACACTAGCACATTAGTGGGTTAATAAGGAATCGAAGGGGATAGGTTGCCCCAGCCGGTGGCCTGCTCCCAGGCGTTCGCCAGTTCGAGGACTGAACGGTCCGCTTGGTGGCGGCCGACGAACTGGACGCCGACCGGAAGTCCTCCCGTAGTGAAACCGGCGGGAACGGATATCGCGGGATGCGTCGTGACGGTTATGTCGCTGCACGCCCGCATCCAGTCGATGTAGGTCTCGAGGTGCTTGCCATCGATCTCTTGCGGGTACTCGATCTCTATCGGGAATGGCGGAACCTGCGTCACGGGGCACGCCAGGAAGTCGAAGCCACCGCCGTCCGGAGACATGAACTCATCGACGAGAGCGAAGATCAGCGTGTGGCGGCGGCATGCGTCCGCATACCCGTCGACGGTCATCGAGAGTCCCTTCTCGATGTTCCATACCACCGTCTCCTTCATCAGGTGGCGATACTCGGCCAGCAGCGGTCCGAACCGGAGCGCGAATTGCCACGCCCGCCTCGCTTGGAAAACACGGGGAGCGTCGGAGAGGTCCGGCCAGGTCGGGACGACGTCGCATCCGAGGTCCGAGAGGATGTCCGGAACGTCGGCGAGGGCCCGTCGGATGGCGGGATCGGTGGGGAGTCCGCCCGCGTCAGGCGACCACGCGACCCGCATGCCGGTCATTTCCCGCTCCAGGGAACCGGCGAGGGAATCGGACGACTCCGCTATCGAGAGCGGCGCACGCGGGTCCGGTCCGGCCATCGCTCTCAGATAGAATGCCACATCGGCGACTGTCCGGGCCATCGGGCCCTCCACAGAGAGCGGGAACCAGGCGTCTTGGGTGGTGGTCGAGGGTACCCGGCCGGGGGAGGGACGGAATCCCACGATGTTGCAGAAAGCAGCGGGGTTCCGCAGGGAGCCGCCCAGATCGGACCCGTCGCACAGCGGCAGCATGCGAGCGGCCAGGGCCACCGCGGCGCCGCCGCTACTACCTCCGCAGGTCCGTCCGAGGTCGTACGGGTTGAGCGTGGGTCCGAACACCTCGTTGAACGTGTGGCTGCCGGCTCCGAACTCGGGTGTATTCGTCTTCCCGACGGTCACCGCCCCGGCCCTGCGTTGCCGTTCCACCACCAGAGCGTCGACATCAGGGACGAAGTCGGCGAACACGAGAGACCCGAATGTGGTACGTACCCCAGCGGTCAGGGCAAGGTCCTTATGAGCCACCGGCAAACCGTGCAGGAGGCCGAGCGACTCGCCCCGGGCGTGAGCCCGGTCGGCGGTTGTCGCCTGCTCGAGCGCCCTCTCCGGTGTAAGGGTCACGAGAGCATTGACCACGGGGTTCAGGGCCTCGATGCGTTCCACGTGCGCTTGGAGGAGTTCTCGGGCGCTTATCTCTCCCGCGGAGAGCATCGTGGCCATCTCCGATGCCGGCAGCGAGCAAACATCCATACCCCTATTTGACCATACCCCCAGCGCAGACCGGTCGGTCGGGGTTCCGTGTCACGGGTTCGGTGGGGTCGCTGCGCTGCCTGCTCCGGGACGGATCGGTCGTCGAGGTCGGCGATGCGGTTCCTAGGAGAGGATGGACAAAGGTATCTTGTTAGTCCGGCTCTGAAGGATGAGGGTGGGTTCGATGGAGATATACCCGGCGATCGATGTCCTGGACGGCAAGGTGGTCCGTCTGTTCCAGGGCGACTACGGCGCCGCGACCACCTACGGCGACTCGGTCGAGGATCAGCTGTCGGCCTGGATGGAGGCGGGCGCCCGCTGGGTGCATTTGATCGACCTGGGTGGCGCCCGTTCCGGTGAACCAGATCCGGGCCTGTGGCGCAAGGTGACTGGTCGGGGCGTGTCAGTTCAGGCGGGAGGCGGGATCAGGAGTGTCGAGGACGTGTCGGAGGCCCTCGACTGCGGAGTCACGAGGGTCATCATGGGCACCAGCGCGGTCTGGTCTCCCTCGATCCTTGAAGAGGCGATCGGTCGCAGCGACCCTCGTCGGGTGGTAGCTGCCATCGACGTGCGGGATGGGAGGGCCGGCGGAGCGGGCTGGCTGGACGAGGGCCGGGAGTTCGACCGGGTCGTGGAGGGCGCCCTGGAAGCCGGCGTAACCGGTTTCCTGGTCACGGCGATACGCCGTGACGGCACGCTGAGCGGTCCGGATCTGGAGCTACTCGGGAAGGTCCGGCTGCTGGCGCCCGACGCCGAGATAATGGCCGCAGGAGGGATAGCCGGCATGGAAGACCTGCGCAATCTGGCTGGCGCCGGGATCAACGGCGCAGTGATCGGACGGGCCCTCTACGAAGGAACGATCGACTTGCGACAGGCGCTCGCCAGGTACGAGTCCACGTGAGGAGATTCACACGAATGCGGTCCCACCTGCCCTATGCTAAGCACGGTCTACTGATTTAAGCATAAACAACAAATCCTAAAGCTAGCCACTAGCCACTAGCCACTAGCCACAAGCCACAAGCCACAAGCCACTAGCCTAGAACCAATCCGACGGCTTGGCGATGGTGTTGGCGATGAGCGTGTCGACAACCGCCCGCATGGCTTCGGGTTCCGATGCTCCGATGTCCAGTGCCTGCTTGTACACGGTGAGTTGGTGGTCCGCGGAGGTACCACGCCGGCATATGGTACGGATGTGTTCCACTTCTTCGACGCACCCGAGTTCTTCGGCATCGGGTGTCACCAGGGCGATCAACTCCTCCATCAGATCGGGAAACGGGACCAGGACGCCCTTGCCGAAATCGATCAGACTGTCGTGGACCCCGTAACGCTGCGCTCTCCACAGATTCTCAGAGACCAGGAAGTTCGCATACGTCCGCCACCTCTTGTTCTCCACGCGTAGACGCCACAACATCCGCAGGATGCATACGTATACGGCGGCTATCGAGATGGTGTCCTCCATCCGGGTGGGGAGATCGGTGACCCGCATCTCCAGCGTCGGATACCGGGCCGACGGCCGGATGTCCCACCAGACCTTGGAGGAGTCCTCGATGATCCCGGCATTCACCAGCACCTGCACATGGCGCCGGAAGTCCGCCCACGAACTGAAATGCTCCGGCAAACCGGTTCGCGGCGCGGCGCCGAAGACGGAAGGGCGATAGCTCTTGAGGCCGGTGTCCTTACCCTCCCAGAACGGCGAGGATCCCGACAGGGCCAGCAGATGAGGCAGGAAGTAGGTGACCTGTCCCATCAGGTCTATCCTCAATTCCGGATCCTCGATACCCACGTGCACGTGAAGTCCCGAGATGACCAGCCGGCGGATCACTCCCTGGAGGTCCTCGGCTAGTTCCTGGTACCTCCGAGCCTGTGTGACCTGCTGTTGCTCCCATTGGGCGAAAGGATGGGTGGAGACGGCGATCGGTGCCAGCCCGTACGCCGCCGCGGCTTCCGCCACCGCGATCCTCAGAAGCCCGATCTCGGCGCGCAGGTCCTGGATGTTGGTGCACACCTCCGTGCCGATCTCGATCTGGGAACTGAAGAACTCGGGGCTGACGATACCGTGATGCAGGGAACTGACCTGTTCCATCAGCCCCCTCGGCTGCGTACTGATAAGGGCGCCCGTGTCCTGCTCCACGAGCAGGTACTCCTCCTCGACCCCGATGGTCCAACTCGGCTCTTCGATCATGCGTCTAACGGTAGCGGTACGCGATCGACCTGAAGGTGAACGCTTCGTTGCCTGATCGCTTCGAACAGGACGATGGCGGCCGCGGTGGAGGCGTTGAGCGAGTCGGCGGTGCCGCCCATGGGGATCCTGACCGCCGGGTAGCGACCGTCCAGCCAGGCGCCGGTCAATCCGTACTGCTCGGACCCGATGACCACCGCCACCGATCCCAGATATGACACCTCCCAGTGGTTCAGCCGGGCAGAAGGAGACGTGACGAATGTTTCGAGACACCGCTCCCGGATCCAGGCCATCACGTCGGTGGCCGTGCCTACCGCCAGGGGAACCGTGAACAGAGAGCCCAAGGATGCGCGCACCACGTTGGGATTGAACGGGTCGGTAGCGGGGTCGGCCACCACCACCGCCGCCGCGCCCGCGGCGTCGGCGGTTCGAAGCATCGTTCCCAGGTTCCCCGGCTTCTCGATTGCCTCCACCACGAGCACCAGCCCGCCCTCGGGCAAGCGGAGTCCGTCCAGGCTCGTCTCGAACTGCGGGGCAACGGCCAGGAGACCCTCCGGCCGGTCCCGGTAGGCAGCCTTCCGGAACGGGACAGGCGCCAGACGATGGAGCCGGGCGCCGGCAGCCACGATCCGGTCGACGAGACCCGGTTCGTTGGTTCCCAGGAATAGCTCCTCGCAGACGAATAGATCGTCGATGCGAGCGCCCGCCTCGGCTGCTCTTCCCAACTCACGGAAGCCCTCGACCAGGAACACCCGCTCGGCCTCCCGATGACGGCGGTTGCGCAACCGCACGAGACGCTTGACCTTGGGATTGGCCGCCGAAGTGATGGTTCGGGTCAAGCTCGCGGTCCTGGGCGGGGGCCGCTCGCCGTTGGATCACGGTTCCAGCGTCCCCAGTGGATCACCTCGCTGTCCGGACGCCAACCGCGTTCCAACGACCCCGAGCGCCGGTCGGGTGCAGGATGGCCGAGCGTCACCACCCCGATCGGTGCGTACTCATCCGGGATCCCCAGCAAGTTCTTCAGTCCGGGAAGGGCGTGCGTTCCCAAGAACCCGGCAGCCAGTCCCGCGTCCACCGCGGCCAGCAGGATGTTCTGGAGAGCGGCGCCGGCATCGATCCACCAGTAGGGAACCGGCCACCGTATCTCCCGGCCGTCCACCAGTTTGTCGGTCTCGCGGTAACGGCGCCGGTAGGCCTCCTCGGATACGCAGATGGCGATGTGGACGGGTGCCCGGCTTATCCACGGGTCGAACCCTGCCTGCACATACGACTGCTCGTCGGCCAGCTCGGCGATGGCCCTGCGGTCTCCTTGGTCGGTTACCACGACGAACGCCTGTCCCTGCGAGAATCCAGCACTGGGGGATCGCCGTCCCGTTTGCACGATGCGGGCCAGTGTCGCCGGGTCCACCGGCTTCCGGGTGTAGTTGCGCACCATCCTCCGTCGGGCGACTACTTCCTGGAATTCCATGCTCCGACGCTAGCGGATGGGCGGTCAGGCTTCGGGTACTGCTCTGGCGAGGTCCTCGAGGGCCGCTCTGGCATCTGCGAAGAGCATCAGAGTGGCGTCGAGGTAGAAGAGCGGGTTGTCGATTCCGGCAAAGCCAGGCGAGAGGCTCCGCTTTATGACGATGGTCGTAGCGGCCCGGTCGACATCCAGGATCGGCATCCCGTAGATGGGGGAGGAAGGATCCTCCCGGGCTGAGGGATTCACGACATCGTTGGCGCCCACCACCAGTGCCACGTCCGTGCGGGGGAAGTCGTCGTTGATCTCGTCGAGGTCGAGCAACTGCTTGTAGGGAACATCCGCCTCGGCCAGCAGCACGTTCATGTGGCCGGGCATCCTCCCGGCCACCGGGTGGACGGCGTAGCGAACCTCCACCCCGCGCTCCGCAAGCCGGTCGGCCAGATCCCGCGCCGCGTACTGTGCCTGCGCCACTGCCAGCCCGTAGCCCGGCACTACGATCACGTTCCGGGCGTAGGCAAGGGTCACGGCCGCATCCTCGATGGTGGCCCTTATCACCGAGCCGTCCCCCGCATCGTCCGGTCGTCCTTCTCCGTTCCCACCGAATGCCGCGAACAGCACGTTGGCGAGGGACCGATTCATGGCTCTCGACATGATGGCGGTGAGGACCAGTCCCGACGCACCTACCAGGGCGCCGGAGATGATCAGGGCGTGGGATCCGATCACGAAGCCGGTGGAGGCTGCGGCGAGGCCTGACATCGAGTTAAGGAAGGCAACGATCACCGGCATGTCGGCACCTCCGATCGGCAGGGTACGGGTTACCCCCAGCAGGCCTGCGAGGGCTATCAGCAACCACAGCGCGGTCCGATCCCCCGACGTGATCATCCAGATGCCGGTGCCGACAATCCCGGCCACTAGGACCGAATCGAAGAACAGCTGCCCTCTGAACAGCATGGGCCGTCCCGCAATCAGGCCCTGCAGCTTGCCGAACGCCACGAAGCTGCCGGTGAACGTGGCGAGACCCACCACCGTAGAGATGCTGACGGTGATGGCCGTCTCGACCTCCGATGGAGCGTTCTCGAGGAACTCGGCGGCCGCGACCATGCCGGAGGCGGCCCCGCCGAAACCGTTGAAGGCCGCTACCAGCTGGGGGATTCCCGTCATCGCCACCCGGCGGGCCAGCAGGGTCCCGACCGTTCCGCCCACCAGGATGCCGGCGATTATCACGGTGTAGTCGATGATGTCTGCCTGGAGGAGGGTCAGCACCACCGCGAGCAACATCCCGACCGCTCCCATGAGGTTGCCCGAGCGGGCGGTGAGCGGCGAGCTCAACCGTTTCAGCCCAAAGATGAATAGGGAGGCGGCGACCAGGTACAGGACCGAGCCGAGGGCTTCGTTCACCGGCGGTCCTGCCGGAACATCTCAAGCATGCGGTCGGTGACGAGGAATCCGCCCACCACGTTTATGGTGGCGAACGTCACCGCCAGGAATCCGAGTATCCAGGCGAGGGTGTCCCCGCGGCCCGCCACGAGCAGCGCGCCTATCAGGGTGATTCCCGAAATAGCGTTGGAGCCGGACATCAGCGGTGTGTGGAGCTGCGGGGGGACCTTGGTGATCACCTCGAAACCGACGAAAGCCGCCAGGACGAAGACCGTTATCCCGATGGCCAGCGTCACGGCGTTTCCCCGAGCAGGGCGAGGACCGCCGGGTGGACCACCTCGCCGCCGCGGGTGATGGTCACCCCGGTACGGATCTCGTCGTCGATGTCCGGGGACAGGTCCGCGATGTAAGTGAGGAGTTCGTAGGCGTTCCGGGCGTACATCATCGATGCGTCGGAGGCCGGGCGTGCCTCCAGACCGGTAGGCCCCACGATCGTCACCCCTTCGAATTCCACGATCTGGTCGGGCACGGTCAGCGCGCAGTTGCCGCCCCGCTCGGCGGCTCCGTCCACGATCACCGACCCCGGCGGCATCCTGGCAACTGCTTCGGTCGTCACCAGCCGTGGGGCCGGCTGGCCGGGGATCGCAGCGGCCGTTATCACTGCGTCAGCCCCTGCCAGGTGCTTCTCGAGTAGCGTCAACAGGCGGTCCTCCTCGTCACCGTCGAGTTGCCGGGCGTAGCCACCCGAGGCGGAGGCATCCTGGGGTGCCACGTCCACCTCGATGAACGATGCCCCCAGGCTTCGAACCTGCTCAGCCGCGGCGGCCCGCACATCGTACGCCTTCACCACCGCTCCCAACCGGCGGCAGGTGGCGATGGCTTGGAGACCGGCGACGCCGCATCCGAGCACCACCACGGTGGCCGGCCGGAGGGTGCCCGCCGCGGTGACCATCATCGGGAAGATCCGCTTGAGTCGAGAGGCCGCTTCCAGCGCCATCCCGTACCCGGCCAGCGTGGCCTGCGATGAGAGCACGTCCATCCCCTGGGCACGCGTGGTTCGCGGTAGGGTCTCGAAAGCCAGCGCGGTCACCCCGGTCCGGGCAAGCTCGCGCATGTGGTCCGGTTCGTCGAGTGGTTTGAGGAGGCCGAGCAGGGAAGCACCGGGCGATAGCCGGGAACGTACCTCGGTGGGTGGAGGCCGCACGGTCACCACCGCATCGGCTCCCCATGCCGAAGCGACCAGCTCGCACCCGGCGTTCCGGTAGGCCGCGTCGGAGAATCCGGCGCCTCCGCCGGCGCCCGACTCGACGATGACCCGATGGCCATCCGCAATGTATCGCCGGGCTATGGCGGGGGTGATTCCCACCCGTGGCTCTTGCTGCTGGCGGGGGCCGCCGATGTTCATGGTTCGGAAACTATTAGCGGCCGCACGCTTAGGCCAACTCCCCCTGGCTCTCAGGCCCCTGCTACCGCGACCGCAATCCGATCGCCCAACTCCTCCGTGGTGGCGCCCATGTCAGGTCCGCCCATGGAGTTCATCGTCGGGACCACGGCCGCAGCGGCTTCCTCGACGATGGATGCGGCCACGCCTTCTCCGAGATGGGCCAGGCACATGGCAACCGACAGGACCGCGGCCACGGGGTTGGCCCATCCCAGTCCCACGATGTCGGGTGCCGACCCGTGGACCGGCTCAAAGATCGATGGGTAGTCGCGCTCCGGATTCAGGTTGCCACTGGCGGCCAGGCCCATCCCGCCCTGAACAGCGGCGCCCAGGTCGGTGATTATGTCCCCGAACAGGTTGTCGGTGACGACCACGTCGAAGCGCTCCGGGGAAGTGACCAGATAGAGGCACATCGCGTCGACGTGCACGTAGTCGACCTCGACGTGAGGGTAGTTCTCCGACAGTTCGTGCACAGTGCGGTTCCAGAGATCTCCCGCATAGGTCAGCACGTTGGTCTTGTGGCACAGGGTGAGGCGCCGGCGGCGTAGCAGCGCCTGCTCGAAGGCGAACGTGACTATTCGTCCCACGCCGAAGCGGGTGTTGAGCGACTCCTGGATGGCCACCTCGGCCGGCGTCCCCTTGCGTAAGACCCCTCCGGCGTCGCAGTAAGGTCCTTCGGTATTCTCCCGCGCGATCAGGATGTCACAGCGTTCCGGCGTGAGCCCGGTTATCGGGGTGGGGACTCCCGGTAGGAGCTTGACCGGCCGCAGATTGACGTACAGGTCGAAGTCGAAACGAAGCTTGAGGAGCAGACCCCTCTCGAGGATCCCTGGAGGAACGTCGGGACGGCCGACTGCCCCGATCAGGACAGCGTCGTGGGAGGCTAGTTCCTCCACCACCGATTCGGGAAGCACCTCCCCCGTGGCCAGGTACCGAGTTCCGCCCAAGTCGTAGTGATTCGTGTCCACGGAGAACCCGCACCGGTCGGCGACCGCGTCCAGAGACTTGAGAGCTTGGTCGGTGACCTCAGGGCCGATGCCATCCCCGCCGATCACAGCAATCCGATAGCGGCGGTCACCCATTGACAGCGCTCAGCGCTCGGTTGAGGGCCTCGACGAAGGCGTGACCCGACCCCTCCACTACATCGGTCGACACGGCCCGCCCGCGATGGGTGGAGCCGCCGACCCGTACTACGACGTTTACTTCGGCCATGGCGTCCGCTCCGGCTGTAACCGGAACCACACGGTAGTCGAGCAGGTCCACATCCAGTCGGAAAGCCTTCTTGAGGGCGTCGAAAGTTGCATCCACCATGCCGTCCCCGGCGCCCGCGAACTCCTCGGATTCGCTCGAGTCGCCCCGAACCACCCGGACTGTGGCGGCAGGTGTCACGTCGCTGCCGCCACTGACCCTCATGGAGATCATGCGGACCGTCTGGTCCGCTCGGCTCTCGCCGTAGCGGATGATTGCCCGCAACTCGCTCTCGTTGATCTCGACCTTGCGGTCCGCCAAGGCCTTGAAGCGCCGGAAGGCGTCGGCGAACTGCTCGTCCTCCAGCACGATGTCCAGTTTGGCGAGCGCGTCGGCGAACCCCGCCCGGCCAGAGTGCTTGCCGAGCACTATCTGGCTCTCCGCGCCGACCGACTTGGGATCGATTATCTCGTAGGTCTCGCGGTCGCGCAGGACCCCGTGCTGGTGGATGCCCGACTCGTGGGCAAACGCATTTCGTCCCACCACCGCCTTGTTGAACTGCACCGGATAGCCGGTCAACCGGGATACCAAACGGCTGGTGGGGACTATCTCCTCGGTGTTGGCCGCGATTTCGACGCCGAAGTGATCGGCACGGGTGGTGACGGCCATGATGATCTCTTCGGTGGAGGTATTCCCGGCTCGTTCGCCTATCCCGTTTATCGCCCCTTCGATCTGGCGCGCTCCTGCGTGGATGGCGGAGAGCGAGTTGGCGACCGCCAGACCCAGGTCGTTGTGACAGTGCGTCGAGACGATGACGTTGTCGCGTCCATCGAGAACCTCGTCGTAGACCCGCCGGAGCAGTTCGACGTAGTCCTCTGGGGTGGCGAAGCCAACGGTGTCCGGGATGTTGATCGTCGTCGCACCTTCGCGGACGGCCGCCCTGCAGCAGGCAATCATGAAATCGGGGTCGGAGCGGGTGGCGTCCTGCGGGGAGAACTCCACGTCGTCCGTGTAACGACGGGCCCGCCGTACCGACTCGATGATCGATCTCATGACTTCTTCGGGAGTCATCCGCAGCATCCGTTCCATGTGGATGGGGGAGGTGCTCTGGAAGACATGGATGCGATGACGCTCCGCGTGGCGTACCGCGTCGAACGCACGGTCTATGTCATCCGGGACACAGCGGGCGAGCGAGGCGATGACGGGACCCTCTACCTTGCGGGCGATCTGGGATACCCCGTAGAAGTCTCCGTCGGACGCTGCAGCGAAGCCCGCTTCGATTACATCGACGCGGAGTCTGGCCAGTTGCCGGGCGATTGCCAGCTTCTCGTCGGGAGTCAGCGCGATTCCGGGTGCCTGCTCGCCATCGCGCAGGGTCGTGTCGAAGAGGATCAGTCTGTCTTGCGGCATGGGGGTGCCTCCGAGGTCTATGCGGGGTGGGGTGGGTTACGGGAGCAGAAGCCTCCACAGCCCTCTAGAGGCTGCGGAGGCGCGATAGGGCCAGTAACCCCAGTAGGCTGTCGGGCCGAGCGGCCGTTCCGGAGCCGCGTACGGCGGTGGCCCTCCTCGAGTCCATCAGCCAGGCGCTTTCGGGGTCAGGAAGGGCATGAGGTCGCGTAGCCGGGCGCCTACCTGCTCTATCTCGTGGGCGCGTTCGCGAGAACGACGGTCCAGCAGGTTGGGGGCGCCCGCGCGGGCCTCGTCCATCCATTGCCTCGCGAAGCGCCCTGACCGGATGTCGTCCAGAACCTCTGCCATCACCTGTCTGGTTTCCTCGGTGACGATACGGGGCCCGGTGCTGTAGTCGCCCCATTCGGCGGTGTCCGACACCGAGTAACGCATCCAGGTGAGTCCACCTTCGTAGAGCAGATCGACGATCAACTTCAGTTCGTGGAGTGTCTCGAAATAGGCCGACTCAGGCTGGTAGCCGGCTCCGACCAGTGTCTCGTAGGAGGCCTTGATCAGCTCCGACATTCCGCCGCAAAGGATGACCTGTTCACCGAAGAGGTCGGTCTCGGTCTCCTCTTCGAAGGTGGTTTCGAGAACGCCCGCCCTGGTACCTCCGATACCCCAGGCGTACGAGAGGCCGAGTTGCTTGGCGCTCCCGCTGGCATCCTGATGCACGGCTAGCAGGCAGGGCACGCCCGACCCCTCGATGTAGGTGCGCCGTACCAGATGGCCGGGCCCCTTGGGTGCCACCATCAGGACGTCGAGACCCGGATCCGGGGTGATCTCTCCGAAGTGGATGTTGAATCCGTGAGCAAACATGAGGGCATCACCGTTGACCAGGTGCGGAGCGATCTCGGCTGCGTACAGATCGGCTGCGTGCTGGTCCGGAACCAGCACCATGACCACGTCGGCCCAGGCGGCCACTTCAGGGACCGTGCCCACTGCCAAGCCCTCGCCTTCAGCCTCTACCCGCCGTTTCGACGACGGCCGCAATCCCACCATGACCTCGACCCCGGACTCCCGCAGGTTGAGAGCGTGGGCGTGACCCTGGCTCCCGTAGCCGATCACTGCCACCCGCCTTCCCGATACGACGGTGGGATCGGCGTCCTGGTCGTAGTGGATCGAAGCCATGCTCATGTTCCCCTGGTAGTCGGGCGGGGAGGGATTCTATCGCCTGTCCGGCCGGGCATCATCCGACGGCCTTGAGCTTGCGGACCTTGGGCTCGCGACGCACCGCGATCCGTCCCGACTTGACCAACTCGATGATGCCGAACGGACGGACTAGATCAAGGAAGTCGTTGAGTTTGGAGGGCTTGCCGGCCATGAGCAGGGTTAATGAGTTGACCGCTACATCCACCGGAGTGGCGTTGAAGATCCTGGCCAGATCGATTACGTCCCCCCGTCGCCCCGAGGTGGCGTTTACCTTCACAAGCATGATCTCGCGCTCGATCGAGATCGCGGGATCGAGTTCGGTGATCTTCACGACGTTTACCAGCTTGTGCAGCTGCTTCTTGACCTGTTCCAGTTCGGCGGCCATCACCACGATCGTCATGGTGGACAGGCCGGCGTCGGCAGTCGGTCCCACGGCCAGCGAGTGGATGTTGAACCCCCTCCGGGCAAGCAGCGAGGAAACCCGCGCAAGCACTCCGGGCTTGTCCTCGACCAGCACGCTCAGCACTCGATGTTCTCTCATAGGTCCTCCGGTCCTGTCAGAACGATGTCGTTGGATCCGCCGGCAGGCACCATCGGGAACACCATCTCGTCGCGGTCCACCTTGAACTCGACCACCACAGACCGGTCGTCGATCTCGAGCATTCGGCTGATTACGCCGTCCACATCCTCGGGCTGGTCGGCGCGCAGCCCCACGCATCCCATGGCTTCGGCGAGCTTCACGTAGTCAGGGAGATGCTGGCCAAGGTTGGAGCCGGAGAAGCGTTCGTTGTAGAACAACCTCTGCCACTGCCGGACCATGCCGTGAGCGGCGTTGTTGAACACCGCCACTTTGATGGGGATCTGCTCCACCGAGGCGGTCAGCAACTCCTGGACGGTCATCTGGAAGCAGCCATCGCCGTCGACCGCGATCACCTGCTTGTCCGGCCTACCCGCCTTGGCGCCGATCGCCGCCGGAACTGCGAACCCCATAGTTCCGAGGCCCCCCGAGTTGATCCAACGGCGGGGTTTCTCGAAGCCCCAGAACTGCGATGCCCACATCTGGTGCTGGCCGACGCCGGACACGACTATGGCGTCCCCGTCCACCAACTCGCGGAGACGGGTGAGGATGTACTGTGGCTTGATCGGGCCATCCGGTTGCTGCTCGAAGCGGAGCGGATGGCGCTCCTGCCACTCGCGGATGGTCTGCCACCACTTTCTGAGTTCCGGCGTGGGGGTGTCTCCCCAACGCTCGCACAGCGCCTCCAGTATCCGGCGGGCATCGCCCACGATCGGCACCTCGGGTACCCGGACCTTACCGATCTCGGCCGGATCGATGTCGGCGTGGATGACCTTCGCGAAGGGTGCGAAGGCCTCGGGGTCGCCGGTGACGCGATCGTCGAAGCGGACGCCGATCGCCACGAGGACGTCGGCTTTCTGGATGGAGGTCGTGGCCGCGTAAAGACCGTGCATGCCTGGCATTCCCAGCGCATTGGGATGGCTGTCTGCGATGGCTCCGCGTCCCATGAGCGTGGTGATCACCGGCATGTTGGTCATCTCCGCGAACGCGGTGAGGGCCTCGGAAGCATTCGCCTTGATGATCCCCCCGCCCACGTACAGGACCGGCCGCTCAGCGCTCTCGATGAGCCTGGTAGCTTCAGCCACGCGACGCGGATGGGGTTCAACGGTGGGACGGTAACCGGGCATCGAGATGGGTCCGGGATCACGCCACTCGAGACGGGCGTTCAGGACATCCTTGGGAAGGTCGATGAGAACGGGACCCGGTCGGCCGGTTCCGGCAAGATGGAATGCCTCCGCGACAACCTGAGGTATCTCGTCCGGTTCGGTGACGAAGTAGTTGTGTTTGGTGGCCGGCATGGTGATGCCGGTCGTGTAAGCCTCCTGGAAGGCGTCGTTGCCGACCGCATGGGTCGGGACCTGGCCGGTGATGGCAACCATCGGTACGGAGTCCATCAGGGCGTCGGCCAGCGGCGTGACCAGGTTGGTTGCGCCGGGACCCGACGTTGCGATCGCCACGCCGACCTTGCCGGTTGCCCACGCATATCCCTCCGCCATGTGTCCGGCGCCTTGCTCGTGACGGGCCAAGATGTGACGGAATCGAGCATCCAGCAACGGATCGTAGGCAGGCAGGATGGCTCCGCCGGGTATGCCGAAGGCCACGTCGACTTCTTGATACTCCAGAGCTTTGATAAGTGCCTCAGCACCGGTGATGCTGCTCATCTGGTTTTCCTAACGTGCGGGTGGTCGGGGAACTTGCTGGGAGTCCTAGAGAAAAGCCCCCCGTAGTGGAGGGCTTGGTGCGCACGAGCCGCGATGCGACGGTGCGCTACATAAGTACTAGGGCTCTGCCGTCGGGGGTCATGGGAACCCGGAGTATGGAGCATGCGAGCCGGGATGTCAACATTCGTAGTCCCACCGGGCCCGACTGGTCGGAGTTGGCGTACGATTGGTGGCATGCGTAACCGTAGGCACGATGGCCTCGCGCGGGTCATAGAGGTTGCCAGGCAGGTGCTGTCGGACCTCGACTCCGACGACGTACCGGCCGGCCTTGCCCGGATTGCCGCTCAGACCCGCCGTAGGTTGGTGCCTCCGCTGGAGCGTCGGCTCCTGGAAGAGATCGACCGCAACGACTGGTTCCGTAAACGAGCGGCGGACGTATTCGAAGAAGCCCGGGACCCCGCGGATCCGGACGGCGAAGCGGCCGCTCTGTTCCTCCTACGGCCGGAAGGGTGGGAGGTCCGGCTCGATGAGATCACCCAACGGCTGCGGGACTCCGAACGCTCGGATCGTATGACACATCTGACCCGGCGTATCGCGGAGTTGGAGTCGGAGATCGAGTCTTGGAGGAACAGAGCCAAACGGTACCGCCGGAAGGCTGACCAAGCCGCCTCGAAAGCAGACCGCAGCGCGGCGGAACGCGTTCGAGGGCGGAGGGAGCGGGAGTCTCGGCGTCTCGAAACGCTCGGAAGGGAGAACCGCAACTTGGCGAGGGAACTGGCGGCGGTGACGGGGGAACTTGAAGAGACGCGGCGACGCCTTGGCGATGCGCGGGCGGAACTGGCGAAGCAGAGGCGGGTCCAGCGGACGGCGGCGCCTAAGCCCACCCCCAGCGCCTGGGGCGAGTTGGACCCGGTCGGGGCGGCGCGGCTTCTGGACGACGTAGCACGTGCCCTGTCCCCGGAGTCGAGCTTCAACGACCCGGTGGTGACACCCGTGGAAGACCCACTGGGTCTTCCACGCGGGTTGGCGCCGGATGATCGGTCGGCAATCGAGTGGCTACTGACCCTGGAGCGGTCCTTCGCGCTGCTCGTCGACGGGTACAACCTGGGCCATCACCTCGACCATGCCCGCTTCAACTCCGCCGAGATCCGGCGCCGCTTGGAGAACGACTTGGTCCGTCTGAAGGCCCTGGCGCGGGGTCGGCCTCAGATCACGGTGGTCTACGACTCGGCACAGACCGGAGACACCACATGCGACTCGGTGGCAGGAGGGGTCGAAGTCCGGTACACGAACGCGGGGCACACGGCCGACGATGAACTAGTTGACCTCGCAAGACGTCTGGGCCGGTCGGCGGTCGTAGTGTCGAGCGACCGCCGGGTCAGGGAGCAGGCCGAGGAGTCGGGGTCGTTGGGTCTATGGAGCGAAGCTCTAGCCGGATGGATGCTCAATGTGAGTTGTTAGCTGTGTAGAATATGCTGTGTTATGTTATGTTCGGATCTAGAGGTGGTAGCCAGCTACCAGCTACCAGCTACCAGCTACTCAGCCCCGGAAGTATCTTCCCAGCAGGTTGACGATGATGGTGAGGACTACGCTCACCACGATCATCGACGTTACCGGTATGAAGACCGCTGTCCGTTCGCCGACCCGGCGGATGTCGCCCGGCAGGTTGCCGAACCACGCGACCAAGCCGTAGCGGGCGGCCAAGCCAACCAGGATGGCGACAACGCCGCCGAATATCAGAAGGTCGCTCATGCGTCGCACTGCGGATCAGGTGGCGCAAACGATCTCGAAGTACTCGGTGATGTCCCGGAATGTCACCATGCCCAGGGCGCGTTTTGTCTCGCTGATGAGGACCAGATAGCGATGACCTAGCTTGGCCATGATGCCCAGCGCGTCGCTGATCGACGTACCGGGAGCTGCAGCGGCGATTTGCTCGGTCATCCAGTCGCCCACGGTCTCATCCACGAGATCCTCCACTCGGCAAGCGACCTTCAGGAAAACGTCGTGTTCGGTCAACTCGCCGATCACCGCGCCGCGGTGGTTGACGACGGACGCCAGCCCGGTCTGTGCGGAGATCATGGCTTCGATGGCATGGGCCAGCGAGTGGTCGGGCGTGACTAGAAGCGGCTCGTGGGCGGCCAGGCCGGTGAGGTCCACGAAGTGAAGGTTGTGCTCCGGCGACAGTTCGGGACCCAACTCGCTCTGAGACTCCAGGAAGGCCGCCGCCAGCCGGATGAGGTCGTAGTGGTTGACGCTGCCGAGCAAGTCGCCGTCGGCGCCGGTCACCGGCAGGTTGCGAAACCGGTGGGCGTTCATGAGGCGCAGCGCATCGAGGGCCGAGGCGTCATGGCCGATCATCATCGGGTCGGCCGTCATGAAGTTGTCAACCGGCGCGCCCCACACGTCGGGTGACCGCACCACGTGGTTGGTGATGTCGCGTTCGGTGAAGATCCCGGCAAGCCTGGAGCCTTCGGTCACCACCGCGCACCCGGTGTGCTGGGCGGCCATCGCCGCGACGACACTGCGAACCTTGCGGCCGTTGGGGACCACGACATGCGAAGACAGCCTCATGCGGGACAGTAGTACGCTCTCGAAGTACTCCACGATGTTGGATTTCGTCACGGTCCTCCTCTGTCCAGTAGGCCTGTCCAGGAGTCGCCCGACGAGGGGAGCCAATGGCTCAACCGTCGGTCACACAACCCGAACTTGCCGATGACACGGTCCGGATGTATTTGGCCAGGGTACCGCGGGTAGCTTTGAGGGGGGGCTCCGTCCAAGCTTCCCGTCGGGCAGCCAACTCCGCTTCCGGGACTGCAAGGGTGATCGTGCGCGTCACAGCGTCGATCGATATCTCGTCGCCCCGTTCCACCAGCGCGATCGGACCGCCCTCCTGGGCCTCGGGACTGACATGTCCCATGATAAATCCGTGGGACCCTCCTGAGAACCGGCCATCGGTGATCAATGCCACGTCCTGGCCCAACCCGGCGCCCATGATCGCGGACGTGGGAGTGAGCATCTCGGGCATACCCGGGCCTCCCTTGGGCCCCTCGTAACGGATGAGGATGACCGAGCCCGGCCCGATCTCGCTGCGTTCCAGAGCCTGCAGCATCGCCTCCTCGCTGTCGTAGGGAAGTGCCGTCCCTGCGAAAGAGAGGCCTTCCTTCCCGGTGATCTTCGCCACGGCGCCCTCGGGTGCGAGGTTGCCCCGCAGGATCTGTATGTGCCCGGACTCTTTGATCGGGTTGTCCCAGGAGGCAATCACCTCTTGCCCGTCCGCCAGGTCAGGGAGACCGGCCAGGTTCTCGGCCAGTGTCCGACCGGTCACCGTCATGCAGTCCCCGTCGATCACACCCTTCTGGAGCAGCATCCTCAGCACCGCCGGGGTCCCTCCCACGGCATGCAGATCCGCCATCACGTAGCGGCCGGAGGGCTTGAGGTCGGCCAAGTAGGGAGTCCGGTCGCTCACGGCTTGGAAGTCGTCGATCTCCAGATCCACTTCGGCCGCATGCGCCATGGCCAAGAGGTGTAGGACGGCGTTGGTGGAGCCCCCGAGCACCATGGTGACCGTCATCGCGTTCTCGAAGGCGGCCCGCGTCATTATGTCGCTCGGCCGGATGTCGTTCTCCATCAGCCTGCGTACAGCCGCACCGGCCGCCAGGCACTCGGTGGCCTTCCCCTCGTCCATGGCGGGAGTGGAGGAACTGTAGGGCAGGGACATGCCCAGCGCTTCGATTGCCACCGCCATCGTGTTGGCCGTGTACATGCCGCCGCAGGCGCCGGCTCCCGGGCACGCGTTGCGGACTACGTCGAGTCGGTCCTCCTCACCCATGCGGCCTGCGATGTACTCCCCGTACGACTGGAAGGCGGAGACGATGTCGATAGGCCTGCCATGCCGATCGATGCCTGGTTGGATGGTGCCGCCATAGATCATCAGCGCGGGCCGGTTCAGCCGGGCCATGGCCATTACCGAGCCGGGCATGTTCTTGTCGCAGCCGGGGATCGAGACGTTGGCGTCGTACCATTGGGCGCTCATCACGGTCTCGATGGAGTCGGCGATCAAGTCACGGGACTGGAGTGAGAACGACATACCGTCGGTGCCCATCGACATGCCGTCGGATACACCGATCGTATTGAAGCGCAAGCCCACCAGTCCGGCCCGATCTACACCCTCCTTGACCAGGGCAGCCAGGTCGTTCAGGTGCATGTTGCAGCTGTTTCCCTCGTACCACATGGATGCGATCCCGACCTGGGCCTTCGACAAATCGGCGGGTGTGAGGCCGGTGGCGTACAGCATCGCCTGGGATCCGCCCTGCGACCGTTCCTGGGTGATGCGCCTGCTGACGAGGTTCATAGGTTGCGACATAGGTACATCTTAGGTGTCATGTGGCACCGGACCAGCAAGTGACGAGGTGGCTCAGAGGAACTGAGGGCACCCGCATCCCGGCGGGCCGCTAATGCCCAAGACCAAACACCTATCACCTAACTACCCTTCCCGCGGTGCTGATCGTGAGCGATGTACATGCGGCCTTCGCCGAGTTGTCCCGGGTCGCCTCTCTCGGGGAACCACTGCTGGTTCTGGGTGATCTGCTGAACTTTGTCGATTACAGGACGGGGGCCGGGATTGCCGCTGATGTCTACGGCCGCGACCATGCTCTCGAGTTCATCCGCAACCGCAGCACCGGAGACTGGGAAGCGAACCGGCGTCTATGGCAGCGGACGGTCGCCGGTCGCGCCGAGGAGTTGGCGGCCCGGACCCGCGAGGAGGTAGTCCGCCAGTACGCTGCCGCTCGGACCGCTCTGATCGGCGCCGATGCCTATGTCATCTTTGGCAACGTTGACTGGCCCGAAGAGATGGACGCCTCCCTCTCGGAGACGGTGCGGCTCGTCGATGGTCAAGTGGTGGAGATCGAGGGCTATTCGGTGGGCTTTGCGGGTGGGGGAGTTCCCACGCCCGCTCGGGCCCGCGGCGAGGTGTCGCACGAGAGCATGGCCGCCAAACTCGAAGCTCTCGGCCAGGTGGACATTCTCTGCACGCATGTACCACCGTCTGTCGGGCCGCTCCATAGGGATGTCATAACCGGTGCCATGGAGAGATCTTCGCCGGTTGTCCTTGACTACTTGCACAGTCACCGGCCGCGCTACCACTACTTCGGTGATATCCATCAGCCGCAGGCCCAATCCTGGCGGGTGGGGACCACCATCTGCCGCAATGTCGGCTACTTCCGGGCGACGGCCAGGGCGGTGAGACATTCCTGACCGCCCTCCCGCGGAAGGCGACAGCCGCGCGGGACGGCGAGCGTTCCCCGGACCCGATCAATTGGGCCGCGGGGTGGTGGTGCCGCCCGGTCATCCGGTGCCGTTCGCCAGTCGTGTCCGCGTGCGGGTGGACAGCGGTCTGCTGGACGACGAGAACCGCTTGGCCGAAACGGTCGAGATCCTGCACCGCGCCTGGGTTGAGCGCGCGCGGGTCATCGTGGAGTTGGACGTCGACCAGGGGCAACTCCGGCGCCCCGAGGTCGAGGAGTCTCCACCTTGGCTGCTCGGACCGGGTTTCACGTTTCTGCGAGAACGGCTCCACTTCCTGGTGTGGGCCAACAACTGGGACCTCCGGAGCGGTGAGCCGATCTGGTGGTGGGCACGGAAGGCTGCTGCTCTCGGGGCGCCGCTCGACGATCGCGCCGATGTCGACTTCGAGGGCAGCCCGACCTGGGTGGATGGTGGACCACGTGGTCCGCTCAGCCTCCCGGTGATACACGCTGAATCCGTGGAGTCGGGACGGCTCACGCTTGTCCCGGGCGTGGTCGACTCCGCTGAGGACCTGGCTGACGACCAGCGGGCGGCGGTCAACCATCACCGCGGGCCGGCGAGGATCATCGCACCAGCCGGGTCGGGCAAGACCAGGACGCTCAACGCCCGCTTGATCCATCTGGTCGATGGAAGAGGTGTCGAGCCCTGGTTGGTGACGGCTGTGGCCTATAACAACCGGGCCGCGGCTGAGATGCGGACCCGGCTCGAGCGCCAGGACCTTCACATCCGTACCATCCACTCGCTCGGTTGGCGGATACTGCGGGAGGCACGACCGGGCGTCAACCTTCTCGACGAGCGAAGCGTGCGTACCAGGCTCCGCCGCTTGATCCCTCGCAAGCCCCGGCTCAACACGGACATCATCGGCCCCTACATCGAGGCTCTCTCCGATGTAAGGATCGCCCTTCGAGATCCGAAGCAGGTCGAGCAGGACCGCGACGACGTCCCCGACTTCGCCCGGGTTCTCGCCGGCTACCGCCGACTCCTCAGCGAGCGCGACGAGGCGGACTACGACGAGCAGGTGTACGGCGCCATCGAGACTCTCCTCACTCGACCGGATCTCCGGCGCGAGTGGCAGCGGCGGTGCCGTCACCTCCTGGTGGACGAGTTCCAGGACCTCACACCCGCCTACCTGCTTCTCATCCGCCTGCTGGCATCGCCGAGCCTGGCCGTCTTCGGCGTGGGGGACGACGATCAGACCATCTATGGATACGCCGGCGCCGATCCGGCCTTCCTGCTGGGCTTCGATCGTTTGTTCCCGGGCTCCGCATTGCACGCCCTGGAAGTGAACTACCGGTCCCCGTCCGAGGTGGTTGAGGCGGCCGTTGCTCTCCTCGACAACAACCGCCGGCGGATACCCAAGACGATTCGCGCGGTCGGGAAACCGCGGTCAGGGACCCTGCAGATCCTTGAGTTACCCGACCCGGCCGTGACGGCCGACGTGGCAGCGAGGATCGTCGGGTGGCTGTCCGAAGGCGTCTCTCCGGGTGGGGTAGCGGTACTGGCCCGGGTCAACTCCGCCCTGCTTCCGGTACTAGCCGGACTGGACTTGGCCGGTGTCCCGCTGAGCTCACGAATCACACCTGGTCTGCTGGACCGGACCGTGATGCGCGCGACGATGGCCTGGATCCGGCTGGCCTTGGACCCGGACGGGATGTGGCGCCAGGACCTGTTGGAAGCGGCCCGCCGCCCTTCCAGGAGGATCAATCGTCTCTCGGCCGAACTTGTGCCCGCCGGGGCTCCGATCAACCTGAGCAGCCTGTCCCGCCTCGCCCGCCGCCTGGAGGGACGCCAGGCCGAGGCTTGGTCCGGGTGGATCGACGACATCGACCGGGTTGTGGAGGCTGCCCGCGGAGGGGAGTCCGCCGCCGTTCTGGACGAACTCGTCGACGATGTCGGGTTGGGCGGCGCGGCCGACCTGCTGGACCGGGGGCGCACCCGCGTCGACCGGGCTGCTCACTCCGACGATCTGGTCGCGCTCCGCCGGACCGCGGCCATCTACCCCGGACTCGCGGACTTCGAGGATCGGCTCCGCACGTTGCTGAACCGCCACTCGAGACCGGGGGATCCGTCGTCTGCCGGAGTCACCCTGTCCACGGTCCACCGGGTGAAAGGAATGGAGTGGGATAGGGTGGTCGTGTTCGGCGTGGACGAGGGGCTCATGCCCCACGCTCTGTCCGCGGATCTAGAGGAGGAGCGGCGGGTGCTCCATGTCGCCGTGACGAGAGGCCGCCACCGGGTTCTGGTTGTGGCTGATGCCGACCGGCCCTCGCCGTTCCTTGCCGAACTGAGGGGCGAGCCGGTCCCAGCCGTCCCGATTCGCGCGCGCCCTGTCAAGCGCAACGTCGATCCCCCGTCCCGACCTGCTGCGCCTGTCGACGAGCAACTCCTAGCGAAGCTCAAGGCTTGGAGGCTGGAGATCGCGAGGGAACGCGGGGTCCCCGCTTATGTTGTGTTCTGGGACCGGACCCTCGAGGAGATAGCCTCGACCCGTCCCCGCTCGGAGAGTGAGTTGCTGGAGGTAAGCGGCATCGGTCCAGCCAAACTCGACGAGTACGGTGAGGATGTCCTGGAGTTGGTGCTGGCCTCTCCAGCAGCCGGTTGACGAGGATCCGGCGCTCTCGAAAACCGGAGAGCAGAACGAGCGGAGGATCTCGGCGTTCCCGCCTACATAATTCTTCTCGAACCCTCTCTCGAGGGCATCGCCGCCGCGCGGCCAGGGACCGAGGAGGAGTTGGCAGACACTCACGGAGTCGGCGGGACCAATCTGGACCGCTACGGTGAGAGGGTCCACGAGTTGGCACGGGAACGCTCAGGGTCCGGATCCCCTCCGGAGCGGAAGCATATGGTGGGGCAGTACGCGTCGGGATCGTTTTGAACTACTCTGGGACAGCAACCGTCGGGATGGGAGCAGGGTGGCGGAGGCGACCATTCAAACCATCGAGATCGATGCCTCACCGAGTGCCTGTTTCGATGTGGCAGCCGATCTGAGCGCCTATCCCGAATGGGCAACCGAGATCCGGCATGTCAAGATCCACGAACGAGACGCGGACGGCAGGCCCCGCCGGGTAACTCTTACCATCGATGCGATGATCCGCCAGGTGACTACCACCCTGCGGTACCGGTACGAGTATCCCCGCTCCATGTCGTGGACCGCCGAGCCCGGCGCCGACATCGAGGACCTTGAGGGCTCGTACGAGTTCCACCCGGTCGGTGAGGGAACCTCGGTCGTGTACGCGCTGCGTGTCGTCCCGTCCTTCGACATTCCTGGTTTCCTGAGGCGTCAGGCGGAGAAGCAGTTGGTGGGAACTGCGCTGCGGGGTCTTAGAAGGCGGGTGCAGGGGATTTCGCCCGCGGTAGGTGCCCGCTGATCGAGCGTCCGCCACCCCGTGACCAACGAAAGCTCAAGACGCGCCCGTTCCGGCGCGCTCGGCGCCGGAACGGGGATGCCGGACTACGGATAGCGAGGAGGGCTGGGTCGGATGCTATCCACTTGTTGTCCGGCCGCTTGCCGACCTGCCGGAACTCAGTCCCCGGCAGGTTCGATCGGGATGGCTCTCGGAGCCACATCCGGGCGTTTCCGGAGCACGACCTCCAGGATCCCGCCGCTGAACGTGGCCTCGACCTCGTCGGAGTCGATGTCCTGGCCGACCCGGATCGAGCGGGAGAAGTTGCCTTCGACCAACTCCTGGAGACGGTAGGCTGCGCCCTCCGGGATAACGGGCGAGCGTGCGCCCCTGACGGTGAGAACGTTGTCGTCCAGCGTCACCTCCAAGTCCTCCGACCGGAACCCGGCCAGCCCGTAGCGAAGCGTCAGCGAGTCGTCCGACTCGATGATGTCCACTCCAGGTAGCCAGGCGGGCGGGGCGATGCGTCCTTCCCGGAAGCCGAAGCGGTATCCACTCGGGCGGGGGAGCGCTCCGAACAGAGCCTCCACATCATGGGCGAGTCTGAACGGTCTGGTACGTACTAGGTGCATTTTCATACCTCTCTCGGGTTGGTCGGCGATGGGCGGCGAGCCGATCGCTGAGATGCAGTCATATAATCTAATGCCTAAAGACTCAGATTTATTCCGGCACCGGACCGCGTTTGTGCCGGAATCGTTCAGGGCCGCGGGTCTTGAGGCCGGTCGTAAGCCGAGCGGCGGTGTCCGATCGGCGGAGCGCAGCTGTGATCCGCACTCATTCCACCCCTCCATATCCTTTTTTGCTGTGCTACACACGCGAGTGAGAATGGCCCGGTGATGGATCACGGTTCCGATCTCACCCTCGGCATAGATCTGGGTGGGAACAAGATGGCCTTGGCACATGTGGATGCGGCCGGCAATATCGTCGGCTTCCGGTCGATGCCCCGACCCGCGACCGCAGACGCGATGGACAGCGTTCCAGTGGAGGCGGCCTTGTCCATGCTGACACCGAGCGTGAGGGCGATCGGTATCGGAGCAGCCGGATTGGTCGAGGCGCACGAAGGGGTATTGGTCTGGGGACCCAATGTCGAGGGCAAGGAGGTCCGCTTCCGCGAGATCTTCGAAGAGCGCCTCGGTCTGCCCACTGTCGTGGACAACGATGCGAATTTGTCCGGCTTGGCAGAGGTACGGGTGGGCGCAGCGCGCGGCTACCAGCACGTCTGCATGATCACTCTCGGTACTGGTATCGGCGGTAGCTGGGTCATCGATGGCCAGCCCTACCGGGGGCGCGCTTTCGCGGGAGAGATCGGGCACATGCCGGTGGACGTGGGAGGACCACGCTGCACCTGCGGCCAGCAGGGATGTTGGGAGACGTTCGCGTCCGGTCGCCGCCTTGACCAGATGGCCCGGGACCTGGTGGCCACGCGACCGGACGGGTTGGTCGCAAAGCTGGCGGAAGGTTCCATCCCGGAGGGCCCGCACCTGACCCGAGCCGCCATGGAGGGGGATCCCGATGCACTCGAGTCCCTCAAGGAGATGGCGTGGTGGTTGGGCTTGGGAATCGCCGGGCTGGTGGCCGCATTCGATCCCGAGGTGGTGGTGATCGGAGGAGGCGTATCGCGCGCCGGGGATCTCTTCCTCGACGAGACCAGGGAGGCTTTCGAAGGGGCATTGGAGGGTGCGGATCACCGGGAACCGACCCCCATTGTCTGCGCGGCCCTCGGCGAGCACGCCGGGGTGATCGGGGCCGGTCTCTACGCAAGGGAGTGCTTGTTGTGATGGAAGGTTGGCTCGAGAGGGTGCTGCCCGACGGCGCACAGCGTGAGCAACTGCGCAAGGTGGCGATGATCCTGCCGAATCTGGCCAAGTTGCTGGTGCGCCTTGCCAGGGACCCGAGGGTTCCGGCCAGGGCGAAGGTTTTCGCAGCCGGGGCAGCTGTCTATGCGATCTCGCCGATCGATCTCGTACCCGACTTCATACCGCTGATCGGGCGGACCGACGACCTAGTGGTTGTTGCGCTGGCCTTGGACTACCTCGTAGAGGAAGCCGGCGTCGCGGTGGTGCGGGAGCACTGGGACGGTTCCGACGAGGTTCTATCCCTGATAGTCGACGTGGTCGGCATGGTGGCGGGCGTCGTGCCGCGTCCCGTGCGGATCGCTATCAACCGCTATCTGAGGGGATAGCCGAGTCGGATTGCAATTCTCTAGTTGATGGTCCCGAGTCGTTAGTCAGTAGACAGTGGTTAGTGAATTAGTTAGCGTTAGGTCGGATCATTTCCGGTCTCCATTGACGGGTCAGGAGCGGTGATGGCACCGGCGGGCGGTTCGACCTCCAGGTTTGCCATACCCCCGTCCGGCTCACCGCACTCGGCCACCTTTATACTGGGGCGTCTGTTGGGGTTTCTGGGGATAGATTTGTTATGAACTACGGCCTGCACGATCTCCGGGGGGACTTGTTCGGAGGTCTTACGGCGGCGGTGGTCGGGTTACCCGTGGCCTTGGCATTCGGAGTCGTGTCGGGTCTCGGCGCGCTGGCCGGTATGTACGGGGCGATCGCGGTGGGCTTCTTCGCGGCGGTCTTCGGGGGAACGCGTTCACAGATATCAGGTCCCACCGGACCCATGGCCGTGGCGATGGCGGTCATCGTGGCCAGTTACGCGGACAACCTCGCCGAGGCCTTCGCAATCGCCATCATGGCGGGTCTGATCCAGATCCTCCTCGGCGTCGTCGGCATCGGACGGTTCGTCGCGTACACGCCTTACTCGGTCATCTCCGGTTTCATGTCCGGGATCGGCTTGATCATCATCATCCTTCAGATGCTGCCCTTCCTCGGCGCCGAAGTGGAGGGTGGAGGGCCGATGGGCGCCATCCGGGCTCTGCCGGATGCGGTGCGCCACCTGAACGTGCAGGCGTTCGTGATTGCCGCGGTCACACTGGTGGTGGGTGTGATGTGGCCGAGGCGTCTCCGCAAGGTCCTCCCTCCCACTCTGGCGGCTCTGGTGGTCGGTACGCTGCTGGGGGTACTCTGGCTGACCGACATCCGGGTGATCGGAGAGGTTCCGACCGGCCTGCCCACCCTTATCCGGCCTCCTGTCTCCGCGGACCTGATTGTCCGCGCCCTGCAGCCGGCTCTGACTCTCGCCCTGCTGGGTTCGATCGATAGCCTGCTCACCTCCCTCATAGCCGATTCCATGACCCGGACCCGGCACAAGCCGAACCGGGAGTTGATAGGACAGGGCATCGGCAACATGGCCGCCGGATTCATCGGGGGTCTGCCAGGCGCCGGGGCGACTTTGGGTACGGTCGTCAACCTGCGAGCGGGGGGCCGCACGCCGGTCTCGGGAGCCATTCGTGCGTTCATCCTCCTGGCGTTGGTACTCGGTCTGGGCAGGCACGTGGAGGCGATACCGCAGGCAGTCCTCGCCGGGATCCTGATGAAGGTCGGATGGGACATCATCGACTGGCGCTTTCTCACCCGTATCCGCCGCCTGCAGCGTGACCACGTCCTGGTGATGGTCGTAACCCTCGGTTTGACGGTGTTCCTGGATCTCATAACCGCGGTCGTCATCGGCCTCATAGTTGCTGGAATGGTGGCGGCGAGGCAGTTCGAACGCCTCGAGTTGGACAGCGTCATATCGGTCCCGCTCCTCGACCAGGCCTTCCTGCAAGATGCCGACGTGGACGACTTCTCGGCCCGGGTCGGTCTCGTCGCGCTCAGGGGAACCTTCACCGTTGCCTCCGCGAGCAAGATGATCACGACGATCAGCGTCGATATCAGGGACCACGAGGTGGTGATACTCGACTTCACGCAAACGGTATACGTCGATGACAGTTCCGCCTTGGTCGTCGAGCAGTTGGTGGACTCGGCTATCGCGGAGGATACGGACTGCATCGTGATGGGTCTGGGTGGCGCACCGGCCGCGGTACTCGATGCTCTCGATGCCCTCGACAAGGTTCCCGGCGACCGGATGGTCGCAACCATGGACGACGCGAGGGGGATTGCAAGACAGATCCTCGCAAGTCGAGACGAGCGGGACCATTCGGATACCCTGGATCGGTGACATCGACCTGCGCTTCTTCCGATGGAGGTCGATCCGGCCGGGTCAGCCGCCAGGTCGTCGGTCTGCCGACGAAAAAGGTGCCGCCTTTCACACCCGATACCATGCCCGCGGTGTTACTACGGTTACCGGTCCGCTGAACTGCTGAGCGACAATTGACGCATCCCGACACCAACCCGCTCAGGTCCTTCCGCGAGCCCAACGTCCGCATCTTCTTCTCGGGACTTGCTGCATCGGGGATCGGGATGTGGGCCGAGACGACCGCGGTGGTATTACTGGTCCGTGAACTGGGAGGGCAGGGTCTCGAACTCGGGATCGTGACGGCATGCCAGTTCTTGCCGTTGATGCTGCTGGGTCTCTACGCGGGGGCGGTTGCCGACCGGTCTGATCGGCGGAGGCTGATCATCATCGTCCAAGGCCTCATGGGTATTGAGGCCGTGTTGCTCGGCCTGGTGGACCTGGCGGACCTGGAGACCCTACCCATCGTCTATTTCCTGTCCCTTGTATCGGGAACGCTTAACGCGTTCAGCAACCCGGCTCGGAGGACCCTGTCGACGGAACTGGTACCCGACATTCACCTGGCCAATGTCGTCTCGCTCGGTACCTCGGTGATCACCGGATCAAGGATTGTGGGTCCGGCGGTCGCTGCGCTGATGGCCGCCAGATTCGGGACTGGCTTGGTCTTTGTAGCGGCGGCGGTTTCCCACGTCGCGTTCCTGATCGCGATCACCAGGATGGATACCGGTCGCTTCCATCCCCTGAAGCCGGCGCCGCCCTCCCGTACTCCCATCCGCGACGGGTTGAGAGAGGTGTGGGGCAAGCGGTCGCTGCGGGTCGTGCTGGTGGTGTTCGGGGTTGTGTCGACGGTCGCCCTGAACTTCCAGGTCGGGTTCCCGTTGCTGGTCGCAGACCGCCTTATGGAGGATGAGGTAGTGTTCGGCTGGCTTCTCTCGGCGATGAGCGTGGGCAACGTGATGGGCGCTCTGGTCACTGCGCGCCTCACTTCCGTGTCGGTGTCGTGGCCGTTCGGGACTGCGGCAGCTGTGGCGGTGACGCTGGGAGCAGTGGCGCTCGCGCCCAGTACCTTCATGGCCTTCGTGTTTGCCGTTCCCCTCGGGATGTCCACGGCGGCCCTCGTCACCTCCTCCACACTCGTCATCCAGCAGCGGACCGATCCGCGTATGCGCAGCAGGGTGCTGGCTCTGACCACCGTACTCTTCCTCGGCTCGAAACCACTGGGAGGGCCGATCACCGGCCTGGTGGGAGACGCGGCCGGGGCGCTCTGGGCCAACCTCTACGGCGCGCTTATAGCGGCGGCGGTAGTCGCGGCAGCTGTGATGTACTCGCGGACCGTGCGATCTCGAGACCTGAAGTGCTGATCAGTTGTCAGGTCCCAGGTCTCAGGTGTCAGTTGGCGACCTGTGGCGTGGTCGGGTGCACAGGGGCCTTCGCCCCGATGCTAACCAGCTCGTCGGTCGTAACTCTTGGTGTCGGCTACCGAGATTGGCCAGCCACCAGCCACCAGCGACCTAACACCTGACACCAGGTAACTAATCAGCGTCCGAGGTGGTCGAACAACATCGTGAGGTACGCGGTGCTCTTTCCCGGGCAGGGAAGCCAGTATGTCGGCATGGGTGCGGAACTATTCGATGCGCGGCCGGACCTGCTGACAGGTGTGGCCGACCGGGTTCTCGGATGGTCGCTCCGTGAAGTCTGCCTGACCGGACCTGAGGAGTTGCTGACCTCCACCGACCGGGCACAGCCGTCCCTCTACGCGCTCGCGTTTGCACTGTGGATGGAACTCGCCGAGCGGGTTGGCCATCCTCCGATCGCGGCCGCCGGGCACTCGCTCGGCGAGTACACCGCGCTTGCGGCATCGGGTGCCTTCTCGTTCGACGAGGGTCTGAGGCTGGTCGCCGCGCGCGCCACTGCGATGGCAGAGGCGGTACGGCAGGCCCCTTCCGGGATGGCTGCGGTCCTGGGTGCCGCGGAGGACAAGGCGGAGGAGGTGGCGGCTGCCCGTCGCGCCGAGGGTGGGCGCCTGTGGGTTGCGAACCTGAATGCGCCGGGCCAAGTCGTCCTGGGAGGAGGTCTTGAGGACATCGATTGGTTGGTCGGCCACGGTCGCCGCCTGGGTATCAGGAGGGTCGTGAAACTCAATGTGGCGGGTGCCTTCCACACGCCGCTGATGGCGTCGGCAGTACCGCGCCTTTCCGGCGCGCTCGAACAGATCGAAATGAAGATACCGGCCTTCCGCGTGTGGGCGAACGTGACGGCAACTCCCTTTGACACCGATCAAGCCCGCAGGCTCCTGGGCCGCCAGGTGGTGGCTCCGGTGCTCTTCGGCGCCTCGCTAAGGGCCATGCACGAAGCAGGTGCCGAGGTCTTCGTCCACGTCGGGCCGGGCGACGTGACCGCCGGGCTGGCCAGACGAGCAGTCCGGGGGTGCCGCGTCTTGGTTGTCTCCTCCATCTCTCAGGCTGAAGAAGCGGCTGCGGTGTTGGGATCGTAGGAGCGTGACCTGGCTGTTCCATCACCGCCTGGACGTACGTTTCCAGCCCCGATCTTGCTCTCATGGAGGAGTGCAGGGCTCGGTCCCGGAGTGCCCGCTAGGGGACCTGCGGCCCTCCAATTACACTAGGCCGGTCGGGCAGGCGATTATGAGGAGGGCATAGCCTGTGTCGCGGTATGCGGAGATCACAGGATGGGGCAAGGCGCTTCCACCTACCGTGCTTTCCAACGCCGACCTCGAATTGATAGTCGAGACAAGTGATGATTGGATAACCAGTCGAAGCGGCATCAAAGAACGCAGGATCTCGCACGTCGCGGCCTCGGAGATGGCCGAACTTGCAGGTCGCCGCGCAATGGCAGCAGCCGGCATCGATGCGGGAGGCGTGGATCTCATCTTGAACGCGACCTGCACGCCTGAGTCGATCATCCCCGCCTCGGCCTCGTACGTGCAGGCAATGCTGGGAGCTACCAAAGCCGGCGCGATGGACCTGAACGCGAACTGCTCCGGTTTCGTCTACGGCTACGTGATGGCCGACTCGCTGATCAGGGCGGGCGCGGCCGACACGGTGCTGCTCATAGGGGTGGAGCGCCTCAGCTGGGTGATGGACTACACCGACCGCAGTACCTGCATACTGTTCGGCGATGGGGCCGGAGCGGTAGTCCTCCAGGCGACATCCGGAGAGGCTGGAGTGCTCGGCTCCGTGCTCGGCGTGGATGGAACGATGGCCGACATCCTCTGCGTTCCAAACGACGGCACAATCGAACCGGGTTCGGCGAGTGCCGTTACCAGGATCGTGATGGAGGGTTCGGACGTGTTCCGCCGGGCGGTCACGGCGATGGCGGATGCCTCGGAGACGGTCGTACGCCAGGCGGGATGGGAAGTGGACGACATCGACCTGCTGGTACCGCACCAGGCCAACCAGCGCATCATCGATGCCACTGCCCGGCGTCTCAAGCTGGATCCCGCCCGTGTGATGCTGAACATCCACGCGTACGGCAATACCAGCGCGGCCACCATACCCATCGCTCTGACGGAGGCCCTCGAGGCCGGTCGTGTCCCGCCCCGCGGCAACCTCGTCTTCGCGGCCTTCGGCGGTGGTCTCACCTGGGCTGCCGCCGCGGTGAGATTCGGCGAGAGGGTGATGCCTCGGGCGGAGATCGAGGACGATCTGCCGGCCTCCGATCGGTCTGTCTGGGAACTCTTGCAGCCCAACTTCGACTACTTCGGGAGGCTGGAGCGACTATGAGCAGGGTGGCCTTGGTCACCGGCGGATCGCGCGGGATCGGCCGTGCCGTCTCGCTCGAACTGGCCGGGAGGGGACACACGGTGGCTGTCAACTATGCGGCGAGGGAGGATACCGCCCGACAGGTTGTGGAACAGATCCGCTCCAACGGTGGGAAGGCCTCGGCATTCAAGGCCGATGTCAGTCGCTCCGAAGACGTGGAGAGGTTATTCGGCCAAGTGGAAGACCGCTTCGGTCGCCCCACGGTCCTGGTCAACAACGCCGGTATCACGGCGGATGGCCTGCTCGTCCGTCTCGACGAAGACGTGTGGGACCGGGTGATGGACGTCAATCTCAAGTCCGTGTACCTGTGTAGCAAGGCGGTTATTCGGGGTATGCTCCGGGGCCGGTGGGGAAGGATCGTGTCGCTCGCATCGGTAGCCGGGGTGTCGGGTAACCCCGGGCAGACCAACTATGCGGCTTCCAAGGCGGGGGTGATCGCGTTCTCGAAGTCGCTGTCCAAGGAGGTCGGCTCACGAGGCATCACGGTTAACGTCGTGGCGCCGGGATTCATCAAGACCGACCTGACGGCCGGGTTGGAGGAGCGGGTCGTCGAGCGGGTACGCTCTGGCACTAGCCTCCGACGGCTGGGGAGGCCGGTGGAGGTTGCTTCGGCTGTGGGATTCCTGGCCTCGGATGAAGCGTCATACATAACAGGGCAGGTGCTGGTTGTCGACGGCGGACTTGCCCTGTGAATAGAGACTGACGACGACAAGCACACCAAGGGAGACGGCAAGATGGATCGCTCGCAAGTCCAGTCGAAGATGCGGGATCTACTCGTGGAGGAACTCGGCCTGGATGCCTCCAAGATCAATGACGAGGCCTTGTTCGAGGAGGACTTGGAGGTGGACTCGCTCGGCGTGGTCGAGCTCCTAATGGCGCTTGAGGACGAGTTCGGGGTCCGGATTCCAGACGAGGAAGCGGAGAACATCACATCGGTGGGTCAAGCGGTCGACCTGGTGCTCGCCAAGCTCGGTTAGCCGCCACCGGCGCTGGAGTGTTCGATGCGTGGTGAGTTTCGGAGGGTGGTGGTGACCGGAATGGGCACCATAACTCCCCTCGGCCATTCGGTAGCCGAGACCTGGAACGCCGCCATGGCCGGCCGCTCGGGTATCGGACCTATTACCCAGTTCGACTCTTCCAGCGTGGCGACAGGGTTCGCCGGCGAGGTTCGAGAGTGGGATCCGGAGTCAGTGATCATCAAACGTGAGGCACGGCGTCTGGATCGATCCGCTCAACTCTTCATCGGAGCAGCCCAGCAGGCGATGGATGATGCAGGCTTGGACTTCGTAGCCGACGAGGCCGACGCCGACCGGGCCGGAGTGATCGTCGGGTCGGGTCTGGGTGGGATGCTGTCCTTCGATACGCAACTGAAAGTGATGTTGAGCCGGGGGGCACGGCGCATAAGCCCGCTGGCTGTGACGATGATCATTCCGAACGAAGCCGCGGGTGTCGCATCGATCCGCTTCAACATGAGGGGGCCGGTAACGTGCGTGGTCACGGCTTGCGCGGCGTCGGCGAATGCCATCGGCGATGCCGCGGAGATCATCCGGAGGGGAGCGGCCGACGTGATGCTGGCGGGCGGCGCGGAAGCGACCATCTGCGAGTTCGGAATCGGGTCCTTCAACAAGAGCCGCGCCCTGAGCACGCGCAACGACGATCCGCAGGGAGCATCCCGTCCCTTTGACCTCAATCGCGACGGGTTCGTGATGTCCGAGGGAGGGGCCTGCCTAGTCCTCGAGGCCCGCGATAGGGCAACCGATCGGGGGGCCATGATCTACGGAGAGGTGATCGGCTACGGCATGACATCCGACGCCTACCATGTGACGCTTCCGAAGCCGGGGGGGCGGGGTGCGGCGAGGGCGATGCAGGTGGCCCTTGATGACGCGGGCCTGAAGCCGCGGCAACTCGATTACATAAACGCCCACGGTACGTCTACTCAGGCGAACGATGTCACCGAGACGTTGGCGATCAAGCAAGCGCTGGGGGACAGGACCGCCCGGTCCGTTCCCGTCTCGTCCACCAAGTCGATGAGCGGCCATCTCATGGGAGGTGCCGGAGCGATCGAGTCCATATTCTGTCTCCAGGCGATGAACACCGGTGTCATACCTCCGACGATCAACTACCAGACGCCGGATCCTGAGTGCGATCTCGACTACGTACCCAACGAGGCCAGAGAAGCGCAGGTCGACTTCGCCATGACCAACTCCTTCGGGTTCGGCGGGCACAACGTTGCCCTGATCTTCGGACCCGGCTAGCGGTGATTGGTGATTGGTGATTGGTGATTGGTGATTGGTGATGTGTTAGAGCTCCACCATCCACCATCCACCATCCACCATCCACCATCCACCATCCACCATCCACCATC
>JAPPFW010000063.1 GCA_028821575.1 bacterium | reverse complement strand
TCCGCCGGGGGGGGGCGCCTTTGGGGCCCCACAACACAACCCCCCCCGGTTGGGGTGCGCCTTAACCGGGGCGCCCCCGGGTCCCAAAAAAACCCAAAAAACCCCCCCCCCCCCCCCCCCCCCGGGGCTTCTAGTAGCATGACCCCCTACCTGCACACCACAAGAGTGGACTCCACTTCACGATGAAGCTGCCGACCACGAAGGCGTTTGTTCGTTTTATCTGGCTGCCGGTTGTGGTCATCGTCTTGATAGCAGCGTGGCTAGGTGATCGGTGTGATGTTGGTCGTTTGCCCGTCTATGGATCCATTAGCGGGCCGGTATACGAGTCGGTCGAGGAACTGGCGGAGAAGGCAGATCTCATCGTCGTCGGTACGGTTACCCGATGGACCCGAGGCAAGAGATGCGCAACGGTGGACTTCATCGAGTCGATCCACTACAAGATCGTCGGGATAAACGCCGATCCGATTGCCTTCAACACGGTAGAAGTATCCGAGACCCTCAAGGGAGAGGCCGGGGCGACTGTCACGCTGGTTGGCTACGACGCGCAGAGATTCGTCGCCGACAATCTGACACGCCTGCGCCCAGGTGACGAGGTCTTGCTGTTCCTCTCGGGACCAGTGGCCACGGACAAGCCCCGATACCGGCTCAGTCCCGGAACACCGGTTCCCGACATGTACTACAACACGCTGCGCAACGACAACGGTGTGTTCGACGTCTATGCGGGAGGAAGGTTCGTGATACCCCGCCTGCACGAACGATTCGACTTTGACAAGCTGCCCGAGAACCTCGCTGAGATGCGACTACGCGTCCAGAATGCACTGTCTTCGTCGTCCTGACCGGCCGGGGTAAGCGGACGTTGTCGGACGAGCGCATTGAGGACAGGCTAGAAGTCGTCGAAGAGCATCGGGTACTCCTACGTCGCCGCCTCAAGATTCCTCTCAGGGTCAGCGGGGTCGGCCTGTTCAAGACGCTTGATAGCCTGGTCCTTGGCCTCTCCGCTGGGGCGGCGTAAGGATGGAAGTAGCGGCCCACCAGTGTCTGGCAAGGGATCGCACCGACGGAGCCGCTGCCCATCATCGTTTCCGACCGGGTAACCCATTACCCGCCAGTAGACGAGACCCATGAGCGGCACGGCGGCGAGTCCGGTCATCATGGCACCCCATCCACGTCTGAACCTTACCGGGTTTGTCGGAGAGTCTTCGGGGTAACCGGCGCGGTTCACCTCCACTGTGAATGATTCTCGATGATCGACAACATCCGAGTAGAGCCGGTTGAGCATCTCTGGCTGTGTCGAACGCGACCCACTCCCCGTCATGCAGCAGGCACAGGCCGCCGCCTGCCGGCGGTGTTCTTTGCCTATGCTCGGACGACTACGAACCGGGCCCTGGGAACCACGAGGGGGACATGGTGGTCGGTCGATTTCGAAGTGGTATGCCCGGCTGGTCTGGGTCGGCGATCCTGTGTGACTACGTCGAGTTGCGGGGTTGCCGAGCGTAGCGGTCCTACACGTTGCGAAGGCCGCCCGGGACGTCCATCGAACCTGTCGAAGAAGAGCGCGAGTTAGGCGGTTCAGGCTGGGGGCGGTCAGGCTGGGGTGGGTAGCCGAGGGACCGGAGTCTGGCGGGGACAGACCACTTATGACGCGTTCCGGCCGTACTAGCGTCCCTTCGGTGTCCGCACCGGCCCGTAGTTGGGTCGGGTAGCGCGTTCGGGTCGTTCGGCCGCGTCCGCCGCTGGGTGTCGTGGCTATGCCTGGACGGTCCAAGGAGCGAGCTTTCCGAGGGGCGTCGCTAGGGTGGCCCACTCCTGGTCGTTGAGTACCGACAGCCACTGTTCGCTTTGGCTTGTGCCGGCTATGACCATCCGTTCGGCGCTGGCCGTCGCGCCGCTTTCTTTACCACACAGAGCACGAGCCGTGTGGTCTCTGGCGTGCACGGCGAACGGTCTGCTGATCCACAGGCGGCGACCGCCCGTATCAGCAAGGCAAGCTGTGCCGTGGGCGCACGGAGGTTCAATAGTTGAACCATCCGGGCTCTGGGCGGCTGCTGCTGGGGGCTGTGGTGACGTGGAGTTCGGATACCGGCTCGGGCCTGGTCAGCCACAGTGAACTCTCAGTTCCTAGAGCGGAGGGGTACGCCGTGGCGTCTCGTTCTCCCTGCAGGGCGCTGCACTCGGCTTCGAGCACGCATCGCCAGGAGAAGTCGACCCGCTTGATGCCAGCGCGTTCCAGGTTGTGAGCGACAGCTACGAACGTGCTCTGGCCGACGAGTTCGTCGGCGGTCTCGAGCGAGTCGACCACAACACGCGACGCTATGTCGGGGGACTCGTACCGGATCTGACGATCCCATACCCTGGCGTTGCCGGTCTCCTCCGCCCAGAGGGCCCATGCACTGGCAGAGCCAGAGAGCGGAGCCGTCCACAGCCTTCCCAGCGGCTTCCACAGGTGAGTTGTCATCGCGTCGCTGGGTTTTGGACCGTGGGCCGGGCCTGTGACGGCCATGTGCACAGCCGGGAGGACAAACCGTTCTGCGAGCGCGTCGCTGACGGTTCTGGCAGCCGCAACTATCTGGTCCATGACATGGAGGTCCCCGCGGCTGGGTGTGCCGCCCCCCGCATGTTGAGCAGAATAGAGCAAGGATGAGATCCCGACAAGGGCATCCCGGACGGGACGCCCGTTAACCGACCGGGCGTCTCCGATGATCCTGACCTGCTCGCGGATGTCCCCCCAGTCCAGAAGATCCACCGTCGATGGTTCCTCCACCAAGAATCGACGCCAGCCGGACCGGACCCTGCGATGGTCGCCTCTACGCATCCCCTCAAACCTAGCTAGGAGCTACCTGCTAGGCCACTTGTCCAACCAGCGCCCAGGGATGTAGCTCGAACTGGGGACACAGTGAACACGACCATCCAATATCAGGAGATCATCACGCGCTGCGCTAGACGTGCTCGGCCCAGGCTGTACCCGTCGGTCAGCCCGAGAACGGTCTCTGGATGCGGCCACTTCCTCCGGTCTCAACTCCCCGACCCAGAGGGGGCACCACCCGGCCCCGCGGGCACGCTTCAGTCTTCCCGCCGCGAATCATCCCCTGCGACCAGCAGACTACGGCACCCCACTTGTCGATCCCGTATGTGGAAACACCAACACCCGATCCTGTAGGCGGAACGTTCCCACCTCAGGTACATCAGATGTAGTCGGACTCGACCACGAACCGTTCCGAACTGCCCGCAGACATGTCTGGTCCCCCCACGGTCGGCAGGGCTGCTCATCATCACGGCAGCGGCCACCACGGCCATAACCGGACAGCCTTGATCACGAGCCGGTTCGTCATTCCCCGTGTCGTACGGCCCCTGTTCAGAGCCCGGAGTACGCGCAGCAGTACGCGCCGGAGTACGCGTGGGAGTACGCGCCGGTACGCGGTCCTGTGGTTGTGTTCCCCCTAGTCGGTCTGTGTACGACGGCGGGGTTTGATGAGGGCGGGCTGTTGAGGAGGCAACCGGGATAACGGATCCTGCATTGGTTACTGTTGACCCGGTGTTGCAGTTAGTCCACCATCAGCCGCGGAGTCGGCGCAGATGAGCCGGGTCCGCAAACGTCATACCGCACCTGAGATGGCCCTCCGACGCGAACTACACCGCCGTCGTCTTCGATACCGAGTGGACCGGCCGCTGCCCGGAGTCGGTCGTACCCGACCCGACATCGTGTTCATCCGGATCAGGGTGGCCGTTTTCGTCGACGGCTGTCTCTGGTACTGCTATCCGGGGCACCGGAGCTTGCCGAAGATGTCGCGTCACCGGTGCGGAAGCTCCTGCCCTGATCCGCCTCGCCCGGGCCTACAGGGTCAGCCCGAGGCGCCGGTCTGGTTTCTGGTCGACGCTGCTGGAAGGGATGTCCTGGATGGTTGGGACCGTCTACGCGCCGAGGCGGCCGCCGTTCCCGGTGTCCTCTTGGCAGCAAGTACACGTTCCGGAGGATCTCATGTCCTTGGGGGACCTGTCGGGCTGTGCCACCGTGAAGGTACGGCTTGACGAAAACGCAGCCGAGACGATTTTTCAGGGCCTTGTGCGTCGCGGTGCGACCACCTGCCCGCAGTGGAAGGAAGCCTTCCGCGAGTCGGACGGGCTCACTGTCGAGTTCACCCACATGGTGACAACCGGCCGGAGCCTTCGGGGAGTCATCGGTGAACAGGTACAGGGGCGCATTGTCGACA
>JAPPFW010000044.1 GCA_028821575.1 bacterium | reverse complement strand
CCATATGATAATGATATCACATTAGTGTAATTTAGAGTGAACACGCCCTAGTACCGCTGTAGCTGATCCGCCCGTAGTTGCCGGACACCAGTGCCTCTCCGAAGACGTCCATGGTCACGGCGGCGTCCCGGATGGGGAAGCCCGGCCGGAGACCGCTCAGTCGGGTTGCGGTACCGGCGAGTCGTCCAGGTGGGCAGCGAGGCCTTCACCCACTCCGGTGGCCTCGCTCCCGGCCGTGCCGGGCGGCGACACGCCGGCTCGGGTGACATCCGCCATGGACGCCCCGCGCGCGGCGATGGCCCGGACCGCGCCGGTCCGGAGGCGGCGCAGCGACCAGCCGGAGCCGAGGTCTCCGTACTCGGCGGCCTCCCTTACCCGGCGCCGTACGGAGGCGGGTGAGAGTCCCACCACACTCGTGGTGCTGTTCCGGAACTCGGCCAGCAGCGTGAGCCGGTGGGCAAGCCCCTCCGAGACGGGGGACCAGCCACCCCGCTCCGCGTACAGCACGCTCCGTCCGGCCAGATCCACGTTGGTCCACTCCAAGCTGGCGATCTCGACGGCCGTGGCCAGGGTCTCCCACACCAGTCCGATGATGACCGAGTCGATGACGGCACGCTTGTTGGTGCGGGACTGCCGCTCTCGCCGGACGCCCATCCCCACGCGGTAGGACCTCCGCAGGCTGGTGGCCTCGATCAGGGCGGCCGCGTCGGCCCGGGTGATGGGCTCCCCTTCGGAGGGAGCGCTCGAGGTTGCCGGTATCCGGTCATTGTCGGGTGGAGGGTCGGCGTTCGCGACACGGTGACGCCACCGGATGGAGGACAGCACCATCCCCACACCCGACGGCGCAGCCCCCAGCGCCAGCAGGCCCATCGCGTACTCGGCGACATGGGCCGTCTCGGCGGGAAGCGGCGAATACCCGTGCGACGAGGCCCAGGTCTCCCACCGGGCCCACTCCCGCTCGTAGCGCGTCTTCATAGCGTCTGAAAGCAGTTGGTCAACTCCTTTCACAGCTGATACGTGAATCTAAGCCGCTGGAACAGCGGACCAGCCTGTACCGAACTCCTCAAACCGACCCCTTATCCGGATCTCTGTGCAGACCGCCAACCGGCTTCCTGCCCGAAACGGACGGCCTGAGGGCCCCTCCGGCAGACAAGAGCGCGAACTACGGGTGGCGCAAAAATACCAGACCAGAGCGCCAAAGGGTGGCAAATCAGAGAAGACATTCCTTGATAATCATTTTCATATACCAAACCCGGCGATCCGGCACGTTTTCGCGGGTGCGGTGAGGTCAGGCGTTCATCACAGCCCACGTCGCCACGATGGCCAACCGCCCCGGCCTCGGGCGCTACCAGGCGTCGTCGCCAACGTCGGAGAAACGACCTCGAATAGGGCCGCTCGGGTCCGATGGGGATGTCGGGAGCTACCTGCTCCAACGGCGGAGTCCTCCCTCGACCGTCACCACGAAGCCGGTAGCGGTCTTCTCCAAGACGAAGGCCGGCCCTGCGCGTAGGTCTCTCGCGTTCGGCCTTCGGCTTCGGTCCCTGGTGGTGGCAGTGGGGGATCGGCCGACCTTGGGATAGGCGGCGCACCTTTGGCGGCCTCACAGGCCGGCGGAGCAGCCGCCTGACCCGTCCCGGGCCAGATCGGCACTCTGCCTCCGACTCTTCGGAACGATCGGTCGCGAGAAGCCGACCCGCTAGGCGGTGTCGAAAATCCTGGTGTTCGTGAGATCGAACTGGCTCACCTCGGTCGGATCGGAGAAATAGCGGCTGTAGCTGACCCGCTGGTAGTTACCGGACGCTAAGGCCTCCTCGAACGCTTCCATCGTCACGACCACGTTCCGTATCGAGAAGCGGTCGTTGCCGTCATAGTGGAGCACCAACGGGGCCACCACATCGTGCAGGATGACGTTGCGAACGGTGTCGCCGAATAGGATAGGAACACCGAGCGCCGAAGTGCCTCCCCTACGGGGGACCGCCCAGTAGTGGCTGACAGGCTGTGCCGTCACGCCGTCGGCAGTCTTGGCCGAGATCTCTTCCGTCGCAGGCTCGGTGCTGTTCCACGGGTACCGCAGGGTGGCGACACCGCCGGCATCGGTCTCCCTGGCCTCCCCGGTCGCGTCGAGCCCAGACTCCTGGTTGGACGAGACGGTGACCGTGGCACCGGATACGGGATCACCGTACTGGTCCGTCAGGGTCACCCTCACAACGTTTAGCGGATCGGGTCCCGAGGCGGGCAACTCGCTGTAGGCAGCGGTCTGGCGCAGCCGCAGGACGGAGGCGGCAGGCACTTGCTCGGACCAGACAATCAGGGCGTCTTTCGTATCATCGGCGTCGTTGGCAACCACTCGCAGTTTGGTCCGGTCCACAACCTCCAGCGCCTGGCTGGCGACATCGAGGTCGAGACTCATAGTGTCGTGGTCGCTGCTGCGGTCAGGGTCTTCACCGGGGAAGGAGACGATCACCCTCCCGTCGGAGTCGGTCCGGTAGGTGCGTATGTTGGTCCGTTTGCTCACCCCGTTGATCTCATAGGTGCTGACGAGCTGGATCCGCACACCGGGCTCTGCGACCGGCCGGCCGCCGTCGTCAACCAGTTGGAACTCGAACTCCGCTGCGTCGCCCAGCTTCAGCATGGTGGCTGTCAGCTTCATGTCGTCGCGTACCCTCACGGCTGTAGCCGGCTTGATCACCTCTATCCTCAACGACGCCGACTCGGTCTCGTTGGCCTGGAACTGCTCACCCACGGATCCCGCCCAAGCCCATAGCAGCTTGTCGTCGGTTGGTTCGAGGACGATCACCACGTTCCCCATGTCATCTAGGCGCCGGTCGTCCCTGTCGATCGTGCAAACTCTTCCCCCGAACGCCGGCTCGACCTCCGAGAGGCAGGCTCCTTCCGAATCGAAGGAGCCGTAGGGATCCCTCGCCGGGGTGGTGAAGATGTCGACGAGCCTTTCGGACCGGGGCTGGAAACCGGCCGCCCTCACCGAGACATACACCTCGAGGGTGTCCCCGCTGGACACGACATTAGCCTGGCTCTGGACGCTCACCCCGACCGGCCGGGCGTTGGTGTGCGCGAGTGCTCGGGTCACGAACAGCGCCATCTGGGCCCTGGACACCGACCCCGCGGGGAAGAACTTCGTCGCAGTCCTACCGGTGGTTACCCCCATCTCGTAGAGCACGCCGACTGCGTCGACAACCGCATCGTCCTCGTCGCCCACATCCTCGAACGATGTATCGTCGGGCGTCACCAGGGCCGCGTCGGTCCCGCCCGGTCCCTGCGGGATCAGCCGGAGGAACCGGTAGAGGAACAGTGCCATCGTCCGACGGTCCATGTGAACGTCAGGGTGGAAGGTGGTGGTTGACGTCCCCTTCGTGATGCCGAGCGCCGCGATCTGGTTGATCGCATTCTTGACGTCCGGCCTCTCGTTCAGGATGTCCAAGAAGCCCTGGCTCGATGGCGTGGGCAGGCTCAAGCCCACCGGACCGGCCGCCCGGACGAGGAATAGGGCCATCTGAGCGCGGGTGATGAGCCGGTCGGGGGAGAAATGGCCCGCGGCGGTGCCAAGCGTTATCCCGTAGTAGGCGAGGCAGTCGACGGCCTTCTCGGCGAAGTGATCGACCGTATCGGCGAAACCCGCCGATACGGTTGCAGGACCCACGCAGGCAGAGGAGGAAGGGAGGTTGTCAGCCTTGCCTTGGATCGCCATGCCTGGGCCGGACATCGCCACCGACGAAGCGACCACCAGCGCGGTCAGGATCACGGCCGAACGCCAGGTGAGTTCCCTCATGTCCCGACCCGCTCCGGCCTGCTCAATCCAATACCTCCGGGAATCGACATCCCCCTCGCAGGATGATCTCCCACGGCCCAAGCGTAGTGGAACATACGGCGTTACTCATCCATTGGATTAGGCGAACGCCCCCAGCGTGCCTGGTTCCCGGGTGGCAGGGATCAGTCCGGTGGCGGTACCGGTGAGTTCCTCAGATGATCTACACAAGCTGAAACAGCGGACGTTGCACGGATCAGACCCCTAGACCGGTCCCTAGCGTCCTAACTCCTTGATTCGTTACAGACACCCGCAACGTACCGACCACGCCCGCAGGCGGCCCGGCAGACCGAGAACGCGAAAAACTGCCGACCGGGTTGCGGGGGTGGGCCCCTTACCATGTTTGTGTGTCTTCCCGGGTGTGAACCGCCCCGGGTTTCGCCGGAGTGAACCGCCCCGGGTTCGCCGGAGGAGTGTTTTATTTGACACCAGCTAGTGGTT
>JAPPFW010000050.1 GCA_028821575.1 bacterium | reverse complement strand
GTTTCGATAACGCGTTGATGGAATCGTTTTGGGCTCGGATGCAGGTCGAACTCCTAGACCGGCGGCGATGGCGCACCCGCATCGAGTTGGCCAACGCTATCTTCGAATACCTCGAAATCTTCCACAACCGGCAACGACGCCACACCGCCCTCGGGATGCGAACACCGATCGAATACGAGAGAATCCACCACGACAACAACATAGCTGTCGCGCCACTGATCCAAGTGAGCTAACTCCAAAACCCGGTCACCATCAGAAGGCCTCGATGGTGTGGCCCGCTTCCATGAGATGGTCGCCAAACACACATCGGAGGCGGCTGAGGTGGTGGTAGGCATCGAGACTGATCGTGGGTTGTGGGTCGCCGCCCTCATTGGGGCGGGCTATCTGGTGTATGCGATCAATCCCAAGGCTGTGTCCCGTTACCGGGACCGTCACCGCCTGGGCGGAGCGAAATCAGACCGCGGCGACGCCAAGCTGTTAGCTGATCTGGTACGAACCGACCGGCACAACCATCGTGCGGTGGCCGGTGACAGCCCCGAATCAGACGGTATCAAGGGTGGTGGCCCGGGCTCATCAGAACCTGATTTGGGCCAGGGTGCGTCACACCAACCAGTTACGCAACGCCCTGCGCGAGTACTACCCGGCAGCGCTGGAAACCTTCTCCGACCTGGCAGGTCGCGACACCCTGGCGATCCTAGGTAAGGCTCCGACTCCCAGCCTGGGTGCCTGCCTAACGTTGCCCCAGATCCGAGCAGCGCTCAAGGCCGCCGGACGGCGACGCACCCTAGACAAAGCTGCCCACCAAATACAGCAGGGCCTCCGAGGCGCCCACCTCAGCGCACCCCCAGCGGTCGCGGACGCATACGGGGCAACTGTTGGGCCACTGGTGAGGATCATTGCCGAGACCAACCGCCAGATCACCGAACTCGAAGCGGCCCTCCAGACCCGTCTTGAGCAGCACCCGGACGCCGTCATCTACCACTCGCAACCAGGACTCGGTACTGTGCTCGGCACCCGGGCGCTTGGTGAGTTCGAGGTGCGACCCCGACCGCTACACCAGCGCCAAGTCCCCCAGGAACTACGCCGGAACGTCGCCCATCACCGTCGCGTCAGGTCGTAAACACACCGTGATCGCCCGCCACGTCCGTAACCGGCGTCTCTACGACGCCCCCGACCTTTGGGCGTTCTGTTCCCTAACCCTGAATCTTCATGTGCCCGGCACGCCGACGCACATAACGCCACGTCAACCTCGTCATCGCGTACCGGCCAACCGTCACCCCGCGGGTGAGTGCCCAGCGTAGACCAAGACGGGTACCTATATAGCCATAGTCCCAGGTCAGGACTCCAAGGCTCCCACTCCTTTCGCCCGACAAACCCCAATCCATGAAGAATCGGGGCTAATCCGAAGCCCAGGCGCCCGAGAGTTCTACGACCAACGAAAAGCCGCCGGCGACCTCCACCACCAAGCACTACGAGCCCTCGCCAACCGGCTCGTCGGGATCCTCCACGGCTGCCTCAAACACCGAACCCCCTACGACGAACACACCGCCTGGGCACACCGAGCCGCCCTCGACCGGGCCGCAGCTTGACATTTGCGCGCCTGGGGCGCGCCTGGGGTGTCTATCAGGTCACATCCGCTTCGAAGCCAGACCCCCGCCCCTAGATCGGGGGGACAGGCCGACAGATCCCCAGCAAGGCAACGCACGCGCCGGATTTCAGTTGGGTCAGACCCACCCCCCCCCGGTCCCGGGGGCCACCCCGATCATCGCAGTGACCCCCCAACAAACGGGGCAATCCAGTATGAGTGAATTTCAACGATCGTCAACAGGAGCACCCATCATCGCGTGTAGGCAGTCGCCGTGATGAACCTGGCCTAGCCACGGCTTCATCAGCCGCGGGGCAGGCCGGTTGACGGCCTCGGTGAGTAACGCCTCGAAGCTCACGCAATCAACTGCGCGTGGGCTCAGTATTCACCCGACGTTGGCAGCGTCCATCTCCCTTGTGCTGTCCTTACCAACCCATTTGGTTGCATTATTGCTATCATACCCAGATGGATAAGGGACTGACGAGAATCAGGCGGAACCCCAGGAACGTCCGGTTCGATGACCTCCGCAAGATCTGCGACCACTACTTCGGGCAGCCTAGGTCGAGAGGCAGCCACCTGTTCTACAAGACGCCCTGGCAGGGTGAGCCGCTGGTCAACATCCAGTCTGTGAGGGGCATGGCCAAGCCGTATCAGGTACGACAGGTGATCAAGGCGATCGACAACTTGGAGGAGAAGTCACGATGAACGGACACGACCGCTATACCTACCGTGTAATCTGGTCCATTGAAGATGAGATGTACGTGGGCCTGTGTGCGGAGTTCGGGTTGCTGAGCCACCTGGACGACACTCCTGAAGGGGCTTTTGCAGGCATCAGGGATGTGGTGTCGTTCGCAGTGAACAGCCTGCAGAAGGGGGGCGACCCGATCCCGGAGCCGCTATCTACACGACGATACAGCGGGACCCTCACCCTTCGTGTCCCCCCTGAGACCCATCGTGCCCTGGCGATGGACGCAGCCGAAGCAGGCGTCAGCATGAACCGTCTGGCCACAGAACGGTTGGCGATCCGTCGATGAGAACTGTGAGGCTGCGCAGCCTCTCCTTGTTGGCCACAGCCTATGGCTCGGGCCGACTCGACGCCGTCGGTCATGCCCGTTTAGGGTTTTTATCCGGGTAGTGGCCTGGAGGGAGGGGCACTACGTTGGCTGAGCCTGCGTGTCACACCTGCACCTGGTGGCTTCATGCCCCCGTTGTTGAGGTACCCAGCGGGGAGGGCCAATGCCGCAGATACCCACCGGCCCCTACGTGGCCGGTTACTCGTGCCAAAGACTGGTGCGGCGAACACCAGCCCCAGATGTCCGTGGTGCGCATCCCGGGCCAGATCAGAATGAGCCTGTAGGTGAATCCGGCTGGAGATGCCCGGCTTTTCGACAGGCTGCGACCGTGTTGAGTCTCAACGGACTCCAACACGTAGGTTACACCCCTCCCCTGCAGAGCGCAACCTCATTCTAATAGTGGATCATCACAGCTCCTGCTGCCCGGCGCCGAGGTGCATGTGTGTACGATAACTCGGCGGAAGCTCACAGATGGGAGGCTTGTTGGTACTATCCAGACTTGTCTGGGTTCCTTACGCGCTGTGGCTGCTCGGGAGGGTCATGCTCAGCATTCGTTCAGTGCCTGTTCAGCAGTAATAGAGGTGACTTCCGCAGCCGGGTGTTGGGTAACCAGCATCACGCCCGTGTCGTAGAAACCCCGAGGTTTCCTACCTGTTTTGGAGTATTCAACTACCGCATCGATTCCGAGGATCGCCATTCTGTGGGGATACTGCATCGAAGTAGCTTCAATCTCGCCTGCGGCGATCCGGCCCACCCCCTCACAACTTCCGTCGATCGAAACCACCAGAACGTCGTTTTCCTTGCCCACTTCTTTCAACGCTGCGAATACGCCCGCTGCCGTGGGTTCGTTGACCACATACACGGCGTTGATTCCCGGGTTCTGCCGAACTAGGTCCTCCATCACGGCACGTCCCCCTGCTGCCGTACCCCCGGTGGCACCGCGCCCAACGATGCGGGGGTCCTCCTCGTCGTACATCCTTCATGGGGTCTCTGATATCGATACCGTTACCACTCAGAAAACCTTGGTTGCGTAAAACATCCACCGTGATCTGTGCCTCGGACCCGTCCTATGTAACGATCCTGACATCAGGTACCGACAGATCAGTCATCGCCCGTGCCCAGATACCGATCAACTCACCGGACCTGAAGTTGTCCATAGCGAAAGTGGCGTCAACAGTCCCCGACGGGTCGAAGGGCGTATCTAGCGCGATGACCAACACACCAGCCTCTCGCGCCCTTCTCACAACCTCGGCCAGGGCAGCCGGATCCGAAGGAGTGATGAGAATACAGACAGCACCGGCGGCGACCAGACCCTCCACCGCTTCAACCTGTGTCTCCCAGTCCCCGTCGTAGCTGCCCGCAAAAGCGCGCAGCTCAACACCTAACTCTTCGGCCCGGCTGAGCTGAACGCGGCCTCCCTCATCGTTACAAAGAATGGGTTCGTGTCCGTCTTAGCAACCAACCCGACAACCAGCCGACGGTCAGGGTCAGGACATCACACATCCAGCAACCGACCAAACCACCAACGCCAACGCCGCCCCTACCTGTACCGCCCCGGGTTTGCCGGAGAATCTAATGGGCTCCCGGTGTTGTGAAGTCAGGAGTTGGGTAACCGTCAGCTACGTTTCGTCTTGGGGACGTATTGTTTCGTGGTTGTCGAGACGTAG
>JAPPFW010000097.1 GCA_028821575.1 bacterium | reverse complement strand
GTCACCTAAATCAAAGGACCCTCACCCCCCATACACCACAAGAATGGACTCCACTACCGGCGCCACATGCACCGGCACAAAGCCTCCGAGCCGTGCCCTGAACTCCCGGGTTGCATCTGGGTACCGACTCTGTTGTGAGATTGGCTCGCTGCGGTGGGCGTTCGATGATTACCCACCTTTCCGGGAGTCGGAGTCTCGAATCGGGGGTGTGCTAACCAGTAAAGGAGGGTCTCGTGCAGTACCGGTATCCGTCCCGAGTTCCGGCGGAAGTGGTGGCCAACTCGGACCCGATGAGGGCACGGGCGTTTGGCGGTTGGTGCCGCGCCACACGGTGCACAGCCGGGGTGCTGACGCCCGGCTGTCGAGTCACGTCGCGACTGCCTCGTAACAGCGGGCCTGATTCAGCTCACTACCCTGTGAGGCTGACGCGGTGGTCACCTAAACCAAAGGAACCCTCACACCCCGCACACCAAGAATGGACTCTACTGGCAAGAAGAGTGAGCGCTCGACGTGTGTCCTTCCTATAGTGATTCAGCAGCAATGAGGCTTGCCAGCGACAATTGGTCCTTGAAGGCTACGTCCTGACAGGAGTGGAGTAGACGACCATGGAAGCTCCCAAGAGTTTGCTGACCGGCGACTCCGGCGTCGGCCTCGTGCAATTCATCGTTGGTGAACAGCTCGGGTGGATACTTCGACCGCAACCGCACGCTGACACGGGCATCGACGCTCATATCGAGATCGTTCAGGCGAATACGGCCACCGGTCAGTTGCTGGCTCTACAAGTCAAGAGTGGTGAGAGCTGGTTCAGGGAGTCGACTTCAGACGGGTTTATCTTTCGTCCGGAGGCAAAGCACGTTCGATACTGGCTCGGTCACTCGCTCCCTGTTGCAGTCGTCCTTGTAGATCTCAATCGGGTAGTCGCGTACTGGCAGTTGGTGACCGAGGAGACCGTAGTACCTACCGGTAAGAACTGGAAGATTACTGTTCCTAAGTCCAACAGGCTTGATGCTTCAGCTGCCTCCGTGCTCCGGGCTGCCACGGAAGCCGACGCCTACACCTTGAAGTTACGTCAACTCCAGCTGGCACGGCCTTGGATGGAGCACCTCACCAACGGAGGTGGCCTGACTGTCAAGCTGCAAGAGTGGATCAACAAGAGCTCCGGACGAGCGTCGCTGCTCCTCACGGCGCAGGACAAGGATGGGGAGGTTGTCGAGAAGCATAGGTGGCCGGGGATTTTTCTCCCGGGCGCCGACTACTCAGCCGAGTTACTTCGTATGTTTCCTTGGGCAAGCATCACCGTGGACGAGGAAGCAATCTGGGAACGGTACGAAGCAGACTGTGCAATCTACGCGGAGGGAGACCTACTATTCTACACAGTGGATTATGACAAGTGGCTTGAAGGTCAACGCGCGTACGGGTTGCAACCGACTTGGGACGACGGTGAGGTAGCTCACTGGCACCTAAATCTAGATCTCTCCGGATTGGGTCGAGCTTTCCTAGTCCTCGACGAGTTCCTGTCGACTGAAGTCATGCACCCACTCTTTCAACCCTGAGCCATGGACGGAATGAACGCGTTTCCTAGTAGCGACGTGTGGCGACGGTTCGGCTAAGGTATGATGTCGGTGATGCCTGCGGTTTTCGCAGTAACTCCCCGAGGCCCTCGACGGGAGTGGCAGTGGTGTTGTCGGCCTGCCCGCCGGCTGGTCCGATCAGGTCAGTTTGGAAGTAGCGCAGAAGCCGGAGCCTGGCTGTGGAGGTAGTTGGCCCAATCCTCCATGAGTTGGCGGCGGCGGTCGAAGAGGTCGCTTCGTTGGTAGGCGGCTTCGACTCGGTCGCTGTTGACATGCGCGAGGGCGAGTTCGCAGATCTCTCGGCGTGCGTCGGTTAGCTCGGCTGCCCAGTCCCGGAAGCTGGACCGGTAGCCGTGGGGTACTGCGGGGATGTTGTGTTCCCGCAGCAGTTTGGGCAGGGTGGCGTTCGGACAGTTCCCGTCCCGTAGCCGAGGGGAACACCAGGCCGCTGTGGTCTCGGTAGCGCTGAGCTTCTGTCAACACATCCACAGCGCGGGTAGGGAGGGGCACGCGGTGTTGGCGGCCGGTTTTCATCCGCAATGGCGGGATCGTCCACGTCGCTTCGTCCAAGTCCACCTCGTCCTATCGGGTGCCCCGCACCTCCCCGGAGCGGCGGCAGGAGAATCTTGGTGGCCGGACCTTATCCGGACTCATGTCCGGATAAGATATTGCTGGCAGTAATATTCCTGTTGGGACTCGGAAGCGGCTCGTTAGGAGGTGAACGATGAGTCCGTATGACCGGTGGCCTGCCGTTGACCGCCTCTGGGGCCTGCTCAGGCTGATGATGGGATGGATCTTCTTGTGGCCGTTCCTTGACAAGCTGTTCGGGTTGGGTTTCGCCACCGAACGGGGCAGCGGTTGGATTGACGGCGGAAGCCCGACCAGCGGCTTTCTCGAGTTCGGGACCCGGGGGCCGTTGAAGGATGTATTCCAGTCGATGTCAGGCAGCGCGTTCGCGGATTGGCTGTTCATGATCGGGCTGTTGGGAATAGGGCTGGCTCTGCTGCTGGGTTGCGGGGTTCGGATAGCGTCGGTGACGGGGGCCATCCTGCTCGTGTTGATGTGGCTGGCGGCCTTTGCGCCCGAGCACAACCCGTTCCTTGACGATCATCTCATCTATGCCTTCGTGCTTGCCGGCGTGTACGGGACCGACGCCGGTCGTTATCTCGGATTAGGCAAGCGCTGGGCTAACTCGGCGGTGGTGCGCCGGAATCCGTATCTCAAGTAGTGAGTAGGCGGGCCTCTCTATTTGTTCGATCGGACTGATCGGGAGGGGATCAGCCTGTCCCGCGGTCAGCGCCCGCTCCGGCGCCCTCTCCTCGGACGGTACCGAAGAATGTCCATTCATCCCGTTGCTCAGCGATGAAACCCAGGTAGAGGCGTCGCCGACCGAACCGTCCTTCGGTGGCATGAAGCGAACGCCAACAACGACCGGTCTTGCGGCTAGCCCCGATTATTCATGGGGTGAGGGTGGTTGGTGGGTGGTTTGACGCGGGAATGCCCTTCTGACCTGCGATTATGGGCTGTGTGTGGTGGTCCATGATCGTAGGCAGGAGGGCACCCGTATGGTGAAGGGTAACAGTGTGGCGCGTTTGGGGTTGGAAGTTGGTGGCGGGGGTCTGGTGGGCCATGGGGGGTTGTGGTTGTTGGGTGGGTTCGCGGATCGGATGGGGGTAGGTCGGGATCTGTCTGCGGTGTTCGGCCCGTCGGGGGTGGTTCATGATCGGGGAACGTTGTTGGTGCATGCGATGTTGATGCTGGCTGGTGGTGGGGAGGCGTGTTCGGATATCGAGTTTCTGCGTTCTGAGCCTGTGGTGTTCGGTCCGGTGGCGTCGGATTCGACGCTGTATCGGACGATGCGGGGCATCGGCAGCGAGGTTCGGGCGGGTCTGGCCGAGGCTATGTCAGGGGTCCGGCGGCGGGTGTGGGACAGGTTTGGCGGCGTCGAGGGGGTGGTGTTGGATATCGATTCGTCTGTCCATGAGGTGCATTCGGAGAACAAGGAGGGAGCGGCGGCGACGTATAGGCGCAGCTTCGGGTTTCACCCCATTTATTGCTTCTCTGATCGGACGGGGGAGTGTCTGGCCGTCCGGCTGCGGGCTGGTAACGCCGCGGCTAATGACATTGGGGACCACACCGATGTCTTAGACCGGGCGATTGGGGGGTTGCCTGATGTGATGGGGGTCGGGCACCGGCCGGGCGACGACGCGGGACTGGTCCGCCGGGAGGTGAGGGTCCGGGCGGATTCGGCTGCCGGACCCGGCTTCGCTAAAGAATGCCGCCGACGCAACGTCGGGTTCAGTTTCGTAGCCCGTGGAGCCAACCAGATCCAAGACGCTATAGAACGCATAGGCGTGGACAACCCATGCTGGCAGCCCGCCATCGAGTCCCCACCACCGGGAGACGGCCCACCACCACAGCCGCGGGCCTGGGTCGCGGACCTCACTGACCTAGTCAACACCACAAAATGGCCCAAAGGCACCCGCCTCATCGTCCGACGCGAACCCCTCCACCCCGGAGCGCAGCGCTCCCTGTTCCCCACCCTGGAATGGCGCTACTGGGGACACTGGACCGACAGCCACGCCCCAGCCCCACAAGCCGACCTCGACATGCGCCGCCACGCCCGCATAGAAGGCCACATCGCCCGACTCAAAGACAGCGGCGCCAACCGCTTCCCCTTCACGAACCTCGCCGCTAACCAGACCTGGCTAACCCTGGTCACCTGGGCCGACGCCCTCGTCCGCTGGTTCCAACACCTCTGCCTCCAAGACACACACACCTCGCGAAAGCCAGACCCAAAACACTGCGCTGGACCCTGTGGCACACCCCCGCCCGGCTCATACGCCACGCCCGCCGCACCACCATACGCATCCCCCCAACCTGGCCCACCGGCCCCCTCATCACCACCGCCCACCAACACTGGAGTTGCCCCGCTTTCGTGGACAGTTCGCGATTTGTTATCCACAGGGTGG
>JAPPFW010000058.1 GCA_028821575.1 bacterium | reverse complement strand
AGGTCAGCGAACCAACCACCCCCACCAAACCCCTCCAACCCGCCAAACTCGGGTCAAACATCGGAGCGGTCCGGACCGCAGCGATCAGGACAAGCCCCGTCCCGGGCGAGCGGCCTCACGGAAACGCATCGTCCGCGGCCGGCAAGGAGCCGCGCCGAGAGCGGGCGGACCCGGCGGGTCCGTGCTCAGTCCGTGTCCCGCCGAGCCTGCATTAGGCGAATCCTCGCTCGGCGGAGACCTCGGCGATTGCCTCGGACAGGCCGCTCAGCATCAGGTCGATTTCGGCCTCGGTGATGATGAACGGGGGTGATATCTGGAGGACGCCGTAGGCGCCCCGCAGCCCGATGGTGATGATTCCCCGCTTCAGAGCAGCGCGGACCACCGCGTCCAGCAGCCCCGGATCCTCCTGCAGGGCGTCCTCGGACAGGACCACGGCTGCAAGCAGGCCTGCGGATCTCGTTCCGTCCACCACCGGGTGGGAGACGAGCCTACCTACCCGTCCAGCCAGGACCGGGTCGAGGCCCGCAACCCGCGAGGCGAGGTCCTCCCTCTCGATGATGGCCAGGTTGGCCAGGGCGGCCGCACAGGAGGCGGCGTGGCCGGAGTAGGTGTAGCCGTGGCGGAAGGCGGCCTCGCCCTTCCAGAAGGGTTCGCGTATGCGGGGGGAGATGAGGATCCCGCCCAGAGGGGCGTACCCGGACGTCACCCCCTTGGCGAAGGCGATCACGTCGGGCGTGAAGCCGTAGTGCTGGCAGCCGAAGTCGCGGCCGACCCTTCCGAACCCGGTGATCACCTCGTCGGCGAGCAGCAGCACGTCGTGAACCCGGCAAAGGCGTTCGATCTCGGGCCAATAGCCGTCCTCGGGCGGGACGACACCGCCCGACCCGATGACCGGCTCCCCGACGAAGGCGGCTATCTGGTCGGCCTCCCGTTCGAACAGTTCGGCCACCGCTCCGGTGTCGTGCGTGGGTACATGCAAGACGTGCGGCACCAGCGGCCCTCCGTACCCCTCGTTGTTGGAGGCGAGGCCGCCCAGTTCGGTGCCCCAGGCGTTCATGCCGTGATAGCTCAACTCGCGGGCCACGATGATCCGCTTCTCGGGCCTGCCCACCGCGTTCCAGTACCTGCGGATCAGCTTGGCGCCGGTCTCGATCGCGTCGCTGCCTCCGGTGGTCATGAACACCACCGCGTCGTCGATCGGGGCCATGCCCGTCAATCGGTCGGCTAACTCCACGGTGGGAGGTGTGGTGGTGAAACCCATCGTCGAGTAGGCCGCCAACTGTGCCATCTGCTTGGCCACCGCGTCGGCTATCTCCTGGCGACCATGCCCGACGTTGCAGTACCAGAGCGCGGCGGTGGCGTCGAGGTACCGGCGTCCGTCGGTGTCGTATATCCACACCCCTTCGCCCCGGTTGATAACGACCTCGTTGCCGGGTACAAGGCTCATGTCGGCGTAGCCGTGCCAGAAGTTGGTCATGACACCTCCATGGTCAGAAGCCGCTTCATATTCTCCACGAGTATCTTGTCGAGGGCGGAATCAGGAATGCCGCCCCTGCGCATCCGGGGCGCGATGGTGTCGAGGATGTGCCCGAACCCGTCGCCGCCGTAGGCGCGCAACTGGAACTTCATGCACACGTCGGTCGAGATCAGAACCTGGTCGGCCCAGCCCCTCGCCACCAGAGCCGCGACCCCGTCGATACGTTCCCGGTCGGATGGGAAGTCCCAACCGCCGTAGGCCTCGGTTGTCATCTCGATGCCGAAGCAGTCCACCTCCAGGGTGATCCCCCGATCCAGCATCCGGTCCTCGTACTCGGGATCCCGGCTGCTCAGGTCCTGATGGCTGAAGATCACCCGCCGCAGATCGGCGCCGGCCTCGGCGAGGATGGCCGCCGCCCGATAGCAGATGTCCTGCATGCCGATGCCGAAGGGCACGTGCACGTTGAGAGCAGCGCCGGTCGCCTGCTGGGCCATTGCTGCACCTCGCAGGGACTTCTCCTCGGCAGGGGTTCCGCTCTGGAACCCGATCTCCCCGATGATTCCCGCTCGCATGCCGGTGTCGCCGAAGCCCTTCGTGACCTGGGTGACGATCTCGTCGGCGATGGCCTCCTCCGACAGATCCCTCATCTCGGGCGGGTGACTCTCGTCGATGTAGTACCCGGCGCCCATCACGATATTGAGGCCGCTCCGGCGGGCTATGTCCCGTACGACCTCGGGTCGGGGGTCGAGACCTCGGGTGGTCAGGTCGACCAGTGTTCGCCCCCCTGCCTGTGTGAACGGGCGGAGTTCCTGCACGATCAGATCCGGGTCGTCCAGCAGGAGGTTGTCCCGGTTGGTGTTGCAGTTGACAATGATCCTCCAGCGGTTGTCGACCGTGAACGGTCGGGTGGCCCACTCCGCCGCCTCGGAGTCGGCGGGTTCCTCCATGTAGAGGGTCAGATCGCAGATCAGGTGCTCGTGGGGGAGGGTGATCCCTGCTTGCTCGGGCGGGATCGGTCCGAGAACCGTCTGGATGGCAGGCATCGCTCGCGATACCAGCCGGTCAGGCGGCGCCGCGCACGCGGATCGGCAGGCGCCAGAGACCGTGCAACTCGCCTCGGGGGAGGATCATCGGTTCCACCTCGCCCCCGGTCGTCACCTCCCAGCGGGGCAGGGCGGCGAGGGCTTCCTCGAGAGCGACCCTGATCTCCAGGCGGGCGAGCATGGCGCCGAGGCACAGGTGCCGACCGGTCCCGAAGGACAGGTGCCTTGCCTTCCGTCCGAGCATGAAGCGCAAGGGGTCGGGATAGGTGGTGGCGTCGACGTTGCCGCCCGCGTAGCACATGGCGACCGCCGATCCCTTCGGGATGACGCAGCCTCCCATCTCCACGTCGGTCATGGTCTGGCGTCCCAGCAGGGTGACCGGCGCTCTGATACGGAGCAACTCCTCGATGGCGAGCGTCATGTTCACCGTCGGCTTGCGCAGCAGGTCCTGGTCGTCGGGATGCGTGCCCAGGTGGTGCATGCTGTTGGCTATGCCGTTGACAGTCGTTTCCACCCCGGCCAGGTAGGCGAGCGACCCGAAGCCCAGGATCTCCTCGGCGTTGAGCTTCCGGCCGTTCACGCGGCTGGCGGCGAGGAACGAGAAGTAGCTGGACTCGCCCCCACGGTCCCCCGACATCCGGTCGTGGACGTACTCGATCAGTCCGTAGCGGGACTGGTCGGCCACAGGCCGGCCGGAGGCTCGACCCATGAACGTTCCCTCCGCATACTCCATGAACCGTTCCGAGTCGCTCACCGGGACCGCCAGGAACCGGGCCAGCGCCTTCATCACGTAGGGGAGGGCAAAGTCCTGCACGGCGTCCCCGCCGCCGGCCCCGGCCAGCTTCGCCAGTAGCTGCCGGGCGTCGTTCCGGAGGGCGGGCTCCAGCGGCATCACGTGGTCACGCCCGAACCATGGGGCAACCAGGGCGCGGTACTTGGTGTGCTCGGGCGGGTCGCTTCCAACGGGAAGCTCGACGATGGCCGCCTCGGGTGGCCACTGGGCGTGGATCCGGGACGGCGCCAGCCCCGCGGATGAGAAACTTTTCCAGTCCAGCAAGGCGGCCCGGACATCCGCGTAGCGGGTCAGAAGCCAGTAACCGCCCTTGGCGCTGGTGTGCAGGACCGGCTGCTCCTGATGGATGCGGGTGAACACCTCATGAGGGTTCAGGTAGAACGACGGGTGATCGTGGTCGAGGGTGGAGAGGTCCATGTAGCAGCATACCTAGAACAGGCCGTCCGGGGTGCTGGCCGATGAGGGATTTGTTCTGGTCAGTGGTCAGTGGTGAATGGGCTACCGCCCCACCAATTACCTGGCTCAGAGTTTCGTGGCCGCAACGATGACAGCAGCGACAGCGATGCCCGTTCCGACTATCCACCGGGTCTGCTCCGCAAACCGTCGCTCTACATCGGCAAACCGTCGCTCCATCTCGGCAAGCACCTGCGAGATCGCGGCCTCGAGACGGTCCTGGGTGACGGCCATTCAGTAACCCCAAACCTGGCAGACGCGCCACACACGGGGGTTTCCTCTTGGTCGGATCACTTTTGATACCCCCTTTGGTTCACTAACTATCATACTAGCCTATATCCAACCGTTAGATGATAGTAATTTTGGCTCCATTTTTACCGCTCTTAACCCGGACGGTCCGTTGTCCGCGGACGCTCGCCATCCCGCCAGGCCACCTAACACCTAACCCCCCTAGCCCCGCAGCACGATGATCGGGCACACCGGGCCGGGAGCCGCGGCTATGCGAGCGTCCGCGGTCAGTAGTGGGCATTCGAGAGCCTCCGCCAACGACACGTAGCAAGCGTCGTAGGCCGAAATGTCGTGACGGAGTGCCCAGATGCGGGGAGCGAAGCCCACCAGAGCGAAGCGCTGTACCTCGAGGCGCCTCCACCGTTCGACAGACTGTTCGGCGTGGTCGTCGCTCAACGTTCCTCGGAGTACCAGCTTGCGCATGGTCTGGAGTACTTCTGCATCCACCAAGTGTGGTGCGGAAAGTCGATTGGTGCTCAGGTGACGACGGGCATCGCCTTTGTCCAGCAGTGCAAGTACCGCCGCCGAGGCGTCAACGACGATCAACGATCGCGCCGACCTTCATCCAATGCAGCCAACACCTCGTCCGCTTCGATTCCCAGATCTGGAAGGTCGCCCAGGAGGACAGGGTTCAGGACCCGGCGGGTTGATGCGGCCAACTCCCGCACCGCCATCGACGAAACCGAGAGTCCCTCCTTCGCGGCGAGCAGCTTCAGGCGGTCGACCACATCCTCTGGCACGTTTCGCAAGTACAGAGTCCTCATGTCGCATAATGCTAGTATTATGCGACATATATGCAAGCCACGATCCACAGTGGTTAACGGTGGTCGGTGGTCGGTGGCATCTGGCGGCCGACCATCGCAAGGGGCGCTTGGTAGGTGTCGCGGTGCCCGGTTGCCCCGCCAACCACCATCCACGAGCCGCCTGGCGCCTAGACTCCGGCCAGGATTCGCCTGGGGTTGTCCACGGTCATGGTGCGGATCTGGCTTTCGGTTACGCCGCGCTCCCGGAGCATGGGGACTGCGTGCTGGAGGACGAAGGAGTACCCGTCGCCGCCGTAGGACTTCCAGCGGATCTTGATGCCGACATCCTGGGACATCACCAACTGCCGGTCGTACCCCTCCCGGCACAGGGTGGCGATAGCGTCGACCCGCTCGATGTCGGTCGGCATGGCGAAGCCGCTCATGAAGGCCGATTCGCTGATCCCCTCGGTGCCGAACAGGTCGTATGAGAGGGTGATCCCCCTTGCCAGCAGCCGGCGGTGGTAATCCAGGTCGTGAAGCGTCATGTCGCAGTGGCTCAGGTAGAAACGGTCCAGGTCGGCGCCCTCCTCCTCTATGAGGTCGATGTACGCCTCGCCGACCTTCGCCTGCCTTCCCGTGTTCGGGTCATGGATCGAGGGGTGGAAGGTGAAGCCCACCCCGGTGCGGATCTGGGCCCTGCAGGCGGCCCGCAGTACCTTCTCCTCCTCCGGGTGGTGGGGGACGGGTTCGGTGCACGCGCACTCCCCGATCGCCCCGGCCCTGATACCGGTGTCCTCGATGCCCTCCTCGAGTTCCCGGATCATGAACTCGGCAATGTCGTCGACGGTCATGGCGGCCAGCCAGGGCGGATGCACCACCTGCTTGTAGAAGCCCGTGGTGGCGACGATGTTCACCCCGCTCCGCAGGGACACCCGGCGCAGCCCCCGCACGTCCCCTCCCAGACCCCAGGTCGAGTTCTCGACGACCGTGGTCCCACCCCAGTCCCGGTAGTCGACGAGGGCCTCGGCGACCCGTTCCTCGTCGTCGAGCATCAGGTTGGCCCGGTTCGGGGCGCCCTTTCGCAACGCGCCCAGTATCTCGATGGAGATGTCCGCGTCCCACAGTTCGTGGACGCTCGGGTCGCCGTGCAGTTCGTACAAAGCGACCTGGTTGCTGATCAGCACGTGCTCGTGCAGCATCACCACGCCAAGATCGTCGGCCGGGACCGGCCCGGTGACGGTCTGGACCTCGGTCATCGCCGTGTACCCCGACCGTTAACCGACTACGTGCCACCGACCACTGGGGATCGAGAACTGCCTGAGAACGGACAGGATCCCCTCCCAGGTTGCCTCCACCAGCTCGATGGGTTTGTCCCGGTTGGCGGTCCGGGCCCTCGCCTCGATCTCTCCCGGATACATGATGGGCCTCGACTCGTCGCGTAGGCGGGTGTCCTTGATGTGCTCGGTCATGATGGATGCCCGTCTCTTCGCTTCGTCGATGGGCACGAAGCGCTGGGGGTCCAGCACGATGATCATGGAGTCGTTGCTGAAGGAGTCGGTCGGATCGCCTGGTATGCCTCCTCCGGACAGGACCCCGCCGAAGAGGTCCACCATGAAAGCCAGCGCGTAACCCTTGTGCCCTTCATCGCGGCCGAGCGGGAGTATGGTGCCCCCTTCGTAGAAGTCGGCCGGGTTGGTGGTCGGGTTGCCGTCGGAGTCGAGGATCCACCCGGTCGGGGTCTGCTCGCCGCGGAACCGGTACATCCGTACCTTGCCCTCCGCCACCACGGAGGTAGCCATATCCATCAGGTACGGCCCTTCGAGCGCGGACGGGAAGGACATGGCCACCGGGTTGGAGTTCAGTCTCCGCTCGGTGCCTCCGAACGGAGCCTGGTTTATCCCGTGGCCGCCCCCGCAGGTGAAGATGATCGACGCCATGTCGCGCCCGGCTGCCTTCTCGGCGTAGCGGCCGAGCCGCCCGATGTGCTTGACCCGGCGTATCGTCACCGAGCCGATTCCCGCTGTCCGGGCCTTCTCGATGGCCAGGTCGCTGGCGAACTCGGCGACGACCTGGCCGAAGGCCCAGTTCCCGTCGATCTGTGCTGTGGAGGCGGACTCCGTCACGATCCGGGGACCGGCGTCCGGGATCAACTCGCCCCGGTCGATGGCGTCGACGTATTCCCGGAGGCGCAGCACCCCGTGCGAGTGATGTCCGAGGGTGTCGTTGTCCACCAGGTGATCCGCCACCACTCGGGCGTCCGCCTCCGAGGTCCCCGCGGCCTGCAACGCGGTGACACATATGTCCTCGAGTTGATCCCTATCGATCTTCGGCACCGTCCGGCATCCCTTCCGAGCCGATCGTGGGGCGGGCTGGCGCCGCCCGGTTCAGCCCCAATTACTGTACTCACTGAAGGTTCCGGTGAACGCGTGTGATGGAGGTGAACGGATGCAGGAAGCGACCCGGGTAACAGGTTCCACCCTGGAGCTGCTCCGGCAGTTCGACACCCCCACCATCTGCAACGTGATCGAGCTGTTCGACGTCAGGCCCCGCGACCAGGGCTACATGGACCACCGCATCCGCTGTGCCTTTCCCGAGATCCCTCCAATGGTCGGTCTCGCCGCCACCGCAGCCTTCCGGTCGGCGGGCGAGCCGTCGGCGACCGACGTGTACGGATCTTTCGAGGACCAGATCGAGCTGTTCGAGCAACTCGACGGTCCTGCAGTGGTGGTCTACCAGGACCTCGACGACCCGCCCGCCGCGGCTGTATTCGGGGAGGTCATGTGCACCACGTACCGGACGTTCGGGGCGGTCGGGCTGGTGACCAACGGCGGCGGACGGGACCTCGACCAGGTAAGGGCCTTGGACTTCCCGGTCTTCACCGGATCCACCATCAGCGCTCACGGCTACTGCCGCAGCCTCCATGTCGGTCAGCAGGTCAGGGTGGGGGGCCTGGTGGTACACACCGGAGACCTGCTGCACGGTGACCTGAACGGCGTCACCAGTATCCCCAGGAACATCGCCGCCGAGGTGGCGGAGGTGGCCGCCGAGTTCGTGGCGGCCGAGGCGATCGTCCTCGACTACCTCAACGGCCCCGGGACCAAGACCCGGGACGGGTTCTCCGAGGCCTCCGGCGAGTTCCGGGCGGCGGTTGCCGATCTGCGGGCGCGCCTGGGACGTACTCCTCTGGATGCCTGAGCGGTAGGGAGGGACCGAAACGGGGGTCTCACCAGGCGGGATTCCACACAGATTCCATGATGTCTTAGAGTGCTGACGGTGGGACCGCGCCATTATGTTGACGATCCCGATAGCGTATTTGATGTCATACCGAGACTCGGAACTGCCGGGTGGGAAGGGCGAAGGAGTGAGCATGACAAGTTGGCGGCCCAGAGGCCCTTTGGCGTTCTTTGCTGTGCTGGCGATGCTGGTCGGGATTCTGGTCTCGATTCCGGTGTCGGCCGGCGCCCAGGACGCGGACGACGGATTCGTCATCACGATCCTGCACAACAACGATGGCGAGTCGAAGCTCCTTCCCGACGAGGGTTCGGATCCGGGTGTGGCCCGATTCGTGGCTTTGATGAGGCAGTTGCAAGCCACTGCGGCGGGTGAAACGGTGGTGACCCTCACTTCGGGTGACAACTTCCTTGCTTCCCAGGAGTTCGGGGTGTCGCTGGCGCGCGAGGGCCCCCTTTACGACTCGGTCGCCCTGAGCGGGGTATACGACGCGATGGCGCTGGGTAACCACGACTTCGACATGGGGCCGGAGGTCACGGCCCGGTTCATCGAGGGCTTCGAGCCCGCCATCCCCTTCCTGTCGGCCAACCTCGACTTCTCCGCCGAGCCGGAGTTGCAGGCGCTGGTCGACGAGGGCCTGATTGCCGCCAGTACGGTCATCGAGAAGGGGGATAGGAGGGTCGGCGTCATCGGTGCGGTCACGCCGATGCTTCCCAACATCTCGAGTCCCCGCAACGTGGTGGTCTCCCCGGTGCTGCCCGCAGTGCAAGCCGAGGTCGCGAGCCTTGAGGCACAAGGGGTGAACGTGATAGTCCTCGTCAGCCATCTGCAGGATGTGGCCGAGGAGATCGAACTCGTGGCGAGCCTGTCCGGGGTCGATGTGGTCATCGCCGGCGGCGGTGACGATCTGTTGCGCAACGAGGGGGACACCTGCCTGCCCGACGAGGAGGCGGTGGCGCCCTATCCGATCATGGTGGAGGACGCTTCGGGAACGATGGTCCCGGTGGTGACCGCGCCGGGCGGGTACCGGTGCATCGGGGTGCTGGACGTGAAGTTCGACACGGCGGGGAATGTTGTTGCCGCCGACGGCCGTTCGGTCGGCGTGGGTTTCGATATCGAACCCGATCCCGACGTGCAGGCCAATGTGATCGAGCCGCTCTCCGCAGCAGTGGCCCGCATCAGCTCCGAAGTCATCGGCACCAGCGAGGTGGAATTGGACGCCCGCAAGCCGATGATTCGGACGGTGGCGACCAACGAGGGCAACCTGATGGCCGACGCTCTCCGCGCCGCCGCCGCCAACCTGGCCGAAGACTTCGGCAGCCCCGTACCCGATGTCGCCATCCAGAACGGAGGCGGCATCCGTAACGACTCGGTGATCCCACCTGGTGACATCACGGTGGGGACCACCTGGGACATCGCTCCGTTCCGCAACTTCGTGGTGGTGGGCGAGGTGCCCCGCGAGGTCTTCCATGTCCTTCTGGAACAGGCTCTGGACCGCCTGCCGGGCACCGGGGGCCAGTTCGCCCAGGTGTCGGGTTTCACCCTTTCCTACGATCCGTCCGCCCCCGCCCGGGAGATCGCCCGGGACGGTGACTGCTCACTCGTCGGCAACCCCGGCGGGCGGGTGCAGGAAGTGGTGCTCGACGACGGCACCGTCATCGTCACCGGCGGCCAGGTCGTACCCGGTGATCCGGTGGTCCTGGCCACCATCGACTTCCTGGTGGGTGGTGGTGACTGCTACCCGTTGACGGACATCGAGTTCACCAAGCTGGGCGTCAGCTACCAGCAGGCCCTCGCCAACTACATCTCCCGGGACCTGGGCGGGAAGATCACCGCCGAGGACTACCCGGTCGGCGGCGGGGGCAGGATCGTCGCCCTCGAGCCCGAGCCCGAGCCCGAGCCCGAGCCCGTGCCGGAACCGGAACTGGAACCCTTGTTCGAGACGGTGACGGTTAAGGCCGGCGACACGCTTCGCAAGATCGCCATGGCCTACCTCGGGGACGAGAACCGCTGGCCCGAGATCTACGAACTCAACAGGGGCGTGGTCCAGGCCGACGGCAGGGCGCTGACCAACCCCAACCTGATAACCATCGGTTGGGTGCTCATGATCGACGTAGGGGCGGAGCCGCTGCCGATCGACGCGGCGACCCGGGTCGGCAAGCTCGGCAACGGCTTCACCTACTACCTGCGGAGCAATGATCGGCCCGGCAATAGCGTGACGATGCGGCTGGTCGTCAACGCCGGGTCGGCGAACGAGCCCGCCCCGGGCCTGGGGATCGCCCACTTCGTCGAACACATGATGTTCAGGGGTACGGAGGCGTATTCCGAAGATGTCTTCAGCGCGACGGTCCGGAACCTGGGCGCAGAACTGGGTCCCGACACCAACGCGTACGTCTGGTACGACCAGGCCGTGTACGAGTTGACCGTGGCGGCCGACGAGCCCGAGAAGGTCAGTACCGCCCTGCATGTGCTGTCGCAGTTGGCCCATGCGGCCACTATCAGCCCGGAAGCGACGGAGAGCGAAAGGGGGGTGGTGATCGACGAGTTGCGCTTCAGGACCGCCACCGGCAGGGGTCAGATCGGCTCGGAGTTCGACCGCATCTACACGGAGGGCACTCCCTACGAGGGTTACTACGCGGGCGGCACGCTCCCGTCGCTCGAGTCGATGACAGCTGAGGACCTGCGGGCGTTCTACGAGACCTGGTACGTACCGTCGAACCTGGCAATCGTGGCGGTGGGCGACATGCCTGTCGCGAAACTGCACGCTCTCGTACAGGAGCACTTCGGGCCGATACCGGCCGGCGAGCCCCCGCCGTTCTCCCTGCCGGAGGTGGTCCCGGATCCCGCTCCTTCCTACCACGTGGTCACGCATGAAGAGCAAGGCTTCAACTTCATCTCTCTCGACATACCCATCCCCGCCTCCTCGCCAGGCACCTACGAGGGGCAGCGCCTGGGTCTGATGGAGAGGCTCATCCAGTTGATGGTGCTGAACCGGCTCGAGGACGCGTACTACCGGGGTGAACTCACCCAGGTCGACCGGCCCTCCTTCAGCACCTTCACGCACGGGAACGCCCTCCGCTACTACGGCACGAACTGGCAGGGGGACGATCTCGCCACGGCCTCCGCCGCGTACATGTCGGTGCTGCTCACCATCGGGGAGTTCGGCTTCACGGACGCCGACCTGAGCCGGGCCTCGGACCAGCTCGTCACCGCCCTGGAGCACGAACTTGAAAGCGCCGCCACCACGACCGATCCGGAGTACGCGGACAGCTACCTGACACACTTCCTGTTCGGTGCTGATATCAGCGCCCCGCCGAACCGGCATGACCGGCTCATCGCCTTGCTGGACGAGATGCAGGCCGAGGAGTTGACCGCCCGCTACCGCTGGATGATGGACAGGGCAGGGCCGCTCTTCATCGCGGTCGGTCCCGATCCTGCCGGTCTACCCACCACCTCCGACCTCGAGGCAGCGGTCTCCGCCGCCGTCCCGCGCAGCGAGCCGCCTCCGGTGGAGGAGTCGATCGACGAGTTGATGCAGCTCCCCGATCCGGTCGAGCCGGTTGAGAGCGGAGCGCTGGACGCGTTGAAGGGCTTCGAGTGGGAGTTCGCCAACGGCGCGAAGGTGATGTTCGTCCATTCCGAGATTGATGAGGCAACCGTCCACATCCGGGCGCGAGCGCTGGGAGGATGGTCGCAGCTCGAACCAGGAGCGCGCGCTCTTGCGCCCCGGGCCGTGGAGGCCGTCCTAGGCAGTGGATTCGGCGACTTGTCGAAGTCGCAGATCAACCGCTTCCTCGACGAGAGCACCGCTTCGGTGAGCGCGGTCATCGGCGAGCGCGTGGAGGGCTTCAACGGGGCTTCGAACACTGACGACCTCGAAACGGCCTTCCAGTTGATGCACCTGCTCGTCACCGCCCCGAGAGTGGACGATGTCGCCTTCGGCCAGGCGTTCAACGGGGCCAGGATCCGCACACAGTTGGCCGAGGTGAACCCTGCCTGGCAGGCCTGGGTGGCGTACAACGAGGCCCGTTTCGGCCTCGAGTGGCACCGGCCGGTGGCGACCCACGAGCAACTCGCTGCGATAAGCCCCAAGTCGCTGCTCGATCTGTACCAGAGTCGCCTCGGTGACGTGGACGACCTCCTGGTTGCGGTGGTCGGCGACGTCGACACCGAAGTGGTCGAACGCCTCGCCCGCCATTACATCGGAACCCTCCCGGCAGGTGAGGCGGACACCTTCGTCGACCGGCACCGACCCTTCCCCGAGGGCGTCACACGGCGCGAAATACCGGAAGGCCCGGAGGCGAGTGCGGTTCTGGAGATATCCCACGAGGCCGAGTTGCCGGTGACCCCGTCCGTGAGGGTCAACGCGCACGTGCTGCGGGTGCTTCTCGATGAACGGTTGCTCCAGCAGGTCAGGGAGGAGTTGGGTGCTTCCTACGTGGTGTACTCCACGATCTCCCCTACCCCGATTCCCCGCCCCACGGTCTACTCGGACATCGTGCTAACGGTCGACGCCGAAGGCCTTGAGGACGCCCACGCCACGGTCCTGTCGATCCTGGCGGACCTGGTCGCCAACGGACCGACGGCAGAGGAACTCCAGCAGGCGAGTGCCGTGGCGGCGGCCGACTACGACAAGGTAACCAACAGCACCCTGCTGAACATCCTGACGGAGCGGCTGTACACCAGCGATGACAACGTCCTTACGTTAAAGGGATCCGTCGAGGCACTCGGGGAGGTCACCGCCGCCACCGTTAAGGCGCTTGCTACCGAGCTCTACGACACGGAGAACCGGATCGAGATCGTACGTCTACCGACCGCTCCCACGGAGGAAAGCAGCTAGGGAGCTAGTGGTTCCACAGTATTGACATACTTGTTCCTCGTGATCTATCGGGGAACAAGTATGTCAAAACTTTGTTCCGGTTTCGTGGGGTAGGCGTTTACCTCCGGGTCAGAGATCGGTCAGCGATGAGATTGTTCGACGGCTCGCCTTTATCCGATGGCCCTGTCATACTTGTTTGCTACGATATCTCCGGAAACAAGTATGACATATCCGCTCTTCCACCCCCGCAACCGCGATCCACGACCCACCACCCTCACGGCGCAGGAATTCGCGGAGAGGTTCGCGGGCGAGAGCACGCATGTCGAGTTCTCAGAGCGATTCTCACAGCGAGACATCACCGCGTCCGTTGTCGCCTTTTCCAACACCGAAGGGGGTGTGATCCTCGTCGGTGTTGATAACCGTGGCCAGGTCAAGGGCGCCACTTGGAACGGCGACCAGGAACAGAAGGTGCATGGTTGGGTCGCCGATATCAGCGATCCCGGTCGCTACGACATCCATGACCTTGAGGTCGGTGCCAGCCGGGCAGTGGTGATAGCCGTTTCTCGCCGCACCGAAGGTTTTGCCCAGACGGGCGATGGGCGCTTGCTGGTACGGCGAGGTGCCTCGAACCGGGCGGTGGTGGGAGCGGAACTCTCCCGGTTCGTCGCTGATCGTTCACTCCAACGTTTCGAGACCACCCCCACCGTGGTCGACCTGGCCGACGCCGATCCCGACCTGCTGGTTGATCTGGCCCGCGCATGGTCGTGGGGCGACGTGGGCATCCATGAACGCCTGGAGGAGCGCGGGTTTCTCGAGCGGAAGGGCGAGAAGTCCAAGTTGACGGTGGCCGGGGTTCTGTGCCTCCTCCGGGAACCTCACCGGATCCTGGGTAAGACCTTTGTGGAGATCTTCAGGTACCGCGGCGAGGGCAACGTCGAAGACCGCCGGGTGGAGATCACCGGTCCGCTCCCCACTCAAGTTCGAAAAGCGACCGGACTGGTGCTGGAGGAGATCGGATACGAGCTTGTGGTGATTGGGGTCACGAGATACGAACTGCCCCGCCTGCCTGAAGTCGTTCTGCGTGAAGCGATCGCCAACGCGGTTGCCCACCGGTCCTACGAGGCGTCAGGCGCGTCCATCCGAGTCGAGATCCGTCCGGATCGGGTCACGGTGGTGTCACCCGGGGGACTACCCGAACCTGTCACGCTGGACAACATCCGCGAGCAGAATGCGGCCCGCAACCTCGCAGTCATCAGCACGCTACGCCGGTACCGTCTTGCCGAAGACGCAGGACGAGGCGTCGATCTCATGCAGGACGAGATGGCGGCGAATCTGCTGGCGCCGCCGGAGTTCTGCGAGGACGGAGCCTCCGTGAAGGTGACCCTGCCTCTCACCGGTGTTGTGACTCCCGAGGAGAGGGTGTGGATCACCGAACTCGGGCGGCGGGGCTCGCTAGGGCCACGAGACCGGCTATTACTCGTGTTCGCCGCTCGTGGTGAGGTGCTGACGAACGCGCGGGCCAGGGAGATTCTCGGTGTCGACAGCCTCCTAGCAAGACAGGCGCTTCAACGGCTCAGGGACAGGGGTTTGCTCATCCAGCGAGGTGAGCGCGGAGGAGCCGAGTACCTGATCGGAACCGACCTTGAGCCGACTACCGGACCGTCGACCCCGTCAACCGTCGACGTGCCGTTGTGGGAGGGTATCGACCGAGTCACAGGTGGTGCCCGAAGGGTCCGGCTCTCGGACGAGGACATCGACTCGCTGGTCGTCGGCCTGGCGCGGGAGGGGCCGGTGACCAACGCGCTCGTGCGTGAACGGACGGGTCTTGACCGGATCGAGGCGCTAGCCGTTCTTGCCCACCTGGTGGACGCGGGGCTTCTTGAGCGCCGCGGTGAGCGGCGCGGCACACACTACGTCGTGCCCGGGTCACGGTGAGTAGCCGGCCCCGGGACGCGGTTCGCAACTGCGCCATCCGACAGATGCGCGAGCGAAGGAGGAAGGAATGAGCATCGAGCGGTTCGACCTGTCGGGACGGCGGGTGATAGTCACGGGCGGCGCGCGGGGGCTCGGGCTCGGCATGGGGATCGGCATGGCTCAGGCGGGCGCCGAGGTGTGGGCTCTGGACGTCCTCGAGGAACGTTTCGAGGAGGCCCGGGCTGAGGCGAGCGAGGCCGGCGTCGCCATCGATTTCTTCGGATGCGACGTGAGAAACCCGGAAGAGGTCGGGGAGGTGGCCGCCCGTGGTGACGACGGCACGCCGCTGGTGCTGCTCAACAACGCCGGCGTCGGCGAGCGAACCCCGATGATGGACCTGCCCTACGAGGAGTGGTCCTGGGTCCTCGACGTCAACACCTACGGGCTATTCGTATGCGCCCGGGCCTTCGGCGCGGTCATGCTGGAGCAGGGCAGCGGGTCGATCATCAACATCGCGTCCGTCTACGGCTTCCTGGGCCCGGATGCCCGCATGTACACCTTCTACGACGGGGGGCCGTCGTCGGCCGCGTACGCCGCTAGCAAGGGAGGAGTGATAGCCATCACCCGGTCGCTGGCGGCAGGCTGGGCGGCTCGCGGGGTGCGGGTCAACTCCATCTCGCCCGGAATGTTCATCACCGACCAGACCAGCGACATCGTCGACGAGACCGGCAAGGCGACCATCCTCGAGAGAACCCCGATGGCCCGGTTCGGGCGTCCCGACGACCTGATCGGCGCCGCCATATTCCTGGCGTCGGACGCCTCCTCCTTCGTAACCGGTCACAACCTGGTGGTCGACGGAGGCTGGTCGATCTGGTAGGTCGTGGCTGGTGGTTGGTGGCTAGGTCCCGGTCCCTCGGTCACCCGTGACGAGGGACGGGGGCGGGCGTATAGTGGTCCGATGAGGCTTGGGCGATGAACCAGGAGGAGATTCGCGGGCTGTTTCCGGTGCTGGCGGACCGGGTGTACCTGTTCAGCGGGGGTCTGGCGCCGGCCTCGATCCTCGCTCGGGAGGCCATTGCGCGGTTTGTCGACGAGAACACCTACGATCCGAATGATCGCTACGAGCGGCTCGACGAGGAGTATCGGGTCGTTCAGGGATTGTTTGCTGCGCTGATCGGGGCGGATCCCGAAGAGGTGTTTATAACGGACAGCACTGGGGCCGGTTCCAACCTGGCGGTCGAGATACTCGACGGGTTCCCCGGTTCCAACGTGGTGTTCGACACGCTCACCTACCCCTCCTCGGTGTACCCGTGGATGCTCCACGGTCGGGATGTCGAACTCCGCTTCGTGAAACCCCGGAACGGGATGGTGCAGATGGATGACCTGGCCGAAGCGGTGGACGACGAGACCATCGCGCTGAGCGTTTCCCACGTATGCCACATGACCGGATTCCGCCACGATCTGGACGCTCTGGGAACCCTGGCCGCCGATCACGACGCGGCACTGGCTGTGGACGCCATGCAGTCGGCAGGAGCTGTGCAGATCGATGTCCATCGGTCGGGAGTTCACTTCCTCGCCTGTGGCGCCATGAAGTGGCTGCTGGGGGCGGCCGGGGTGGGGTTCCTCTACGTCGACCGCCGGTACCTCGACCGGCCTCCTCCCAGGACCGGGCTCATCGGCGTCGAGTACGACTACCCGTCGTGGCCCGAGTTCGAGTTGGTTCCCAGGCCCGGTGCCGACCGGTTCCGCCTGGGCGCCCCCTCCCTGATCGGGCTGGCCGCCACCATCCCGGGTCTGGAGATCCTGACAGGTGCCGGTATGAGGCAGGTCGAGGAGTACGTGCTTGATTTGTCCGGCTACTGCGTCGACGAACTGCTGTCCCGGGGTCTCGACCTGTTCACGCTGCCAGACCCGGACAGGAGGGCAGGAATCGTGGCGATCCGCATGGACGATCCGGGGGAGGTGTGTGACCTGATGAGAGAGCGCGGGGTGGACGGGTGGCACTACGCGGACATGCTCCGGGTGGATCCGCACGTATTCAACAACCGGGAAGACGTCGACAGGTTCCTAGCGGTGATCGACGAGGTGTACCCCGCTTGATGTGACATGGAATCCTGAGGAGGTGAGGTGAGCATGGGCAACCGAGTAGAACGCAACCTGCTGGTACCCCTGAGCGATGGCGAGACGCTGGCGGTCGACGTCCATCTACCGGCGGACCAGCCCTCCCCGGCTGTCGTCAGCTACTACCCGTATCACAAGGACGACGTGATCGGCGGGTTCTTCGAGTACGCCAACCGCTACTTCGCCGAGCAGGGCTACGCGGCGGTGCTGGCGGACTTCCGGGGCCTGGGAAGCTCCAGCGGCCTGCCCGGCGAGGCCATGAACGCCCGGGAGGCCGACGACGGAGCCGAGCTGGTGGAGTGGATCGCCGCCCAACCCTGGTGCGACGGGTCGGTGGGCATGTGGGGCCTCTCCTACGGTGGTATCACCTCTTTCAAGACCGCTGCGGTCCGCCCGCCCCATCTGAAGGCCATCGTGCCGGTTATCGGGTCCGCCGACATCTACCTGGACTGGGTCTATCCGGGAGGGTGCCTCAACTGCCTGGGACTGATGGGCTGGGGTTCGTACATGGTGGCCATGCAGATGGTGCCGCCCATGTTCCAGGACCCGGAGGGCCGGTGGATGGAGGTGTGGTGGAACCGGCTCCACAACGCCCGTCCTTACATCCTCGACTGGCATGGGCACCCCGAACGCGACGCCTTCTGGGATTCCAAGACCACCGCGGTCGAGGACATCGACGTGCCAACCTTCCTGATCGGCGGCTGGCGCGACATCTTCCCCGAGGGCATGGTGTCTCCTTACAGCCGCCTCTCGGGCCCGCGAAAGCTGCTGATGGGGCCCTGGCTGCACTGCGCGCCCGACCAGTCCCCGTTCGAGCCGGTCGACTACCTGGCGGAGATCACCCGATGGTGGGACCGCTGGCTGCGCGACGAACCCAACGGTGTGGAGAACGAGGCCCCGGTCACCCTCTACGTCCAGGCCGGTGAGGGGGGAGAGGGCCGGTGGAAGCACGAGGAGGCATGGCCGGTCCCCACCGCAGAGGAAACCACCTTGTTCCTCGACGGGGCGAAGCTATCCGGGGAGTTGGCCGATGGGGATGGCAGCCGCAGCTACCGCACCGATCCGACGCTCGGCTCCTACTCAGTCCTGTGGGACCCGATGGCCCTCGGACTGGGCAACCCTCAGAACCAGGCTCCCGAAGACGCGCTCTCCCTGGCCTACACCTCCGAGCCGCTCGACACAGCCATGGAGATAACCGGCTCCCCGGAGGCGGTCCTCTACGTGAGCGTGGAGGAAGGCGACGAGGCCAACCTGGTGGTCAAGCTGTGCGACGTGGCGCCCTCGGGCCACTCGACGCTGATCTCCACCGGCTGGCTGAAGCTGAGCCATAGGGACTCCCACCGCCAGTCCGTGGGCTTGGTCCCCGGCGAGGTGGTCGAAGCCCGGGTCGCCGTGTGGGCGACCTCCTACGAGGTGGCGGCCGGGCACCGGTTGCGGGTCTCGGTGTCGTGCGCCGACTTCCCGAGGGTCTGGCCCACCATCACCAACCCGTTGATCCGCCTGCACACCGGGCCGGACCATCCCTCCCGGATCGTCCTTCCGGTGGTTCCGGCCGGAGCTTCCGGCCCTGTGGCTGAAATGCCCCGCCCGGACCCCGGTCTCGACCGGGCCCCGCTCGGGATCGACTACGCCCACAAGCACATCGTCACCCGTGACCACGCCAAGGAGAGCATCACGGTGGAAGTGGGTTTCAGCTCCACGATGCACACCCCCAGCATGGACGGCCGGGCCCACGTCGACACCGAGTCCATCGCAACCGTGTCGCGCCGCCGGCCCGACGGAGCCCGCTTGGAAGGCAACACCACCTTCGTGCTGGACACCCCCTACGGAAGCCGGTTCATCGTGGAGGCCCGCACCCGCGTCTCCGCCCGCGAGCTCACCGCGTGGGGCCGCGTCGAGGCCGACGGAGTACCCATCTTCGAACACCGCTGGCACTCGTAGGGGGCTCATTTTTTGGAGGTCCGCGCGATGACACATGCCTCGGCAGTAGATCGTGGAGGTGCCTCAAGTCCATGAGCTTGGTAGAGTTGGATGAATACACGTATTACATAGGAGACACGTTGGCCACTTCGGTCCGGCTCTCGGCCGAAACAGAGAGGCGGCTCGCTTTTCTCGCTTCGCAAACGGGGCGTACGAAGGCTTACTACCTACGAGAGGTCATCGATCGCGGACTTGATGACATCGAGGATTACTACCTGGCCGCAGATGTTCTGGAGCGTGTCCGCAAGGGTCAGGAGCAGGTGCACACCGCTGCGGACGTGAGGAAAGAGCTTGGCCTGGACGGTTGACTATACGGACACGGCCAGGAAGCAACTGAAGAAACTCGATCGGAAGACGGTATCGCGCATCGTGGGCTACATGGACGAGCGCGTGGCGGTGTTGGAAGATCCAAGGCAGGCAGGCCGGGTGCTGACTGGCCCCATGGGTGGGTTGTGGCGTTACCGGGTGGGAGGCTGGCGCGTTATCTGTGACATCCGGGACGATCTAGTGCGTGTCCTGGTGCTGCGGGTGGGAAGACGGGACAAGGTCTACGGCTAACCAACTACCCATGAACCGCGCACTCCAGACATCCGTTCCGGGAAGCGCTCAGACACCGGCGAGGATGCGTCTAGGGGTTTCGACCATGATGGTGTGCCACTGGTCGTCGGTGAGGCCGATCTCCCGCTCCAGCAAGTCCCGTCCCACAACCGGCAGCCAGGCGTAGCCGCAGCCGCCGTTGGTGGCCAGGTCCTCGGCGTAGCAGACATCGTGCGACAGGACGATCCGGTCGGTGTGGCCGTCGTCGATGAGTCGCTTGATGCTGCGCAGGACCCGGTCGCGGTGGAAGTCGGTCATGTCCGGGAGGCTGCCCATGCGATCGAACGACACGCAGGCGCCGCGGCGGGCGATCTCGGCGTGGTACCGGGGATAGGGCTGGCCTCCTGAGTGGGCTAGGACGACGCGGCCGAGGTCGACGCCTTCCTGCTCCAGGACATCGAGTTGCTCCAGGCCGCCGATCCCCCTTGTGGTGTGCGTGGTGAGCCCTACCCCGGTCTCGATCTGGGCGCGGCCTGCGGCCCGCAGCACCCGCTCCTCGATGGCCGACAGGCGGTTGTACTGGGCGCCTATCTCCCCGATGATCCCTGCCTTCACGTCGGTGCCTTCCATCCCAACGTGCAGTTCCGCGATGATCTCCGCAGCGAGCTGGTCGGTGGACAAGTCCCACAGCCGGGGCTTGTAGTAGTTCTCGTGGTACCAGCCTGCGCCCATGATGATCTTGAGCCCGCTCCGTTCGGCCGCCCGGCGGACCGCCAGAGGTGGCGGCACCGGCTCGAGCGTCTCTTGGTCGAACATGATCGGGTTGTCGAACTCCCGGAGCCCTCCGGAGGTGAGGTCGACCACGGTGGCGCCTCCTGCTCGGCGGAGCATGTCGAGTTCGATGTCGGCCAGTTCCGGGTCGTTGAGGATATTGGTGAAGATCCAGGCGTCCCTCATCAGGTCGAGGAAGATGTGCTCGTGCATGAGCGTGAGGCCCAACTCCTCGACTTCGACCGGACCGGTCACGGTCATTACGCGATCAACCATCTCCACTCCTCCCCACCATCCAAGTATGGCTTGTGCCATCATGATCGACAACGCCGTTCGGGGTGAGACTACGGCGGCGGGGAGGAGGGGTAATGACCGAGCGCACAGCCTTTTTCAATGGCCACTTCATACCGGAGTCGGAACTGCGACTTGCGCCGTTCGATGTCGGGGTTCGCATCGGGGAGTTCGTCTTCGAGACCGTCCGGAGCTTCGGCCTCCGTCCCCACCGTCTCCGCGATCACATGGACCGCCTCTACGCCTCGATGAAGGCCCTGGACATCGACTGCGGCATGTCGATCGAGGAGATGGAGGCGGTAACCCAGGAATTGATCGAGCGCAACAAGGACACCATCGAGCCGTACGACGACCTGATGTGGAACAACGACTGCTCGCGGGGTATCGCCAAACCCTTTGATCCCGGTCCCTACGACTCGTACGAGAGGACCGTGTTCATCGTGTTCATCCCGCTGGGACCGTCCCTGGTCGAGGCGCTAGACGGGTTGGAGAACGGGGCACCGGTGGTGATCCCACCCACCAAGAACATCCCGGCGAGGTACCTGGACCCGAAGATGAAGAACCGCAACCGGATCCACTACGGGCAGGGCATGAGGGAGGCTCGCAAGGTCGACCCCAGGGCGGAGGCCCTCTTCGTCGACGACGACGGCTACATCACCGAGGGCGGAGGCGCCAACTTCCTGATCGTCAAGGACGGCGCCATCATCTCGCCGGAGGGACGGAACATCCTGCGGGGGATCACCCGGGAGGATGTGAGGGACCTGGCGCCGCAACTGGACATGGAGTTCGTGGAGGCCAACATCGAGCCCTACGACGTGATGACCGCGGACGAAGCCTTCTTCGCCTCCACGCCGTTCTTCCTGATGCCGGTGACCAGCATCGACGGCCGGACCATCGGGACCGGAAGGCCGGGTCCGGTGGTGGACCGCCTCATCGACGCCTTCGCCCAGCAGGTAGGCGTTCATCCGATCGAACAGGCGCGCAAGATCGTCCAGCCCTACCTGGCTGACCGGCCCAAGGGATCGAGACCGTACTAGTGGCTTGTGGCTTGTGGTCGATCATGCTGCAGTCCCGGCGCCTCCGGGTGTTTGAGCACGATCCCGACCTAGAGTCCATGTACCTCGAACCGACGTGGGCGGGATATGACTGCGAAGACACGAGTCGGCGCCGACGGCCGAGTCCGGTGCTGGTGGCCCGGTGACGACGAGACCTACGTCGCCTACCACGATGTCGAGTGGGGCCGGCCTGTCACCGGCGACAACCGTCTCTTCGAGAAAGTGTGCCTGGAGGGATTCCAGTCCGGTCTGTCGTGGCTCACCATCCTGCGCAAGCGCGCCAACTTCCGAGCCGCCTTCCGCGGCTTCGACATCGTCAGCGTGGCCGCCTTCGGCCCCGAAGACATCGAGCGTCTGGTGAAGGATGCCGGGATCGTGCGTCACCGGGGAAAGATCGCCTCAACTGTCAACAACGCCCGCCGGGCCATCGAAGTGATCGAAGAGTCCGGTTCCCTCGGCGCCTACATATGGGGTTGGGAGCCGAAGATGGCATCGGCCCCTCCGACCGGCGAGGACTCGCTCCCCGCGACCACGCCCGAGTCGGTGGCTCTGGCCAAGGACCTGAAGCGACGGGGATGGAGCTTCGTAGGCCCCACGACCGCGTACGCGTTCATGCAGTCGATCGGACTGGTGAACGACCACATGGAAGGCTGCTTCTCCCGGGCTGAATGCGAGTCGGAGCGGGCCGCGCTTACCCGGCCCAAGCCGGGATCCTAGATGGTTGGTTTCAAGGTGTTCTGAAAGTTGTCTGTCGTCTGTTGCCAGTTGTCAGCGATAGTTGGATCACGTTACCTGCCTCAGTGGCGGTATCCCCGTTTCCGAGTCACGTCTGGGGCCGCTTTCGCGATCGTAAGGATTCGGAGCACGTGCCAAGAACCCAGGAGTAGGGGGTAGAAGGCGTGTTGTGTTTTGTTGTTTACCGATGGCAAGAGAATCCATGCCTGTCCGATCCCTTGGAACTACTCGTCTGGTCGACGACCATCAGGGTGGCGGCCGCGCTCCAGCGACGCTCGAGGAGATCAATGGTGGCCGTCGGGTCTCGGCAAGAGCCTCGGATTCGTCCGGCCTTCGCCGCTCGCCGTTGGACTCAAGCCAACCTCCCCAGGAGTCAGACCCTCGGCCGAGAAGCCCCCACACACATGAATGTCTTCGCACGGAGCCAACTATCGACTGCTAACTACTGATTACTCCCGTACAGGGCGGCTTTCATCTGCGCTACCAAGGCCGGGTCGAGCTGGTGGAAGGTGTGCGCGAGCGCCCACGGACCGTTTATTGAGGCCACCCCTCCGTCGATGGGGATGACTGCGCCGGTCACGAACCGCGAGCGTGGTGAGCACAGCCATGCGACCAGTTCGGCCACCTCGTCGGGGGTACCGATCCTGCGGCCCGGCAGCACGGTGTCGTAGAAGCTCAGGTCGGCAGCGCCCAGCATCGGGGTGTCGATCGCACCGGGGGCGATCACGTTGACTGTTATCTCGTGGTGGGCGAGTTCGGAGGCCAGTGGACGTGCCATGCCCTCCAGGGCCGCCTTGCTGCCCGTGTAGGGGATGTCACCGGCCTGCCCGCGGGCGGCGGCGACCGACGACCACATGATGATCCGCCCCCCTTGCCCCTTCCCGATCATCTGGCGGGCGGCGTTCTTGACGCAGTAGAGCGTGCCGAAGGTGTTGATGCGGAAGATCCGTTCCACCTCGTCGTAGTCGATGTCGACGATGCTGTTCCAACCCGCCCATACCGCGGCCGCGGTAGCCAGGATGTACGCCGGTCCCAGCGAGTTCTCGATCTCGTCGAAGGCCTCCGCGACGAGGTCCGGGTCCGAAGTGTCGACTGCCAGCGCGAGCATGTCGTTCTCAAGCGTGGCGAGATCCTCCCGGTTCAGGTCGAGGGCCGCCACCGCCGCCCCTGCTCGATGCAGTCGGAGCGCAGTGGCCCTGCCCTGACCCGAAGCCGCCCCGGTTACCACGGCAACCCGCCCGCTGAGATCGAGTACGTCCATGTCGGATCCGCCCATAGGGTCCTCCTGTAGCAACTGGGAAGAGGGTACCCATCCTGCGATCACCGTTCTTCGGAAGACGCCTCGTCCCGGGTCCAGGAGTCGTTCGCAGCAAACGCCGATGCTCCGATGATCCTGGATGCGGTGGGACGCCAACCATCCTGAGAACGCGAAAAAGGCCCGGGCGGACCTCTGGCGAGGGCCCTCCCCCAGCCACCACCTCCGTTGGCTCCGGGCGCGTTCCTCTACGCCTGACGATGGTCGGCCCGGACGATCTGATCCCTGCCACGGTCCGGTCGGCGCCCGGTGACGGACCGTCGGTGTTTACGGCTGCCTACCAGTATGCGACATATCTGTGACACGTCAAGCCCCTTTGTGAGGCGTCGACGAGCCGGATCCAATCGGTTGACACCTAGGGGTGGGAGTGCTTGGATATCTTGGAAATGGGATCGTTCCCAGCCATGGAATGGAGTTCGGTACCGCATCTCTAGAACGAGTTCGGAACCCCATTCTCGGGAGAGAAAGAGAGGGTCATGAGAACGGTTGCGACGCATTCTTACGGATCGAGGGTAGGGCGAGCGATGGTGATTGCTGTCGCGTTCGCCATGATCGTCGCGGCTTGCGGGGATGATTCCGCGGAACCTGAAGAGACTCCTGCGACAACGGCCTCGGTTCAGACCACTACAACTGCCGCGCCCACTACGACAGCGGCTCCGGCCACGACGGCTATGGAGGTGAAAGAGTGGCGCGACGGTATTCCGTGCCCGCCCGAAGGCACGCTCATCGCCTATAGCCCGCTGACACTTGAGTTCGTCTGGTTCGCGGACATCATCACGGCCATGGAGGAGGAAGCGGCCAAGTGTGGCGTCGATGTCATCACCGATGACCCCGAGAATGATGCCCAGAACCAGGTAACGAATATCGAGAACATGCTTGAGCGGGGCGTTTCCGCGCTGGCAGTCATCACGGTTGACGAAGTGACGATGGCGCCTGTGGCGGAGCGCGCCCGGGACGACGGCATAGTCGTGGTGAGGCATGTCGGCTCGCTGGAGGGATACGATGCCAACGTCGGGGTCCCCGAGACGGTCTTCGGAGAACTGATCGGGGAGGTCGGCGGCGAGTGGTTGCTCGAGGCCAAGCCAGGTGACGCCCCGTATCAGGTCGCGATCCTCAACGCCGACTCGCTCGGGCCCAACCTGCTCGACCGGAAGCAAGGTCTCAAGGACGGGTTCGACCGCGTCATGGCGGGAGCGGAGTACGAGATAGTTGCCGATGTCGAGGCTTGGGCGGAGGACACTGCCCTGGACGCGGTGGCTGCGATCCTGGCTGCGAACCCGGACCTCGACGTGATCCTGACGTCGAACGACGTGGGTGCACTGGGAGGCCTCGCCGCGATCGAAGCAGCGGGCCTCACGCCGAATGTGGACATAGCGATAGTGGGGTCGCTGCTGGAACGAGGTCTCCAAGCGGTGGCCGACGGAAGGATGCCGGGAGGGATCACCGTCCCGGGTTCCACCCACGGAGTGGGCCTGATCGAGGCGTTGTTCCGTTTGCTGGCTGGTGAAGAGGGCGGTTTCAATATGGATATCCCGCCGATCAAGCTGGGCAACGATCCGACCGAAGCTCAGCGGCGGTTGGACGCCGGCGAGTACTAATCGCTAAACGGAATCAAGCGGTGGAGCCGAACGGAGGCAGGTCCCGTTCGGCTCCGGCCGCGCTTCGACGCAGAGTCGTAGGAACATGACGTCGGACGGGGAGCCCAGAGACACTGAAGTCTTCTCCGAACGGCAACGGGTAGCCCTACGCCGGTGGGTTGCGTACGCTCCGAGAGCGGGAGGGAAGCGGCCCGGCGACTTCTGGAGCCGGTACGGCATGCCGGTTGCCTTCCTGCTCATCGTCGTGGCGTTCACCAGCCAATCCGACGCCTTCCTCACCCTGTCCAACAGCCAGAACATCGTCCGGCAGAGCGCGGTCATCGCCATCGCAGCGATCGGCGTCTCAGCCCTGTTCATAAGCGGCGGCATCGACATAAGTCAAGGCCCGATAATCGCCTTCAGCGGGCTGGCCACCATCACGCTCATCAACCTGGGGGTCACCGATTACATAGTGATCCCGATCGCAGTGGGTATGGGTGCGGCCTTCGGGGCGATCAACGCCTTCTTTGCCGAGCGCGTGAAGATACCGGCCTTGATCGCAACCTTGGGAACCGCGCTCGTCATCCGCGGATCGGCGTTCCTGTGGACGGGCGGACGGTCCATCGCGCTGGACCGGGACGCGGGCGCCTTTCTCAAGTGGCTGGGTCGCGGTCTGCTGCTGTTCATTCCTGCACCATTCCTGGTGACCCTGCTGGTCGCGGCTGCGGTGGCCACCGCCTTGAGGTTCACGGTCTGGGGTCGCCACACCTACGCGATCGGCGGCAATCAGGAGGCCGCTCGCACGGTCGGCATCAACATAGAGCGACGCCGCACCACGGTCTACATCCTTGCCGGGTCCCTCTCGGCTCTGGCCGGAGTCGTTCTCGCCGGCAGGCTTGCCTCGGCCGCGCCCAATGCAGCCACCGGGGCGGAGTTCGACATCATCACGGCCTCGGTGCTCGGTGGAGTGTCGATCTTCGGAGGTGAAGGAAGGGTGTGGCGAGTCCTGCTGGCCGCCATCCTGCTCGCGTCGCTGTCCAACGGGCTGGTCCAACTCAACGTCCCGGGGTTCTGGGTGCGGATCGTGACAGGCATCGTCTTTCTGGCCGCTCTCTCCCTCGACCGGCTGCAGAGCAACCGCTCATGAAACCGAACCCGGACCTGCCGTCGGCCGCGAGCCCCGAGAGCCTCGCGTTCCAAGCCACCTCCGAGATGGCCGAGGTCGAACTGGAGATCCGGGGGTTGTCCAAGAGTTTCGGGCGCGTCGAAGCGCTGCGAGATGTCACGTTCTCGGCCCGTTCAGGTGAGGTGGTGGGGCTCCTCGGCGACAACGGTGCCGGTAAGTCGACCCTTGTGAAGTGCCTGGCCGGAACCATCCGGCCGGACCGCGGCGAGGTCTGCCTCGACGGCGAGGTGGTCGACATACACGATCCGGGCCATGCTCAGGCACTCGGCATCGAGACGGTCCACCAGGACCTTGCTCTGGTCGAGACCCTGGACGTCACCGCCAATCTCTTTCTCAACCGTGAGATCCGGAGGCGCGGTCCTATCCTCCGCCGTCTGGGTTGGATGAACGGCCGCGAGATGCGACGGCAAGCCGGCGGGTTGCTCGGCACGCTTCGCATCGAGATACCGTCGCTGGATCAGCGGGTCGATCTACTCTCCGGCGGGCAACGCCAGGCGATCGCGGTGGGAAGGGCGGCCGGTTGGGGGCAGCGTGTGGTGTTGCTGGATGAGCCGGCCGCGGCGCTCGGCGTCGAGCAGACCCAGCTCGTGCTCGATCTGGTGATCCAACTCCAGCAGCGCAACCTCCTCGTGGTTCTGATCACCCATAACATGGACCACGTGATGGAGGTCTGCACGAGAGCCGTCGTCCTGCGTCATGGCCGCCTGGTGGCAGACGTCGGAATCTCCGATGTGACACGAACCGACCTCGTTCACTTCATTACGGGAGCAGCATGAGCGGACGGACCACCGAGAAGAGATCGGTTGTGGTGACCGGCGCGGGCCGGGGGATCGGGGCCGCGATCCGTGACCGGTTGGCGGCAACCGGGTGGTTCGTGGTGGGGATCGACAACGATCGCGGAGCTTGCGACCGTGCCTCCGGCGCGCTCGGTGCGGCCGGCTCGATGGTCCACGGCGACGTGACCGACCGTTCCGTCATCGCCAACGCCGCACAGATCGCCACCCGGGATCATCTTCTCGGCGGGTGGGTGAACAACGCAGCCGTGGCCATTCCCGGCACCGCACACGCACCCGACCCGGCCGGGGTACGCCGCGTGTTCGACGTCAACCTCGAAGCCGTCTTCTGGGGGTGCTGCGAAGCGGTTTCCGCCTTCATGGCTCAAGGTCGGGGAGGTTCGATCGTCAACATCTCGTCGATCCAGGCTCAGACGGCCTTCCCGGGATGGGCGGCCTACGTAGCGGCGAAGGGTGGTGTCGAGGGCTTGACCCGCTACATCGCCGTCGAGTACGGACCGGTCGACATACGGTGCAATGCCGTGGCGCCAGGAACCATCCGGACTCCGATGGCGCAAAACGTCATCGACACCGCACCCGCTCCGGCGGAGATGGAGCGATCAATGGCGGTCATGCATCCCTTGCTACGCGTGGGCGAGCCCCCTGAGGTCGCACGGGTGGTGGGGTTTCTGCTCTCGGATGATGCGTCGTTCGTCACGGGTCAGATCGTGAACGTCGATGGGGGAGCCACCGCCCGCTGTTACCCGATGCCCTTGGACCCCGATGTGGCCGCAGCGCGGAGTCGCCGCAGCGGGTCGGGATGAATACGGATCCGGCGCCCCTGACCGGGGCTCGAAAGGAGCATCCATGAAGTTTCTGACTAGCGGCTCGGCGGGTCCGTTCCTCGCTCTAGCCGGAATGGTCGGCAGGGACGAACAAGGGGGTCCGGTTGCCGGACTCCTCCCGCAGACCGTCAGGGCGCTCGAGCGCATCGAGTCGGTTCTGGCCGAGCACGACCTCGATCGGTCCCATGTGATCCGCTTGCGCATCTACCTGGTTGACGTATCCGATTGGCCTTCGGTCCTGGAAGTTCTCACAGAGTGGTTCGGACCCACACTGCCTGCCGCCACGGTTCTCGGGAATGTGACCCTGGTGGAGCCGTGGATGCTCGTCGAGATAGATACGGACGCCGTCCGGAACTGATGTCGCGCCGGCCCAGGATCGGCCTTGTCACACCGAGCTTCAGGCTCTTCGACGAACAGATGCCCGCCTCGTTCCGTGCTGGACTCGTGAACCGTGCCGAGCGGTTCCGCGCAGAACTCGAGAGGGAGTTCGACGTAGCGCACTGGGGGCTGGTATCCGACGCCCGCGACGCCGGGGAAGCCAACGAACACCTGAAATCCGGCCGGATAGACGTCATAGTGGTTGCTCCGACGATGGCGGCGCCGCCGGGCTACGCCGAGGAAGCGACCAGCGGGATCGACGCGCCGACCGTCATCTGGAACACGGCGACGACCAAGCGCCTGCCAGCAGGCCTGGATCAGGCGGCTGCGCACGAGGATACGGCGCTCCTCGGGGCCCTGATGTTCGCCAACACGATGGTCCGGCGCGGGACGAGGCCGATCGCGGTGAGCGCCAACCCTGACGACGCCGCGCAGGTGCGGCGCGTCATGGAGACGGTAAGGGCAGCGGCGGCCGCGGTGGCCCTGCGGAGCGCGAACGCGATCCGTATCGGGGATCCGATACGCGGTTACACCAATGTGCTTGCAACCGAGGATGATCTCACGATGCTCGGCGTCACCGAGCACCGGGTCGGCATCGACGAACTCGGTGATGAATTCGCAGCAGCGGGACGCGGTGCCGCCCGTGAGATCAGCGCCCGCATCGCTGAGTTGGGATGGACCGGCGACGCGGACAGGCGCAGTCGCCGGCTGGCCGCGGCGATCCGGGGGCTTGTCGACTCGCGTGACGCGGATTGCGGCACGGTGAACTGCCACGGACCGTGGTTCAGGTCGTCCCCGGACATCGGGATCGTCGGATGTCTCGGCGTGTCGCTGTGCGCTGCATCGGGAGTGCCGATCTCCTGCACGGGTGACCTTCCGACCGCCCTCGCTATGAAGCTTGCTCGCGACATCGCCGGAGCGAGCCTCTACTGCGAGATATTCGCCTTCGAGAGCGAGACCGGTCTGGCGCTCCTGGCCAACAGTGGCGAGGGTGACCCGGCGACCGGCAACCGCACCCCGCGCATGGAGCCCACCCAGTACTACCCGGGTCTGCAGGGAAGGGGTACGGCCTTGAGCTTCCCCGTCGCCCCGGGCCCTGCGACCCTGGTCTCCCTCACCCCTGCCGACCGGACCTGGCGTCTCGCCTGCGCGACGGGCGAGATCGTCGAGAGCCGGTATCCCGGGCTCGGCGCGCCGAACGGGATGTTCAGTTTCGACGGCGGTGGGACCTCGGCGATCGACCGATGGCTCGCGGCCGGACCCGTCCATCACCACGCTCTCGCGCCAGGGCGGATTGCAGAGCCGCTTGCCGTCGCCGCCCAGGTGCTCGGGGCGGAGTTCGTGGAGGTCTAGATTCGATGGGCCCTGGAGGACTTCTCCTGCTCGAGTCTCCGGAGATCGTGGTCGGTGTCGACCTCGAGCGCGGCTGCGACATCCAGCGCATCTCTCGACCTTCTGCTCCTAACCTGCTGGCGTCCTACGACTGGTCCACTCCGGCGCCGGCCACGGCCTCGCATGCATACGGTTCCAGCCGGCTCGACTGGTTGTCGCACTATCGCGGAGGCTGGCAGGAACTCTTCCCCAATTCGGGACACGACAGCCGGCGGGGTCCGGTACCCCTGCCCTTCCACGGCGAGGTGTCGACCCTTCGTTGGGAGGTGATCACCGCCGGGACCACGACCCTCCATGTCCGGACGGGCACGCGCCTCCCGTTGGTGCTCGACAGATGGATGGAACTGGATCGGGACCGGCCGATCCTCCGGCTGCGCGAACGGGTACGCAACGTCGGGAACGAGGCGACCGACTTCGTCTGGGGGCACCACCCGGCGTTCACCGCCGCCTCGCCAACGGTGATCGACCTCCCCACGACACCCACCGTCGTCGACCGCGGAGACATGGGTCCGGCCGCCGACCTCTCGCCGGGAGGTGAGGGGCGCTGGCCGTTGCTTCCGGCAGGTGAGGGGGAGCTCGTGGACGTGAGTCGCATGACCGACCAGCCCACCAGCCGGCTCATGTACCTGGCTTCGATCAGCGAGGGATGGGCCGCTGTACGGTGGCCCGCCGAGGAGATTGGGATTGCGCTGTCATGGGATGTCACGACCTTTCCCCACGTCTGGTTGTGGCAGGAGCGGGGAAGCACCGGCTATCCGTTCTACGGCCGGGCCGCTCTCGTGGCGGTCGAGCCCCAATCAGCCTGGCCGGCCGACGGGCTGGACGGAGCTGTCGAGCGAGGGCAGGCCCTCCGACTGGAGCCGGGTCAGACCACGACGACCGCGCTCACCGCGTCCCTGTTCCGCGCCGACCGGCGATGCGTGACCGGAGTCGCACCCGATGGCTCCGTGACGGTCGAGTAGATCGCCGGCACAGGTGCCCCGTGCGGGTGGTCCAAGACAGTGGGGCGAAGCGGCCCGCCTTCCTATGACCGGGCACTACTTCATCGGTCGACGGCCGGTGAAGGGGATTCACATCACCCTCCTACCGTCCTGGCTCCTGGATTCGTCATAGATACGGAACGTACCGACCAGCGCAGCGGGCAGCCCGGAAGGCCGAGAACGCGAAAAACGCCCGGATCCCTCGGGTGGGCCCTCCCCCAACCGCCACCTCCGAAGTCTCCGAACGCGTCCCGCCATCCCCCGCGAGGAGTCGGCTCTCCACATGATCCCCGCCCCGGTCCGATCGGTACCGCATAGGGACCGGTGGTGTTTGCAGCTACTCACCAGTATGCAACGGGGGTGTGACACGGACAACCCCCTCGTTGCGAAGCGCTTGGCCCGGCGGGCGCCGTGAGCGGTCGGGTGTGCCGGTTGTGGGACTGCAAGCGGTTCGGTAGTACAGCGAGCGGATAGGGGCACCTATGCGGACTCACGGCGGCGCGGGAGGTCACCTGGCGGGGCGGTGCACCTCGAGACCCGGCGTTACGTCCAGTACCTCGCTGATGAACCACGCTCCTATGTTGGCCACCGCGAGCCTCTCCAGTTGCGGCCCGAAGTAGCAGACGTTGGTAGGGGCTGCGAGGAACCTGCCCTGGGGATCATCGGCGAGGATGCTGAGACCGTCCTCCGAGAGCCGGTAGACCCGGTCCGGCCGGTAGCACGAGATGATCAGCGACCCGTCCGCTGCAAAGGCGAGCCCGTCGGGAGCGGTCCCCGGCATCCGCACCACGTCCTCGGGAGGCCCAAGCGTGCCGTCCTCCTGGACCGGGAGTCGGCATACGCCGGGATCCGCAGTCTCCACCACGTAGAGGAAACTGCCGGACCCATCGACGGCGAGGCCGTTCGGGAAAGCACTGGGCGCCTCCGAAGCCACGAAGGTCGTGTTGTCGCCACGTATGCCGAACAGGAGACCGTCTCCGGCATCCCAGGACGAACCCGAATCCGAGACGTAGAGGATCCCGTCGGGGTGGAACGCCGGGAAGTTGGGGACGAGGATCGGGCGCTCCGGCGCGCCGGTGCTCACCACGGAGACCCCTCCATCGTCGGGGTCGCAAGCGAGTACCGCCTTCCGAGCCATGTCGCAGACGTAGATGACACCCCGAGCGTCGAGCGCGATCCCGAGGACGAATCCACCGGTGTCGGCCAAGACCTGCCGCTCCCACGTCTGCGGATCGAACGCCAGCACTTCGCCGCTCTCCGTTCCGCATATCAGCCTCTCCCGCACCGGGTCCCACGCCACGCCCTCGGGGTGGTCGATCCCATTGGCGATGATCTCGACGTTCATCGGCCCGACGCCGGGATCCGCTCGCCGTCGAGCGAACGCTCCGTCTGCACGAGTTCGATGCGGAAGCCATCGGGGTCCAGAAGGAGAACGGCTCGACCGCCCGCGTTGGGCCCGACGGTGGGGGTGACCGGACTCGACACGAAGTCCGCGCCCTGCTCCCGCAGCGACGCGTAGAGCAAATCCAGATTCTCGACGTTCAGACCGAGGTGTGCCGCGCCGGGGTTGGCCGACGCGGGCTCTATCGCTTGGCCGCCGGTCCGGTCGTACTGCACCAACTCGAGTAGGAGGGGATCGTCGGGGAGTTTCATGATCGCAGTGTGGATCACCGCCCCGGGGTTGCCCGTCAGCTCACCGATGTACGGTTCGCTCCTCGTCCAACTGGTCACCTCTTCGAACCCGAGGAGGTTGCGGTAGAAGTCCCGTGACCGCTCGAGGTCGCTCACGGAGAACCCGACGTGGCTTATTGGGCTCTTCGACAAGGTCTTTGGTCCCTGGTATCGTGCCCGGTATCGTAGCTGGCCGTATTTCGCGTGTCGACCCTGCGAGGAATGGGCCGAATGGCATCAGTCAACACAGTTCTCGGGGAGATGCCAGGCGACGAGTTGGGATTCACCCACTCCCACGAGCACCTGCTGATGGACTCGGTCCGGAGAGCCCTCAACGGTGCCCCGGCCGAGGAACTGGCCAACCGTACGCGCCAGGACCTGATGATGGATCTCTTCAGGGGATTCCAGCCCGATCGGGGGTTCCTGTTGCACGACCTGGATCTCGTCGTGGCGGAACTCGCGCACTTCTCAGCCGCCGGCGGGAACACGTTCGTCGATGTGACCACGGCCGACATGGGGCGCGATCCCCGGGGTCTCGTGGAGATCTCCCGCCGCACCGGCGTCAACGTCGTCATGTCGACGGGCCGGTACCGGGAACCGTTCTACGAGGAGAGCCTGAAGCGGACGTCCACGGTGGAGTTGGCGGAGATCTTCGCCGATGAGATCGAACAGGGTGTCGACGGCGTCAAAGCCGGCATAATCGGCGAGATCGGCACCCACGAGCCCTTCATCTCTCCTGCCGAGGAACGGGTCCACCGCGCCGCTGCCCGGGCCCACCTCACCACGGGGGTCGCCATCACGACTCACGCGAACGCATCGCCTGTGGGGCTCGCGCAGCTGGACCTCCTCCAGGATGAGGGAGTGGATCTCCGCCGGGTCGTAATCGGTCACTGCGACACATATCCCTTCCTCGACTACCACCGCGCCATCTTGAAGCGTGGAGCGTACGTGCAGTTCGATACCGTAAGGGGCAACTTCGAATACGAGACGCAACGTCAGATCGACCAACTGCTGACCCTCATCTCCGAAGGCCACCTCGCCCAGCTTCTCATTGCCCAGGACGCCGCGCTGTCTCGCTTCTACAAGGCCTACGGTGGTCGGGGATTCGACTTCATCGCCACCGAGTTCGTGGAGCGCCTGAGAGCGGCCGGCCTCTCCCGGGAGCAGATCGACATCCTGACGATCCTCAACCCGCGTCGCATGCTGACCGGCGAAGACCTTGGCTGAGCCGGAATCCGGATCCTCCGCGCCGGTCGCTCTTATCACCGGAGGGGCGGGGGGACTCGGAAGGTCCGGCGCCGCGGCCCTGATCGAAGCCGGGTACCGCGTCGCCGTTGCCGATCTCGACAGTGACCGGACCACCTCGACTGCCCGCTCGCTCGGAAGCGACGCGATCGGCATTCAGTGCGATGTCACGGATGAGGCGGCAATCCCCCGGAGTGTCGATCTCACCGTCCGGGAGTTCGGCCGGCTCGATGCACTGGTCAACACGGCGGGCACCATCGATCCGTCCCCGAGCCACATGACGGGCACCGGCGGGTGGAGTCGCCTCATCGATGTTCACCTAGGCGGGACGATGAGGATGTGTCAGGCTGCCTTCCCGCACCTGACGCGTTCCCCGTTCGCGAGCATCGTCAACATCTCGTCGATAACCGCCCAGCGCGGGTTCCCCGCCCGTGCCTCCTACAACAGCGCCAAAGCCGCAATCGAGGCGCTGACCAGGACCCTCGCCGTGGAGTGGGCCGTCGTCGGAATCCGCGTCAACGCGATCGCGCCAGGATTCATCCTCACACCGTTGGCGGAAGAAGCGTATCGAACGGGGCTGGCCGACCGCACCGAACGCGAGCGCCTCGTCCCGCTTGGACGGATGGGGCGGCCGGACGAGGTCGCGCAGGCCATCCGATGGCTCGCCACGCCGGACTCCAGTTATGTCACCGGCCAGGTGCTGGCGGTCGACGGGGGGTATCTGGCGGACGGGAGGACGGGGCCGGACCCCAACGTATGGGAGTCGGACCGCCTCCGCGCCTACCAGCCGGAAGTGGGCGGGACATCGTGAGCGATCCTCCCTTCCCGACTTCGCGTATCACCGTGAAGCAGGTCGCGGAGGCCGCCGGCGTCGCCACCTCATCCGTGTCTCGCGTCTTTGCACGCCATCCGGACACCAGCAAGCGGATGCGGGCCAGAGTCCTGGAGGCGGCCGACAAACTCGGCTACGAGCCGGACCTGCTGGCCCGAGGGCTTAGAAGCGGACGGACCGCAACGATCGGCTTCGTTGTGCGCGACATCTCGTCCCCGCTGTTCGGCGACATCGTAAAAGGCGCGGAGGTGAAGCTGAGGCGCGCCGGGTACTCCATCCTGCTCGCCAACTCGGACGGCGACGCAGACTTGGACACCGCGCACATCCGTCTCTTCAATCGGCGCCGTGTGGATGGGCTCATTCTCTCGCTCGAGTCGGAGTCCAACCCGTCCACCCTGCGCGCGCTGGGAGATCTGCGTGTGCCGGTCGTGCTGCTCGACCGCGAGATTCCGAGTTTGCAACGGCAACGAGTGACCGCTGTGTTGTGCGACCACCGGACGGGAGCACGCGATGCCGTGAGTGAGATGGTCACGGTTGGACACCGCAGGATCGCCCTCATCACCGGCCCCGAGACCATCCGTCCCTCGCGCGAGAGGCTGGCCGGGTACCTGGAAGCTCATCGCTCGGCCCGCATTCCCGTTGTTGACGAGTTCATCCGGCTGGGCAGTCACAGCGAGCGGTTCGGTAGGCGGCAGACCCGGGACCTCCTCGCAGGAGTAGAGCCTCCGACGGCACTCCTGGCCGGCGGTGTCCAACTCGGCATCGGAGCACTGAATGCGCTATCTGAGGTCGGGCTGTTTCCCGGCCGCGGGTTCAGCGTCGCGGTGAGTGATGACATCCCCGCTCTGAGCCTGCTCTCGCATCCACTGGCCCTGATCCGTCGCGATCGTCACCGGATGGGCGAGGCTGCTGCCGGATTGATGCTCACCATGCTTCAGGACGAGGGGAGTCTCCCGGATCCGGTATCCGTACCGACCCTCTACCTTCCGGGTCAGTTGGTTGCGCCGGTCCCGGGCACCGTGACCACGCTCGACGATCCTCGTGAGGGAGGTAACCCGTAATGATCCAATTCCCTGTCCCGGTAACCGTCCGCTCTGTCGATGTGGCCATGGTGCGCGGTGCGCTCCCCCAACCCATCCGGTTCGGAAACTGGCTGATGACATACCGGGATTTCGCTCTCGTTCGAGTATCGGTGGAGGAAGGGGCGGACGGGTTCGCGTTCACGCTGACACGGAACGGTCCGGTCACGGAGGCGGTGCGAATCCTGCGCGACTCCTACGTCGGTCGGACCGTCGACTCGCCCGGAACCGCGTTCACCCAGGCTTGGAGCACCAACCCGATGAGCCTGTCGAGCGGGGTCGGGCTGCGCGCCCTGTCCTTGGTCGATCTCGCCCTGTGGGACGCCGCCACCAGGACTGCCGGCGTATCCGTCGTCGAGGTTCTGGGGGGTCGTCCGGGGCCCGTCCCGGTGACCGCGATCGCGGGGTACCCGCCCACGATGGAACCCGACGGGGTCCGTCGCCAGGTCGGAGCGCTGTGGGAGGCAGGATGGCGGCGCTTCAAGATGCCGGTCTCTGCGACATGGCAGGAGACCTACGACCGGCTGGCCGCGGCGAGAGATGCGGCGCCTTCGGCCATGTTGGCCCTCGACGCGGCCTGGACGTTCAGGACGGTTTCCGAAGCGGTTGAGTTCTGCGAAGGCCTTCCGGTCGACCTCGAGTGGTTCGAGGACATGTTCCTCCCTGGCGACGCGGCCGAGACTGCGGCACTGCGGAGGGCTGTCGACATCCCCATCGCGGTGGGTGATGAGCAGGGCGGTTCCTACTACCCGGAGGCTCTGCTCCAAGCCGGGGCGGTTGACGTCGTGAGGCTGGATGCCACTTGCATGGGTGGCGTTACCCGCTTTGTCGAGATGGCCGGCAAGGTCCGGCAGGCTTCGGTGAGCCTTTCTCCCCATATGAACGCCCACGTTCACGCATCGCTCCTCAACGGCCTCGGTATCGCGGATGTCGCGGTCGAGTGGGGCGTTCCCGGTAGCGGGGTGGACCCATTCGCGGACTCGCTCCGGCAGCCGGTCGTCAAGGACGGGTACATGGAGCCGCTGGGGGAGGGTCCCGGTTTCGGCACCCTGGTCAACCCTGCGTGGCTTGCCTGCCAGGAGGTTGACGATCCCGAGGGTCTCGTTGCGAGCCTCGGCGGCTAGGCGACGATGCGGCGCTCACCGGTGTTGGGCACCAAGGCAGCGAACCCCCGGGCGAATACGGTTCTTCGGGAGATGTGAAGATGCGGATCTTTGAGGCGCGGGATCGCCGGTTCGGCGGATACATCGATGACTACGAGATGGGCGATCTGTACCGGCATTGGCCGGGAAAGACCATCACGGACGCCGAAAACCACCTCTTCTGCCTGCTGACCATGGCCACCAGCCACCTGCACATCGATGAGCACCACATGAGGACCTCCGACAGCGTGTTCGACCGCCCGGTGGTGGTGGGTTCCTACGTCTACTCGCTCCTGCTCGGGATGAGTGTCCCCGATATGTCGGGCCGGGCGCTGGCCAACCTCGGCACGACGGACTTGCGCCACATGGCTCCGGTGTATCCCGGTGACACCCTGTACGGGGAGTCGACCGTGACGGAGGCGCGGCTGAGTCGATCCCGGCCGGATGCAGGAGTGCTCACCTTCGAGACGAGGGGTCTCAACCAGGACGGGGTGGTCGTGGCGAGATACACACGTTCCGTGCTCCTGCCCAGGCGCGGTGACAATGGCTGAACAGAGACCCTTGTCCGATGTGCGGGTGATCGACATGGCGACGATCATCGCCGGACCCGGAGCCGCCCGCCACCTCGCCGACTTCGGAGCCGATGTGATAAAGGTCGAGGCGCCGGGAGGCGACGCGACTCGCAGGTTGGGTTGGACCGAACCCGGCAGCGATGACTCCTACTTCTGGAAGCTGGCGGGCCGGGGTAAGCGCAGCATCGTTCTCGATCTGAAGCATCCCAAGGGCCGCGAAGCCATGTTGCGTCTCGTCGACACCGCGGATGTGCTGGTGGAGAACATGAGACCGGGGAAGCTCGAAGGACTGGGCCTCGCTCCGGACCTGCTCCACGAGCGCAACCGCCGTCTCGTGATCCTCAGGGTCACGGGATTCGGCCAGAGCGGCCCCTACGCGTCACGGCCCGCTTTTGCGACGCTGATCGAAGCGATGAGCGGTCTGTCCGCCATCAGCGGACTGCCCGGCGACCAGCCACTGCTCCCTCCGATACCGCTCACCGACGAGGTCACCGGAATGCTAGGTGCGTTCTCGGTCATGGTTGCGCTCCGGCACGCGGAGAACACCGGAGAGGGGCAGGTCATCGACCTCAGCCTTCTGGAGTCGACCCTCCAACTCATGGGGCCCCTGCCGTCGGCCTTCGCCCACCTCGGCTACCTTCAGCCCCGACTTGGGGCAGGCCTTCCCTGGACCGTACCCCGCGGCACCTACCAATGCGCCGATGGTGCTTGGGTAGCCCTGTCATGTTCGAATGACGCGGTCGCGAAGCGCGTACTGGAACTCGTTGGCGCTGCGGGAGATCCGCGCTTCGCCACCTTCCAAGCCCGCTTCAACAACCGTGACGAGCTCGAAGCCCTCATGGTCGACTGGATTGCGGTTCGCGCGAGCGGAGAGGTGATGCGACGGTTCAGGGAGGTTGATGCAGCAATCGCACCGGTGTGCACCATGGCCGAGGTCTTCGCCGATGAACAGGTGCAGCACCGGAACGCGATCGTCGAGGTGGACGGCGTTCAGATGCAGGGAATCGCACCAAGGTTGTCGGCGTCTCCTGGAGAGGTACGCTTCGCAGGCAGGTCCCTGGGTGCCGACACCATTGAGGTCCTCTCGGAACTCGGCGTCGATGTGCCACCGGAAGCAACCGGCAACTGATGGTGGCTGGTGACTGCCGATTCGTGAATCGTTAGAGAGCCACAAGCCACAAGCCACAAGCCACAAGCCACGGGAGGAAAGACATGGAGATCGTTGGCTACGCCGACAAGCTACGCGCCCAGCCCGGACAGACCATAAGTTTCATGGTGAGTTGCCATGCGCCGAGTTTCAGGGCCCAGTTGGTCCGTGTCGCCCACGGGGACGACAACCCCGACGGGCCCGGCTCCAAGATCTACGACCTCGACTCGGCGACAAACGGTGAGTATCCGGGACGGGTCCAGAAGCTCCATCCCGGGTCCTTCGTCTCGGTCCCCGGCGACCCTCGTCTCCAGCTCGCCGGGAGCTTCACGATCTCGGCTTGGATCTACCCGACCACCGTGGACAAGGGCCTCCAAGGCGTCGTGACCAAGTGGGACTGCAATGGCGGCGTCGGCTACGGACTGTTCGTGGACGAGCACGGCGCCGTCTCCCTGCGGATCGGTGATGGCGACACGGTCGATGCGGTCAGCACCGGAGTGGCCATGCAGACCGCCAAGTGGTATTTCGCGGCAGGTACCTACGACGCCGACGACGGTTCGCTGCGTGTCTCGCAGACTCCGCTGGATCACTGGCCCCTACAGGACACCGCGGCCGAATCCGAGGGGACTGCGTCGGTGGGGCACGGCCAGACCGGGGCCGCCCTGGTGATCGGTGGGGCCAGCTGCGGCGAGCACACCGGCATCGGTACGGTGGGCTGCCTCTATAACGGCAAGGTCGACAACCCGACCATCCTCGGGCGGGCTCTCGCACCCGAGGAGATTGCGGCTCTCAGAGACGACCGGTCGTCTGTGGCAGGAGACGCCGCATTGGTCGCCGCGTGGGACTTCGGGCGCGACTTCTCCACTTCCGCCGTGACAGACAGTTCTCCCAACGGTTTGCATGGCGAGGCCCTCAACATGCCCGGGCGAGCCGTCACCGGCCACAACTGGGACGGCGGGACGATGGATTTCAAGAGCGCCCCGGACCAGTACGCCGCCATCCGCTTCAACGACGACGACCTCGACGATGCCCGCTGGGAGGTCGACTTCTCGTACACGGTGCCCGAGGACCTGAGGAGCGCCATGTACGCCTTCCGGCTTACCACCGAGGACGCCGAGGACTACATCCCGTTCGCGGTGCGCCCGAGGAACGGGGAGCAGACCGCGAAGATCGCATTCCTGCTCGGCACCTATACCTTCCTGGCATACGCCAACGAGCACCTGGCCAACAACCCGGTCCTCGTCGAGTACCTCGAGGGCAAGGGGATGGAGGTGGAGTTCCCGCTCCTCCCGCACGAGCACTACATGGTCGACAACAAGCTGGGAGGCCTCTACGACCTGCACACCGACGGCGGCGGTATCTGCTACTCGACGAGCCGCCGGCCGATCGTCAACTTCCGGCCCAACAACAAGCAGCGGACAATTGGCGCTGGACTGGGTGGCCCGGTCCTGCTGTCGGCCGATCTGCACCAGATGGACTGGATGGAGAGCCAGGGATTCGAGTTCGACGTCATCACCGACGAGGACATCCACTTCGACGGGTTGGACATCCTTTCGGGGTACAACGTGGTGATGTCGGATGCCCATCCCGAGTACTGGACCGAGGACATGCTCATCGCGTTGGAGGCCTACCTCAACGCGGGGGGTCGCTTCATGTACCTGGGGGGCAACGGGCTCTACTGGATCACCTCGGTCGACCCCGAGCGCCCCCACGTCATGGAGGTGCGGCGCTGGAACGGCACCGGTTCGTGGCGGACCGACTTCGCGGAGAGCCATCACAGCACCACCGGGGAGCCGGGTGGCCTGTGGAGGTTCCGCGGTTGGGCGCCCCAGCGACTGGTCGGGGTCGGCATGACCGCCCAGGGCGGAACCGGTACCAACTCCGCCTACCGGCGCCTTCCCGACAGCTTCGATCCGAGGGCCGCCTTCATCTTCGAAGGCATCGGTGACGACGAGGAGATCGGTGGGTTCGACACGTTGAACCTGGGCTGGGGAGCGGCCGGCTACGAGATGGATCGGGCAGACCCGGCGCTGGGGACGCCTGCCCATGCGCTGGTCGTGGCCACGGCGACCGACTTCGACGACACATTCCATCATGTGGTCGAGGAGGTGATGCACATGAACTCGGAGCAGACCGGCACCACCAACGACATGGTGCGCGCGGACATGGTGTTCTTCGAGTACCCGAACGGAGGGGCCGTCTTCACCACCGGCTCCATCGCGTGGAGCGCCGGCCTGTCCTACAACGACTACGACAACAACGTGTCGCGCATCACCGCCAACGTGCTCCGGAGATTCGCCTCGGACGAGCCGCTGCCATGACCGGGGTGCCGGACCCGAGGTGAGGATGGGCCGTTAGTCGTGTTGCCCGGGGAGGCGTCGAGCAGAACTGTGAACTATTGCCTGGTGTAGTCCCTCTTGTCTCTTACGCGTCGATATTCGGAGTCATCGAGCCAGTGGCACCATAGTTTCCTCCTCTTGATCGTGAGGCGCCTCCGACTTCTCCCAGGACTCGACCACGCTGCTACTTCGACGCGTGCGCTTCCCAGTTGTGCAACCGCCTCGAGGGCGGGTACGAGGTCCGTATCTGTGGACATCAGGATGCCGACATCGTACTCACCCCGATAGGCCATCAGAGCGAAGTCAAGGGCCAGTGACACGTCAATGCCCTTTTCGACTGGCTTGACGCTGGGCCAATGAGCCGAATACTGAAGAGTTCGGGTAATGGTCTCGACTATCCCCGAACGGGACCATGCGGCCATCTGTCGTCTGGCTGCGCCGTATCCTCGCGGGTCCCTCGCGGAGTCCTGGATCCCTCTGTATATGCGGACCCCATGCAGACGGCGTTCGAAGGGCGTACGTTCCACGATCAGTTCCCCAAGGCCGACGGGGTCGATCTGTCCATCCCAATGTGGGGATGTTGGCCGATGGAAGGCCTCGCGTGCAGACTTGTAGACGTTCTGATAGTCGAGGAAGAGGATGGATCGATCGGCTATCGGTTGTTCTCCTTGTTGGGACCCGGTGTGGCTCGGTTGGAGAAAATAATCCCCGCCAGTGCAGGTCCGAAGACCTGGACGGCGGGGAACATTGACGCTAATATATCATACCTACTCACACATGTCAACCTGTCTGCCGAAGCTATTCGCCCCTGGAACTGTCCTGGTAGCCCGGCTGCAACCCAGACCTCGTGTCGAGGGGCTGGTCGGGTGGCACGGGCGGTGCTCGGGGTATCGGTGTAGTGTGCGGGCCATGACTACCTGGCTCGAAGAGCGACCCGGCCCGGCAAGAACCAAGCCCAATGTCCGTATCCCGATGCGCGACGGTGTCGAACTGTCCGCCGACCTGTTCTATCCCGAGTCGGACGAACCGGCTCCGGTGATCATCAAGTACTACCCGTACCGCAAGGACGACATGCTGCGGACCCTGACCGTGTACCGCGCCAACTACTACGCCGCGCACGGCTACATAACGGCCCTGCTCGACGTGCGGGGGACGGGTTCCTCGGCGGGTGTCTGCGACCGGATGCTGCGTCTCCAGGAGTGGGAGGACGGCTACGACGCGGTCGAGTGGCTGGCCGCCCAGCCGTGGTGCACCGGGTCAGTCGGTATGACCGGGGTCTCGTACGGTGGCTTCTCGGCCCTGCTCACTGCGGCCCAGGCGCCTCCTAGCCTCAAGGCCATCGCTCCCATCTACGCCGGCTGGGACTGCTACGAGAACAGCCACCAGGGGGGGATGTGGCAGACATCGATCTGGACGGGTGCCTACAACGCCATGATGATCGCCCTGTCCGGGGCGCCCCCGGCCGCCGATCCCGAGGGCGCCTGGCTGGAGATCTGGGAGGAGCACCTCGCCAACAACCAGCCCTGGCTCGAGACTTGGCTGCGCAACCAGGTCGACGGACCCGTATGGCATGAGGGGTCCGTCCGCTACGGGCTGGGGAACATCGAGGCTGCGACGTTCATCATCGGCGGCTGGCACGACATCTTCGTCTCCGACCCGTTCTACATGTACATGGGCATCAATGCTGATGTACCCAAGAAGCTGATGATGGGTCCTTACCTGCACATAGCTCCCGATATCGGAGCTCCCGGGAAGCGTGTCGACCACCTGCACGAGATCGTGCGATGGTTCGACCAGTACCTCAAGGGCGAGGACACCGGCATCGCCGAGGAGCCGCCCATAAACATGTGGGTGCGCGCCTACGATCGCCCCGGGGCCCGGCGGGAAGGGTCCAACGGCTACTGGCGCTCCGAGGCGGAGTGGCCGCTCGCAAGGGCGACGGACGAGACTCTGTTCCTGCATCCCGGCGGGCGGCTGGGTGACCAGGTCCCGGCGCGCGGCGAGGGTGGCAGTGCCTCCTACGAGTACGACCCGGCGGTGGGTGTGTCCACGATGGGCCTGATAACCGGGTTCGGCGCCGAAGTCGGCCTGCCGCTCGATCAGCGTCGGGAGGCTGCCGGATCGGAGGTCTTCCTCGGCGAGCCACTCGAGTCGGATGTCGAGGTGACCGGCTTCCCCGAGGCGACCCTCTACGTGTCGTCAACGGCCGAGGTCACCGCCTTCTCGGTCAAGTTGATCGATGTCCACCCCGACGGCCCGTGGGCGCTGGTGTCCAGGATCATCCAGAACGCGACCCAGCGGAACTCGCGGACCGATCCGGAACCCCTCGTGCCGGGCGAGGTAACCGAGCTTGCCATCGAGCTCGAGGCGGCCTCCTACGTGTTCAAGGCCGGCCATCGGATGGGGATCATGATCTCCAGCTCGGAGTTCCCCCTGCTCTGGCCACTGCCGCAGAACGCCACCAACACGATCCACATGGACGCGGATCATCCTTCCCGGGTGACCATCCCGGTGGTACGCCGGTCCGACTCCGGCCTGCCGGCCCCCGACTACCGCCCGGCTCACCCGGTCGATCTACCGGGTTCCGCCGAGCCGTTGCGCTGGGACCTGGTGGAGGACCTCGCCGGAACCGAGGTGACCGTGGTGGTGTCGTTGGGCGGGGAGGCCACCACCGACAACGGTGCCCGGACCTACACCCACGTGGACTTCAGGGTCACCACCGACCGGGCCAACCCGGCGAACTCGCGGGTGGAGGCCGACTACCGCTTCGACGTGAACCACGGAGCGGCGACAACCGAGGTGAGGAGCACCGGACGGGTGGAAGGGAGCGATGACGCCTTCCACGCCGTCACCGCACTGGAAGTCCGCACCGACGGGATGCCCTGCTTCTCCCGAGCCTGGCACAGCTCGGTCCCGAGGGGATTCCTGTGAGCCGGGAGAAGGACTACGAGTCGGCGATCGGGCATGACCGCTCCCATGTGATCCACCCTTTCAGCCAGCTGGCCACCACCGAGGTAACCGCCAACGACATGTACGTGGGAGGGGACGGTTGCTATTTGGAGGACGCCCGGGGGAACCGGCTCTTCGATGCCAACGCCGGCCTGTGGTGCGTGAACATCGGGTACGGGCGGGCCGAGATGGTGGAGGCCATCGCCGAGCAGACGGCCCGGATGAGCTACGGGCAGATCTTCGCCGGGAACGCCAACCTGCCGTCGGCCGAACTGGCGGGCCGGATCGCGGACCTGGCCCCGGACGGTCTCAACAAGGTCTTCTTCAGCACGGGGGGCTCGATCGCCAACGAGACGGCCGTGCGCACCGCCCACCACTACTTCCGGCTCCAGGGCCGGGACAGCAAGCGGTTCGTGCTCAGCGTCGACCAGTCGTACCACGGGTCCACCTACCTGGCGGCCTCGCTCACCTTCTCCGGCAACTACCACGAGACGTTCCACGTGGTGGACGTGGTACACAAGATCGCTGCGCCGTACACCTACCGAGCCCCGGAGGCGCTGGCGGGAGACCGCTTCGTGGACTACCTGGTGGACGACTTGGAGCGGACCATCACCCGGCTGGGCGCCGACAACATCGCCTGTTTCATCCTGGAGCCGGTGCTGGGCGCCGGAGGGGTGATCGTGCCGCCCGACGGGTACCACGCCCGGATGGTGGAGGTGTGCCGGGCCAACGACATCTTCGTGATCGCCGACGAGGTGGTGACCGGATTCGGGCGCCTGGGCCACTTCATGGCCGCCGAGGCGGTGTTCGGGATGGAAGCCGACATGATCACCCTGGGTAAAGGGATCAGCTCCGCCTACCAGCCCCTGGCCGCCACCCTCGTCTCAGATCGCATCCACGATGTCATCAGCTCCTCCAAGGACCCCGACCAGATCTACGCCCACGGGTTCACCCACTCCGGCCACCCGGTGTGCTGCGCGGCCGGCCTCGCCAACCTCGACATCATGGAACGCGAGGACATATGCGGGCATGTGACCAGGGTGGGGGCCGGCTTCCAGGCCCGCCTCCGGGACCTGTACGACTCGGATCTCGTGGGCGACGTGCGAGGCATGGGTTTCATGGCAGCGGTGGAATTAGTGCAGGACCGTGACACCAAGGCCGTATTCCCGTCAGAGGTCGGGATATCCGGCCGGGTTGAGGCCTACTGCCGCAGCCAGGGTCTGATCGTGCGTCCTCTCCGCCAGCACATCATCCTGTCACCGCCCCTGGTGATGACGGCAGGGCAGGGTGACTGGGTAGTGGACGTGATCCGCGGTGGCCTGGAGCGGGTCGAGTCCGACCTCCGGGCGGAGGGTCTGCTGTGATCCCAGCGCCCGGGATCGGATTCATCGACGCCCGATAGACCTCCACGATGCCCAACTCCCCCATACGGGCAGCCGTATCGCGGGACCCCGGTGCTCTCCTGCATCTGGAAGACCTACACCTCGCCGATCCGGGATTGGGGGAAGTCCGGGTTCGGGTCGCCGCGGCGGCTATCTGCGGGAGCGATCTTGCCTATATCGACGGCGAGTGGGAGTCCGCCAGACCGGCGGTGTTCGGCCACGAAGCAGCAGGAGTGGTCGAGTCGCTGGGTCCGGGTGTTACGGGTGTCGACGTCGGGGACCGGGTGGTCGTCACGCTCGTGCGCAGTTGCGGATCGTGCCGCTATTGCGTCCGCGGAGAGCCCGTGGCTTGCGCGGGAAGCTTCCCGTCGGATGCGCGCAGTCCCATATGCGACCACTTGGGTATGCAGGTGGAGCAGGGGCTCCGGGTTGCCGCCTTCGCGACGGCGGTGGTAGCTCACCGGTCTCAGGTCGTACGCATCGACTCCCGCATCGGTCTTGACATGGCCGCGCTGCTGTCCTGCGGCGTGTCGACCGGCGTGGGGGCCGTGTTCAACACGGCGAGCGTCCCGCCGGGCTCGCATGTTGTGGTCCTTGGATGTGGCGGGGTGGGACTCAACGTGGTTCAGGGAGCCCGCCTCGCCGAAGCGGCCACGGTCACCGCGGTCGATCCGGACCCGCGCAAACAGGTGGCGGCGCGACGGTTCGGCGCTACCCACACCATCGGTTCGGGTGACGATGTGGAGGCCGCCGTGTCGGAAACGACGCGGGGCGAGATGGCCGACTACGTCTTCGTGGCGACCTCCTCGGCGACCGCGGTCGAGGCAGGCTTCGGCGTGCTGGCCCGGATGGGGGCCCTCGTATTGGTGGGCATGCCGCCGACCGGCGTCACAGCTAGCCTCGACACCGGCTCGGTAGCGGCCTTCAACCAGCGGGTGCTCGGCTCGAAGATGGGCACGTGCCGGCCGGCGGAGGACATTCCCAGATTGGCCGCCCTGTACCGTGCCGGCCACCTGCAGCTTGACAGCTTGATAACCGGGCGCTTCCCGTTCGAGCACATCAACGAAGCTCTGGAGTCGACCCGCCGCGGCGATGCGCTGCGAAACTTGGTGATCATGGCGGATGAACTGATCCCGTGAAGATCGTCGACCTCGAGACGTTCGTGGTGGCCAATCCGCCACCCGCCTTCGGCGGCCGCTACTTCGTATTCGTCAAGCTGACGACCGATGACGGGATCGCCGGTTACGGCGAGCACTACGGGGCCACGTTCAGACCGGCGGTGGTGGAGGCGATGCTGGTGGACGTCGCTGAGGCGCTACTCATCGGCGAGGACCCCTTCCGCATCGAACGTTTCTCTCGGCGAGCGTACGGGCGTGGCTTCACCGCCCGGCCCGACGTGTCGATGGCCGGCGTGGTGAGCGCGCTGGAGATGGCCTGCTGGGACATCATCGGCAAGGCTCTGGACAGGCCGGTCCATGCGCTGCTCGGTGGCCAGGTGCGGGACGCGGTGCGTTCCTACACCTACCTGTACGGCGAGCCGGGAGACGAGGGCGACGTTTATCTCGAACCCGAACTGGCTGCCGGGCGGGCCGCCGAATACGTCGATCAGGGGTTCACTGCCGTGAAGTTCGACCCGGCCGGTCCCTACTCTTCGATGGGTGGCTACCAGCCGCTCCTGCAACGGATCGAGTTGTCGGTGCGGTTCTGCGAAGCAGTCCGGGAGGCCGTGGGGACCCGCGCCGACATCCTGTTCGGCACGCACGGCCAGTTCACCGCCTCCGGCGCCATCCGTCTTGCCACCCGCCTCGAACCCTTCGACCCGCTGTGGTTCGAGGAGCCGGTCCCGCCGGACGATGTACCCGGGATGGCGAGGGTTCGCAGCCACACGTCCATCCCCATCGCCGCCGGCGAGAGGCTGGCCAACAAGGTCGAGTTCGCCCAACTCATCGCGGCGGAGGCCATCGACATAGCGCAGCCCGACCTGGGACGGTGCGGAGGCCTGCTCGAGGGCAAGAAGATCGCCTCGATCGCCGAGGCCCACGGTGTGCAGATAGCGCCGCACTGCTACAGCGGTCCCATCGTCGGCGCCGCCAACCTGCAGTTAGCCGCCTGCACGCCTAACTTCCTGGTCCTCGAGGCGATCAAGGACTGGGGCGGGTTCCACGCCGACCTGCTGAAAGTTCCACTCCGCTTCGAGGACGGGCACACGATCGTCCCGTCGGCTCCGGGCCTGGGCGTGGAACTCGACGAGGATGTCGCCCGCGCGCACCCCTTCGATGGCGAGGGCCTCCACCTCGAAATGGTGGACGATCCGGTCGACTACCGGGATCCGCGCTGGTAGGTGCTGGTGGCTGGTGGCTGGTGGCTGGTGGCTGGTGGCTGGTGGCGGTAGGCGGAGGAAATCCGATGGTGACCTGGTCTTTGCGAAGTCAGGCCTAAGCGAGGTCAGGCGGTTTGCTGCCCGGTCCAGTACTCGGTGTTCCACATGCGATCTTCTTCAGACGTATCCTGTCTCTGGTGAGATGTCCGGGGTGGCCGTTGAAAGACGGGAGGGTGTGTCTGGCTACATCTAGCGTGCACGCGGCGTCGGTAACGGTGAGCCCTTTGTTCCAGGCAACCATCTTGTCCGTCTGAGAAGATCGGGTGTCGATATCGCCTTTAGCTCGTACACTGAGGGCATCCAAGAGGGAAACAGACCCGACACTGGTGGTGACGCGAGTATCGGATCCGCCACCACGTCAAGGAAGGGCACCAGGATGGACTCTGAATCCTCGATCTATGGTGACCGGTGGGCGGAGATCTACGACGAGGTGCATCACGAACTGAGCGATCCGGCACATGTCGATCCGATCGTGGACGTGCTAGTGGAACTAACAGGCGGGGGTCGAGCCTTGGAGTTGGGTATCGGCACGGGCCGGATCGCGTTGCCTTTGGCAAGTCGAGGCGTCGAAGTTCACGGTATCGATGCCTCCAGGGCGATGGTCGAGCAATTACGCAAAAAGCCTGGGGGTGCAGCAATCCCGGTGGTTCTAGGCGACTTCAGCGACGTGGGAGTCAAGGGAGAGTACTCGCTCATCTTCGTGGTGTTCAACACATTCTTCGGTCTTTTCACCCAAGAAGCCCAGGTCCGATGTTTCCAGAACGTCGCTCGCCATCTGGTCAACAAGGGTGTCTTCCTCATAGAGGCGTTCGTTCCGGATCCCACCCGCTTCGATAGAGGCCAGAACATATCAGCCCAGTCGGTGGACACCGACCGCTGCCGCATTGGTGTCGAGCGTCACGATCCAGTACATCAGATCGTAAACTCTTGTCATCTGTTTCTCAGTGCGGATGAGCTGAAGTTGATGCCGGTAAAGGTCCGTTACGCGTGGCCAGCCGAACTAGATCTAATGGCAAGGCTCGCCGGCATGCGCCTACGCCATCGCTGGAGCGACTGGTCCGGCAGTTCGTTCACAGCCTCCAGCGCCCGGCACATCTCGTTGTACGAACTACATAGCGACTTGTGCACCCTCTGATCTGATCCGGCGAATCCCCGCCCGGCGGCTAACCACGAGCCGAAGACCGTCCACTAGAACGGGGCAACTCCACTACCCACTAACGCCTGACACCTGACCCGTCGTCCTTCGACCCTAGAGGCCCTGGGCACGTGTGACACCGCCCGGTCGCCCACCAACCACTAGCCACCAACCACCAATCACTACTGCGTCGGATCCCGTAGGCAGCGTTGGTCGGCAAGTGTCTCGAGCAGTTGGGTGTAGGCGGCCAGACCCGGCTCGGACTCTGATACCTCCAGCAGTTCGGCGCGGGCCAGAGAGACCCGGGCTGTCGCATCCTCGAGGGACGTTTCGCCCTTCCATGCTGTGCAGACGGCACCGATGTCGGACAGCATCTGGTCCTCGCTGACATGCGCGAAGACGGTTTCGCCAGCTGCGGACTGGAGCTGATCGATCAGATCGGTTTGCGGCGAGGTCGCCTGCTGGGCGGCCGTCGTACCGGACGGGTCCGGTGCGGGACACCAGGAGCACTCCTCGACCTTGGCCGTGGTGGGAGGTTGCTCCTCGACCTTGGCGATCGTCGAGGCCTCCGGAACTGATTCGGTGGTGGAGCCATGACAGCCGGACACCAGCAGGGCGGCACCCAGGAGCCACGGAGCGAGCCGGGATGATCTCAACGAGGGATGACAGGAAGGAGCACGTGGCTGGGGCGGTCCCGGTCGTGGAACACCGTCTGGGTCGCAGTTTGCATGGAAGTCTCGTTCCACAGTTCGCCCCCCATGTTGGGATTCCGGTCGAAGCGGGGGAAGTTGCTGCTCGACACCTCCACGCGTAGCCGGTGTCCCGCCTTGAAGACCTGGCTGGTCTGCCACATGTCGATGGTGAACTCGTACGGTGTGCCCGGAGTCATCAGGGTCGGGTCAGTCACCGAGTCCCGGTAGCGGGCCCGGCGGATCCCTTCGCACACGATGATCGCCCGGCCGTCCGGATGCACGTCGCAGAGGGTGGCGGTGAAGTCCGTATCAGGCGCCGAACTGGAAGCGTAAATGGTCGCCGTCACCGGGCCGGTGACCTCGAGGTCATGGTCGAGGCGCTCGCTGGTGTACACCAGGACATCGGTCCGCTCCTGCAGCTTGGAGCGGTCCTTGGGACCGGCGTTGTCGAGCATCACGTCGCATCCACCGAGGGTGGGAACCGGGTCCTCAGGGTCGTACACGAAGCGATCCGCCGGCTCCTCGAGGGGTGGATCGAAGGAAGCGGTTCCGTTGCCTGCGACTGTCCTAGCGTCGCCTTGGCCGTGCAGGTAGAGGCGGCGGTAGTCGGTGCGGGCCAGGGGCCACTCGTTCTCGGTGCGCCATTCGGCGTCGCCCATTACGTAGATCCTCACCGGCGGCTCCCCATCCAAGCCGTTGTCGATGCCCTTGAGTCGACGGTCGTACCAATCGAGGTGGAGGCCGGGCAGGTCGAACTGCCCACCGGGCCCGAGGTCGATGTCTCCGTTGCGGTCGGCCGGGTCGAGGTCGTGCGACCACGGGCCGATGATGATCCGGGTCAGGTCCCGGGCCGCGTTAGAGCCTCCCCCTCGCTTGAGGCCCGCGTAGGTCTTCATGACTTCCCGTGAGAGGTTGTCGTACCAGCCGGTGACGAAGTAGGCGGGAGCCTCGATCATCCCGTACTTGTCCTTGAGTCCGTAGCTCTGCCACGACCCGTCGAAGGTGGGGTGGTCCAGAAACATCCAGTACGCGGGCCGGAAGATGCCTGACACGGCTTCCTTGAGGGGCATGTGGCGGTACATCGCCTCCACGTCGAGGAACTCGAAGCTGGTGCAGTTCATAGTCCGCCGACCGCTGTTGATACCCCACACGAAATTCTGCAACTGGAGGACTCCGCCGTCCATCAGGAAGTAACCGAAATTGTCTTCCTGGTTGCCTACCGGCAGGATGCCCCTGAGCGAGGCGTGGCCGGACAGGGCCGCCTGCAGTTGGGTGAAGGCGACGTAGGACTGCCCGAACATACCGATGTTGCCGTCGCACCAGGGCTGGGAGGCCAGCCATGCCAGCGTGTCGGCCCCGTCCGAAGCTTCGTGGATGTAGGGAACGAATTCGCCACCCGAGTCGTAACGTCCCCGGCAGTCCTGCATCACCGCCGCGTATCCGCCTCCGAGGAAGCGGGGCACCCATTCCTGCAAGTAGGCCAGGTCGGTACATACCTCGCCGCTCTGCTTGCCGTATTTCGTGCGGCACAGGAGGGTTGGGAAGGGCCCGTCGCCGGGCGGCAAGTAAACATCGGCCGACAAGTTGACCCCGTCCCGCATAGAGACCATCACGTCGATCATGACCGATACCCCGGCCCGAACCTCCTGTATGGCGGTCATCCTTGCCTCCCTCCGGGACGGTGGTCGATCGGCGAAGCCCGCCCCGCGGCCGTGCTCCACGCTGCGCCCAACGCTAGCCGGGACCCATTTCGGCGGTGGCGAGGATGTCCACTAGGGGTGTACGGTGGGGTGGAGACCGCACAAGGCGAGGATGGGGAGGTCGGGATGATCATCGACACGCATGTCTGGCTGTCGAAGCCGGAGCACTGGGGCGACCAGGACATCATGGACGACGCCATGTACAAGGCGGGTTGGGCAGCACGGGGTCTCGGTACGAAGACCGGGCTCACCAAGGGCATCAACGCCGAGCAGATGGTGGAGATCATGGACGAGGCGGGGGTCGACATGGCTGTCTGCCACTCGGTGAAGGTGCCCCGCCTCAACACCCACGTCCCGACAGAATGGGTGATTTCGGAGTGTGCCAAGTTCCCCGACCGCCTGATCCCGATGGGCAGCGTCGACCTGCTCGGCGGCGTCAAATCCCTGCGGGAGATGGAGGAGATCACCGCCATGGGTGGCGTCGGCATGAAGATGACCCCCGCGCCGAGCTACGGGATCCCCCTCAACGACGAGCGCCTCATGCCGATCTACGAGAAGGCGGCCGAGCTTGGGATGATTCTCCAGATCCACACCGGATGGTCCGGGTTCGGCCGGCTCGCCCTGCAGCATCCCATCCTCCTGGACGACGTGGCGGTGCGCGTACCCGAGCTGAAGCTGATCGTGGTGCACGCCGGGGAGAACTACTACGAAGAAGTCGTGATGATGATGCTGAAGAACCCCAACATGTACGCCGGTACCGGCTGGTGGGGGTTCCTGCAGCCGCTCGAGACCAACGTGCGATTCCTCAAGTACGCCAAACACTTCATGGTGCTGGACAAATGCCTCTGGGGCACCGACAACTACGACTGCCGCGAGGACGTGCCCTACACCAAGTCATTCCCGAGGCTGGCCAAGGAACTGAACATCGCTCCCGGCCTCCCCGACCTGACTGACGAGGACATCGACGCTTATCTGGGTGACAACGCCGCCCGCCTGTACGGGGTCGAAAGAGACTGATCGACACCAGGGGACCGATGACCCGAGCCGGTGTGCCATCGCCCGGCCTGTCCGAGGCCGACCTCGACACGCCGGCCCTGGTGGTGGATCTTGACGCGCTCGAGCGTAACCTCGACCGGATGGCTGTGGCCGCGCACGCGGCCGGCGTTGCCCTGAGGCCCCACGTCAAGACCCACAAGAGCGTGACCATCGCCCGGATGCAGTTGGAGAGAGGAGCGGTCGGAGTCTGCGTGCAGACCGTCTCGGAGGCGGAGGCCATGGTGGCCGGCGGCATCGGGGATGTCTTTGTGGCCAACGAGGTGGTAGGGGCCGGGAAGCTCCGCCGACTGGCGCGGCTGGCCCGTGAGGCCACCATCACGGTCTGCGTGGACGATGCCGGAAACCTCGACGACCTGGGAAGCGCCGTTCTCCGGGCCGGATCGTCAGTCGGGGTCATGGTGGAGATGAACACCGCCGAATACCGGGCCGGGGTGCCTCCGGGGGAACCGTTCCTCCACCTAGCACAGAGGGTGGAGTCGGCGCCGTCATTGCGATTCGTCGGCCTACAGGCCTACAACGGGGTCGCTCAGCACATCAGGGACCATCCGTCGAGGCTGGCCGCCACGGAGCGCAACACCGCCCGGGTACAGGAATCGGTGGAGCTGCTCGCCCGTCACGGCATCCGCTGCCGGGTGGTCAGCGGTGGGGGTACGGGAACCTACAACCTCGAGGCGGCCTCGGAGGTCTACAACGAGATCCAGCCTGGAACTTACGTGTTCATGGACGCCGACTACCTGGCCAACCGAGACAGGTTGGGAGGGCCGTTCCGGGACTTCGAGGTGAGCCTCTATGTCTTGGCGTCGGTGATGAGCAGGCGTCGCGGTATAGCCATCCTCGACGCCGGTCTCAAGGCCATCTCCCTGGGCAACGGCTTGCCGCTCGTTCAGGGCGGCGGAGCGCGGTACAAGAGGTTCGCCGACGAGCACGGCGTGCTGGCCCCGTCCGACGGTCCACTTCCTGCCCTGGGCCATCAGGTTCGCCTTATACCGGTTAACTGCGACCCCACCGTCAACCTCTACGATCGCCTGGTAGCGGTCCGAAGCGGCGTGGTCGAAGCCATCTGGCCGGTAGACGCCCGCGGCTACTGACAGCGTTCCCCCAACGCAGGAGCTTTCCTGACCGGACAGGGCTCAACCCGCTGTCGATTGTAACGAGGGGGGCGTTGTAGGCGGCGATGGTCGGGGATCGTCCATCACTTTGCCACTAGAGGCCCGCCTCGCTGATGTTCGCGAGCTTCATGAGACGGCGATTTCGATAACGCTGCTCTCTTCAGAAGCGGGGGCGCCACCGACATCGACGGACAAGCAGTCCTCTACCGCTTCGTACAGGTTGATCAGTAACTCTTCGAAGGACTCACCTTGCGTGGCACAGCCGGGGATGGCTGGTACCTCCGCCCAGTAGCCACCTTCCTCAGCTTCATGGACAACAACTGATAGCTTCATCTAATCATCTAGTAGAACAGCTTAGCCACTCGTGGTCGTACCATGAATCCGACTCAGAGTGCTTCCTTCTCGATGAGTGTGGCTCCCGGACAGGCCGGGAGCCACACTTGCTTATCGATATGTTCGGGAGTTCTAGCCTTGCGGCACGTCGCCGTCGGGACCGACGCCGGTGCCGAGCGGCGCGTTGATCCAGGCGACGAGGTCCTCGCGTTCGAGGAGGCGGTTGAACCACACTTCCTCGACCTCGTAGTCCTGCCAGTCGAGGTCCTCGGCGATGTAGCCCTCCTCACGCCCTGCCTCGAAGCGCTCGGCCACCACGTTACCGAAATAGGTGATCTCACCCGGCGTGAACATGTAGTCCTTGGCGTCCTCGAGCAGCGGGAAGTAGTTGAGCTCGGTCATGATCCGGGAGGTCACGATACCGCCGAGGCTGGTGCCTCCGGTCTGGTCCTTGGCCTCTTCACCGACGAATTCACCCACGATCTCGGGGTACTCGTCCAGGTAGCGGGAGGCCCGGTACCAGATCGCCAGCGAGCGCAGCACGGTCTCGGGGTTCTCCTCCAGCCAGTCAGCCCGCACGCCCTCGGTGGAGTACAGGATGGCGGAAGCGCCGAACAGCTCCAGCGGCGCCGCCACGACGTACTCTCCGGCCAACTCTTCCGAGTACAGCATCCTGGCCTGGGCGGAGAGGTTGCCCGTGTAGTAGTCCGCCTCACCGCTCAGGTAACCGAAGTTCATCGCCTCCATCGACGGGTAGTACTTGAACTCGACATCCTGGTTCGCGGAGTCGTCGGGGTCGAAGGTCAGCCCGATGTTCTCGAGCAGCGCCCGCTCGAAGGTGGTGGGGAAGCCCTCGGTCTTCACGAACTGCTTGCCCCGCATGGACTCGGCGAGTTCGGCCTTGGCGGCATCCGCATCGCCGAGACGCTCCAACGCCTCCTCGTACACCACCGTCTGGCCGGCTCTACCGATCAGCACGAAACCCTGGTACTGGTTGGTGATCAGGTAGTTCCGGTACTCGGGGAACTCCGCGATGATGGTGCCGTAGCAGATCTGGCACGAGAACAGCATGTCGATCTCGTCGGTCTGCAACTGGGTGTAGGGGATGCTCACGAACGGGATGATCTCCAGGTCGAGACCGATCCGCGCGTCCATCCCGATCTCAGCGGCGTACGACCACAGGCGGTCGTCGTACGAGGGGGTGGCACCTATCCGGATGACCCCGCCCTTCGGCTCATCGGGTGGAACGGTCAGGTCGACACCCATGTCCTCTTCCATGGGTTCCTCTTCCATGGGTTCTTCCATGGGTTCCTCTTCCATGGCCTCTTCTTCCATGGGTTCTTCCATGGGTTCCTCTTCGACCATGGCGGCAGCCGTCGTAGTTGTCTGCGGGGCCTGAGTGGTCGCGGGGGCCTCCTCCTCGGCTTCACCGCAGGCGATCGCCAACATCGCCAGGATGGCTAGAAGGAGTGTCCCTTTCCACCAGCGATTGCGCATATTCCCTCCCTTTGGTATGGGCGGCACGCGCGCCTCTCGCCCGTCGATCTCCGCCCGCTTGGGCTTATGATGCTTAGCGAGGTTCGGTGTGTCAATAGTGCCCGGACCTTCCACTGCGGAAGGCCTCCGCTAGGGAGGATCAGCCTCGACTACTACACGGTGCGGGAGATGAACATGGGACAGAGGATCATGCTCGATGTGCGGATGCCGATGAGGGACGGAACCCTGCTGTCGGCCGATGTGTACCTGCCGCCGGTGGGGGATAGTTTCCCCGTCCTGCTTACCCGGACCATCTACAGCAAGGAGAGCTATCCCGAGACCGACGGTGCTCGCCCGAACGGTTATGTGGGCTGGGGGGAACGGTTCATGGAGGGCGGTTATGCGGTCGTCATCCAGGACTGCCGGGGACGCTACGACTCCGACGGGGTCTGGGAGGTCTACGTCCAGGACGAGGACGGCCACGACACCGTGGAGTGGCTGATCCGCCAACCGTGGTGCGACGGCAACGTCGGCATGTTCGGTATCTCCTACCTGGGATTCACCCAGATGCATCCCGCCCCGTTGGCCTCGGAAGGGCTCAAGGCGATCCTGCCGATCGGGGCGACGCCGGACGGTTACGACATGTTCTGGCAGCAGGGAGCATTCCTGATGCAACAGGCCAGTCACTTCCTCCAGATCGGTCGGCGGACCAGCCACGCGCAAGGGATGGCAATGCTGGCCGGCCTGCCTGGCGGGACGATGGGCGTGGGTGGTGGCAAGGCCGGTGAGCCCCCGGGCGACCTCTCGTACCTCTACGGCCGGATGCCTCTGTATTCGGCGTTCGACGAGTACGACGACGTGAAGATATGGAAGGAGATCCTCGACCACAACACCTACGACGACTACTGGCAGAGGCGGATCGTGAACGGCCGGTACGAAACGATCGAGGCGCCCGCCTACTTCCTGACCGGATGGTGGGACTGCACGGTGCGTCACATGTTCGATGCGTTCGAGAACTGGGCCCGGGACGCCCGGCCCGAGGCTCGGGCTAGGAGCAAGATCATGTGCGGTCCCTGGACCCACACCCGCATCGGGGTGGCCGACTGGGGCCAGGATGTCCAGTTCGGTCCGGACGCCGAACTGGACATCTTCGCCTTGCACCGCCACTGGTACGACCAGCGCCTCAAGGGAATCGCCACCGGAGTCGACGACGAGGCGCCCCTCCAACTCTTCGTGTGCGGCGACAACATGTGGCGGGGGGAATACGAGTGGCCGCTGGCGCGTACCGAATACCGGGACCTGTTCCTGCACGGACAGGGATCAGCAAACACGCGGCACGGAGACGGAAGCCTCGGTTGGGAGCCGCCAGTCGGTGACGAGCCGCCCGACACGTACGTCTATGACCCTTCCGATCCGGTTCCCACGACGGGAGGCCAGGTGGCGTACGTGGACCAGAGCGGGCCCCGTGACCGGTCGACGGTCGAGGACCGGTCCGACGTGCTGGTATACACCGGCGATCTGCTCGCATCCGACCTCGAGTGCACCGGGCGGGTCACAGCGGTCCTGTTCGCGGCCTCGTCGGTGCCCGACACGGACTTCACCGCCACCCTGGTGGATGTGCTGCCCGACGGCCGGGCCATCAACGTCACCGAAGGAATCGTCAGGGCGAGGTGCAGGAACGGTCGCCAGTCCCCCTCCCTGATCGAGCCCGGCCAGGTCTACGAATACCGGATCGACCTGTGGGAGATCTCGTGGGTCTTCAAGGCGGGGCACCGGATCCGCCTCGACGTGTCGAGCAGCAACTTCCCCCGCTTCGATCGCAACACCAACCTGGGAGGCGACATCGGCCACGAAACCGGCTTCCGGTCAGCCGCCCAGACCGTCTTCCACGATGCAGAGCACCGAAGCCGTATCATTCTCCCCGTGATCCCCCGGTAGTTGGTGGCCCGTTGTCCGCTGTCCGTGGTAATCATTAATGATAGTTGATAGTCAGGTCCAGAATTCGTAGCTATTCACTGGCACCTGATACCTGACATCTGGTACCTGATACCTGGCCTCTGGCATAAGTTATGCCATGCTGATTATGCTAGAGTGGAGGGATGAGAACGATGATCGTGCTCCCGGACCACCACCACGCCGAAGCCAAGCGGAAGGCGGTTCGCCAGGGAGTCTCGCTGTCCGAGTACATACGTCGTCTCGTAGCGCGTGACCTGGAGCAGGACACATGCTCGACCGATCCGTCCGCCATCTTCGGGCTGTTCGACAGCGGCGGATCAAGGATCGCCGACGGTAAGCAGGCGATGATCAGCGAGGCAATTGACAAGCAGTTCGAAGCCAAAGGCATCTGATCAGTGTCTCCGGTGTTCGTGGACACCAGCATCTGGTACGCCGCCGCCGACGACGGTGACGCGCACAGCCAGGTCGCCCGTTCCTTGCTCAGCGAGAACGCCGGGACCCTGGTAACCAGCGATGTGGTGCTCGTAGAACTGTGGAACCTTGTCAACGCGCGCGTCAGTCATCACACTGCCAATCGCATCGTCGCCTCGATAACGAGCGGTGTCGCCCGCGTCGAGTGCACGACCGATGATGATCTGAGGGCGGCTTCCGACGTTCTGGCGGTCTTCCCCGACCAGGCCTTCTCCCTGACCGACCGCACCAGTTGGGCGCTCATGGAGCGGCTCGGGATCGCCGACGCGCTTGCCCTGGACGCCGACTTCCGTATATACCGCTACGGTCCCCAGCGACGTCGAGCATTCGCAGTACGCCCTTAGCTTGTGGCTTGTGGCTTGTGGCTTGTGGCTTGTGGCTTGAAGCGGCCTTCAACGGTAGTGATACGTGTTACAGCTTTACGGGCAACGGGGCGGCTACTCCTCCAACACTTCGAAGGTGGCGACCGCCTGTATCTCGAAGGGCTCCGTCTCCCCGATATAGCACAGGATGCCGTAGGTGTTGTCGAACAGGGTGCGGTTGGCTCCCATCAACTGGTTGGCGGGAGCGCGAATCTTGCGGGTCTGGTCCACCCAGTCGGGAGAGTCCTGGTTGGCCGCTGCCTCCCCACTCTCGACGTAGTCGACCAAGTCCTCGAGGGTCTTGTCCTCGGGGAACCGGAGGATGTCGATACGCGCCCGGATGTCGCTCCGGTTGTCGAGCGTCATCCGCACCGGGCCGGGAGCGACGGTCTCGGGACCGATGTAGGTGCATGTCTCCCCGTCGTAGACCACCGTGGGCAACTCGGCGCGATCCGCGAACTGTCCGAAGGTCGAGACGGTCGTCTCCGACTCCGTAGCGTCGCCTCCCCCTTCGCCGCCGTCGTCTCCGTCGCCACCGCACGCGGCGAGAAGAAGAGCCGCCGCCGCAATGAACACCGGCAACGTTCGAAACCGCATGCTGACCCTCCTTGGTGGCCTCGGGCCATTGTAAGCAAGGTCATCGACGCGGAACCGCCCCGGACCGGTTCCTCTCCGGCCTGTCGCCCGTCGTCTCGCTGTGTATCCTGCCACGAGGGGCACGGCCGGATATCGAGGCGAAGGATACGGAATGAGCGGACCCGAGGAGAGCGGAGTTGAGGGGGTTCTCCGCGGCGGATTGGCGGACCGAGCCCTCGCCTGGTTACGCAGGCCGGGGCGCACCAGCCGGAGCGTACGTGCGCTGCTCGTCCCGGCTCTTGTCTTCGTAGTCTGGGCTGCAATCAGCAACCTCGGGTTGGTGAAGCCCATCTTCCTTCCGACACCGCAGAAACTCTTCTCCGTTTGGTGGGCGATCGGGGATCTGATTCCCGGGGCTTTCTGGATAACCCTCCAGATGGTTGTTTCCGGCATCTTGCTGGGTGGTGTGGCGGGCCTCGGGTTCGGACTGATGTTCGGGTACAGTCGCTGGGCCAGGGACCTCCTGGAGTTTTCCTTCGACGCCCTGCGCGTGGTTCCCATCCTCGCCTTGATCCCGCTGTTCCTGCTCTGGTTCGGGATCGGAATGCGGCCGCAGATCGCCTTGGTGACTATGGGCGTGATGCTTCTTCTTACCATCGTGACCACCGAAGCGGTTCGTAACGTTCTGCACATCCATGTGCAGGCCGCCCTGACCGCAGGCGCGTCGCGGTTTCACATCTATCGCACGGTCGTCGTCCCATCAATCATCCCCCACATACTGGCCGGACTCCGGTTGGCGGTGATTTCGGCGTGGGGGTTGGACGTGGCGGCCGAGTTCATGGGGTCGGTTCAAGGCCTCGGCTTCCTTCTGATCGCCGGGTTGAACAATCTCGACTCTGCCCGGATCTTTGCGATGACCCTCATCTTCTTGGTGCTCGCTATCGCTTCAGACTTCCTCCTGCGAGCTGTCATCAATCGGACCCTCAAGTGGACGCAACGTACAGCCAGCAAAGGTCTCGTTGCGGAAATGCTCGGCACCGGATGAACACGAGATGGATGTGAAGAGGGAGCGCTCCCCAGCAGCCCGGTCCGGAGTTCGGCTCGGGGACCAACGGGTTCTCGGTGGCACCCGTATCCGCTCGATCATCCGCGCTCTGCTGGTTCCGCTCGGCGTCTTTGTCCTGTGGTTTGCGGTCACGAACCTGGGGTGGGTGGGTTCCGCATACCTGCCGGTTCCCCAGCGTCTGCTGGAGATTCTGACCACGGGATACCACTACCTAGCCGGTTCGCGCGTTCCATTTGCGGAAGGTCTGCCCGGTGCAACGTGGGTCTCGCTTCAGATGGTGCTGCTTGGGTTGGCGATCGGTACTCCACCCGGGCTGGTGGTCGGTTTGGCTTTCGGGTACAGCCGCCTGGTTCGTGATCTGCTCGAGTTCTCCCTGGACGCCGTGCGCCCAACTCCGTTGATCGCACTCCTTCCGATACTCATGCTGTGGTTCGGTACGGCGATGGCGACAGGAGTCCGGCTGATCGTCCTGGGTGTGTTCCTGATTCTCACCATCGCGGTCACCGAGGCGGTCCGCAACGTATCCCATGTCTACGTGAGGGCCGCGCTAACTGCGGGAGCCTCCCGGTTCCACATCTACCGGACCGTGGTGATCCCGGCCATCCTGCCCCACATGATGGCCGGTTTTCGCTTGGCGGTGGTGGTGTCGTGGGGCTTGGTCGTAGCGGCCGAGTACATGGGTTCCGGTGTTGGGCTTGGCGCGCTGATGCTCGGCAGGGTGCGCTACCTAGACAACGCCGGGATACTCGTGATCGTGATCATCCTTGCCGCGCTGGCGATACTGAGCGACTTCCTGCTGCGAGCGCTCGCAAATCGGTTCACCCGCTGGAGTTCGAGGGGCGCTGCCTCTGTCGGCATGGTCGGCGAGATGCTCGGCTCGCGATGACAACCACCCTCCACGCGCCGTCCCTTCGAGGGGGGTCGGATCGCTGTGGGTAGCCGCGTGGGGGCCGACGTAGGCGGTACGTTCACGGACGTCATCGTCGAGGGGCCCGACGGCCGGACCACCACCCGCAAGGTGCTGTCCACCCCACCCTCGTATGACAAGGCTGTCACGGTTGCCATCGACGCACTGCTGGGGGAGTCGCCGCATTCGGCTCTGCGCCCGGTCCAGGAAGTGGTCCACGGGACGACAGTGGCGACTAATGCCATCCTCGAGCGGCGGGGCGCCCACGTGGCTCTGGTCACCACGGAGGGGTTCCGGGACGTGCTGGAGCTGCGCCGTGTGAGGATGCCCCACCTCTACAACCCGTTCTGGCGCAAGCCGCCGCCCATCGTCGAGCGGCGCCTCCGCTTCGAGATCGGCGAGCGCATGCTGGCCGACGGGACGGCCCACCGCCCGGTGGACGAGGCCGAGGTCGTGGAGGTGGCCGCCCGGTTACGCGACGAGCAGGTCGAGGCGGTGGCTGTGTGCCTGCTGCACGCCCACAAGCATCCGGCCCACGAGGAACAGGTGGCCCGGATCCTGCGGCGCGAACTACCCGGTGTCCCCGTGGTGCTGTCCAGCGAGGTCCTGCGGGAGCAGAACGAGTACGAGCGGTCGGCGACCACGGCCCTCAACGCCTACGTGATCCCGATCATGGGTTCCTACGTGCGCGATCTCGTGGACGGTCTTGAGGGAATCGGGGTGGACGCGCCTGTCCTGATCATGCAGTCCTCCGGTGGGGCGATGACCGCCGCCGACGCGGCGCGGCGACCTGTGTACGCGCTCGAGTCCGGGCCGGCCGCCGGAGTGGTGGCCGCACAGGGATTGGCCAGGGAACTGGGGATCGAGAATGCCATCTCCTTCGACATGGGTGGTACGACCGCCAAGGCTTCCCTCATCGAGGAAGGTCGGGTCACTCTCAGCAGGGAGTACGAGGTGGGGGCGGACCTCTCGGTGGGAACGAGGCTGCTGCGAGGCTCGGGGGAGTTGCTGAGGGTACCGAGCATCGACATCGCCGAGGTCGGGGCCGGCGGAGGGAGTGTCGCCTGGGTCGATTCGGCCGGCGGTCTGCAGGTGGGGCCCCGGAGCGCGGGAGCGGTCCCCGGTCCCGCGTGCTACGGGCTCGGGGGTGATGACCCGACCGTGACCGATGCCAACGTGGTGCTCGGCTACGTGCGTTCCGGACCGCTCGCCGGGGACGCGGTCTCGATATCGCCCGAACTGGCCCGGCGGGCGGTCAAGACGGTGGCCGATCCGCTCGCGATCCCGCTGGCCGAGGCCGCCCGGGGTGTCCACGATCTGGCAAACGCCCGCATGATGCGGGCCCTGCGGGCCGTGTCGTCCGAACGGGGACGCGATCCCAGGGAGTTCGCGCTGATAGCCTTCGGGGGGGCGGGTCCAATCCACGCGGCCAGCCTGGCCACAGAGTTGGGGATCGACACGGTGGTGGTGCCTCCCGATGCGGGCGTGTTCTCGGCGGCCGGTCTGCTCTACGCACGGCCCGAGTACCACGACGTACGGTTCTGCGAACTGGATGCCCGGGATCCCTCGGTCGTCACCACCATTTCCGGACTCTTCGATGAACTGGAATCGCAACTGGCGTCGAGCATCGCCGGTGGGGTCATCGAGTGGGTACGGTCGGCCGATATGCGCTACAAGGGTCAGAGCTTCGACATCGAGGTGACGACTCCGGAGACGGAGATGACCGCGGCGGCTCTGGCTGATCTGGTCGAGGCCTTCGAGGACCGCCACGAGCAACTGTACGGCGTACGCAAGGACCCGGATGACCCGATCGAGGTGCGAGCGGTCCGTCTCGCCGCCCTCGGGCCCCTTCCCCGAACCGAGCGGGTGACGGACGGGCCGGACCTCGCCGGCCGCAGTCATAGACGCGCGAAAACCCACATCTCCCGTCCCGCTCTCTTCGCCTTGGCCGATGGGTACCTGGATGCTCCGGTACTGAGCCGGAGGAGCGACCTGGGCCCGGACGGGCTGGCCGGCCCGCTCCTCATCGACGAGTACGACACCACGATCGTCATTCCGCCCGGCTGGATCGCCCGGTGGCACCGCTCCGGAGCCCTGTTTCTGGCCCGCCAGGAGGCGGGCAGGGCCGCGGTCGCACACACCGATGTCGTCACCCGCCAGATCGTCGCCAACGCCCTGGCCTCGGCAGCCGACGAGATGGCAACCACGATCTTCAGGACCGCCCACTCGACCGTCGTGCGCGACGCCATGGACTTCTCGGCCGCCCTGCTAGGCCCCGACGCCCAGACCGTGGCCCAGGCGGTGACCATCCCCTTCCATCTCGGGGCGGTACCCACCGCCGTGGATGCCCTGCTCGCCCGCTTCCGGGACAGGATGAGGCCCGGGGATGTCTTCATCATGAACGACCCGTTCGACGGTGGGATGCACCTACCGGATGTCTTCGTCGTCAAGCCGGTCTACTACGAGGACACCCTGATCGGCTACGGAGTGGCCACTGCCCACCACGGCGACATCGGAGGGCGGCTGCTCGGCAGTTCGGCGACCGACAACACCGAGGTGTTCCAGGACGGCCTCAGGATCCCCTGGATGCACCTCTACAAGGAGGGCCGTCCCGTAGAGGAGGTCCACGCCCTCATCAGGGCCAACGTGCGCGTTCCCCACATGCTGTTCGGCGATCTCGGCGCCCAGGTGGCGGCCTGCTCGGTGGGTGAACGGGCATTGCAGGCCATGGTCGAGCGGTACGGGATCGAGCACTTGGCCGAACTGATGGACGGTCTGATTGACTACACCGAGGTCCTGATGCGCCGAGAGATCTCGTCCTGGCCCGACGGGACCGCCAGCTTCACCGACTACATGGACTCCGACGGCATCGAGAGCCGCGACGTGGCGATAAGGGTGAAGGTGACGATTGAGGCCGACGAGGTGGGGGTTGACCTGTCGGATTCGGACCCGATGGTGAGAGGATCGCTGAACGCCACCCGCTCGTTCATCATGGCCACCGCCTACCACTGTGTCATGTCGGCGTCTGCCTCGGAGTTCCCCAACACCGCGGGGGCTTTCCGCCCGGTCCGCATCATCACCAAGCCGGGAACCGTCACCCATGCCGTCTACCCGGGCGCCAACTCGATGAGGGGTGTGACCGGTTTCCGGGCATTCGACGCCATCAATGGCGCTCTGGCACAGCTGGTTCCCGACCGGGTTCCGGCCGCGGGGGAGGGGGGCAACACCGTTGTGATCCTGGGGGGTCATCACGAGGACGGGGAGCCGTTCGTCTACTTCGAGTTGCTGGTCGGCACGTGGGGCGCTACGCCCGGCAACGACGGGAACGACGGGCTCAGCAACCCCATCGCCACCGCCGCCAACGTTCCCATCGAAGTTGCCGAGGCAGAGTTCCCGATCATCATCGAGCGGTACGGCCTGGTGCCGGACAGCGGAGGCGCCGGTCTTCACCGCGGCGGTCTCTGTCTCGAGAAGTCATGGCGACCGCTGGTTCCCACCTCCCTGCTGATCCGCTCGGACCGCCAGCGCCATCCCCCCTTCGGCCTGATGGGTGGCTCGGCCGGCGGGCACTCCAGCAACACCGTCGTCCGGCTCTCCGGCGAGGAGCAGGCCTTCCCACCCATGTTCAGCGATGGTCTGGCGGCAGGCGAGCTGTATCACCACATCCAGCCGGGCGGTGGCGGCTGGGGCGATCCTCTGCAGCGGCACCCGCGGCGGGTTGCCGACGACGTCAGGAACGGCAAGGTCGGGCGCGAGGGCGCCCGTGAGGATTACGGAGTGATCCTCGACGAGGATCTGGTCGTGGACGCCGAGGCCACGGCCGCCACCCGACGGAGGATGGGAGGAGAGCGCGAATGACCATGCAACCTGTTGCGCCGACCGGTCTCGCGGCAGTAGTTTGCCTGCTTACCGGAGGAGAAGGATGACGATGGACGCGAGCATCAACGGCGTAGCCAAGCTGGACGTGCAGGATCTCTCGATCTATTTCGACGAACTGCACGTTCTGGACAACGTTTCCTTCCAGCTCTCGGAGGGCGACTTCGTCTCGCTGCTGGGCCCGAGCGGGTGTGGCAAATCGACCCTGCTCAACCTGGTGGCGGGCCTGCTGACCCCGACCGAGGGCACGATCAGCCGGGACGGCATACCGGTGACGGGACCCGGTCCCGATCGCAGCATGGTGTTCCAGGACGATGCCGTCTTCCCCTGGTACACGGTGGTCCAGAACGTCGAGTACGGCCTGAGGGTCAAGGGGGTCGAGAAGAAAGAGAGGCGCATGAAGGCCCAGGGCTTCATCGACCTAGTGGGGCTGTCCGGACGCGAGGACGCGTATCCATACCAACTGTCGGGTGGGATGCGCAAGCGGGTCGACGTCGCCAGGGCGCTGGCCGCCGAGCCTGATGTCCTGCTGATGGACGAGCCCTTCGCCTCCTTGGACGCGATGACCAAGACCAGGCTCCAAGTCGAGTTCCTGCGTATCTGGGAGGACTCGCGCGCAACCGTGTTGTTCGTCACCCACGACGTGGAGGAAGCGCTGTACATGAGCGAGCGGGTCTTCGTGATGTCCACTGGACCCGGCCGGCTGTTCCACCAGACCGATGTTCCGTTTCCTCACCCGAGGGACGAGTCGCTTCGGACCAGCACCACCTTCCAGGATCACCGCGCCGAACTAATAGACGCGCTCCACCGAGCAGGAGCGCAGTTCTAGACCACTGGGAAGAGCGAAGAACAGGCCGAAAGGAGGCAGGATGGCGAAGGTCCGTACCGTCCTGGGGGAGATAGAGCCGGAGGATCTGGGAGTTACGCTCAGCCACGAGCACATCATCATCGACAGCGGCGACCTGTTCTGGGAGCCTCCCGGTCCCGACGACCCGCCCGAGGTGCAGGCTCTGGCCGAGGTCCCGGTGACCAGGGATGCCTACGAGGTCCTGGCCGAACGGCCCTACATCTCTCGTGACAACCTGAACATGACGGAACTCGACGTGGCGATCCGCGAGCTCCAGATGTATGCCGACGCAGGCGGGCAGAGCATCATCGATGTGAGCGGCAAGATACCGGGTTGGTGGCCTGACGCCCTGGCCGAGGCAAGCCGCGCTACCGGACTGCACGTGGTGGCGTCGACCGGGTGGTACATCGCCCCGTCCCATCCGCCGGGGCACGCCACGGCATCGGTCGGAGAGTTGGCCGAGATGTTGATCACGGACATCGAGGTGGGCATCCAGGGAACGGACATCCGGGCAGGCGTCATCGGCGAGTTGGGCATGTGCGAGCCCCTGCATCCGCAGGAGGAGAAGGTCCTCCGGGCCGGGGGGAGAGCCCAGGCCGTCACCGGGGTTCCGCTCACCGTCCACCCGATGGTCTTCATGAAGGAAGCCCACCGCTACATCGACATCCTCGAGGAGGAGGGCGCCAACCTCGACAAGGTGTACATGAGCCATATGGACGGCAGTTGCCCCGACTACAAGTACCACGAGTCGGTGATGGATCGGGGCGTCTCGATCGACTACGACCTGTTCCGGGGAACGCCGTGGAACGACTCTCACCTGCTGTTCGGCGGCGACCACTGGGTCTCCGACCGGGAACGGGTCGAGACCCTGGCTCAGATGTGCGCCGACGGTTACAGCGACCAGTTGATGCTGGCCCACGACAATTGCCTGAAGATCCACTTCGTGGAGTACGGAGGCAAGGGCTACGCCTACATCCTCAAGGAGATCGTGCCACAGCTACGCGAGTTGGGGGTGACAGAGGACCAGATCGACGACATGCTGGTCAAGAACCCGAGGCGGATCTTCGCGGTCTGACCGGGATGGATTGCTGATTAAGGAGGCGACGTGAACCTGGGAGCGGTACTGCTCTACGCGGATGATTTCGAGGCGATGCTCGCCTTCTACCGGGACGACCTCGGGTTGGAGGTGGTCGAGATCAACGCCGGACCCGAGTACGACGAGGGGGTGGACTTCGTCTACCTGGACGCCGGCGGTCCGGGAGTGGAGATCTTCGACCGGTCGGTCCACCCCGCCGAGCTACCGATGTCGCTCGGAGGGTCCGTTCGCGCCGCCTTTCAGGTGGACGACCTCGACGCCACCCGAGACGGCCTCATGGCCCGCGGCATCGAGGTGGGCGACTTCGTGAACCGGCAATGGGGCCGCTACGTGGAACTGAGCGATCCGGAGAACAACCCCCTGGTCATATTCCAAGTAGCTGGCTGAGCCTGGTGGCTGGTGGGTGTCGCTCTACGGGACGGTCGTCAGGCGCTCGACCTTGATGTGATCAGCATTCTGCATTGCCCGGGCGAGGTCGTAGGCTGCTTGGAGTCGGTACCAGGTGTCAGGGCCTCCCCCGAATGCCTTGTCGAGCCGGATCGCCATCTCCGGTGAGATGCCCGACCTGCAGTTGACCACATCCGACAGCTGTTTGCGGCTGACCCCCAGCCTCCTTGCCGCTTCGGTGACACTCAGACCGAGCGGCTCCAGGCAGTCATGACGAACGGACAGTCCAGGGTGGGGTGGGTCCTTCATAGGCATGTCGTCTCCTTCCTTCAGTGATAGTCGACCAGGTCGACGTCGGTCGCGTGGACGCCCTCGAACCGGAACACGATCCGCCAATTGCCGGACACCCTCACGGACCAGGAACCGGAGCGGTCCCCTTTCAATGCATGGAGCCGGAAGCCGGGAAGATCCATGTTCCATGGGCTGGTCGCCTGATCGAGACGCGCCAAGATCCGTTCGACCTTGGGAACGTGCGCAGGCGGTATGCGGCGTCCGTCTCCCCTTTCGTAGAGCAGTTTCAGGCCCTTGTGCCGGAATTGGATGATCACCCCTGGAGTGTAACCTGTCACCGCTCAGGTGACAATACAATCCGAGATTGTCCGTCCGACCTCAAAGCTGTGGGAGTCTTGCGCCGACTTCTTGGTCATCCTTGGGGCAGCAGCTTGAACTTGGTGGCTGGCGGCCAGCCGGTCAACGGTGCGTTTGGCAGGCTGTCCCGACAGTAACGGGGTTATAGTTCGCAAGCGGCGGCGGTTCAGGGAGGTCGGCAATGATTGAGCAGTTCACCGACGAGCAGATCCAGCAATACCGCAACGACGGGTTCCTGATCGTGGAGAACCTGATCGATATGGACGCGGTGCTGGAACTCCGGGAGAGGTACGACCGCATCTTCGACGGGCAGCATGACCTGGTCAATTGGCCGGACGAGTACTACTGGCAGAAGGGCCGGGATCCGGTGGACGCCCACCGGGTGTTGGCCGGTCTGTGGCGGGCCGATCCGGTGGTGGCCAAGCACACGTTCGGTGGTCCCTTCGGCAAGCTGGCCTGCCAGCTGGAGGGTGCTTCGAGCGCCCGCCTGTGGGCCGATGTCGCCATGTACAAGCCGGAGGGCGGCAAGCCGTTCGACATCCACCAGGACGCGGCCTTCATGTGCTGGGTCGACCCGGTGTGGAACTGGACCTGCTGGATCGCCCTCGACGACACCTACGCCGACGGCGGCACCCTCGTGTACGTGCGGGGGAGTCACAAGTGGGGGCCGCAGCCGGCCCCGGGTACCACCCAGATCACCCGTGACACCATGGAGGGATGGACAGACTACGTGCAGCAGTTCGCGCCCGAGGGCGAGGAGGTCGAACTGGTCCCGCTCGTGTTCGGCGCCGGCTCGGCCGCATTCCACACCGGCTGGATCTGGCACGGGAGCGGGCCCAACACGCGGCCGGGCAACATCCGGCGGTCCTACAGCGTCCACATGATCCCAGCCAGCTCAACACACCATCCCCGGATCCGCCACCGTGCCTACAGCAGGTATTTCGCGCCTGGCCAGACGGAGTTCGACGACAACTTCTTCCCGGTTCTCTGGTCGGAGGACGGTTACCGGAGTCCCTGGCTGGACGGTTACTCCACCCAGGAGACCCCGATCGACGCGTTCTCTTCCGATGCGGTGCTGACCCTCGGCGACGACGGGATCAATGTCGAGCCGTGGGCTACCGCTTCGGGTTGAGGGTCCGGTAGCCGCCGTCCGAGCGTGAGCACCGCCGCACCCGGGTAGTCGGGAGGCGGGGACATGTTCGCTCGCGGTCTCCGCTGCACCAGGTGCCGGGCCGAGTGGGATCTCGGTCCGTACTTCCGGGGCTGTCCCGACTGTCACGACGCCCTCGAGGTGGTCTACAAGGAGGCCGCGGTCCGCTCGGTCGTGTCCTTGGAGATGTGGGCCCGGCGGCCCGCCACCGTGTGGCGGTTCGCCGAACTCCTCCCCCTCCGAGCGGGTGGGGAGAGGGTGACCCTCGGTGAGGGCGGCACGCCGATGATCCAGCTACCCAGGTCGGAGGAGAACCCGCTTCCGTTCCTCTACCTGCAGAACGAGACCGTCAACCCGACCTACGCATTCAAGGACCGGTTCCATGCGGTGTCGATCTCCATGGCGCGCCAACTCGGGTTCGACGGGGTCGTGTGCTCGACCACCGGAAACCACGGGATGAGTGCCGCTGCGTATGCCGCCCGGGCCCGGATGAGGTGCGTGGTGCTGGCCGACCCCCGTGCCCCCGCGGTGCAGAGGGACTGGATGCGCCTGTTCGGGGCCACGGTGATCGTGGAGATGAACCGCAAACCCCCTCTCCAGGCCTTCGTCGAGGAGCACGGCTGGTACCCGTCGACGTACATGACCCCGATGCCCGTCTCGACACCCTACGGGGTGGAGGGTTACAAGACCATGGCCTACGAGGCGGTCCTGGCCCTGGGGCGCGCTCCAGATCACTACCTGTTTCCGGTGGCGGCGGGCGACGGGCTGTACGGTCCGTGGAAGGGCTTCCAGGAGTTGTACCGCCTGGGCCTGACCAGGACCCTCCCCCGCATGCACGGGGTGCAGGCGGCAGGCGCCAACCCGATCGTGGAGGCCATCGGGCAGGGCTTGGACGATGTCCCCGTGCATCCCGGTCCCGACACCGTGGCGCTCTCGATCGCCGACGATACGGGAGGGCGGATCGCTCTCCAGGCAATCCGCGACTCGGGAGGCACCGCGGTCGAGGTCACCGACGCGGCGATCATCGAAGCCGTCCATCGGGCGGCCAGGGTAGGGATGAGTCCCGAGCCGGCCTCGGCCGCCTCCCTGGCAGGGGCCTGGAGACTGGCCGATCAAGGGATCATCGAGCCCGGAGACTTCGTGGTGTGTTGCATTACGGGCGCGGGACCCAAGTGGCCCGGGGTAATGTCGGGTCGGGTTCCGGGCGAGGAGCTCGTCAACCCGGGACGCGCCGCCATACGCAGGCTTATGACCAGGGACTGACCAGGAGAGCGAGGTTGTTGCGATGACATCGACTGTCGAGGAGTTGATCACCTTCTTCCGTTCCGATTACTGGGCGGAGAACATCGAGTTGATGCACCGTCCCGACATCACCCTGCACGAGGTGATGCTGGCCACCAGCGTCCACCCGGTGACTCTCGAGTTCCTGTTCGAGCGCTACATCGCCGCAGCCGGCAAGAACGTCGTCAACGTGGGCCATGCCGTGGTGGGCAACAGGGGCCTGATCAAGTACTACACGTCCGACCGGCCCTCCTTCTTCCTCATGTGGACCTACGGTGATGAGGCCCTGATCGGTCCGGACCCCGACGGCAGGACGGTCCTCCTCGACGATGACGGCGAGCAGTCCTACCTCGACGACTTCGCGCCGAGACGGATCGCCGATTCGGACCACGACGTCATCGACCGGTACTTCGCCTCCGGCCACTGGCAGGAGATGCTCGCGAAGATGCGGGATCCGGACATCGAGCACTTCCACGACTACCTGCTCACGGAGATTCATCCCTACGACCTGGCCGAGCGCTGCAACCTGGCAATCGCGGAGGCCGGCTACGGAGAGGTCGAGCCGTACTACCTGGCCAGGCCCGACATCGGCTCGATGTGGATCGGCTACGCCCCGCCGGGGACCAAGTCGATGGAGTTCGTGGCGACCCACACCCAGGGAGCCGTTCTAGAACCGCAGGAGCTAACCGCCGAGGACCGTGCCTACGGCGGCGACGGCTTCACCATCACGCAGATGCGGGAATTCATCGCCAAGGACCCCTACCGCCCCGTAACCTTGAGCGAAGCCCGAGCGGTCCTCGCGGAAGTGCTGTAGGGATTCGCCTCGGATCGCCAAGAGGGAGGTTGTCGTGAGAGACGAAGGCAAGGTCATCACCGTCAACGGGCCCGTCGAGCCCGATCAGCTGGGAATCACCCTCATGCACGAGCACCTGCTGTTCACGTGCCTGATGTGGTTCCTGGAGGGGAGCCATCGCGGCCTGGGATCGGATGCCTACATGCCGGTGACCGCCGAGAACGCTGCCCTGCTCCGGGAGTTCCCCTACCACAACCGCGACAACCTGATCAACACAGACTGGTACCTCACCGCGATGGAGGTCAGGCGTTTCAAGATGGCGCTGGGCCGCACGGTCGTGGACTCCTCGGACATCGGGCTCGGCAGGGACGTGTGGGGGCTCCGCAAGATCGCCGATGACGTCGGGGTGAACATCATCTCCGGTACGGGTTACTACGTACACCACGCCCAGCCCTGGTACGTCGAGACGATGACCGAGCACGAGATGGCGGAGGGCATGATCCGGGACATCACCGAGGGTGCGGACGGCACCGACATCCGTTGCGGTCTGATCGGCGAGATCGGGACGTCGGATCCGGTCGCTCCGACCGAATGGAAGGCACTGAGAGCCGCCGCCATCACCCATCACGCCACGGGTGCCGCCATCCAGATCCACGCGTTGCACGAGCAGAGGCTGATGCCAGACATCCTGGATCTGCTGATCAAGGAGATGGGTGTGCATCCTACGAGGGTGATCGCCGGCCACATGGACCTGACCACTGGCGACCGCGGCTACATGCAGCGGGTCGCCGAGTACGGAACCTTCTACGAGCTCGACGGTTTCGGACACCCGTGCCCCACCGAAGGGGTGTACGTCACGGACGCTGATCGGGTCGGGGCCGTCGAGTGGATGATCTCGGAAGGGCGCGAGGACCAGTTGCTGTTCTCCCATGATATCGGGCTCAAGGCGCGGCTGTCCAGCTTCGGAGGGCCCGGCTACGACCACATCATGAACGTGATCATCCCCACGCTCAGCAGGAACGGCGTTCCACGCGACGTCATCAACAAGATCCTGATCGAAAACCCGCGCCGGGTGCTGACCCTCGCCGAGGAGTCACCCGCGTGACAACTGGGCCGATCTCCGGGCACCGATCAGCAAGAAAGTCTCCAAAGTCTCCATAGAGAGAATGGCGCTCGGCCTTGCGGAGCCGAGCGCCATTCCTACGTTTCGGACTCGACCGTCGGAATCACCGGTCGGTCCGCTGTTTCTAGTCGAGCGGTGAGTTCACGTATTCCATCAGGTCCTCGCGGGCCAGCAGCATGTCGAGCCACTCTCCCGAGACCTGGAAGGTACGCCAGTCGTCGTCCGCGCTGTACTCACCCGCTGCTACACCCCTGTCGAACAGGAACCCGATCGACTTCTCGTTGTCGAGCGGCGACCCGGAGGTGAAGAATTCGCGCTTGGCGTCTTCGGCCGTCGGGAAGTAGTTCAGGCTGGTCATGATCTCGTGGGTGGTGGTGGTTCCCAGCGTCCCTCCGGTGGCTATCGCCACGTTGTCGTCCACGAGCGGGATGACGACGTCCGGCTTCTCGTGCAGGTACCGCACGGCGCGATAGAAGGCCGCCACCGACCGCAGAGCTGCTTCCGGATGCGCATCGAGGAAGGTCTGGGTGGTTCCCATGGTGCTGAACCACAGCCCGCCCGGACCGAACGCGTTGAACGGCGCCGCCACGACGAAGTCCTTCGCCGTCTCCGGGTCATACACCATCCGGGCCACCTGGGACAGCGTTCCGAAGTAGATGTCGCCCTCGCCTGCCATGAACGCCAGCCCCGCCTTGGGCAGGTCGGGGAAGCCGACCCGGTCCAGATCGTCGGCGGTGAGGCCGCCCTGGTTCATCATGGCTTCGACCAGCGCGATATCGCCGGCGTCCCACACCGGGAGGGTCATGCCTTCGATCGACTTGATGAAGGCCTCCGTGGCTGCATCCTCATCGCCGAGTTCATCGAGAAAGTCATACCACGTCTTCATCCCGGGCCTACCGACCAGGATGAAGCCCTTGAACTGGTTGGTGATCATGAAGTCCCGGTACTCCGGGAAGTTCGCCCAGGACGACGCCACGCAGACCTGGCACGAGAACATCATGTCGAAATCGCCGCCGATCAGGCCCTGGAGGGGGAAGTCGGTGAACTTGATGATCTCGATATCGATCCCCAAGTCGGTGTCGATCCCGAACTCGTCGACCCATATCCATGGTTCGTCGTCGTAGGACACACCTTCGGCCACCCTTACCTTGACGATCTCGCCGTCGATACCGTCACTCAACTCGGCCGGCGCCGCCGTGGTCGGCGCCGCCGTTGTGGCTGGGGGTGTTGTGGTCGTAGGTTCCTCGTCATCGCCACATGCAGCGGCGATCAGAACGAAAACAAGGGCGAGAGCCGCCCACTTCGTGTATCTCATATGATCCCCTTCGGTAGGTTGCTTGTCCATGTTTCTCGGTAGGTTGCTTTTCCGGGTCCTTGGGAGGTTGCCGTCAAGTCAAGATCGTCCGAGCATATCACTCACTATCCCGGTGGGTCGGGTGCGCGGGCTCCATCTTGTGGCATGCCGGAAGAAGCCCTTGACGATCTGATCGAAGATGATGGCGAGGATCCCGAAAATGATCACGATGAGGACGACCCCGGGCGTGTCCAGGTATGAACCACGGATGAGCATTATGTAGCCCAGTCCCGTCTGGGAGCCGCTGTACTCCGCGGCCACGTCGAGGCCGAACGAGTAGGCCGCCGCAAGCCGGATGCCCGCAATCAGGTGGGGGGTGATTGCGGGGACGACGATCGTCCTGTACACGTCCCGCCGGGTGGCGCCGAGCGTCAGCGAAGCTCTTACATAGACAGGTGAGACGCTACGGATGGCCTCGATGGTGACGACCGACAGGAGCAGGAAAACGCCCAGCGAAACGAGGGCTATCTGCGGCGCCTTGCCTATGCCGAACCAGAGGATGAACAGAGGAATCAGTGCAAAGAGAGGAACCGGGCGAATCAGGTCCACGGGGCCCTCGAAGAAATCACGCGCCTGCCGGCTCAACCCGAACAGCAGGCCGGCGGTGATCCCCAACGAGCCACCGATCAAGAGGCCCCCGAGGATCATCTGCATGGATATGAAGAACCCGGTCAGCAGTTCGTCCCGGATAGCCCAGAACACCTGCCAGATGCGGTACGGGGACGGGAGAAAGACCTCGCGGATGTCGGTCAGTTCCGTGAGCGCCACCCAGATCACGGCGGCGACAGCCGGAACGACCAGTGTCTTGAGGGTCCGGGCAGAGATACGAACAGTTCTCCGCGGCGTCCCTCCTGGCGGCGGTGTGTCGCTCGAGATGTCCTGGCCTACTGACATGGCCTACTCCGGCGGGCTGGAAGGAGGCGAACCTCTCCGGCGCTCGTGAAACCGCCAACCCTGTTGGTCTATGACGCACTGCGAGTGTATCAGCCGCCACCCGCGCGGTACGGCGGGGAAGGGGTTGGCTTTGCCCTAATCGAGATCGGCGCCGCCGGTTGTGTTCAGCCGGAATCGACCACCTGTCGTACCCGTTCGGCGACATGCGCTCCTATGGCAAGCGATGACGTTGCAGCCGGAGACGGTGCGTTCAGCACGTGGACAGATCTAGGGCCGATCTGGATGAGGAAGTCGTCGTGGAGGTCGCCGGCGCGGGTGAGTGCCAGCGCCCGGACCCCGGACCGCCCCCGCCTGAAGTCCTCCGGGTCGAGTTGCGGCACGAGTTGGCGCGCCGAACGCACGAACAGACGGCGGCTTGCCGATCGGGTGATCTCGGAGGCTCCGGATCGCCAGTGCTTGCGCGCCAACCTCAGGAAGCCGGGATAGGTCAGTGACTGTATGAGTTCCGCGGGCCGGACCGTTCCCCAGCCGTATCCCTCGCGGGCCAGCGCGAGCACCGCGTTGGGGCCGGCATGCACCGAGCCGTCGGCCGACCGGGTCAGGTGAAGTCCAAGGAAGGGCAGCTTCGGGTCCGGAACGGGATAGATCGACGATCGGACGAACTCGGCACTGGGCCCCGTGATGTCGTAGTACTCACCCCGGAAGGCGACGATCCGGACCTCCGGGTCGAGACCCGCTGCCCTGGCAATACGGTCGCTATGGAGCCCGCCGCAGTTGACGACTGCACGTGCCGTTACGGACCTGTCCGATCCCTCAACCGTGACGTGTGAACGAGAAATGGCCAGGTTGTCGACGCGGAACGAGGTCGAGATCGTCCCGCCCCGTTCCCGGAGCACGTCCGCCAGGGCCCTGCAAACGTCGGCGAAGCTCACCGCGCCGGTCTCCGGGACGTGCAGAGCCTCGACACATATAGCGTGCGGTTCGATCTCGCGAAGCAGGTCCGGGCCAATTCGTCTCACGCCCCGCAGACCGTTGGCTTCGGCACGGCGTTCTAACCGGGCCAACGCCGGCAACTGCCCTTCAGTCGTAGCAACGACCACCTTCCCGTCGCTCGTGTAGTGGACACCCCTCTCGTCGCAGAACCGGGCCAGGCGAGCGATTCCCTCCCGGCACAGGGTCGCCCTCAGCGAGCCGGGACGGTAGTAGAGCCCGGAATGGATCACCCCGCTGTTGCGCCCCGACTGGTGGGCAGCAACGTGAGGCTCCTTCTCCAGCACGATGACCTTCGGGCGCGGGACCCGCTCGGTCAGCGCCCTCGCCGTCGCCAGCCCGACAATCCCTCCCCCGATTATCGCTACGTCGTACTCGGGCATCATGACCAGATGATCTCGCTAAGGCTTCAGTACCAGCCGGCCGGTCACCTTGCCCTCCCGCAAGCGGTGAAGGGCGGTGTTGGCATCATCCAGCGGAAGTTCCTCGACGTGGCACTCGACGTTCCCGCGCTGCGCATGGTCCAGCACGGTCGTGACATCTGATCTGGATCCCATGATGGAAGTAGTCACCCACGTCTCGTAGGGGATCTCCTCCATGCCCACCGGGATGGTCCCCCCGCCGCCTCCCACGATTGCGATCGTCCCTTGTCGCTGGACCGCTGAGCGGGCCAACTCCAACGACTCCGAAGTACCGACGAAGTCGAGCACCACCGGGGCGCGTTCGATCTCAGCCCCCGGGGGGAAGGCCTCGTGCGCGCCGAGTTCGAGGGCTCGGATCAGCTTCTCAGGAGCCGTGTCCACCGCCGTGACCCGGCAGTCCCCCACGAGTCGCAGCCACTGGATGGCGAACTGGCCGAGGCCGCCGACTCCGATCACCACCGCCCGGGATGCCGGCATGGTCCTTCGAACGGCCCGGTACGCGGTAGCGCCGGCGTCGGCGAGGGGCGCGGCCTCGGCCGGGTCGAGGTCTCCGATCGGGTAGAGGTAGCTCGCGTCCGGGATCACCATGGCCTCCGCGTAGCCGCCGTCCGCATGCACCCCCTCGATGACGATGTCCGGGCACATCGCCTCGTCTCCCGACCGGCAGTGAGCGCAATTCCGGCATCCCCAGCTGGCGTAGACGAGGCACGGCTCCCCGCCCGGGCCGGCTACCACCACCTCGTGGCCGAGTACGTGCGGAGTGCTGGTGAACTCGCTGTCGAGGAGGTCTAGGTCGGTGTGGCAGACCCCGCAGGCCAGCACATCAACCACGAGCCCGGACGTGGGGTTGGGTCGTGGCCGGTCCTCGATCACGAGCGACGAACCGGGCGAGTGCATAACGGCGGCCCGCATACCCGGAGGTTATACGGGGGCCAGTGGATCACCCGGTGTTAACGCCGAACAGCCGAGCCGCGTTGTTCCCGAGGTAGTCGGCGATGTCGTCGTCGGTGAGGTCCGGAAGGCCGGGGGCGATGTTGTGCTCGGCCGCCTGCGCGGGCAGGGACCTGACAAACGGGACATCCTCGCGGCAGTCGTAGTTGTCGGTTCCCCACAGCACCTTGTCCAGCACCATGAAGTGCTTGGCGTACTTCAGGAAGCGGATGTTGGTCTCGAGCGGCTGCAGGAACCCCCACCAGCCCGTGTTGGCGTACACGTTGGGGTTCTTCAACATCATCATCACGCACTCCTCGTAGTAGTTCTCCCCGGCGTGAACCACCACCAGCTTCAGATCAGGGAAACGCACCGCCACGTCGTCGAGGAGAACGGGGTGCTGGTTCTTGAGGAGGAAGTATCCCGACCACCCGGTATGAACGAAGATGACCATGCCGAGCTCCTCCGCCTTCTCGTAGATCGGCATGATCGAGGGGTCGTTGAGGGGCATGTCGAAGCTGGTGGCGGGCGAGATCTTCATGCCCACCAGGCCCATGTCGACGATCTCCTCCATCTCGCGCAACGCGGGGAGGCCCCCGAACAGATCCACGCTCCCCAGCCCGATGTACCGGTCGGGGTACTTCTCCACCGCCGCGGCCACGAATGAGGGGGGCACTTCCGAGTTCAGGTGGGGTACCTTGCTGGCGTGGCAGACCGCCATGTCGACGCCCGCCTCGTCCATGCGCTCGATCATCTGCTCGGCGCTCGTGCCCTTCAAGAGCCCCGTCTTGGTGCCCAGGCCACGGCTAGCCCACCCCGCCGCGTACATGGCATCGTCCATCACGCCCTTGCCGCCCCAGTGCTCCGGCCTCGAGAGCCACACGTGGCTGTCGATGATCATGGTCGTCCCCTTTCATTCCGGCCTCCGCAGACCCTCGCCGCGAGGCGTGACGTTGGTGTGGTCACCCTATAACGAAACCCGGCCCGGTGCTCCGCCCTTGACCGCTGACCCCTACTGCCGACCCCCGGTGTTTCTGCCTGTCACGGATAGAGCCTGTCCTCATCGGCGATGGACGAGTAGGCACGGGGTCTGCGATCAAAGAGGAAGCTGTCGCCCCAGTAGGTCTGAATCCGGGAGCGGACTATCTCCTCGTCGATCTCGCAGCCGTGCGCGATGGCCATGCCCTCTTCTCCCAGCGGCGTCTGCACCCGTGTGACGCCGTCGGGTCCCACGATCCTGGCCTCCCCCCACCAGGTCAGGCCCAGTCGTTCATCCTCACCGGCAGCGCTGGACATGACGATCCACATCTGGTTCTCGAAGGCTCGCACTCCTACCAGCGCACCGAGGGAGTAGTTCGACTTCGAGGCGAAGGCGGCATCGTTCCCCAGGATCGGTGGGTCGAAGGACTGCGACCATGCGGTCTGGAACAGCAGGATGTCCGCTCCTTCGACGGCGGCGACCCGGGCCGTCTCGGGGAAGACGATGTCGTAGCAGATAGCCATGGCCATACGTCCGATCGGCGTGTCCACCGCCCCGATCTCCCGCCCGTTGCGGAACACGTGCCGCTCAGGTCCGGCGATGTGAACCTTCCGGTGGACGTGGAGGATCCCGTCACCCGAAAGGAGCACCGCCGAGCTGTAGAGCCCGCCCTTACCCTTCCCGTAGTGGCGGTGACGTTCCGTCATGTGGACTGCGAGCACCATGCCGTGGCGGCCGGCGATTGAGCACAGCCGGTCGGTTATCGGACCCGGGATGGTCTCCGAGGTCTCGTAGTGATGGCGCAGCGCCTCGGGTGGTCCCTCCCATGCGCCGGCCGCGTTCCACACCGCGCCGTTCAGGCCCAACTCGGGGAAGACCAGAAGATCCACTCCCCGCCCCGCCGCGGTCTCGACCAGGCCTTCATAGCGATCGAGGTTCTTGTCCTTGTCGTACGTATACGCGAAGGCGACCGCGCCCAGCGTGACTCCCGGGGCATCAGGCTCTCCGACCTCGATGATTCCCAATTCGCCGGTCAAGCTGTGTCTCCTGGTCGGGACGTATTGTGCCACGATACGCCGCCTCCCGGCTCTCAGTTCAGGATGGTGCAGGCGCGGAGCCTCAACCCGCCGTAAGCTCGGTGATAAGCCGTTCGAGCGGCGACAGTCTGCAGCAATTAGAGACGAATGCGCAACGAAGTCCCGAGACGATGAACGCAGCACCGGCCGATCCCGACCCATACGACGACTTCACGCGCCGGATCCGGGAGTTGAGGCGGAGCATGGCGGGCGCTGGTATCGATGCCCTGGTGGTCCTCAGCCCGAGCAACATCGAGTACCTCACCGGCATCGACCTGGTCGACTTCCAGCCTATGGAGACATCCCAGGGGATCGGCAAGCTCGTGTACATCGACCGGGACCAGGCCGAGTTCATCTACTACGCGGTCACCAGCCCCGGGATCATGAACACGGTCACCTGGATGGACCACGTCGTCTACGACGAACCCGAGGACCCGGCCTCCGTAGTCGCACGGCGCATTTCCGGGGATGTCCGCGCACTCGGGATCGAAGGTACCTTCCTTCCCCACAACCTATCCAGGCGTCTCGACGGCGCCCTCCCCTCGGTCGAACTGGTCGACGCGACCCGTCTGGTCTACGAGCAGCGCATGGTCAAGTCGGACGAGGAGGTGAACCGGTCGCGGAGGTCGGCACGTATCGCGGACCTGGCGATGGTCGACATACTCCCCGGCATCTACGGGATGAGGGAAGTCGATGTCGCTTCGGCCGCGATGGAGTCCATGCTCGGCCACGGCGCCCACAACGTCGCCTATTCCCCGATCGTCTCCTCGGGCGAGAGGTTCGGTGGCATTACCTACGGCGCCACCGAGCGAAGGATCGGCAGGGGCGACTCGGTCATGATCGATCTGGGAGCCAAGTACAAGGGCTACCGCTCCGACTTTACGCGCACCTCCCATTTCGGTCCGGCTCCGGCGGCGCTGAGAAGAGTGAGGCGGGGGATGCTCGAGGCCAGGAAGGCGGCCCTGGAGGTGATGCGAGCCGGCGTGACCTTCGGCCTGATGGACCGGACCATCCGGGATGTACTCCAGGACAACGGCGTTGATCCCGTGCACCTGATCCACGCCAGCCACGGTATAGGGATCGAGGTCGTCGAGATGCCGTGGCTCGCCGATCAGACACCCGATGTCGTCCTGCAGCCCAATGTCGTGATGACCCTGGAGTTGATCATGGGAGTACCGGGTGTCGGTGCCTACACGATCGAAGACGTCCTGGTAATCAAGGAGGATGGCGCCGAGGTGTTCACGGAGTGCCCGGTTCCGCCCTATGAGTGAGTCCCGCTCAGGGCTTCGTCGCGGACAGGCCACTAGTGTCGGCTGGACATGACGACGGAGGATCCATGAAAGACCTCGGCAAGATCATCACCGTCAACGGTCCCATCGAGCCGGATCAACTCGGAGTAACCCTGATGCACGAGCATCTCCTCTTCACGTGCCTGATGTGGTTCCTGGAGGGAAACCACCGCGGTCTGGGCTCCGATTCGTACGTCCCCGTCACGCCCCACAACGCTGCGCTACTCCGGGAGTTCCCGTACCGAAGCCGGGACAACCTGATCAACACCGACTGGCGGCTCAGCGCGCAGGAGATCAGGCGGTTCAAGATGGCCCAGGGCCGTAGCGTGGTCGACTCGTCGAACCTGGGTCTCGGAAGGGATGTGTGGGGGCTCCGCAAGATCGCCGACGACGTCGGGATCAACATCATCTCGGGCACCGGGTATTACGTTGACCATGCCCATCCCTGGTACGTGGACTCGATGACCGCCGAGGAGTTGGCCGACGGGATGATCGGCGACATCACCACCGGCGCCGATGGAACCGATATCCGCTGCGGACTGATCGGGGAGATCGGCACCTCCGACCCCGTCACGCTCAACGAGTGGAAGGTGCTTGAGGCGTCCGCCATCACCCACCATGCCACGGGCGCGGCTATCCAGATCCATGCCCTCCACGAGCAGCGCTTGATGCCGTCCATCCTCGAGTTCCTGATCGAGGACCACGGCGTCCATCCCAGCCGGGTGATCGCCGGACATCTGGACCTGTGCACCGACGACCAGCCATACCTGAAGGAGATCGCCTCCTATGACACGTTCCTGGAGTTGGACGACTGGGGCCACCCCTGCCCGACCGACGGGGTCTACGTGTCCGACGACGACCGGATGTCGACCGTGGAGTGGATGGTGGAGGCCGGCTTGGACGACAAGCTCCTGTTCTCCCACGACATCGGCCTCAAGGCCCGGTTGTCACACTTCGGCGGGCCCGGCTGGGACCACATCATGAACGTGATCCTCCCGTCGCTCAGGGAGCGGGGTATGTCGGTTGACAACCTCTACGGAGCCGTCATCGACAACCCGTCCCGGGCCCTAACCCTCGCTATGAGGACGGCATGAAGCCCTCAGTGCAGGATCGGGGGTTGCGGGTGGCACTGCGGTAACGGCGGCCGATAGGATAGGCCGACTTATGGACTACAGGGTTGCCAACACCATCGAGGTGCTCAACCGAGCCACCAACGCCATCTGGCACGAGATGCCGGAGGAGGTGCGCCGGCTGCGCACGCGGCGGGGGACCAAGGGCTACGGATGGCCGATGATCATCTGCGCCGAGGAGAACACCAGGGCCTTCGCCGACGACATGGCCGTGCTGCGCAACGCCGGGCGGGATCCCTCGCTCGACTTGGAGACGCTCAAGCAGGTGGTGCGGATGTTCTGCGATGCTCAACTCGGCATCCTGCACAACTGGTACGGGCTGGACGACAGCGTCGACCTGGTCCGGAGTTCGCTCGACGCGCTGGACCACATGGAGACCCGGGAGGAGTACCTGGCATACACCCACGAACTGAGCGTCTACCTGGGCCGGCTCCACTGGTGGGCCGACACTCTGGTTCCATGGGACGACATAAGCGCCAGATACGCGGAAATGGACCTAGACCACTAGAGGAGGAGCGGTGGCCGAACGCGACGGTAACTACAGGATCGGATGTGTGGGGGCGGGCTTCGCCGCCTCGGTCTACCACCTGCCTGTCCAGCAGCGCGTCGAAGGCGTCGAGACGGTGGCGATCGCCGACCTCAACACGGACCTGGCCCGCCAGCGGGCGGACGAGTTCGGGATCCCGGCGGTCTACGGCTCCTTCGAGGAGATGATCGACGACGCCGACCTCGACATCGTCTCGGTCTGCGTGCCGCCTTTCCTCCACCTGGCGGTGACGAAGGCGGCGGCCGCGGCCGGCGTGCATGTCATCTGCGAGAAACCGATGGCGGCAACCCCGGAGGAGGTAGCCGAACTGGTCCAGGTCGTGGAGGACAGCGGGATCAAGTTCATGATCGCCGAGAACTTCTGGTGGTACCCCGACCTGGTCGATGCCAAGCAGCGGATCGACGCGGGGCTGATCGGCGACCTCTTCCACGTGCGGGTCGAGGAGTTCATCAACGACATCGATCCCACCTACCGGCGTGACCAGGAACGTTTCCTCATGTACGAGCAGGACGTCCACTACATCGACGTGATCCGGCATCTGGTCGACGCAGACGTGGTGAGGGTGCACGCCATGACCCGCCAGATCGCCACCCAGCAGTTGGCCGGCGAGAACTTCGCGATGATCACGATGGAGTTCGACAACGGGGTAATCGCCCGCATCGACGAGTGCTGGGTGTCGGCCCGCGGCGACCAGTACGTGATGCGCATGCGTATTGACGGCACCATCGGCTCGATCTTCATCAACCAGCCCGACCACCCTTACAAGCTGTACACCGACAAGCCGGGCCTCGAGGGCTGGCACTATCCCCCCACGGACACCAAGCCCCCGGGCGGGCACACCGTGGGGTACTCGGCGCCCTGGCCGGCCGACGAGCTCCGGGAGGGCACCGTGGGGTGCTACATGGCATTCCTCGACTACCTGGACAACGGCATCCCTCCGGTCACGGTGGCGTCTGACAACGCCAAGACGATGGAGGTGGTGTTCGCCGCCTACGAGTCGGCCGAGACACAACAAGTCATCCACCTGTGATGGCCCCGGCTGACCCAGCCTCGCCCGGACGGCCGGGCTAGACGCCGGCTGGTCTGGATGTCCACGACGCTTCGGGACGGGCTGCTCGATTTCTTCCGGTCGGACGCGTGGGCGGACGCCCAGGGCCTGCTCGACGATCCGGGAGTGAGCTTCTTCGAGGCCAAGGTGACCACCGTGGTCCACCCGCTCTCGCTCGAGTTCCTGTTCGTGGAGTATTTGGACCGGATCGGCCGCCGGGTGCGCAACGTGGGCCACGCGTTCGTCGGCGAATGGGGCTGGATCAAGATCTATCCGGAGATCAGGCCGGTAGTCAACGTGGTATGGCGCTACGACGACTCGTCGGTGATCGCCGACCACCACGAGGACTTCCTGGACGTCTGGACCGACGGGGGGGAGCGCAGCTACCTGGGCGATGTCGGTCCGAGAAGGGCCACCGATGCGGATCGGGAGGGCATCCTCTCCTACATCGCGTCCGACCACTGGCAGCAGGTATTGGGGTGGTACGCCGATGACGAGACCGAGCACTTCCACACCTACCTCCACACCGATCTGCATCCCCACGACCTGGCCCCGTTCCTGGTCGACAGCCTGGCGGAGCGCGGCTTCGATCTCGGGGTTCCCCCCTTCTTCCTGGCCCGCCCCGACCTGGGGCTGATGTGGATCGGGCTGGCGCCGGACGGGATGACCTCCCAGGAGGTGGCCTGCATCCACACCCCCGGGGCCCTCCTCGAACCCAAGGAGCTCACCGATGAGGACCGGGAGTACGGCGGCGACCCCTGGACCGTGGCCGACTTCCGTACCCGGGTGGCTCAGGACCCGTACCAGGTGCTGACCTTGTCCGAGGCGAGGGGCATAGTCGATGAGCTGGTCTGAGGTGAGGGCGCTATGAGACGATTCGTCACCACCGAGGACATCCGGGAGTTGGCTGAGGTCGGCGAGTTCGAGTTGATGATGCGCGAGGGGACCGTGCTGACCGACGCGGCCCTCGACGAGGCCCACCGGCTGGGCGTGAGGTTGGTGGAGGGGTCCCGCTTGGCCGCTCCCCGGCCAGCTGAGGTTGATCGGCCTTCTCCTGGCCGGCAGTCCAGGGTTCCGCCTCCGTCCCGCGTCCCCTCGCCGACGGTCACACCAAGGGACGCCGCGCCGGCTCAGGCGGGGCCGACCCAAGCCGCCGGGCCCCGCTTCGAGGGACTTCCGGACCCCGCCCGCATGCACCCGAAGCTCCTGATCGACGGTGAGTTCCGGGACGCCACCGGAGGGGCCACCAACCGTTCGGTCGACCCGGCCACCAACGAAACCATCGTCGAGGTCGCATCCGCCACCACCGATGACATCGACCTGGCCGTAGGGGCAGCCCGGCGGGCCTTCCGCGAGTGGCGCGTGCTCGATCCCGCCGAACGCGCCGACCTGTTGCTCAAGGTAGCTGAACGGATAGAGCGGGAACACGAATTCCTAGCCAAGGTGGAGAGCCAGGACGTGGGCAGGCCGATAAGGGAGACCACACTGATCGACCTCCCGGCGTCCTGGGATCCCTTCCGGTTCTTCCAGGGCCTGGTGCGAGCCATCGACGGGAGGGTGCTGGCGCTTCCGCAGGACTCGCTCGACTACGTGCGCAAGGAGCCGATGGGGGTGGTGGGCATGATCATCCCCTGGAACTTCCCGCTCCACATCGCCTGCCGCAAGTCCGCCGCGGCGCTCGCGGCCGGGAACACCGTGGTTCTCAAGCCGCCGGAGTTGGCGCCGCTCTCCAGCATCGAGTTGGGGCGGATCTGCCTGGAAGCCGGCCTGCCACCCGGCGTGTTCAACGTCGTGCCGGGGGCCGGAGAGGTGGCGGGGCAAGCTCTGGTCGAGCACCGCGGGGTCGACAAGATCGCCTTCACGGGGTCGACGGTCGTCGGCCGCTCCGTGATGCGGGGATCGGCCGGGACCATCAAGCGGGTCTCCCTGGAGTTGGGCGGCAAGTCACCGTCGATCGTATTCGCCGACGCTGACCTCGAACGGGCGGTGTCCGGCACCCTGTTCGGGATCTACCTGGCCCAGGGGCAGGTGTGCTCAGCCGGCTCGCGGATCCTGGTGGAGCGGTCGGTATACGACGAATTCGTGGAGCGGTTCGCGGCCAGGGCGGCGGCGATCAGGATCGGGCTGCCGTGGCGGTGGCGGACGCAACTGGGTCCGCTGGTGAACGAGCGGCAGATGGAGCGGGTCTACGAGTACGTGGAGATCGGTCAGGCCGAGGGGGCCACCGTCCTGGGGGGAGGTACTCCGCCCGACGATCCCGAACTGGCCCGGGGCAACTTCATCAGGCCGACCGCCTTCGTCAACGTCGAACCCGGGTTCAGGATAGCGCAGGAGGAGATATTCGGCCCGGTGGCGGTGGTGATGCCCTTCAGCGGCGAGGAGGAGGCCGTGCGGCTGGCCAACGACGTCCGTTACGGATTGGCGGCCGGAATCTGGACCACCGATGTCGGCAGGGCGCATAGAGTGGCTCGGGACTTGGAGGCCGGCTCGATCTGGGTCAACCACTTCGGTGTGTACCCGAGCGAGGCGCCCTTCGGTGGCTACAAGGAGAGCGGCACGGGCCACGACCTTGGCCTGGAGTCGCTGCACGAGTATATGGAGACCAAGAACGTCCACGTCAACATCGGACGTGGGTTCAACGACTGGTACGAGGACAACTGACGCAATCTCGGGGAGGTTGGATCATGGATGGTGCTCTTGGGTTGATCGAGACCCGCGGGCTGGTAGGCGCCATTGAGGCGGCCGACGCGATGGCCAAGGCAGCCCGCGTCGAGATCATCGGCCGCGATGTGATCGGTGGCGGTTACGTCACGGTCATGGTGCAGGGCGAGGTCGGCGCGGTGAAGTCGGCGGTGGACGTCGGCGCCTCCGCGGCCAAGAAGGTGGGGGATCTCGTCGCGGCCCATCTGATTCCCAAGCCCCATGAGGACTTGGGGAAAGTGAGCGCTCTGCTCGACGGCTGACTCCCGTGGGCCTGTCCGAACTGAGTGAACGGACGGGCCGTGGGAAACAGCGGGCGGAGCGAGAGCGAGGAGACATAGATGTTGTTGTGCCGTGTTACGGGAAGCACCGTCGCGACGGTGCGCGCCGGCGGTGTGGGAGGCGCCAGGCTGCTGGTGGTCCGGCAGGAGGGCGGTGACCCCGCCTTGTCATTCGTGGCGGTGGATGCCGTAGGCGCCGGGGCCGGGGACCTGGTGCTCGTCGCCCAGGGAAGCGCGGCGAGGATCCCCGACGCCACCGCGTCGGTGCCGACCGATGCGACCATTGTCGGCATCGTTGACGAAGCAAGCCACGACCCGGGAGGATGAGGTGACGAGTCCAGGGCAATCGGGCGGCGGGAGCGGCAACGCCCTGCGCGCCTACGTGTACGTCGACAAGATGCAGCCGACCTGGGCGGCCTACGTGGGAAGGGACCACCCGGAAGGCTCGGCACTGGAGGGGATGGCGCAGCTCTATGTTGAGGTGGCACCGGCCACGCTGGTGTTCTCCCTGGCCAACGCGGCGCTGAAGAGCACCGAGACCGACTCCTCGATGCTGGTCGCTGAGCGGCGGTACGGGACGCTGGAACTCCATTCGGCCAACCCGGACGCCGTCCGCCAGGCTGGAACCATCATCCTGGCGATGATCGGCAGTTCCTCGGCCCCCGGGCTAGCGCCCTCGTCGGTCACCACCCGCATTGTTAACAACGTAACCGGCACCGAAGCTGGCCTCGTGAACCGGATGGGCGTCCGCGGCCGGCTCAGGGAAGGCGACGCCATGCTGGTTGTGGAGACGGAACCCGCCGCCTACGTGGCGCTGGCCGCCAACGAAGTCGAGAAGCACACCTCGCTCCGCATGATCCTCGTCAGGCTTCATGGCGCCAGCGGCCGCTTGATCCTCGCCGGTAGCGAGGCCGAGGTGGAGATAGGGCACGGGGTGGCCCTCGAGGCACTCGGGTAAGGGGGAGGAGTCGATGCGCCAGATACTTACCACCGAGGACATCCGGGCCGCGATCCGCCGGGGCAAGACCGAGTTGGTGATCGAGCCGCCCACCGTCATCACCGCCGCGGCCAGGGACGAGGCCAACCTGGCCGGCCTCCGGATCATCGAAGGACCCAGGGACCGCAACTCCGACATCGTCATCGAGGTGGCCGGCGAGCGGATCCGGGCGACCTTGCTCCTCGACGAGGCGCCCGTCACAGCGTCCGCCATCCGCGACCTGCTCCCCCTGTCCGGCACCGTCAACCATGCCCGCCTCGCCGGCGACGAGCTCATGTTCCCCATCCGGACCTACCTGGGCGCGGAGAACCAGTCGAAGGCACAGAAGGCCGGCAACATCGCCTACTGGCCGGACCGGATGATCATCGCCATGTTCTACAGCGACACCGGCGGTGTGGGTCTCACCAACGTCTTCGCCCGGGTGGCGCCCGAGGACATGGACGCTTTCCGCCGGGCCGGCGACTACGTCTGGAAGAACCAGGGAGTGGAACTTCGCATAGAGCGCCACCGGGGCTAGAGCGAGTGGCAAACGCAGCTCAAGGTCCGCGGCAGGATGTGGACTAGTCCGGAGCGGTTCTTCGTGTCGAACAGCGTGGCGGCCCACGAGGGCGGGGGACCCGTCTTCGAGTGGTCATGGAGCCATGAAGTCTCTAGGCGGCTGGTGTAGTCGGGGTTCGGATCAGACGGCGAAGATTCGTTTCGGGTTGTCGATGAGCATGTCGTCGATCTGGCTTGGGGTGACACCGGCGTCGAGGAGTTGGGGGACGATCTCGGTGAGAACGTACGCGTAGCCCTTGCCCCCGTAGGCGACCAGGTGCGTTTTCAGACACCGATCCTGGGCGAGCATGATCTGGCGGCTGTAGCCGTCGGCGCAGAGGCGGGCCAGGGTTTCGACGCGTTCCTGGTCTGAGATCCAGTGGTCGCCTCCGAAGAGTAGGTGCGTGTCGTTCCACGATGTGTCTCCGAAGAGGTCATAGTCGATGGAGACGCCCCGGTCCATCACGGACTCGTGGTACTCGTAGTCGGGGCAGCTGCCGTCCATGTGGCTGATGTAGACCTTGTCGAGGTTGGCGCCTTCCGCCTCGAGGATGTCGATATATCGGTGGGCCTCCTTTTGGAACACCATTGGATGCACGGTCAAGGGAACGCCGGTTCGTGCTTGGGCGCGGCAGCCGGCGCGGAGCACTTTCTCTTCCTGGGGGTGGAGCGGCTCGGTCATGCCGAGCTCGCCGATCACCCCGGCGCGCACATCGGTGCCTTCGATACCCACCTCGATGTGGTTGACCATCATCTCCGCCAACTCGTCCACACCGGCCTCGGCGTGGCTTGGCGGGTGGGCAGGTGCGATATACCAGCCGGTGGAGGCCACGATGTTGACTCCGGTGGCTTCGCTGGCGGCGACGAGATCATCGGGATGCCAGCCGGGGATACGCCCGCTGACATCGACGAAGCTGTGCCCCCCGGCATCCTTGTACAGCTGCAGCTCCCGGATGGCAACGTCCAGCTCCGTCATCCGCAGGTTGTCCTTCGATACATACGGGCGGACGACCACGTCGGCGGAGTTCTCCGGGGTCACCGGGGCCGCTGCCAGAGCCTGGATCTCGGGAGGGTCGCTTGTGGACGGCTCGTGCCAGAACAGATGCGAGGTGTCAAGCAGCAGGTGCTCGTGGCTCATAGTGATCCCGAGGTCATCCGGTGAGATCTCGCCGAGGACGGTACGGACGGCGGCCATGAGCTAACAGCTTTCCTCAGTTCGCTGATTCGTCGAGGAATTCCTCGAGCCGGTCGCCCGCTTCCAGATGCTCCATCAGGATCCGCACGGGAATCCTCGTACCCGAGAGCACCGGAGTCCCGCCCAGGATGTCCGGGTTTCTATCAATGAGCTTGTCTGTCATGGTTGTCTCCGCGTTTGTGAGTCATTCGCCCCCCGAGACTTTTCTTGCCGTCTACTTCCCACGCTGCCCCAAGGTCGATGACGTGTTTGGGAGCCAAGAGGACCTCTACGTTCTCCCCAGCTAGCGCGACGGGAATCGCCAAGGCATCGAGACGGTTCCCAGACGCACTTCTCGCCTCGAATGCTTCCTTGAGCCCGTTCTTCGATTCGTTCGCGTGCTGGAACATGGCAGCGTGTCGGGGACAGAGCGCCAAGTAATCGGCCGCGACCATCTTATCGAGGTCGAGGAACCGGACGGCCTCGAAGTACCAATCTCCGCTCTTGTACTTGAAGGACCTATCCTGGCAACGGATCACTTGGCAGAGGCTTACGTGGGCGTGCTCCTCGTAGTTCGCCCGAAGCTTTGTGCGTGCCTCTTCCTTGAGACCGGCCTCTCCTTCAACGATGTTTCGTTTCCTGGGTTCGGTCCGTCGGTTAGGGGCCTCCTCCGCTTGCTCCTTCGCCCTCTTGCGGCGGCGGTTTGGGTTCCGGGGTCTCTCGAACTCGGGCTGTGGACGACGCCTCGCCGCATACTGCTCCCTGATTTCGTTCCGTTCTCCCTTGGGAAGTTCCGCAAACCACTGGGCCTCCTCAGCCAGCTCCAAGTTCTTGAAGCCCAGGTCCTTGGCCATGGATTCCCGCTCGCTGGCCTTGGCTGCCTGATCGAGCTTCTCTTGGGCTATCTTCCGATCCGCCTCCCGGTGTTCTTCCCCGAATTCTATCGCCTTTAGCCACGCCCATCCGGAATCGAAAGCGAACCCCTGGGGAAGCCAGCTGGGCCGGGCCTCTCTTGGCCTGACGAAGGTGACACCGTCCGGCTCATGTTCCTGAGGCACCCAAGCGTACTTGCGCAGAGTGAAGACGAGTTGGGACGGCGCCGTACGAAACCGGGCGCTACGGTTCCGCCTGTAGACCGCCACTAACGATCCGGAGACAGCCTTGTCGGACCAAACATGCTTGGGGGGAGGCCAAGTATGCTCGCTCTTCTCGTCGAGAGCCGCATGGATGGTCCGGGCTAGGTCTTCTCTCTCGACCGCCGACCGCTCGGCTTGATTGAGCTGTTGAAGCATGCGATCGAGGTGGCGGATCTGCCAATCATGATCGATCTCGTAAGCGGTGACATACCCTCGGCCGCCCCTCAGGTGTGACCATTCTGGATTCTTGTGACATCCCGTCTTCGTAATCGGAATCCTGTAGCAAACACCGATACGCCTCGCAAACTCGCTAAACCCCGGTATGTCCCGATAGTGTCCGTGAAGCGGTTGGGGATGGTCGGCGAGGCGTTCGAGGTACCGGTAGTACGGAGCAGCACTCGCGTCCGGATACTCTTTCCCGGCATATAACCGACCCGGCCGATACCAGTCTCCGTTGATGTCCAAAAGCAATCTGTACTTGCCGAACGTGTTTGCGGGGATCCGCCGCTTTTGCACGAGTCTGATGAAGGTCTCCACATGGTTTCTGTGCTCGTCCGACGTTGGGCGGTGCCCGGATTCGCTATAGTACTTGTCTAGGATCCCTTTGGCCTTGGACTCGTCATCGATCTCTCGTACACCCAATCGTTCAAGCCCCCTCTTCGCACCCTTGCCGCCGGAGTAGGTGTCAGGATCCGCAATAGCCACGCCCTCCGGTGCTTCGTCTCCGTCGTTCGCAAAGCGACATGCCGACGCCCGCCGATACTCGCCTGATTGAGTGCGAACGATTGGGAGCTTGCTTAGCCTGTCGTAAGCACCGCGGCTATCATCCCAATGCCTATCGACCGATGCGTAGTAAGCTCTGTGCCAACGAGCGTCGTGGGTCGCGAGCCATTCTTTGATTTCTCTGTCCTCCTTGGAACCGGGCGGGACCACGTACTTAACGTCGAATTCGTCAACTTTCAGATCCTGGAGGAATCGATCCACTTTGTTGTGCCTCTGCGTGGCGGCCACGGCCCAACCTTGGTAATCCGACGGCGGCTCAGCGCGATTGGTTCTTACGGCCCAACTAGGGACATCCCAACCGGACATCAGGAAGTGAATATCGTCGATGCCGAGAAAGACCTTGAGGTCGGCCTTCCCCTGCAACAGCCGCGTCGCCTGCCCGTAGCCGCCGCCCTGCATGGGCACAAGTGATTGTTTGCCCATAGCCCGAACGACGGCTTCGTGGAACGGCGTGTAAGTCTCAGAAAGAGAATCCTGCGAGTTGGGCAGCACACCTAGGAAGTCTCTGTTGAGGAAGCCCAAGTCACGGATGGTCGAAAGCGACTTGGCAACAAGCTTGGCCAAGCGAGCGAAGAGGGCATGGTTATCGGGGTGCTCTTTGATGCTCGCTCTGCTGAGTTCGGGAATGAAGGGCGCGTGCAGGTGGAATCGGAGGTTGGAGGTCTCCTTTATGGCAGGAAAGAACACGGCGACCCTGCCACGCTCGGCAGGAACGATGTGAAAGCGATCAACCAGAGCTTCGTCCTCCACCTGCAAGGCCCCCTGTGCTCGTTCCTTCTTCTCGAGCTCGAACACTACGTCAAGGTACATGGATGAGCCCTCGCCATAGGGCTCGCGAAACCGAAGGAAGCAACGCCTCTCCTCGCCGGTGGGCCTTCTGGCACGGACCTGCACCACGCCATCACCTAGTTCCGTCCGTATGAGCGATCCTGAATCGTCGGCATCCGTGTGCCATTCGATCGATTTGATGCTCTCCAGGTGCAGGACTGACATGACCGACATCCCTTCCAACCCCGACCGAATCTCTTCCCGTACCTTGATTGTTTTCCTCGTTGTGTTGAACGGAAGCTCGATAACGGTCTGCGGACTTGAGATCCGTATCGAGGAATCGGGCCGTATTGGCCTCGGCACGATTCGATCGACGATCTCGAACGCCACCGTGTCACTGTATATCCTGGGTGTCTCTGTGCACCCGAACACGGACTTGAACCCGATGCCGAAGCGTCCGATCTTGTCCTCCTCCTCGTCCTTGGCGCTGTTGAAGTAGCTGGTGATGCTGTCGATATCTTCGTAGGAGAACGGTCGGCCGTTGTGAGTGAGGGAGAGCTTTTTGTCGCTCAGTTCGAAACGGGCGGACGTCGCCCCCGCGTCCTCCGCGTTCTGTAACAACTCGAAGACGAGGTGAGCGGCGTCTGGATAGAGGAAACCCACCAGCGCGTCGAGGTTGAAGTCGTTTTCCATCTGCGCCTCGACGAACCGTCTTCGCTTGCCTTCGAGGTCCCGAATGCAGCTCTCGGGAATCTGCTCCCATGCACCGCTCATGTAGTGATCGTCCTCTGTATCCGCATGGTGCCGTGTACAACCACGGTGGCCAGTATGTCCGCCTCCTCGGCGCTCGCCCGCAGTCGGCTTACCGTTTGCTCATAGTCCTCTTGCGCGCGTTCCAACTGCGATTCCCTCATCCTGCGGATATTCTCGTGTGCGGCCGAGGCGAGCTGTTCCCTGAGTACCTGTTCTCGCGCGCGATGGCTCACCTTGAGGCTCTGAAGGCGATGGTCGACAATCCGCGCGTTCTCCGCCACATGCCGTTTCCTGGCTTTGTCCCACAGTTCGTGGTGGCGGCGGTCCAGCGCATCCAAGCCGGCATCGTCGATCTGGCCGGGCATCGAATCGTCCTCCGCCTCTGCCAGAAGCGACATGACTACGCCTTCGGCTTCCAGAGATGAGCAAACAGCGACGAATTCGTCGCGGGCCACCACGCCCGTATTCGTCCACCGGTATATGGCGAACGCGTGCTCGCCCACAGGAGCGGCCGGACTCCGGGCCACGACGCGTACGCGTGATGGCCCCCCAGGTCGCCCTGTGCCACCGTCGGTAAGGAACGCGGCGGCCTGCTGAACGAGCGAGTGCGTGGCATCGAGGTGGACGACCTCGTCGCTCTCTCTGGCCGCCTCCTGCCGGAAGGTAACAGGCAATCGGGACGAAGCGCCGCGCAGCCAGTTCTCCCAACGGGTGAAGCGCGGGTCGGTTCTTCTGCCTCGTACGTCGCGCAGGGCGAGAAGCTGTCGCTTGGCGTCGGCTCCCAGCCTGAGCGTCCTAACCGGCCCCGAACCCCAGAAGAAGTCCCGCTCCGGAGACTCAAGCAACTTCTGAAGGTAGGAATTCACACAACGCCGGATTGCGGAGGGGACCATCCACGGCGACTCGGCATCCTCGACCTCCTTCTTCCAGTCCGCCACCACCTGTCCGAGGCCAAAGAGTTCACCCTGCGCGCTCTCGATGCGCTCCTCCTCCTCACGGCGGCGAATCACGTTGTCGGAGAGTTGCCGGAGCCGGTCACGCACTTCCCTTGGCGTCAAGCTGAGACTTTCACCTATGCTTTGTAGTGCGGCGCCCAGTTCGCCGAGGATCTCCTCGTTGCCGCCGACCGCGTGCTCGAAGATGCCCAGCCGAAGCAGGCAGCGGTCGTATATCTCGTAGTCCACCGTGCCGGGGGTGACGAGATTGACGATGGCGATGGTTTTGCTCGCCTGCCCGTGGCGGTCCAGTCGTCCAATCCGCTGCTCGATGCGCATGGGATTCCACGGCAGGTCGTAGTTGACGAGCATGTCGCAGAACTGAAAGTCCAGGCCCTCGCATCCGACCTCGGATGAGAGGAGGACATCGACGGCATCGCTGGACTCCTTCGGCAGGGAGAACCTGCGGCGGATATCGCTTCGATCATGTCCGCGGACACCGCCGTGGATCACCTCGAATCTCACGCCGTCCTCGTCCAACAGGCGCCCGAGATAGGCGAGCGTGTGCCTGAACGTGCTGAAGACCAACGCCTTGTTCCTCGACATCGCCAGTTTCTCCCGGATCACCCTGCGGAACTCGTCCGCCTTCGGGTCCACCGGATCGAGCGATCGCGCCGTGCGGATCAGAGACTCGATCTCACCGCGCACATCGTCGACGAACCCCAGATCAGGGGCATCGTCGGAACCGTAGTCCAAGCCTTCGAGCCGGTCCAGGTTCCTGTTGAGGATGTTCTCCATGTAGGGAGCCAGGCCGTAGAGACAACTGGCCGCTTGGCGACGAACTGTGGACATCATGAAGCGCACGTTCTGGTGTCCATGGCACACCGCCAGGATACGCGCGAGGGTCTCCATGAGCCGGTCGTGCAGTGCGCGTTGAGCCGGCGTGTAGGGAACGGCAACCGTCTGGGGCTTCCTTGTCGTGAACTCGCCGATGTCCCGGCGCCGGGTACGGTTGATTAGCGGACCGAAGGTATAGAGTCCTTCAAGGGCATTGATGGCCCGCACGCGGATCTCGTCCTCGTCTCTCTGCTCTCCAAGAGTCTCGACGAGACCATTCACCAACGGCGAGGCTCGAAGGAAGCTCCGTCCCCATTCGGTATCCACGGCACTGTTCAGACATGAGCGCACCTCCCCCCTCCACCCGGGTCGCGCGCCTCGACACAGGGCTATCGCCCGGTTGATGTCGCCGTTGGGCGCGGCCATCTGCTCGAATGTCGGCGGGTCGATAATGAGGTCGGGGCGAAGCAGATTGAGCAGGGTGAAGAGATCGCCGCTTCCCATTTGGACCGGGGTGGCCGTAAGGAAGACGACGGCCTCAGCGTTGTCGCAGAAGAATCGAATGGCTTGGTGCGTGTGGGTCTCGGAATTCCGGGCGTGGTGCGCCTCGTCCACGATCACCAGGTCGAAACGCGGCGGAGGGTCCAGGTCGATCAGTCCGCGTTCGGTACGCGCGCGTCGTCCCTTGGACCGCCTCTTGCCGAAGAGCGTGGCCTTGTTGAGTAGGGACATCGGGAGAATGGCGTTGGAATAGCGGCGGGGCCACTCGCCGTCCAAGTGAGTCTCGTTGATGCAGAACCGCAAAGTAGGTCCGTCGAGGGGGTGAAGGCGCTCGTCGAATCTGCGCATCTCCAGTTCCCACTTGCGCTCCGAGACCAACGGCTTCGGGCAGATGACGAGGACGGAGGACAGCCCGGAACGCGCTCGCAACTCCTTGATGATCAGGCCTGCCTCGATGGTCTTACCCACGCCCACCTCGTCCGCGATCAAGAGTCGCGGCAGGTCGGACCTGATGAGCTTCAGTACAGGACGGTACTGGTAGGGCACGAACTCCACCCGTCCCGACCTGAGGGACATCAGATCCGAGGTCGAGGGTGAGCGAATGTGGAGGGCCGTGAGGAGAGCCTTGCACTCCTCCGCACTTATTACTACAGAACTGTCCGCAGTCGAGTCACCCGGCATCACCTGACTGCCGTACAGCATGGAAACGGCACCATCGATCAGGACCCGGTACCTTACCTCCGCACCGCCACCGAGTACCTCAATGACGGCGCCAACGCGGCTCCGGTCGGAACGAAGCGCGACCACATCGCCGACGCGGGATTCGTGGTTGTCGGGGGTGCCGTCCATCTATTGCACGCTTTTTCGGTCCTCGATCAGATGATCCAAGCCGTTCGGCGATCGGTACGTCAACAACTCCGACGACGAGCCGCCCGTTTCCAACAAGGCGCGCGGTCGAGCGGCTCCCAACCCTGACGGCACGGGTGCCAAGTGATCGAGCATGGGAGGACAGCGGTCTGGGGTCAGCGCGTTTGGCCTCAACTGCTCAAAGACGTATATGGAATCTGTGGAGGCGCGCGACTGGGTCCCTCTGAGTGCCGTGAGACAGGGTACGGCGGAGAGGCCGTTGGCGGACGCCGATCCGCCTCCGAGACGGCAGTGGACCACCGCCCAGCCTCCGCGCCTGGCCAAGGATCTCCAGCCCCGCCCACGCAGCGGCACCCGGTGCTCCCGCTTCGCCTTCATGCGCGTCGCCGCGGCCCCTGCCAGAGCGTAGATCTCGGGAGGATCGCTTGTGGACGGCTCGTGCCAGAACAGATGCGAGGTGTCAAGCAGCAGGTGCTCGTGGCTCATAGTGATGCCGAGGTCATCCGGTGAGATCTCGCCGAGGACGGTACGGACGGTGGCCATGAGCTACCAGCTCACCTCAGTTCTGCTGGTCCTTATCGGACCCGTCGAGTTGGAGGAGACGGGCTGCGTTGCCACCGAGGTAGGTGGCGATGTCGTCGTCGGTGAGGTCGGGGAGGCCGGGGGCGATGTTGAGTTCCTTGGCGAGGCGGGGGAAGGACTTGATGTAGGGGACGTCTTCGCGGCAGTCGTAGTTGTCGGTGCCCCAGAGACACTTGTTGAGGACCTTGAAGTGCTTGGCGTACTTGAGGAACCGCACGTTGGCCTCCAGCGGTTGGAGGAACCCCCACCAGCCGGTCCCTGCGTACATGTTGCGGTTCTTCAGCATCATCATCACGACTTCTTCGTAGTAGTTGAACCCGGCGTGGACCACGATCAGCTTCAAGTTGGGGAACCGAACCGAGACCGTGTCCAGATGCAGGGGATGCTGCTGGCTCAACAAGTCGTATCCGGCCCACCCGGTGTGGACCTGGATGATCATCCCGAGCTCCTCGGCCTTCTCGTAGATGGGCATGATCCGCTCGTCGTTGAGGTTCATGTCGTAGTCAGGCGCCGGTGTGATCTTCATGCCGATGAGACCCATATCTACGATCTCTTCCATCTCCCGCAGCGCGGGCAGGCCGCCGAGGAGGTCGACGCTGCCCATGCCGATCAGCCGATCGGGGAACTTGGCCACCTCGCCCGCCACGAACTCGGACGGCACGTGGGCGTTCAGATGGGGCATTTTGATCGCGTGACTGATGGCCATGTCGACGCCTGCTTCGTCCATACGGGCGACCATCTGTTCGCCGCTCATCCCCTGGTTCAGGCCCGTCTTCTCACCGATCTCGGTCCAGCCGGCATCGATCATCGCGTCGTCCATCATGGTCAGGTCGCCCCAGCTGTTCGGCTCCGATAGCCAGACGTGGGTGTCAATGATCATGGATACTCCCCGTTCAACCGTTGCGCGTACTCGGCCCGGATCGCGAGCGCCGTGCCGAGACACGTTCACCATACTTAGCTCGCATGGGCGGTGGCATTAGAACGCAGTCCCTTGCCGCGAGCGGCTCCGGGGCCGACCATGGAGTCGAGTCCTACAATGCGATCACGACCGGTCATCAGCGATGCCCCGAAGGCGAATGTTGATAGAAGAAGGAAAGCGATGCCGGGCGGTCGGCACTGACGAGGGTGGGCGCATGAAGATCACCGGCATCCGTGTGACGCACGTGAACGTCCCCTTCGATGCGCCGTTCTGGTGGACGGCAGGTCTCTATCCGGGTGCGTCGAAATCGATCGTCGAGGTGGAAACCGACGAGGGCATAGTCGGCCTTGGGGAGGCGCCGTGGTGGCATTTCGGCGAGGTGATCGAGCGAGAGATCGCGCCCGCCCTGATCGGTGCCGACCCGTTCGATCTCGCCGACTGCGAGGCGCGCTGCGTACCTGCCTATCAGATCACCGCGAACACCGGCGAGACCGCCTCGATGGTCGCTTTCGGCGCCGTCGAATTGGCGCTTTGGGACATCCAGGGCAAAGCTCTCGGCATGCCTCTCTACAAGCTGCTCGGCGGAGCCGTGCGCAAGGAATTCCCTTTCACCGAATACTTCTCGTTCCGGTCTGAGCACGAGGGCGCGGGCGGCGAGATGTCGGCCGAGGCCATCGTCGAATACTGCCTGAGGATGCGCGAGGAACATGGCTCGACCTACTTTGAGGGCAAGCTGATTCTGGGCGACCCCGAGCTGGAGATACGGACTGTCGCCATGTTGCGCGAGGCCCTCGGCGCGGACGCCATGATCCGCCTCGACTCGAACATGCAATGGTCGCTGACCACCGCCCGCTGGGTGTTGCGCGAGGTCGAGGCGTTCAACATCCGCAACTACGAGGACCCGGTCGCAACGTTTGAGGAGATGGCAGAGTTGCGCCGCCATACGATGATCCCCTTCTCCACCCATGTGCCGGACCTGCGCCGCGCCGTCGCGCTGGGGGCGCCCGATGCCTTTGTCTGCAACTTCGCGGCACTCGGCGGCATCAGGGCGACGCTCAGATTCGTGGCCGCTTGCGAGGCGATGGGCAAGGACTTCTGGTGCTACTCGAATGACCTCGGCATCATGACCGCGGCCTATCTACATCTGACGGCTGCGACGCAGTGGATCACCGAGCCGTCGCAGTCGTTGTTCCGCTGGCAGATCGGGGACGTGGTCGAAGGCGGACCCTTCCGCCAGACCGACAACACCATCCGCGTTCCCGAAGGACCCGGCCTCGGCGTCGAGCTCGACCCCGAGTCGATGGCGCGCTGGCACCAGCATTTCGTGGATAACGGGCCGATGAGCCATTTCCATCATCCGGAGAGCCCGGACCATTACACGCGTTTGCCGCTCAACTGATGCGCTCCATCGTGAAGCCGGGACTGGAGGGATCGTGAAGTCGCAGTACCGGGTGGTGGTGATCGGGGGCGGCGTGGTCGGCGCCAGCGTGCTGTATCACTTGACGAAGCTGGGTTGGAGCGACGTGGCGATCGTGGAGCGAGAGGTGTTGACAGCCGGGTCGAGTTGGCACGCCGCCGGCGCTGTGCATGCTCTCAACGCCGATCCGAATATCGCGGCTCTGCAGGCGTACACGATCGATCTGCTTTCTGAGATCGGGGAGGAGTCGGGCCTCGACGTGGGGATGCACATGACAGGCGGCATCTCGGTGGCTTCGGCGCCGGAGCGGTGGGAGTGGTTACAGGCGGCGTATCGGGTGTTCCAGACGATGGGCATCGAGGATGTGCGCCTCATCGGCCCGGACGAGATCGAGCAGTGGTGCCCGATCATGAACGTCGCTGATGTGCTCGGGGGTCTGTGGGCGGATCGTGAGGGCTATATCGATCCGTCGGCAGTGGTCCATGCCTACGCCAAGGCTGCCCGGTCGCGGGGTGGCGACGTGATCGAACACAACCGGGTGCTCGAGCTGCGCCCACGCCGTGACGGGTCGTGGGAGGTGGTGACCGAGGGGGGAACCATCGTCGCGGAGCACGTCGTCAACGCCGCCGGCCTGTGGGCCAAGCAGGTAGGGCGGATGGCGGGGGTGGAGCTTCCGGTGTCGCCGATGCAGCATCACTATCTGGTCACCGAGGCCATCCCCGAGATCGCGGCACTGGAGTTCGAGGTGCCGATGATGATCGACCTGGAGGGGTTCACCTACATGCGCCAGGAACTCCAGGGGGTGCTGGTCGGGGTCTATGAGCGCGATTACCGGCATTGGAACATGGACGGCGCGCCATGGAATTACGGCCTGGAGCTGATCCCACCGGAGGTGGACCGGATCTCGAGCGAGTTGTCGTTTGCGATGTCCCGCTACCCGGTCCTAGAGCACACCGGTATCAGCCGCTGGGTGAACGGGGCGTTCACGTTCTCGCCGGACGGCAACCCCCTGGTGGGTCCGGTGCCCGGGTTGCGCAACTACTGGTCGGCGTGTGCGGTGATGGCCGGTTTCCTCCAGGGCGGCGGCGTGGGCAAGTCGCTGGCGGAGTGGATGATCGAAGGGGAGCCGGAGGAGGACATCTTTGCGATGGACGTGGCCCGTTTCGGGTCCTACGCGGAGAACCGTGAGTACATCCGCCAGATGACCGGGCAGTTCTATTCGCGCCGGTTCGTGATCACGTACCCGAACGAGGAGCTGTGGGCGGGCCGGCCGTTGCGGATGGCCCCGGCGTACGACGCGATGACCGAAGCCGGGGCGCAGTGGGGGTGCTCGTACGGTCTCGAGGTCCCGATCTACTTCGCCCCCAAGGGCTTCGAAGAGGTGCCTACGTTGCGTCGCTCCAACGCGTTCGGCATCGTCGGCGAAGAGTGCCGCCGGGTGCGTTCCGCCGTCGGCATCCTCGACATTGCCGGGTACTCCCGGTACGAGGTCACCGGTCCCGGCGCCGCGGCCTGGCTCGACCGGCTCTTCGCCAGTGCGCTGCCGGCTGCGGGGAGGATCAAGCTCGCCCCGATGCTGGGCCGCGACGGCCGGCTCAAAGGGGACCTGACGTTGTTCAACTGGGGGGATGGCACGTGGTGGATCGTGGGCTCCTATTACCTGCGGGCCTGGCACATGCGCTGGTTCAACGACCACCTCGCCGACGGGGTGACGGTGCGCGACATCTCCGACGCGGTCGTCGGCTTCTCGCTCTCCGGGCCGGGCTCTCGTAAGTTGTTGCAACGGGTCACGCCGGATGACGTCTCGGCGGAGGGGATGGGTTTCATGAGGTGTCGCGAACTCGACGTCGGCATGATTCGCGCCCGGGTGGGCCGGATCTCGGTCACCGGGGAGCTCGGATACGAGATCCAATGCCCGGCCGCCGAGCACATCGCCCTGCGCCGCCTCCTGCTCGAGGCCGCCGAGGGTCTCAATGCGATCGAATACGGCTACAACGCGATGCTCTCGCTCAGGATCGAGAAGAGCTTCGGCATCTGGTCGACCGAGTTCCGCCAGGAGTACACCCCGGCCATGACCGGATTGGACCGATGGATCGACTGGTCCAAGGACGGCTTCATCGGCTCCGGGCCGGCCCGCCGGGAGCGGGACCAAGACAGCGCCACCAGGAGGCTGGTAACCCTCGAAGTGGAAGCCACCGATGCGGACGCCACCGGGTACGAGCCGGTGTGGAACGGCGGACGGAGGGTCGGCTACATCACCTCGGGCGATTACGGCCATACCATCGGTAAGAGCCTCGCCATGGCCCTCATCGACCGGGAGCACACGGCAGAAGGAACCGAACTCACAACCCATATCGTCGGGGTCGAACGCCCAGCCCGCGTGATCGCCCCCTCACCCTACGACCCGAACGGCACGGCGATGCGAACCGGCCGCCCGGCCGGTCGGGCAGAGCCATGACACCCGAATCAGCGAAGCAATAGCCTCAGCCTGGACGAAGGGAGCCGGGTGAGGATCCTGAAGCGATTCCCGTACGAGGTACGGGTTCCCAAGGATGTGTGAATACCGCTGTCTGACGGGATTCGGCTGAGTGCCACGATCTGGCTGCCTCCCCGACCTCCCTGACGCTCGGCTCCGACCTCAGTAGTGAGTCAAATCCGTTGACATGCCTGGAAATGGGCCTAATCGCTCACCGAGCGACACCGGGCAGTATGGCCCTGGCGTTGTCTCCGAGCACCATCCGGCCGGCTTGTTCCGCCTCCGCCTCGGTCCACTCCAGGTCGGCAGAGAGATCGCTCAGCACGTGTGTCAGATGTTTCCGCATCCGGTGTGCGCTGTAGCCGAGCCATTCGGCCGATGCGTAGGAATCGCTGCCGTAGAGCACCTTGTGCGCAGGAGCTATGGACAGAATGGTGCGCAGAATCGAATTGAGGCGCCCCGGTATCCGCATCGTGTGGGACAGGTCGACGTACACGTTGGGAAACTGCCAGGCCAGGTAGGCGGCGTTCTCGTGGTACGGCGCCCCGGCATGGAGCATGACGAACGTCGTTGCGTTCGAAGCCGGGTCCGAGAAAAGAGAGAACAAGCGTGCCGGATCCGCGGCGGGCAGGTTCTGGTTGGGCGAGTACTGGGCCCCGGTGTGAATCAGCTGCAGCAGGCCGAGATCGCCGGCGCGGGCGACGATGTGGCGGATCACGAAGTCCTCGTATGCCCGCGCCGCGCGCCCTGTCGCCTCGTCGTAGATCCCGATGCGCCCGAACAGGAACGACTCTTTCACGTCGGCCGGGGGCGTCGCCGCTACACGGCGCAGCCCGGAAGCGGCTTCATCGGCGGTGGGCCTCGAGACGTCGAGCGCGCGGTAGTAGCCCATCAGGTTCTTGAACCCGACGCACCCTTGCGACACGGCAATGTCGATCGACTCGTCGACCCACCTGATGGCGTCGTCGAGCGAAGTGATGCCTCTATCGATCACGGCTAGTGGAGAGAGCAACGGGGTGATTCCGTAGATCCACACATAACGGTCGTCCGGGAATCCGGCGGCCCCGTCACGCAACTCGCCGAGCAGGTCGAGCACAACGAGGTCGATACGCTCCCGGTCGAGCACCGATTCCAGATACATGCTGAAGCCCTGCTCCATCGCGGCAGAGAGCGTTTCGTCGATCTCCATGACATCGGGCTCGCATCCCAGGGCCCCGGCCACGTACCTGATCAGCATGCGGTACTGCGAGTTGAGCGGGTGGGCCCATTGCGCCATGCCGCGCTCGTAGTCGGGGACCGGTTGAAGATCGTCCCAGCGATATGACCTGCCCGGCGTGCCGTGGAAGAGGTTCAGTTGGGCGGTCACGTCGCGCCGGATCAGCTCGCCCACACCGATCTGGAGCGACATGTGGGCATGGAAATCGACTACGCCGGCGTCGGTGAGGTCGATCATCCTGCGAACTGGTAGACCTGTAGCCGGTTGCCTTCGGGGTCGGACAGGACGAAGTACGTCCCCCGGTCGCGGGTCTCGGTAGCGCCCATCGCGTCGAGGCGGGCCCTTTCCGTTGCCAGATCGGCCACTTCCAGCCCGATGTGCACCCGCCCTGCCTCATCGTCCGTGATGCCGGAGCCGTGGGTGGTGCGATCGAATATCTCGATCTTCATCATCTCACCCCCTCAGACGGCGAATATCCGCTTCGGGTTCTCCACCAGGATATCGTTCAACTGATCTTCGGTGACCCCGGCCTCGCGCAGCATCGGAACCACCTCGGCCAAAGTGTACACCCATCCCTTGCCGCCGTGCTCGGCAGTGCACCTCGAGACAGTGGTCGTGCGCAATCATGACCTGCTTGCTGTAGCCGTCTGCGCACAACCGGGCGAGCGTCGCTACCCGCTCCTGGTCCGAGACCCAGTGTTCTCGTCCGAAGATGAGGTGCGACTCGTTCCACGGTGAGTCCCGGAGTGGCTCCTCGATGCTCGGACCCGGTCGGAACGGGCGTTCATCCAGGTCGTTACCGAAGCCTATGTCCGTGGGGTATCGACCCGCCGAGTGAAGGTCTCGTGGAGACGCTCGGTGTTACGTCGTTGTCGAAGTCCCACGTTTCAGAGATGGCCAAAGACCTCGACGAGATGGACGCTGATTTTCGGGACCGGCCCCTCGATGCCGGCCCGTACACCTATGTGTGGGCCGACGCGTTGACGATGAAGGTCCGTGGCCGTGGCCGCATCGTCAACATCGCCTGCCTCTTCGCTGTGGGCGTCAACTTAGAGGGCCACCGTGAGATCCTCGGACTCGACCTGGCCACCACAGAGGACGGCGCCGGCTGGCTCGCCTTCTTCCGTCCCTGGTCGCCCGTGGACTCTCTGGAGTGCAGCTGGTGATCTCCGACGACCACACCGGCCTCGTCGACACCATAGAGATCACTATGGCCGGTGCTTCGTGGCAACGATGCCGAACCCATTACGTGGCCAACCTATTGACCAAGGTGCCGAAAAGCTCCGGGTCGATGGTCGCCACCACGGTGCGCACCATATTCGCCCAACCCGACCCGGATCAGGTGTGGGCCCAGCACCACCGTGTCGTCGGCCACCTCACCGAAGCTGGACTCACTGATGCTGCCGATCACCTTGATCAGGCCGTAGATGAGATCCTGACGTTCACCGGGTTCCCCAAACCCCATTGGCGTCAGATCTGGTCTAACAATCCACAGGAACGGTTGAACCAATAGATCCGGCGCCGCACCAACGTCATCGGGATCTTCCCCACCCGAGGATCAATCACCCGTCTCGTCGGAGCCCTACTCGCTGAACAACACGACAAATGGACCATCACCCGAAGATACATGAGCCTCGATAGCCTCACCCAAACACGGACCCGGCTCATCAAACCCGACCAACTTGAGGATGTGACCCCGGCACTCGAAACAGCAACCGGCTAGAAGGGTGCTGAAAAAGCCCGTACAAAGGGGTTCGCTCGCTGGCCCACAGCGCTGGGACCAGGTGAATTGCCGAGAAGCGAACCCCGCTAGATTGTTTTTCAGCACCCTCCTAGAAAGACAACAACAAGGCCGACGCGGTGTCACCCATACACCACGTCGCTGGACGTGACCCAAACCCTCGGGAAGTAAAGGCTACGCAGGACTCACTGGCGGATTCGCGGCAATCGACCGTCGCGCCCGGATCTCGTGATCCGATCGATATCGGCGAGATCGGCCGCAGTCAGCTTCCACGACCCTGCCATGGCATTGCTCCGAACCTGCTCGGCAGTGGTGGCCCCCGCGATGACCGTGGCAACGACCGGTTGGGTGACGAGCCAGGAGATGGCGAGGTCCAGCACCGTGTGGTCGCGCTCCGAACAGAAGCGCCGCAGTTCTTCCACGATCTGGGTGTTCGCGTCGTTGAGGAACCGGTTCGCTCGATGGAGCACGGCCAAACGGGTTCCTTTTCGGGGGGGCTCGTTCCGGCGGTATTTGCCGGTCAGCATTCCGCCGGCCAGCGGCCAGAACGGCACGAGCGCCATGTTGAGACGGGTGCAGGCCGGGATCACGCCCTCCTCCGGCGCCCTGTGCAACAGGCTGAAGTGGTTCTGCACGCTCACGAAACGAGTGACGCTCTCCTCCGTCGCCACCACCTCGGAATCATCGATCTGCCTCGTCGTGAAGTTGGAACAACCGATCTCGCGCACCCTTGCCTGCCAGGACGAGGTCGTGCAGTGCCCCGAGCGTCTCCGCGATCGGTGTCCCCGGTGTCGGGGATGTGTTGTTGGTAGAGATCGATGTAATCCGTGCCGAGACGCCTCAAGCTGTCTTCGACGGCGCGCCCGATCCACCGCGCCGATGCACCGCCCTCGTAATCGCCGTCCAGCTTCCAGCCGAACTTGGTGGCAATGATGACTTCATGACGGCGCCCGGCGAGTGCGCGGCCGAGGTATTCCTCGGACAACCCTGCTCCGTAGACGTCTGCCGTATCGAAAAAATTGATCCCCGAATCGAGTGCCTCGTGAACGACGGCCTCAGAACGACGACGACCGACCCTCGCTCCGAAGTTGTTGCAACCGAGGCCCACGGTGGACACGGTGAGGTCACCGACCGATCGTGTTTCCATCACGGGGAGTCTATTCGTTCGGCCCGTGAGGCAGATGGTCGCTCCTCGGCTGGTCGCGATCGCCCCCGTCGGGGGGCTCGCACCCGTGCGTCTCTTACTCGATCTCGAGAGATGTGCGGGCCTGCCCAACTAAGTCGATAGGCTCCCAGGGGTCTTCGTCGATAGTGGCGATAGCTGCCCGCACGTTGGAGCGGAGGGGAGTGGTGATCGACCATCCCACCCCCAAACCGTTGAGGGCAGAAGTTGCTCCTCTTCCCAGGACCGAACCATCCTTACCAATAGCTATCGCCGCAGATCAGGAGGCATTGCCACCATATCTCCATGTCCGCTGCGCCCTCCCCATCGGTGGATTCAGGCTAAGCTCGGATCAAGGCTGAACAATCTCTCTTGACGCCTGATCTGATCTTCGGGTGGCACCCGACTGGAGGAAAATGTGAGCAGTGATGCGACTTCGATCTTCCGGGGCATACTCGTACCGATCGTCACGCCGATGAAGGACGGTGGGGACGAGGTCGACGAGAAACGCCTGATCGAGCTCACGGACGGACTCGTCGATTCCGGCGTGCACGGTCTCGTTGCCTGTGGGAGCACCGGTGAGGGCCCACTGCTCCGGTTCGAAGAGCGGAAGCGAGTTACCGAGGTGGTAGTGGAAGCCTGCCGGGGTCGTATTCCGGTGACGGCACATGTCGGAGCACTGACGACCCGGGAGTCCATGTCGTTGGCCCGGCATGCAGAAGAGGCCGGCGCTAATGCCCTGATGGCTGTGCAATCGTTCTACTACCAGCTGAGTTGGCCGGAGACGCTGGCCTACCACCGGGAGCTTGCCGAAGCGACTTCCCTGCCAGTCATCGCTTACAACTTCCCGGCCTCGACGGGAGTCAGGTTCACGACGGATCAGATCGTGGAGTTGGCGGCCAGGGGCTATATCGCGTCGGTCAAGGACAGCGTGGGTGATGCACTCCAACTCAATGAGCTGCTTCTCGCCCACTCGAACGATCTCGTCGTTCTCAACGGCTGGGATGCGCTGGCCCTCGATGCATTCCTCCACGGGTCCCCCGGCATGGTGTGGGGACTCGCCAACGCGCTTCCCGAAGTCTGCGTGGAGCTCTACGAAAGTGCCCAGGTGAGAGGAGACCTCCAGCGGGCGCAGGCGCTGTGGAAGGGGCTCTGGCCGCTGTGTGATTTCGCGGCGAGGAGTTACGTTCCCTCGGTGAAGGCAGCGTGCGAGTTGGTCGGGCTCTCTGTGGGCCCCCTCCGCCGGCCGCTCCAGCCACTCGACGCCGAGGACAGGGACGAGTTGGGGCGGCTCATCAAGTCCGCGACGGCTGCGTGATCTTGCATCGTGCCTCGAGTCGGTGTGGCCATGACGGGCAGTGACGCCGTCGTCCGCGTCGCATGCTCGATAGCGTCGAAGGAAGCCGACCAGATCATCTGGGACGCGCGAGGCCCCCTGCACCGCCGAGAAGCGGTCATCGTCGAGGTCGAAGGCGTCGATGGGCTGATCGGATACGGGTATGCGCCCTCGTGGGGGCTCGACCCAAAGACCATGGCGGCGTTCATCATGAACGAATTCGCCGACGATGTCGTCGGCAGGCGACCCGGGGAAGTGCTCGATATCCACCGCGAGTTAACCCGAAGGGCGAAGATACACGGAGGAGGCGGGCTGGCGAGTTCGGCCGTGGGGGGCGTTGACGGCGCCCTCTGGGACCTTCATGCTCGTTCGCTCGACGTCCCGATGCGGGAGCTCTTCGGATCGAGCGTCGAAACCGTGCCGGCGTACGCCAGCTCCGGGTTCTACGAAGGCGGCGGGGACGAGTCGGAGTTCCAACGAGTTCTGCCCGAGCTCGTCGAGGCCGGTTATAGAGCCGTCAAGATCAAGTGCGGCCGGGCCTCGCTGCGAGAGGACGCGGATCGTGTCCGCAGGGCCCGCGAGGCCCTCGGATCGGATATCCGGCTCATGGTCGATGCGAATGGGGCATATCGATCTGTCCCGGACGCGCTGCAAATGGCGGGAGTGCTCGCCGAGGTCGAGGTTTCCTGGTTCGAGGAGCCCATGGAGATCGAGGACGAGGACGGGTATCGGGAGCTGTGCCGGTTGTCACCCGTCCCGGTGGCAGCCGGAGAGAACGCCTGCACGCTGCGACAGATCGTGCGTCTCGTAGACGCAGGTGTTCACGTCATTCAACCGGACGTGGGATGGACCAGCGGCATCAGCACGGCGCTCGCGGTGGCGAAGATAGCCGAGGCACGGGGCCGCACCTTCGCACCTCACGCGTTCGGCTGCAGTCTGAATCTGCTCATGGCCGCGCAGGTGTTGGCAGCGGCGCCGGCCGGGGGGATTCTCGAGGTCGAGTACACCGGCAACCCTCTGATGAGCGAGCTCGCATCCAAGGACTGGACGAGAAGCCTGGATGAGTCGGGCGACTTTGTGCTGCCTACCACGCCGGGCTCGGGCTTCACCCCCAGCGAGCAGGCCGAGGGAATGGATTGGGTGCGGGTCGAGGCCTTCGACTGAGCGAGACCCCCGACGCCGTCGAGTAACAGGCTGGTTTCGAGAGACGTCGACCGGTTCTCAGCACGACGAGACGTTCTAGTGATACAGCGGTACCACATCGCGGGCCAGTTGCTCGACCTGGCCGATGTGCGGTATCTGCGGCACGAGTATCAGAACGTCGACCCCCGCATCCGCATACTTCGCGATCTGCTCTCCGATCATCTCCCCTGTACCGCAATAGATGAAGTTCGGATCGGTGGGCATGGCGCCGAAATACCGAACGCCATGCGGCCGGGCTAGATCCAGCGCCTCTCCCGGGCCTTTCCCGACCGCTACGTTGGCGAGAGCCGAGATCGTGAACCCGCTCCGACCCCGGAGCCGGGCCTCGTCGCGCAACCAGGGCAGGAAGCGCTCTATCGAGGACCACTCGCCGAAGATGAATCCGTCTCCCCTGGCGAGACCGCGTCTGATGCTGGGGCGTGAACTGCCCCCGACCACATCGGAGGCCCGGGTGCCTGCACCGGCGCCGGACCGAGCGCAGCCTGTTGCGCAGTCGTCCCACGAGCGACCTGCCACAGCCGCCGAATCTCGTCGATGTGCCGGTTCAGGGTGTCTCCCCGCTTCGAGAACGAAGCCCCCATCACCTCGTAATCGTTCGGCCGGTGGCCCACCCCGACGCCGAGAACGAACCTGCCTTCCGACAAGCGGTCGATCACGGCAACTTGCTTGGCCACCGACACAGGGTTTCGGTTCGCGAGCTGAAGAATGGTGGTGGCCAGACGAATCCGACTCGTCACCGTGGCGACGCCGGCGAGTGTGACCAGTGGCTCCGACGAGTCGTGGTCGGGACGATCGATGACCCCGAGAGCCTCGAAGCCCGCCTCGTCCCCCAATCGTGCCCACTTCTCGAGGAGCGGTCTGTGGATGCCCTCTGGAAGCGCGTTCGGCAAACCGAGGCCGATTCGCATCACTCAGCCGCGCGACACGGTCAACATGCGCCTGGGGTTCTCGACCAGGAACCCCTCTATCTGTTCGCTGTCGAAGCCCTTCCTGCGCATCAGTGGGACGAACATCACGAGGAGGTTGTCGTACCCGAACCCCCCATACTTGTGAAAGAACGGCCTGAGCCCGAGATCCTGCGAAAGCAGCAACTGGCTCCCGTGACCGGCCTCCGACAACGCCCACATGTAGTCGAGCCGCATGGCATCGTTGGGAAGGTCAACCACGGCCTGCGGGTAATACGGTGAGTCTCTTCCAAAGAGGTCGAAAGCCACGTAACACCCGGTACGCGCGATCTCCAGGAGTCCCGACACATCGAACACTGTGCGGTCCAGATGCCCCATCACGGTCCGCTCCAGGCTTCCGCCTGCCGCTTCGACCAACCTCAGCAACTCCAGCGGAGCATCCGGGTTCCGACCAGGGTGGATCATCAACGGCAGGTCGGTCTCGGCTTGAACCCAGGAAGCGGCCTGCAGAACCCGCTGCTCACTGGGATGCACCGGCCAGCTTGTCCCTATTTCCCCGATGACGCCGGGCAGGCAGTCCGAACCGTTGCCTTCGGTGACATCGCGCATGAGAAGCTCGAAGATTCCCGGCTCGTCCATCTCGCTGATCTCCGGCGGCTGATAATTGTGGACGTAGAAGCCGGTCCCCATCACTACCTTCACGCCTGCTCTGATCGATATTTCCTGGAGGGAGGAGCGGCTTCGACCGAGACCGATCGGTGTCGCATCGAGGAGGCAATCACCTCCGGCCGCTTTGAAGTGCTTCAGCTCGGCGACGGCGTCATCGACCGTTATCGGTTCGAGCCCTTCTCGAAAGAACATCCAGTAGCGGGCCACGTCGGCGTAGTTGCTGAGCTGGATGGGCTCGTCCCAACTACTGAGAAGGCGCTCGCCCTTGTATGGGGGGAGCGCGGCAACGAGCCAATCCGCTTCCAGGAACTCCAGAACCTCCTCACGAGTTCGGCCACCGCGCAGGTCGAGCAGGAGATGTTCGTGAGGAAGCGTGATGCCGAGGTCCTCGGGGGGTATGCGACCCAAGACAGTTTGCACATATCCCGGGGATGCTCCGTCCGACATCACCCGGGGTAGGACGAGGGAGCCGCCGGCCTCCCACCGGGCTCAAAGAAACTGACGTCGGAACTCATCAGGACGCTCCTTCCCATGAGTAGGGCGATCTACCAGGCCGAAGTGATGATGAACATCCTCGCCTCGGACGAGCATGCCCCAGGGATGGTCGTCCCCGGAGTGCTCCACCTCCGGAGCGATGAAGCGGACGGCCAGGCCGATCCTCGGGTGATCACTCTCGTTCGCGTTCGACCCATGAACCATGCCGATGTGGTGTATCGACATCTCGCCCGGCTCGAGAACGAGATCGTGGACGGTCGCCTCGTCTACTTCCACGGCGATTTCCTGGCCGCGGCTCAGGACGCTGTCATCGGCAAACGTTTCCGCATGGGGAAGGTCGTCGCGATGACTGGTAGGAACGATTCGCACGCAACCGTTCGACCTATCGCTTGCGGTCAGCGCAACCCACGCGGTGCAAACCAGCGGAGGATGGAGACCCCAGTACACGCCATCCTGGTGCCAATTGACGTAGCCCGGATCGTGCGGCGGCTTGGGGAACCACTGGGTGCTCCAGATTAGCAAATCCGGCCCCAGAAGGCTCTCGACGGAATCCAGGATCCGGGGATGACTCGCTAGGTCGAAGACCCACGGCAGGATGGTGTGTGTCTCCTGGAAGAGGAGGCGTCGCTCCCTCGGGAGAGACTTCTTCAAGGTCCGACCCAGCTTTCGCTCGAATCCGTCGTAGCACCTCCGGTAATAACTCACCTCTTCGTCATCGAGCACCCGAACGGGGGACACATATCCCTCCCGTTCGTATTGGTACACATGTGCGATGGAGAGAGAGTCAGGCACGACGGCGCTCCCATAGGCGGACGATCATCTTCCGAGCATCTCGGCGATGACACCCTCGGTCATGGCCCGGGGGCTCCAACGGGTGAATCGCCTTCCGATCGCCTGCAGGAGCGTGATGCCGAGGTCCTCGGGGGGTATGCGACCCAAGACAGTTTGCACATATCCCGGGGATGCTCCGTCCGACATCACCCGGGGTAGGACGAGGGAGCCGCCGGCCTCCCACCGGGCTCAAAGAAACTGACGTCGGAACTCATCAGGACGCTCCTTCCCATGAGTAGGGCGACCTACCAGGCCGCAATGATAACAACAGTCCTGACCCCTCAACGAGCATCCCCAAGGGCGTCCATTACGGCGACCGAGCCCGCTCCCGAGCCACCTTCGGGCCGTGCTCCGGTCACACTCCTGGCGCTCCTACAGCATCCCTCCGTCGATCGTGAGAACCTGGCCCGTGACGTACGACGCCGAGGTCTCGTCGCACAGGTAGAGATAGCCCTGAGCGATCTCCTCCGGTACGGCCTGCCTCGCGAGGGGCACCGATTGGGTGACCATCTCGAACTGCTTCTGGGAACCACCCATGTAACTGATGGCCGGCTCGTTGAAGGGTGTATCGACCCAACCCGGCGCGATGCAGTTGACCCTTATGTTGTAGGGGGCCAACTCCGCCGCTGCGGCACGCGTGAAAGCTGTCACGGCGCCCTTCGAGGCCGAATACGCCGTCATGCCCGGGCCTCCCATTATGCCGGGACTGGACGCCATGTTCACGATGTCCTCGAGAAACCGGCCCCCCGACACGAGGGTGACGTTGTCCATCAGCACACCTTCCTCGTCGCCCGTCGTGCTGTCCTGGGGAGCCGAGTCCGGGGTACTCCCACCGATGTCGGCATGATGGCCGCGTGATGCCACGTAGAAGATGACCGATCGACCGTCCTCGCCGAACACCGGCTTGATGACGGTGATGTCCGGCAGATGCGTGCCGCCGTTGTACGGCGCGTTCATCACATAGGCGTCGCCGGGCGACATGCCCTCTGAGTTTCCCCGGTCGCGAATGATCGACTTGATCGACTCGCTCATCGAACCGAGGTGCACCGGCATGTGCGGGGCGTTTGCGATCAGCTCACCGTTGGCGTCGAACAGCGCGCAGGAGAAGTCGAGCCGCGTACTCCGCGACGTCGTAGCCGCGCTGGACAGAGATCTTTTTGATGGCGTTCGCCATGTTCTGCACGGCGATCTGGAGAAAGCCGTCCGCGACGGCCTCAACGGTCTTGGCCTGCGCGTGTCCTTCTCGATCTGATCGCTCAGCTCGGAGAACAGCCGGCTGGTGCGCGCCGCGTCGAGCGGCCCATCCCCACCAGGCCCGAACACGTGAGGAAAGAGCTCGGGCTGCAGCTTGCCGAGCATCACGTTGCAGTCGGTGATCGTGAGCGGCCCGCCGTTCCCGTAGCAAGCGGGGCCGGGATCGGCGTCGGCAGAGTCCGGCCCCACGGTCAGCCGTGAGCCGTCGAAGTGCAGAATCGATCCGCCGCCTGCGGCGACCGTGTGGATCAGCATCATGGGCGCACACCCGCCACCTCGGTCTCGTAGGTGCGCTCCAACTCACCCGCGTAGTGGCACACGTCGGTGGAGGTGCCACCCATGTCGAAGCCGATGAGGCGCTCGAAGCCGGCCGCCTCGCCGGTGCGAACCATGCCGACCACGCCGCCGGCCGGACCGGACAGAAGCGCGTCCTTGCCGCGGAACTTGCGGGCATCCGTCAACCCGCCATTCGACTGCATGAACATCAGGGCGGGGTGCGCCTCCGACATCGAGTCGAGTTGGTGCTCGACGTGTTCGACGTACCTGGGCAGAATGGGTGAGAGATAGGCATCGATAACGGTCGTATCGCCCCCTGGCGACCAGCTTCATCAGCGGGCTCACCTCGTGGCTAATCGAATCTGGGAGAAGCCGGCGCTGCGGGCCAGCTCGCCCACCCTCTCCTCGTGAGCGGAATGGCGGTAGCCGTGCATGAGGACGATGGCTACGGTCTCTACTCCGCCGGCCCGCGCCTCGGCGAGATCGGCCGCGACGGCCGCCTCGTCGAGGGGGACGATCACCTCACCCCGGGGGCCCACCCGCTCGTCGACCTCGATCACGGACTCATACAGCATCTCGGGAAGCTCGATGTCAACGGTGAAGAGGTACGGACGGTTTTGGTAGCCGATCCGCAACGCGTCCTTGAACCCGCGCGAGATTACGAACAGCGTTGCGCCCGCCTTCTCTCTCGAGCAGTGCGTTCGTGGCGACCGTGGTGCCCATACGCACCGCCTCGACGGGGCCGGCGTCGGGATCGGTGGAGATCAGCCGTCGGATGCCCTCTATGGCGGGGTCGCCGTAGTGCCTGGGGTTGTCAGAGAGCAGCTTGTGCGTGAGCACGCTACCTGCCGGCGTGCGCGCCACGATGTCGGTGAACGTGCCGCCGCGATCGATCCAGAACTGCCAGCCAGCCAGTTCAGCATCCATGAATCGCACCCCGAATGAGTAGAGTCAAAACTCTTTGCCCAGTCAACAGGGCGACCGGTAAGATAACGGTTTACACGCGGCGCGACCACATGACGGAACCAAAGAGAACGCGACAGCTGAGCGGAGTCAACTCTCTGCGCGCACTCGAGTTTCTCGTGGATCACCCCATCGGGCTCGGCATCACCGAGATGAGCCGCGAGCTCGAAATGGACGGGTCGCAATGTCAACGGCCTCCGCTCGGCCGGATACGTCACGAAGACGGACTCGACCGCGCCGCGATATCGGGTCTCCTTTGAAGGTGCTCGGCTGGCTCGGCCCGGACCAACAATGACCAACGAAGGCGGAACGGTGACATGACCTATACGATCCTCGGATGTGATTCTGCGACGGGCCGCGTCGGCATCGGCATCGCCACCCACTCGATCGCCGCCGGCGGGTACTGCCAGGTGGTCCGGTCCGGCATAGGCGCGATCGCCAGCCAGGCGTACGCCGACCCCAGGCTGCTCCCCGTGGCAACCGACATGCTGGAGCGCGGCCTCTCCCCTGCGGAAGTCGTCACCGGGTTGGCCGACGTTGATCCCGACTACGCCTTTCGCCAGACCGCAGTGCTGACCCCGGACGGGGTCGCCGCTGCGCACACCGGGGACAGGACAGGCCACTGGTCCGGCCACGTCATCGGCGACGGCTACATCGCCACGGGGAACTCCCTCGAGGGTGAAGGGGTGGTCGAAGCGATGGCCGACGCGTTCGAGTCGGCGGCGGGTAGTCCTGTGGAGGACCGCCTGGTGGCCGGCCTGGAGGCCGGCCGCGATGCCGGAGGCCAGGTCGGGGACTACTACGAGCGCTCGGCCACGCTTGTGGTGGCCGAGACGGATACGTTTCCCGACATCGATCTGCGCATCGACTTCCACGCGTCCGACGCCGTCGGCGAGCTTCGCTCCCTGCTCCATGTCTACCGGCCATACCTGCACATCTACAACCACGTCCGCACCAAGGAGCCTCGACAAGCCGTCGGGATGACCTACGAAGAGTGGAATCCGCTTCCCCCGGAAGGTTGAGATGCGCTACCGAAAGCTCGGGCGTACCGGGCTGGAGGTGTCGGAAGTCGGCATCGGGACGTGGGGCATCGGCGGGCTGGATTGGGGCGAGCGACACGACGAGCGGTCCAAGCAAGCCCTCCATCACGCTCTGGACCTGGGCGTCAACTTCATCGACACGGCGTACGGATACGGCGAAGGCCGGTCGGAGGAGCTGATAGGCGAGGTCGTCGTAAGCCGGCCGGATGTCACACCCATCGTCGCCACCAAGGTCCCGCTCGAGACACGTGTCTGGCCCGCTACCGACGACATGGCGGTCGAGGACTGCTATTCACCGGAGTGGATTCGATGGTGCACCGAGGAGAGCCTGCGCCGTCTCGGCACCGACCACATCGATCTCCAGCAATTCCACTTCTGGGCCGACTCCTGGACCGACCAGGGCCGGTGGGCGGACGCGGTGTCGGCGCTCAAGAATGAGGGCAAGATCCGGTTCTTCGGGGTGTCCACCAACGATCATGAGCCCGATTCGGTGCTGCGCCTGTTGGAATCGGGACTGGTGGACACCGTGCAGGTGATCTACAACCTCTTTGACCAGTCGGCACGCGAGCGCCTGCTCCCCCGATGCGAGGAACTCGACATCGGCGTGATCGCCCGATCTCCATTCGACGAGGGCGGCCTCACCGGTACCCTCCGCTCCGACACCGTGTTTGCGGCCGGTGACTGGCGCCGCGGCTACTTCAAAGGCGGCCGCCTGGCCGAGACCGTAGCCCGGGCCGGGGCAATAGCGGAGACCCTCGCCGGGCACGCCTCGAGCCTCGCCGAAGGCGCACTGCGCTTCTGCCTCAGCGAGGACGCGGTGTCCACCGTTATCCCGGGGATGCGCTCGCCGGCTCATGTAGGCCAGAATTGCGCCGTCTCAGACGGGCGGCTGTTGGCGTCCGAGGTGGTCGAGAGATTGCGGGACCACTCGTGGCCTCGCAACTTCTACGCCGATGCGTGGTGAGTGGAAGACCGATGTTTGACATCGTCGTGAGCGGCGGCTTCGTCGTGGAAGGAACGGGAGCTCCCGGCCGCAACGCCGACGTCGGTGTGAACGGCGACCGGATCGCGGCAATCGGGAATCTGCGGAGTGGGAGGCGTCGCTCACGCTCGAGGCCGCCGAAATGGTGGTCGCCCCCGGCTTCGTCGGACATCCACAGCCACTCGGAATTCACCCTGCTCGTCGACCCCAGGGCCCAGAGCCAGATCTACCAGGGGGTGACCACCGAGTTGGTCGGCAACTGCGGCCACGGCTGCTTCGCCAGGCGGCTGGTGTAGTCGGAGTTCGGATCAGACGGCGAAGACTCGTTTCGGGTTTCGATGAGTATGTCGTCGATCTGGCCTTGGGTGACACCGGCGTCGAGGAGTTGGGGAACGATCCGGCGGGGTTCAGAAGCAGACGGTGCTTGCTCTTGTCGATCGACACGGCTCCAGCGCCCGCCTCGTAGCAGCTGATCTGCGCCCGATTGCTTCGGAGCAGGCAAGCCGGGGTCTTGCCGCTCCTGCGACACGAGGAGAAGCTCAAGCTGATCGTCCAAAGACGGGCGTCCACCACGTGAGGCCAAGTGCGTAGAAAGCGGCGAGTTACGCGAGTCTTCGCGCCAGCGGGTCAGTACCAGTTGCGGGAGCCCAGCCCCGAGGCGATAATCGACGTACCTACCGAGGAGGAGGGAGCCCATGGGAGAAGGCCGCGATCCGATTAGCAGGAGGGACTTCGTAAAACTAGCCGGCAAGGGGGCGGTCGTCGCCGGTGCCATGCCGGCGGTCCTGGCCGCCTGCGGTGAGGATGCTCCACCCGAGACGGTGGTCGTCACCGAGACCGTCATCGAGGAGAAGATCGTCACCGAGACGGTCATCGAGGAGAAGATCGTCGAGGTTGAGGTTGAGGGAGAGGCCCCCACCACCACCATGGGCATGCGCGAGGCGGGTCTGGCGGCGGAGAATGGCGCCGACCTGCTCATATACGCCCCGCCCGGGCGGGAGGTCCCGACCCAGTGGCCCGGCTACCTGGGCAGGTTCCCGCAGCCGCAGTTCGCAGCCACCGCCGGAAGCTTCGCTTCGCTCGGTGAGTTGCAGTTGGGCGCCATCGAGCCTGACATCTGGAATCCGTGCTTCGCGGTGTTCGACACGGCGGTTACCGAGGGTCTGGTCCAGCCATGGAATACGGATCTGATCCCGAACTTCGCGGATCTGAACCCGAACCTCACGGCCGCTACCTCCCGCGACGGCAACCAGTACGCCATTCCGTTGCTGTACGGGCTCGCGATCCCGATCTACCGGGCCGACCTGTACACGCCCAAGGAGAACTCCTACTCTATCCTCTTCGATGAGGACCTGGCGGGGAAGGTCACCTGGACGGACTCGGCCGAGTGGTTCGTGGTGGCAGGCAAGCTGCCCGAGAACAACGTGGCCAACCCGTTGGATCCGACGGAGGAGGAACTGGACCGCCTGGTCGAGTTCATGAAGCGGAAGATCAGGATCGTTCCGGCCGCTCTCTACAGCGATCTGGCCACCAACCAGACCGATCTGGCCACGGGCAACATCGTGGCGTCCTACGTCGCGCCCACTCAGTGGATCGAGCTGACCAAGCAGGGCGTCGACATCGCGTTCATCACCCCTGACGAGGGCTTCATCGGGTTCTCCTGCGGTTACTTCCTGATGGCCGAAGCCGATCAGTACTACCACGCCCACGAGTGGGTCAACGCGGCGGTCAGCGTCGAGGCGGCCCTGACCATCTCGAACAAGTTCAACTTCGGGAACTCCAACCTGAAGGCGACCGCCGTCGACAACCCGTTGCTGGTGGACGTGATGGGACTCGGTGACCCAGCCGCGCTGGACGGGGTGTCGCTGCTCGACAAGATGCAGAACATCGACAGACTGAACGACGCGTGGATCGAGGTCAAGGCCGCGGCCGGAGTCTGATCCCAAATCGAATCAACAATCCAGAAGGGTGCCGGGCTGCAGGTGGCCGGTGAGAACCTGTCACTGTCCGGCATCCTCTCGGGTCGGCGGGCCGCGAAGCCTGCCGACCCCTACCCTTGAGCGCCGTGGTTTCAGAGATCAACACTTCTGAGAAAACCGTCACTTCCGAGAAGGAGGGTCGCGTAGCCAGCCTGGCGCGCCGCCGCCATAGGGTGACGCGCTCCCTGCTGGCGTTGCCGCTCGGATGGCTGGTGCTCTTCTTCATAATCCCGGTGTCGCTGGTCGTCGCCTACAGCGTCGGGATACTGGAGACCTTCACCAAGGAGGAGGGGGTCAGCCTGGAGACCTGGCGGATCTTCCTCACCGGCGAGAACGTCTACATGCTGCTCTTCATCAAATCGTTCCGCATGGCCCTGATCGTGGCGGTGGTCGTGGTGATCCTCGCCTACCCGATCGCCTACTTCCTCGCCATGATCGCCGACAAGTACAAGTACTCGTTGCTACTCCTGATGATCGCCCCCTTCATGACCAACTTCTTCATGCGGGTGATGGCCTGGAAGGTGCTCCTCGGCAGGCAGGGGGTGCTCAACTCCTTCCTAATCTGGTCGGGCCTGAGAGACGAGGGGAATCCCATCGAGGGACTCGCCTTCGGAGAGATTCCGGTGATGATCGTGCTGGGATACGTGTGGATCCCGTTCGTCATGCTGCCGATGTTCGCGGCGATGATCAGCATGGACCGCCGGCTGCTGGAGGCAGCCGCCGACCTGGGGGCGAGCCGCTGGCGGGCCTTCTGGAAGGTGACCTTCCCGCTCAGCCTCCCGGGAGTGGTGGCCTCCTTCTTCTTCGTCTTCATCCCGACCATCGGGGAGTTCGTGGTGCCCAAGCTGGTGGGTGGGACCAAGGGTTACATGTTCGGGAGCGCCATTGACGACCTGTTCGGGATGGGTCTCGACTGGCGGACCGGATCGGTGCTCTCCTTGTGGCTGGTGATGGCCGTGTTCATCCTTGCGCTGCTGTTCATGCGCCTGGTGCGCTTCGGGAGGTTGGCCGAATCATGATCGACATCGCCACCTCCAGGTGGGCCAAGTGGGTCCTGATCGGGATATTCGTCTTCGAGATCCTCTTCCTCTACGCCCCCGTCACCTTGCTCTACATCTTCTCGTTCAACGAGGGCAGCGTCGTCGCGTTCCCCTTCGTCGGGTTCAGTCTCAACTGGTACGAGACGGCCTTCACCAACCGCGGCCTCCTGCTCTCGATCCGTACCAGCGCCACGATCGCCCTGATGTCGAGCACCGCCTCCATCGTGGTGGGCCTGCTGATGGCCATTCCCCTGGCCCGGCGCAAGTTCAAGGCCAAGACGCCGATCATGGCCCTCGTACTGAGTCCGCTGGTGGTGCCCCATCTGGTGTTCGGCGTGGCGTTGCTGATCACCTTCCGAAGCGTCGATGTCCTCACGAACGGTGTTCTGGAGTTCCCCCTGTCGTTGCCGGCAGTGGCTATCGGCCACGTCGTCGTCCTGATGCCGCTGATCGTCCTGATCCTGATACCCCGACTGCAACGAATCGACGCCCACCTCGAGGAGGCCGCCCAGGACTTGGGAGCCAGCGGGTGGCGGACCTTCCGGACCATCATCCTGCCGCTCATAGCCCCGGCCCTGGCGGCTGCCTACGTGATTTCTTTCATCATCTCCTTCAACGAGTACGCGGTGGCGGTGTTCGTGAGCGGTCCCGTCACCACGTTCCCGATCTTCGTCCTGGCCGAGCTGCAGGTCCCCGTGCGAGTCCCGCAGATCATCGCCATCTCGGTGGTCGTCGTGACGCTCTCGCTGCTGGTGGTGGTGGGTGCCGAAATCATGCGCCGGGTCTTCGAGCGGCGCTACCGGGTGCTCAGCCAGACCGCAGGGCTGCTCGGCGTGGCCGACGCCGATACGGAGTGATATGACAGGCGGGCGAGGACCGGAGGTATGATGTCGGACCAAGCATCGTTGAGGCAGCCCTACTCGCGGCGGACCCACACTTGGGCGGGTGTAGATCTCGAACGGAATGTCGAGATGCAGACCAGGGATGGCGTAACGTTGGTCAGCGATGTCTACCGGCCGCTCGGTGACGGTCCCCGGCCGGTGCTCATCCACCGCACCCCCTACGGCAAGGACTTCGTGCACGACGGTCACTACCTGCACCCGGGCTGGTACGTGCGGCACGGGTTCGTAGTGGTGGTGCAGGACGTGAGGGGTAGGTACGGATCGGGCGGCGAGTTCGTGCCATACCTCAACGAGTTGGAGGACGGCTACGACACTGTGGAGTGGGCGGCCGGGCTGGAGGGTTCCAACGGACGGGTCGGCATGTACGGGGCCAGCTATCCAGGAATGGTTCAGTACCTGGCGGCTGTCGAGAGCCCGCCGAGCCTGGGAGCGATCTCCCCAACGGTGGCCGCCGCCGATCTCTACAGCCACTGGACCTACGAAGGGGGCGCCCTGCGTCTGTTCGTTCCCCACTGGACGGCCGGTCTGCTGATGGAGATCGGAGTGCGCCGGGGCCAACCCGAGTTAGCCGCGCGCGGCAGAGGCATACGGGCAGTACCGTCGCAGGCCGGTGCGTGGCTGGGTTCCGCTGCGCCCGTCGACCTGGAACCGCTCGAGCACGCCGAGTTCTACAGGGACTGGCTCGAACACCCCACCAACGACTCCTTCTGGAAGGAACGCAGCGCCCTCCACCGCATGGACTCGGTCGAGTGTGCCGTGCTGCACATCGGCGCGTGGTTCGACACCTTCCTGGAGGGTGCCCTGGTGGCCTACCGGGAGTTGGCGGCTCGGCCGGACGGTCCCGAGCAATGGCTGATCATCGGCCCATGGGGACACCTCCCGGGCGGCGAGTGCATCGGGGACCTGATCCTTGGGCCGCAGGCCAGAGGCACGGTCAACCTCGACCAGGTTCAGGTCGACTTCTTCCACCGCCATCTCTCCGGCGATGCCCCGGACACCGACGAGAGCCGGGTCCGCTACTACGTCCTGTACGAGAACCGCTGGCACGACATCCCGTCGTGGCCGCCCCCCGGGACCGAGACCACCCTCTACCTGCACTCGGATGGAACGGCCAACACGGTGGGCGGCGACGGTCGGCTCGACGGGTCGCCTCCCGAGGAGCCGGAACCGGCCGACCTCTACCACTTCGTCCCGCGCATCCCCGTGGCTGCCGCCGGAGGGCACACCTGCTGCGACGAGAACGCCATGCCCGCCGGGCCGCGCAGCCAGCACTTCCTGGAGAGGCTGCCCGAGATCCTCGTCTACTCGACCGAGCCCTTCACCGAGGAAGTCACCATCGCGGGTCCGGTCACCGCCCGTCTGTGGACAGCCACCGAGGCGGTCTCCGCCGACTACGTCACCCGGCTGTGCCTGGTCCACAAGGGCAGGTCACTGAACATCAGCGACGGGATCAGGCGGATGACGGCCGATGAACTCGCCGAGGCGCGGGACGAGGACGGAGTCGCGATGGTCGAAGTCCAGATGCAATCCACCGCGGCGCTCATCCGTCCCGGTGACGAGTTGCGCCTCCACGTCACGAGTGGTGCCTTCCCGGCCTTCGACATCAACCCCCAGACCGGGGCCCTGCCAGCCATGACCCCGACGTGGGAGGGGGTAGCGGCCATGCACGGGATCTGCCACGAGCCGGGACGGGAATCATCGGTAACCTTCACTCTGCACCAAGGAGACGGATCATGACGGCTAGCTCCTCTTTGAAGTCCGAGGTCGGGATCCACCTCGAAGGCATAACCAAGACCTTCGGTGAAGTGGTGGCGGTCGACGACGTCGACATCGTCATCCGTGAGGGTGAGTTCTTCTCGCTGCTGGGACCGAGCGGCTGCGGCAAGACGACCAGCCTGCGCATGATCGCCGGGTTCGAAGTACCGGACACGGGTCGAGTGTTGCTGCGCGACAAGGACGTGAGCGGGGACCTGCCCAGCAAGCGCAACGTCAACATGGTCTTCCAGCACTACGCCCTGTTCCCCCACATGAACGTGGAGGACAACGTGATGTTCGGGCTGCGCGTCTCCGGCGTGAGGAAGAAGGAACGCGTTACCCGGGTGGCCGAGATACTCGAGATAGTCCGCCTGCCGGGTTACCAGAAGCGCAAGCCTTGGCAGCTCTCGGGAGGCCAGCAGCAGCGTGTGGCCCTGGCCCGGGCGCTGGTCAACCGCCCGTCGGCCCTGCTACTCGACGAGCCCCTCGGCGCCCTAGACGTGAAGCTGCGCCGCGAGATGCAGTTGGAACTGAAGGCCATCCAGCACGAGTTGGGAACCACGTTCGTCTACGTCACCCACGACCAGGAGGAAGCCCTCACCATGTCCGACCGCATCGCGGTCATGAACCTGGGCCGGGTCGAGCAGACCGGGACACCACGGGAGATATACGAGCACCCGGAGTCCTCCTTCGTGGCCGGCTTCATCGGCTCCCTCAACGCCATGGACCTCACGGTCGAGCAGCGGCCGGAGGGGATCGGTGTGATGTCGGTCGGCGAGGGCCGGGTGATGGCCCGGGTGGGAGCCTCGGTCCACGTCGGAACCGCGGTGCGGGCAGCGGTCCGGCCCGAACGCGTAGCCCTTGGTCCGTCGAGCGCCCCGGTCCACCCCGATGGGTCGGTGGTCTTCGGAACGGTCCAGGAGGTGATCTACCTAGGTGCGGTGAGCCTGTTCCACCTCGACATCCCGGGTCTGGGCCAGTTGGTGAGCCAGCGCATGTCCCACGAGCAGGAGTCCGCCTTCCAGACCGGCGACCCGGTATCGGCCTCCTGGGAACCAGCCCACACGCTGGTGCTCGAGGCGAACCCGGAGTAGGCCGCCCTACACCGGCGGCGTAACCGGTGAAGATCCTCGTCGGACGGTGGCCGTATTTTCAGCCATTACCGCAAAGATGTGGGAGAGCAAGTAGGCATGGCCGGACCGAGACTGGGAACATTCGATGAGTTGCTGGAGATTACGGAAGAGTCGCTGCGGCCTATCGCCAGCGCGCTGCGGGAGATGGTGTTCGAGGTCGATCCAAACGTGTTCGAGACCGTTCGTCTCGGCGACCGCGCCGCGACGTATGGAGTCGGTCCAAGAAAGATGATCGACGGTTATGCATACGTCCTCCCCTACAAGAAGTGGGTCAATCTCGGCTTCTATCAGGGCGTCGAGCTAGCAGACCCGGAAGGGCTGTTGGAAGTGACAGGCGCCAGGATGCGTCATGTGAAGGTGCGTTCGCCTGGCGACGTAGCACGATCCGCTGTCAGGACACTCGTGGAGGGTGCACTCGAACTCCGGAAGGCCACCGCCCGCCGAATGCCGTAAGGATCTGCTTCCGCGGGCGTATTCACGGACTCGATCCCGGCGGTTCGCACGCGCCGATCCTTCTTCAGGTTGTCGGAAGGTGGTTGGTTGGGGCACAATCGTGGCGATCTGTAAGGGGGTCATCAACATGGGGTCGGAGGGACGGCCGGTAGTGGTAATCGCCGAGGTGCTGGCCGCAAGCTGCGCCGAGTACCTGGGAGGGTCTTGTGATGTGGTGGAGGCGGCGGGAGAACCTCGCGGCCGCCTGCTGGAGCTTCTCGCAGAGGCCGAAGGACTGGTGGTTCGTAGCGGGACCCAGGTGGATGGGGAGCTCATGGATGCTGCTCCCCGGTTGAGGGTCGTGGGCCGGGCCGGTGTGGGCGTGGACAACATCGACCTCGACGAGGCAACCCGGCGGGGCGTCCTGGTGGTCAACGCTCCCCTGGCCAACAGTGTCTCGGCCGCCGAGCACGCCTTCGGGCTGATGCTGTCTGTGGCTCGCAACATCGCCCGGGGGGACGCGTCCATACGTTCGGGAAGGTGGGACCGCGCCAAGTTCCGAGGTGTCGAACTGGATGGCAAGACCCTTGGCCTGGTGGGCATGGGGAGGATCGGCTCGCTGGTGGCGCAGCGGGCTCTGGCTTTCGGCATGAAGGTTCTTGCCTACGACCCCTACATAACCGCCGAGCAGGCCCGGGCCGCAGGCGGGGAACTGAGGGACCTCGACTCGCTGCTGGCAGACTCCGACTTCATCTCCCTCCACCTCCCTCGTACTCCGGAGACAGAGAACCTCCTCGGCAGGGAGGCCTTCGCGAAGGCCAAGCGGGGGGTACGGATCGTCAATGCATCCCGGGGAGGGATCATCGATGAGGAAGCGCTCGTGGAGGCCATCCGGGATGGGAAGGTGGCCGGCGCGGCCCTCGATGTCTATGCCGAGGAACCGATGACCGGTGGGCCCCTGACCGAAGTGCCCGAGGTAGTGCTGACTCCCCATCTGGGCGCGTCCACGGTGGAGGCCCAGAACAAGGCCGGCCTCCATGTAGCGGAGTCGGTGGTGGCGGGCCTGGCAGGCGAGCCGGTGATGGCAGCGGTCAATCGGGTGGCTGGTGGCTAGTGGCTTGTGGCTGGTGGGCGACCGGATGGCTCACTAGGTTCCCGGGGTCTCCAACGATGGCCTGTTGCGGCCCAACCAGCGGATGGGCAGCGACGAACTGTCCAGCCGACCCGGTAGTTGGGCGGCCGGGATCGTCTGCCGGTGGTGGAGGCCGCGGTCGGGAGTGATTTCCCGCCGCTAGGCCTTGCATGAATATGCAGAGTCACGTATGATCATGCAGCCATGGGAGTAGCCGCAGCCGTATTGGGGGCCTCCGGATACGCGGGAGGCGAGTTGGTCAGGATCCTCGACGAGCATCCGTCCGTCGAGGTTGCCTATCTGGGCGCCTATACGCAGGCCGGTTCGACGCTCGGTGAGGTCCATCCGCACCTGCCCGGGTCGGACCGGGTTCTGGAGCCCATCGACGTGGATCGACTCGACGGGGTGGACGTGGCCTTCCTGGCTCTTCCGCACGGTTCGTCATGGGAAGCGGGGCACCGGCTGGCGGAGGCCGGGGTGGCAGTGTTCGATCTGGGGAGCGACTACCGGATGGATACCCCCGAGCGTTACGAGTTCGCCTACGGGGGGCCTCACCCGCTTCCTGATCAGTTGGAGATCTGGGTGTACGGACTACCGGAGTTGTTCGGTGCCTCTTTCCCCGGGGCTGGAAGGGTGGCGGTACCCGGGTGTTACCCCACCTCGGCGCTGCTCGGTCTGGCACCCCTCGTGGCCGCCGGGCTCGTCGCGGGGCCGATCGTGGTCGACTCGATGTCCGGTGTAACGGGAGCGGGCCGAGGGCTCAAGGCAGGCCTCACCTTCGGTGCGGTGGACGAGAGCGTCAAGGCCTACGGGTTGGCTACCCATCGCCACCGGCCCGAGATCGAGATGGGCCTCGAGGCGTTCGCTGGAGCACCGGTGACCGTGCAGTTCACGCCGCACCTGGTCCCTATGCAGCGAGGGATTCTTTCCACGTGCTCCGCCGACCTGGCCGAAGTCGGCAGGATCGGCGATGCCCTTCGGGACGTATATGCGAAGTCACCCTTCGTCGATGTCCTGGACCAGCCACCCCAGACCCGCTGGGTGGTGGGATCCAACCGGGCCCTCATCCACGCCGTCGAAGATCACCACGCCGGCCGCGCGATCGTCACGGTTGCCATCGACAATCTCGGCAAGGGCGCTGCCGGCCAGGCTGTGCAATGCGCGAACCTGGCGCTGGGATTACCGGAGACGGCCGGACTCACCACCGCCGGGTGGCTCCCGTGAGCGTCACCGCGGCCGAGGGGTTCATGGCCACCGGTCTTGCCTGCGGGGTGAAGCCATCCGGCGTCCCCGACCTGGCAGTGATATTCACCTGGGCTCCGGTTCCCGCCGCGGCGGTGTTCACCACTTCCACCACCGCCGCGCCGGTGATCGAGATGGGGCGCCAAGCTCTGTCCGACGGTCGTCTGCAGGCGGTGGTGGTCGTGTCGGGGTGCGCCAATGCGGTGGCCGGGGCCGCCGGGGCCGCTGCTGCTGAACGTGTCGTCAAGAAGGCAGCCGACCTGCTGGGGATAGATGAAGCGAACGTCCTGCTCTCGACGACCGGTCCGATCGGGAAGCTGCTACCCGTACTCGAGGTCTATGAGGGGCTTGAGCTGGCGTTCCCGGCCTTGGGGGATGGCTCGGATGATGCCAAGGCGGCTGCCTCGGGCATCCTTACCACCGACACGGTCATCAAGGAAGCAGTAGTGGAGGGGGAAGGCTACGTGGTCGGTGGCATGGCCAAGGGATCGGGCATGGTGCGACCCGACATGGCCACCATGCTGGCGTATCTCACCACGGACGCGGTGGTCCATCCCGAGGTGCTGCGGTCGTCGCTCCGTGAAGCGGTTGATCCGACCTTCAACAGCCTGAACATCGACGGCTGCCAATCGACCAACGACACGGTTGTCGTGATGGCGTCCGGAGAAAGCGGCATCGAGCCCGACCCGGAGTCCTTCACTGCTGTCCTTACTGAAGCCTGCCGGAGGCTGGCACTGCAGATGATGCGGGACGCCGAAGGCGCATCCCGGGTGGTGACGCTGCGGATAGTGGGGGCGACCGACGATGCCGCCGCCCGTGAGATCGGCAAGGCGGTCGCCGACTCGGCACGGGTGCGGACGTCGTTCTACAAGGAAGATCCCAACTGGGGCAGGTTGGCGGCCGCCGCCGGCGTCAGCGGCCATGACGTATCTCCCTTCCACATAGGCGTTCGCTACGGGCAGACCACGATGGCCTGGCACGGGATACCCATGGCCCACAGCGTCGAAGGGGTCAGCAAGCAGATGGTTGGGGACTTCAGCATCGAGATGCGGGTGGGCCTCGGGCTCGGTAAGGCGACCATCCTGACCTGCGACATGACGCCCGAGTACGCGATTCTCGACGGGGGGATGCGGGTCTGATGGTTACGGGTCACACGGCCCCCACGGTGCGCCGCTCTCGCATCGCCTCCGCTATGGCCAAGGCCAGGGTCCTCACCGAGGCTATGCCCTACATTCAGGCGTTTTCAGGGGAGACGGTGGTGATCAAGTACGGCGGCTCCGCGATGGTCGACGACGATCTGCGTTCCAGCTTCGCTCGCGACATCACCCTCCTAGTGCTACTGGGTCTCCGGCCGGTCGTGGTCCATGGAGGCGGACCGCATATCACCCGGGCAATGGCCAGCGCCGGCTTGAAGCCTCGGTGGGTGGACGGCCTACGGGTGACGGACGAGGCAACACTCGGGGTCGTGATGGCGACGCTGGCGGGCGAGATCAACCCCGACATAGTACGGCTCCTGCAGAGTCACGATACCCGTGCGGAAGGTTTCGGGAGCCTCGGCAGCGACTTGTTCACTGCCCGCCAACGGCACCCCGACTTGGGCTTCGTGGGCCGGATCGAGCGGGTGAACGCGAAGGGAATCAACGAACTGCTCGACCACGGCATTGTGCCGGTGGTGGCACCCCTGGCGAGCGGTCAGGACGGGAGTGTCTACAACATCAACGCCGACACCGCCGCCGGCGCTTTGGCCCGGACACTCCAGGCGCGCAAGCTCATTTACCTCACCGACGTGGAGGGTCTGTACCGGGACCTGGACGACGAGGACAGCCTCATCGAGGCCATGTTCCTGGGCGAACTGCGGGAGATGCTGGGGAGCGGTAGTATCTCGGCCGGGATGCTTCCCAAGCTGGAGTCTTGCATCGAGGCGTTGGAGAACGGCGTTCCCCAGGCCCACATACTGGACGGACGGATCCAGCACGCGGTGCTGCTCGAGATATTCACACCGGAAGGAATCGGAACGATGATCACACCAGGAGACAGATGGTGACTCCCGCCCAGACCATTGCCGAGCGGGAGGCCGCCGCCGTCCTGCAGACTTACGGAAGGGCGCCGGTTACCTTCGTGCGCGGCGACGGCTGCCGGCTCTATGACGAGGAGGGTAAGGACTACCTGGACTGCCTGGCGGGGATAGCGGTGGTGTCGGTGGGCCACGCCAACGCGGCGGTGGCCGCGGCGGTGGCCCGGCAGATGACGAAGCTGGTCCACACATCGAACCTCTACTACACGGTTCCCCAGGTGGAACTGGCCGAACGCCTGAAGGAGCTGTCGGGGTTGGACCGGGTCTTCTTCGCCAACTGCGGCGCCACCGCCAACGAGGCCGCCATCAAACTGGCTCGCCGGTGGGGCCAGAAGCGGCGCGGCCCCGAGTGCTACGAGGTGATCTCGCTGCTCGACTCGTTCCACGGCCGTACGTTGGCGGCGCTGGCGGCGACCGGACAGCCCCACAAGCAGGAGGTCTTCGCTCCGCTCCCCCCCGGTTTCCCTCAGGTTCCGGCCGGCGACATCGACGCCATGGCCGATGCCGTGGGACCCCAGACAGCCGGGGTGCTCGTCGAGACCACCCAGGGAGAGGGTGGGGTCGTTCCCCTGACGCGGCGGTACCTCCAAGAGCTCAGAGAACTGTGCGACGAGCGTGAGGTGCTACTCCTCTTCGACGATGTCCAAGCGGGGATCGGCCGCACCGGCTCGTGGTTCTCCTGGCAGCAGCTAGGTGTGGAGCCGGACATCGCCACGCTGGCCAAGGCTCTCGCCAACGGGCTCCCGATCGGGGCCTGCCTCTCCACGGAGCGGGCTGCGGCCTTCGACTACGGCGATCATGCCACCACCTTCGGAGGGGGGCCGGTGATCACCTCGGCCGCCCTCGCGGTCCTCGACGAGATCGAGAACCGTGACCTGCTGGCCAACTGCCGGGAGAGAGGAGCGCAATTCGTGGAGCGCCTCAAGGGCGTCGACGGCGTGATCGACGTGCGCGGCCGGGGACTGCTGGTCGGTGCCGTGCTCGAATCGGACCGGGCCGCCGAGGTCACGAAGACCGCGATGACCAACGGACTGCTCGTCAACAACGTGGTGCCGGACACGGTGCGTTTCGCTCCGCCTCTGACCATCAGCCCCGACGAGGTGGACGAGGCCGTTTCGAGGTTCGAGGCCTCCCTCGGGTAGGAGCTGAGACTCCGGCACGCGCCGACTGCACATCTCCGGAGCGGGCCAGCAGGCGAGAGAATCTATACAGTTCCATAAGAATCTAAAGAGTCTAAAGAATCTCCCTCAATATCCATTACGGACGGGTATGCTTGTGCCATGGTGGTCCGCAACCCGTTCACCCCGACATTCGGCGCGTCACCGCTGGTAGTCGGCGACCGGGACCGGCTCGTGGCGCGGATCCGCTCCGCATTGGAGACGGGACCTAGACATCCTGCCTATACAACCCTCGCCACAGGTGAACGCGGGATGGGCAAGACGGTGTTGCTGAATGAGATAGAAGACATGGCCCATCGGCAGGGTTGGCGCGTTCTCGATGCCACAGCTACGGACGGCGGGTTCATCGATGAACTCATAGAGGGTGGTTTGGAACTGCTGGAAGCACTCCGGCCGGACGACGACCGTACGACAGGCGTGCACCTACAGGTATTCGGAGTGGGCGGAGGGATGGATCGAGTTCGCTCTGGCAGGCGAGACGCGAGCGTTCGCAATACGGCCTTCAGGGCCATTCTGAAAGAGCTGGCCAGCCACTGCTCAGCTACCGGAACCGGGCTGCTTATCACGGTCGACGAGTTGCACAGTGCCGACGTAGCCGAGACGCGTCGTTTCGGGGCAGCCATCCAGAAGATCACCCGCCGCGCCCAGCAGCCGGTTGCATTTGTGGGCGCCGGGCTTCCGGGTCTGCTGACCGACTTGATGAGGGGCGATGCTGCCACCTTTCTTCAGCGCTGTCACCGCATGGAGGTCGGACCCCTGGATATCAGCGTCACCAAGGAGGTTCTGGCGGACACGTTCCGTCTCGGAGGATCGCACATCGCTGGCGACGCACTGCATGCAGCGGCGATCGCCAGCGATGGCCATCCATACATGATGCAGCTCATCGGCTTCGAGATGTGGAACGCCGCTAAGGATCCGCACGATGGGATCACCCTTGCTGTGGCTGCCGAGGGTCTCGAAACCGCACGGCGTGTCAGCGCCGATCTCTTCGTAGCGCCTCTGTGGGATACGCTTTCAAGGCGGGACCGGCACTTCCTGAGGGCGATGGCACCGGATGATACTGATACTGCCGTCTCGGATATTGCAGGACGCACAGGTATGAGCCCAAAGCAGGTGAGCGTCTACCGGGGCCGTCTTATTGCCAAGAAGCTTGTCGCTTCAACGCGTTACGGATATGTGACCTTTGTTGACGCCGCGACACGCGAGTGGCTGCGAGCCAGGTTACGAGCAGAGGTTCGGCCGGACGGGGAGACCTGATCTACGAGACCTGCCGTATCCAGGTTGAGGTCGGTGGTCGACCTACCGCTCCCGACGGTGCTCGGTCCTCACAATTGTCGAGCGGATCTCACGGATTGTGGCCCTGCACCGTTTGTAAGAGTAGATGAACCTGCCGCCCTTCCAAGTGCTTGTCGATGAGCACTCCCGTGCCCTCCACCGTTTCCTGTGCGGGATGGTGGGGAGGGATGCGGCCGACGACTGCCTGCAGGAGACCCTCCTGGCCGCCCTGCGCTCCTACGGGCGTTTGCGCGATGCCCGGAATCTGAGGGGTTGGCTGTTCACGATCGCCCATCGCAAGGGCATCGACTACCTGCGTAAGCGCTCCAAGGAACTGTCCTTCGCCTCCCCGCCGGAGCAGCCGTCGCATCCTGACCCGGGTCATGACGCGGAGCTCTGGGGCCGGGTGGCCCGCCTTCCGGAGAAGCAGCGGGCCGCCGTGACCTTGCGTTATCTCGGCGACCTCGCGTACGCGGATGTTGCAGAGGTCATGGAGATCAGCGAGCCGGCCGCCCGGCAGAACGTTCGTGCCGCCCTAGCCTCGCTTCGAAAGGAGTACAGATGAGTCACGTCGCCGAGAGGATCAGGAATCTGGCGTCCACCCCCGTGGAGGATGCTATCGGACGCTTCGCCCACCGCGCGTTCGCACAAGGAGTGGCTCAAGTCGCGTTCGGCAGGGTGCCTTCACCGATCGGTGACCTGACAGCCCTGGTGACCCACAAGGGTCTCGTAGCCCTGGCATTCGAGACGGACGATCTGGACGGGATCATGAGGTCGGTGGCCAGGAAGGTGTCGCCGGCCATAGTCCGGTTTCCGTCGGCCGTCGGGCCGGTTCAATCCTGGATCGACGCCTACTTCGGCGCCCGGCCCGTGTCCGAACTCCGGCTCGATCGCTCCCTGATCACCCCCTTCCAGGAACGTGTGCTCACAGCCACCTCGGGCATCCCGCTGGGCGAGGTCCGTACCTACGGGCAGGTGGCATCCTTGGCCGGAAACCCCAAGGCGGCTCGGGCCACGGGACGAGCGTTGGGCGCCAACCCGATCCCCATCGTCCTACCCTGCCACCGGGTGGTGGCTTCGGACGGCAGCCTGCACGGCTACGCCGGCGGCCTCGACCGCAAGCGAATGCTGCTCGACCACGAAAAGGCGATATCGGTATGAAGCTCCTGTTCGATCAGAACCTGTCTTCTCAGGATCTAATAGAGAGGCTGGACGACCTCTGGCCCGGGTCCCGCCACGTCAGGGACCGTAGCCTCGGGCTCATAGATGCCAACTACCAGACCAATGACGACGAGATTTTTGACTATGCCGGGAGACACGGATTTGCTGTAGTTACCACGGACAAGAAGGACTTTCGTAAACTGAGTCGGGAGCGCGGGCATCCGCCCAAGGTCATCTTGATGCCTACTGGTAACTGCGGGATCGAAGAGATCGAACGGATCCTTCGTGAACGGTACTGTAACTTGCTCGCCTTCCACAACAACGGAAGAGCGGCGATCTACTCGATCTGACTTGACCCGTTGGCCTGTCGTCTCCAGAGGTTTCGACCGCAAGAGACTGCTGTTCCACCACGAGGGAGGCTCTCCGCTATTCGAAGAGAACCGTCTCGACCGTCTCGATGCGTCCGTCCGGGGTGAAGCGCCACACCTCGATGTGGCCCCGTTGCAGGTCACCGTGGCTGTCCCAATCCAGCGAGGAGGCGACCCCTTCGTAGTCGACCTCCCGGCCGTCGGCCAGCAGCAGTAGCCCTTCGGCCACCCCCGCCGCAGTGCCGAGCACGACCTGGCCCGGTGGACCGCCGACGTCCCGCAGACGGTCGCGGATGGCGGCGCCATCGAGACTTCCGGCGGCCTGAGCGGCGAGCGCCAGCGCCACGGTGGCGTCGTAGGTCTCCCGGACATAGGTCATGACCGGCAACTCGCCGTATTCGGCCAGGTACGAGGCCTCCCAGGCGGGGGCGGCGGCGCTGTCGGGGCTCGGCGCTCCGGCGGTGCCGTACATGCCCCCCAACACATCCCCGCCGATCTCCTCGACCAGCCGGGGTCTCTTGGCGGCGTCGCCGAACAGGAACTGCGTGAAGATGCCTTCGTCGAGGGCCTCACGGACGATGGCGAGGGCCTGACTGCCGAAGGTGATGACGACCAGCGCCTGGGCTCCGGCGCTCGCGCTCCGCCTCAGTTCATGCAGGTAGGACGGCTGGTCGTCGACGACTGCCACAGCCTCCAGCCCTCCGTCCCACGCCTCCGCGAAGCTTCCCGCCAGCCCGCGGCCATAAGGGTCGTCGTGGTAGATGAGGCCCACGTTGTCGAAGCCTCTGTCCCTGGTGACCCGGGCCAGCACCGGGCCTTGGGCCGTGTCGGCGAGAGTCGTGCGGAAGAAGAAGTCGCTGTCCGCAGCTTCCGTCAGCCGGGGAGAGGTTGCCGAAGGGCTGATGGTGGGGATGGCGGCGGTGCCCGTTACGTTCTCTATGACGGCCAGTGACGCAGCGCTCGAGTTGGGGCCGACGATGGCGTGGATGCCCTCCGCGATCAGGCGCTGCGCCGCCTCGATCGCAGGACCCGGGGTGCGGGTTGCGTCTCGGGTCACCCCCTCCACAGGATGACCGAGCACGCCGCCGCCGTCGTTGATGTGCTTGATGGCCAGTTCGAAGCCGCGCTGCCGGTCGGCCGAGACATCGGGAGCGCCCGAGTAGTCGAGCATCAGCGCGATCTTCATCGGTTCCGACCAGTTCGCCCGGTCGCAACCGGCAACGAGGAGAGCGGCGAACATGGCGCAGATGGTCACCCAACAAGCCAGGCGCAATCTACCTACGGCCATACCCACCCTCCGGTGCGCCGGTTCCGATACCAAGCGATCAGGCCGAGTACCGTGATCGCTCCTGCAACTCTAGTTCTACTACCCCCTACTCCCTTGTAGCCCGATGCCCACAGAGGCCCGTTCCCCCGGTCGGCCGGGACGGTCGGGTCTCGGGCATTCCGGCGGTAGCCTGGCGGTATGCGGCCCACCGTGATCATGAAGGCGGCGACGACCCTGGATGGTCAGTTGGGGGCGGCCGACCGCGGCCAGGAACCGCTACGCCAGAGACCTCGGACGCAAACGACTACTGCTTGACGATGAGCGGACGATGGCCGGTTCAGTAGGATAGCTCTACCCAGGAGAAGGGCTTCGACGTGTCGCCGGACTACACCAAGATAATCACCGTGGAGCCGGGCAAGCGGGGGGGAAAGCCATCCATTCGCGGTCTGCGCATAACTGTATATGACGTATTGGAGTACTTGGCGTCCGGCATGACCGAGGAGCAGCTCTTGGCCGACTTCCCGGACTTGAAGCAAGCGGACATACAAGCGTCGTTGGCTTTCGCTGCGGACCGGGAGCGCCGATTGGTGTCGTTGCCTCCAGTGTGAGGCTTCTGTTCGATCAGAATCTGTCTCCGTACCTTAGGAATACGCTGCAAGACCTCTATCCCGGATCTCTACACGTCAGGGACGTCGGGTTCGAATCCGCCGATGACATCGTGATTTGGGAGTATGCCAGGGATCACGCGTTCGCGATCGTTTCCAAGGATTCCGACCTTCGTCAAAGGAGCTTCACGATTGGACACCGGCCGAAGGTCATCTGGATACGGCGGGGGACTGTACGACGTCAGAGATCGAAGGGATCCTCCGTGAACGATACGGTGACCTGCTCGACTTCTATGAGAACGAGGAGGGTGCTTTCCTTGCCCTCAGCTGAGCTATCGGCCTGTCACGGCCACGTCGGGAGTCTGACCGCTGAAGGCCTCCGGCGCGATCACAACAAAGCCATCGACGGTCGGTGACGAGGCGTCATGGACCTCGGAACACGCACCACTAACCTCGCCAAGTATGCGGCCCACCGTGATGATGAAGGCGGCGATGACCCTGGATGGTCAGTTGGCGGCGGCTGACGGTACGTCCCAGTGGATCAGTTCGCCTCAGGCCCGCCGGGATGCTCACCGGTTGAGGGCCGACGTCGATGCTGTGATGGTGGGAGCCGGCACGGTCAGGGCCGACGACCCACGGCTGACAGTGAGGCTCGACACCAGCAGCGAGAACGGGATCGAGCAGCCGATCCCGGTGATCGTGGCCGGGCGGGGAGGGCTTCCGCGCAACGCCCGCCTGTTCGAGCGTGATCCGATCCTGTTGGCTCCCCAGCCGCTCGAGGTGCCGGGACGGGTGGTCGTAGTACCCGACGCCTCCGGCAACAGGGTTGATCTGTCCGCCGGTCTGGCCCGGCTTGCAGCACTGGGGATACAGCAGCTCATGCTCGAGGGAGGATCTGGTCTGTTCCGTTCCTTCATGGACTGTGGTCTAGTAGATCACGGCGTCCTCTACTACGGTCCGGTGCTTGCCGGGGGCGTAGGCGCCCCGCTGTTCCGGGGCACGTGGAACACACTGGCAGACGCCCGACCGGTCCGGGTCAGGGCAATCCGGCGCCTGGGCGAATCGATCAGGGTCGACATCGAGATCGGGAGGGGGTAGCAGCCCGCCAGCCCTCCCCGGATAGCTGCTCTCGTCAGGGAATGTTTCCTTGCAGGTCGCCTCCTTGCACTCCGGAAGCGGCGGGGGCCGGTCCCGTCGAAGCGGCGACGGGAGGGCGAGCGAGGCTCCGGAACCAGTACAGGTCCCTCCCCTCTGCCCGCGGCACGCGTTCCACGGTCACTCCGAACACGGGTTCCAGCACGTCCGGCACCAAGACCGCTTCGGTCACCCCGGCCGCTCGGACGCGACCATCCTGCAGTACGACGATGTGATCGCAGTACTCCGCGGCCAGATTCACGTCATGGATCGATATGAGCGTGGTCACCCCCACGGATCGGACGAGATCGAGGACCTCGAGTTGGTAGCGGATATCGAGATGGTTGGTGGGCTCGTCGAGGATCAGGACGCGCGCCTCCTGCACGAGAGCGCGCGCGACCAGCGCCCGTTGCTTCTCCCCCCCGGACAGGGTGCCGAACGACCGGGTCGCCAGCGCCGCGATGCCCACCTGAGCGAGAGCGTCGTCAACGCGGCTGCGGTCCCCGGCGGATTCCCCGGCGAACGCCGACTGGTAAGGGCTGCGTCCCATCGCCACCACTTCCCGTACGGTGAACTCGAAGTCGGTCCTCGGTTCCTGCACGACGACGGCGATGCGCCGGGCCGCCTCGAGCGGTCGTAACTCCCACAGGTCGTCCTCGCCCACCAGCACGCGGCCGAGCCGCGGTCGCAGCATCCGGTAAGCGGCCCGCAGCAGCGTGGTCTTGCCGCTGCCGTTCGGCCCGACGATCCCCACAACCTGGCCGGGCTCGACCACCAGACTTACGTCCGAGCAGATCTCGACGGAACCCACTGCCACCGTCACGCCGGACAATGTCAGCGACAGTGGGATAGGGCCGGCGACGGCCGGCGGCGGCTTGGTGATGCCGGTCGCCAAGTGGTCACCGCGCATAATCGGATTCTCGGAGCCGGTAGCGGAGCAGCAGGGCGAAGACAGGCGCGCCGACAAGGGCGGTTATCACCCCGATCGGGAGCTCGCGCGGCGCGATCACCAGCCGCGCGGCCACGTCCGACCACAGCAGGAAGAACGCCCCTACGAGGGCCGCGAGCGGGAGGACGCGGCGGTGGTCGGCGCCCACCACCATCCGCGCCCCATGCGGTATGACGAGCCCTACGAACCCGACCCCGCCGGCCAGCGCGACCGAGGTGCCCGTCAGGAGCGCGACGACCACGAAGAGAATGCGGCGTAGACGATCCGGGGGTACACCCATGCTCGTCGCGGTCTCGTCGCCGAAGAGGAGCAGGTTCAGCGCCCGAGCCCGGGCCTGGAGATAGACGAGCCCGACGACGAGGAGGACGGCCGGTAGCCCGAGCCGGTCCCACCGCGCGCCTCCCAGCGCGCCGAGCATCCAGAAGAGCGCGAGGCGGGCCGTCTGGCTCTGCTCGCTCATGAAGATGAGCATGCTGGTGAGGGCCGAGAAGAGGAAGCTCACCGCGATCCCGGCGAGCACCATGCGCAACGGGCTGAGGCCGCGCGCCGAGTTCGCCAGCAGGAACGCCAGTCCGTAGCCGACGAGGCCACCGGCGAACGCCGCAACCGGCAGCGTGAAGGTTCCCGCGAACGCCCAGCCGAGCACTATGACGCTCACTGCGCCGACTGCTGCGCCGGAGGTCCCGCCGAGGATCGTGGGGTCGGCCAGCGGGTTCCGCACCATCGCCTGGAGTACCGTGCCGACCACGGCGAGTGTCGCCCCGACCAGCACGGCGAGGAGGGCGCGCGGCAGACGGACGTACCACACGATCCTCTCGTGGGCGGCCAGCCAGTCGGCCGGTACCGCGTCGGGCCGGAACTGGTGTATCACGATCCGCCAAGCCGTCCCGGGGGAGATGTCCGCAGGCCCCAGGGTCACCGCCAGAATGATCGACAAGGCCAGGGCGACACAGAGCGCCACCAGCACAGCCGCGAAGCCGAGCCCCGCCATCCCGCGACGGTGCTCGACGTGGCCCTCTGAACGGATCGGGCGGGATCGGGCCGGCCCGGTTCTCGAGGATGAGCTCATAATTCGGCCGTCCGCCAGGTCCCCTGCCGGTAGCGCCACCAGGCCCCGGCGCTCCGCATCGCGAAATAGGCGATCCCGGCGATGTAGATGCCAGGGAGACCCCGGCCGGACTCGACGGCGAGCAGCCACGCCAGGGGCACCATTACCAGGTAGCTGGAAGCCGTCGACGTGTAGAAGACCCACCTCGAGTCGCCGGCGGCGCGCAGCACCGCGGCCAGCACCATGCTTGTGGCCATGAGGGGCACCTGCAGAGCCAGGATGGGGAGGGCCCGCCCGGCCTCCGCCACGACGTCTCCATCGGGGGTCAGCAGATGCAGCATCGTGGACGGCGCGACGAGCACCGGCACCAGGACGATCGCCGGCAGTGCGATCATCAGCAGCAGCCCGGCCCGCTCGGTCAGCGACACGGCGCGCTCGTCGCGGCTACCGAGGCTTTGCCCGACCAGGATCGACACGCCTGTCGAGAGCGCCCAGATCATGGTCCAGAGAACGTGCTGTACGTTGGCGACAACCTGCATACCGGCGAGGACCACGGTGCCGAGCGAGGCGACGATCCGGAGCACGAGGACGTTCCCGGCGTAGCCCCCGAAGAGCATGACCGTCTCGGGCCAACCGATCGACCAGAGGCTGGGGAGCACCTCCCGGGCCCGGTGCAGGTTCGCGATATGGAACAGTTCGTATCTGTCCCGGAACCTCCTCCAGCCGAACCGGGCCATGTAGGCGCAGCCCACGGTCACGGCAATCACCGTCCCGACGCCGGCGCCGGGGAGCCCCCAGCCGACCACGAAGATCAGGACGTAGTTCAGCGGGATGTTGATCAGGTTGACGAGGAGCGTCATGCGCATCGCCACCTTCGTCTCCCCGACGCCCGCGTAGACGGCGCGGAACATGGCTGTGACGGCCGAGAGGGGTGCGGCGAAGGCGAGCACCCGGAGATACGGCACGCCCTCGACCCGCACAGCCTCGCTCACTTCGAACGCTGCGAGGAGGAGACCCGCGCCGATGGTCAGGGCGAGGAGGACCAGGAGGCCGGCGCCGAGAGCGACGACCATCGACACGTCCAGCAACTGCCCGACGGCGGCCGGACGCCTCTCGCCGTATCGGCGGGCTGCGATCGCCTGTGCGGCGGTCGCCCATCCGCTGAACAGCATGCCCGCTGCGATGTTCACGGACGAGGCGACGGCCGCTGCCGCCAGCGCCTGCGTGGAGACGCGGCTGATCATCGCGGTGTCGACGATTCCGAGCAGGATCTGCGACAGGTTGGCGACGATGATCGGGGAACTGAGGGCGAGGACGCGCTTCAGCGCGGCGCCTTGGGGTGTCGTCACCGTGCCGACGGCTTCGACAGAGTTGGCGAATGCGCAGTCGTCGGGATGAGCGGGGTCTCAGTCCGGCGCCGACGCCTGCCGCCGCCTAGCGAGCGGCGCTCACGCTGCGCACCGCGGTCGCCACCTTTATGAGGCCATCGAGATTCTGTGGCCCGGGCACGCTCTGGAGGAACGTCAGCGTCACGTAATGACCGTTCACGACCGCCGGCATGTCTGACAGTGCCGGGTTGGACTCGAGGAACGCCCGGTTCGCGGCCGGGCCACCGAAGCCGTAGTCGACGAGAATGATCAGTTCCGGGTCGCCCTCGACGACGCTCTCCCATTCCACGGTTCCCCATGTGCCATTGACGGCCGAGAGGATGTTCGCACCCCCGGCGCGGCTGATGATGTCCGACATCACGGAGCCGCCGAGTGCCGTGAACGGAGCCTCTTCACCCGAGTCGAAGTAGAAGACGCGGACTTGCTCGCCGGCCGGGATCGCTGCGGCGACCTCCTCGATCTGCTGCTCCCACGCGGCGATGAGTTCCTCGGCGCGGTCCTCGATCTCGAACATCTGCGCCACGGCGCGGACGTCGTTGAACATGACTTCGAGCGTGACGTTGCCGGCGAAGTCGGGGCAGGCCTCCGTGAACGAGAAACTGTGCACATCGGCGTCGCGCAGGTTCTGCGCCGTGAGACCTGCGCTCTCGTTGAAGCCGTAGCTGAACACCAGATCGGGCCCCGGGGCGAGGACCGCCTCCAGCGAGGGGTACGGGAAGCTGCCGCCCAGCCGCTCGAGCAGCGCCGCGCGGGCCTGGTGCTCGGGCTGGAGCCGGTCGGGGGTGCCTCCGAAGTAGCCAATTACGTGGCCCTGCAACCCGAGCGCCATCAACACCTCCAACGCGCTCGTGTCCGTGGCGACCACACGCTGCGGAACCGCGTCGTAGACGGTCTCCACATCACAGTTTCTGATCGTCACGCCGGGCGGCTCGGGCGCGAGGGTGGTCGTGGTGATCGCCGCCGCCGCCGCCGTTGTCGTTACCGGCTCGGGGATGGCGGTGGTCGTGGTGTGCTGCGTCGTTGATGTCACCGCCGCCTCGGTGGCGGCGGGTGTTGCTGCCGTCTCCTCGTCATCCGAGCAGGCCGCGCCGAAGAGCGCGATCATAAGGCTCAGCGCTCCGAGCAGCGCCAGTGGTTTACGGCCGACTCGGCCCGACAGTCTGTTGTCCTTCACTTCTCCTCTACCTCACTGTTGGCAACGGCGGCGGCGTCCCGGCTGCCACGTGTGAAGCACCGGGAACCCGCTGAGTTGGAATGATAATCATTATTGATACTACAACGAAATGGAAATAGCGACGGAGGCCGGACGGGGGACCATCGACGGAGATCAACTCCTGCCGGTGCCGATCGGAAGGCAGATCATCCGACCGGATTCGGGGTCGGTGAAGATCTTCGCTGCCACTCCGAACACCGTCCGCATCAGTTCGACGGTGATCACTGCGGAGGGCGCACCGTCCGCCACGATCCGGCCACTGTCCACCACGACGACACGGTCCGCATAGTTCGCTGCATGCAGGAGGTCGTGGAGCACCATGACGACCGTCATATCGCCGCTCGCGCAGAGGGACGCAACGAGGTCGAGAACCTCGAACTGGTGCCGGACATCGAGAAACGTGGTCGGCTCGTCCAGAAGTAGGGTGCCGGCGCCTTGAGCGAGAGCGAGCGCGATCCATGCGCGCTGGCGTTCGCCCCCGGAGAGTTCGTCCAAGGGACGCTCCGCGAAGTCGGTCAAACCGGTGAGCGTGAGCGCGGACTCCACGGCCAGTGTGCCCTCGGCGCCGAGTCGTCCGAACAGCCCGGTATGGGGGAAGCGACCCAACTCGACGAGCTCGCGAACGGTCAGACCCGGTGGGCTCGATGGAGATTGGGGAAGGACGGATACGAGGCGGGCGATACCGCGAGATCCGAAGCTCCGGATGTCCTCCCCGTCGAGGAGTACGACGCCGCTCCGCGCCGGAAGCAGCCGGGCCATCGCCCGGATCACCGTGGACTTCCCGGACCCGTTCGGCCCGACAATGGCGGTGATCGTGCCCTGCTGCAGCCCCAGGTCGAGGCCGTCGAGCACCACCCGCTTCCCGTAGCCGGCGCTGACCTGTGCCAGCCTGATGGGTTCGATCTCGTTCATCTGGTGCTCCGCCGGATAAGGAAGATGAGCAGTGGCGCCCCGAAGACGGCCAGGACGGCCCCGACGGGAAGGCCCACACGGTACGCCGAGGAGGGGATCGGCGGCTTGATGGAGAACGATTGGGCGACGAGGTCAGCCGCGAGCAGGAGCACGCAGCCGATGAGGGCGGCCAGGGGCAGGACACGGCGCGCGTCAGCGCCGACGATGGCCCGGGCGGCGTTCGGCGCCATCAGGCCGACGAATGCGATAGCTCCGGAGACACTCACGGCCCCGGCAGCCAAGACCGCGGCCAGCCCGAATAGCGCGACTCGAGCGGGCTGCAGCGGGAGGCCGAGAGCGCGGCCTGATTCGTCGTCAAGCTGGAGGAGGTTGGCGGCGCGGGCAGCCAGCAATCCCGCCGCGATGCCGACGGCGGCCCACGGCAGGGCGAGCCATACGTCGTCCCAGACGCGGCCATGCAGCGACCCGATGAGCCAGGAGAGGATGTTCCCGAGCGCATAATTGGAGCGCAGCATGACAATCGCGGTCAGCGACCCGAGGATCGCGTTGACGATTACCGCCGTGAGGATCAGTCGTAAGGGATCGATGCCTCCGCGCGCCGAACTCACGAAGAGCACCAGTATCCCCCCCGCCAGGGCGCCGAGGAGCACGACGAACGGAAGCAACCGGCCGGGTTGAGGCAGGCCCCACGTGCCCGCGAGGAAGAGGACCGCAAGGAGAATCCCCCCCGTTGAGACGCCGGTGAGCCCGGGCTCAGCGAGGCGATTGCGCATGACGACCTGTAGCAACGCCCCTGAGAGGCCCAGCATGCAACCCACCAGGAGCCCGAGGATCGCGCGAGGCATCCGCAGGTCCCAGACGATTGTCCGGTCCGTGGGGTCCGCGAGTCCATCCACCAGGGCCCCGATGACACGATCCGGTGGGATCCAGACGGTGCCCAGTCCGAGGTGGAGGATGAAGAGGACGACAGCCGCCATGCCTGCCACCACCACGAGGGCCACAAACGAACGCGCCGATGTCACGAGCGGTTCAGTCCCAGATTCTTGCGGCGGAGAAGCACGAGGATCATCGGGGCGGCCAGGAGGGTCGTGCACAGCCCCACGGGAATCTCGCCCGGATAGATGACGACCTTGGCAAGTACGTCGGACGCCAGCAACAGGAGGGCTCCGATCACTGTGGCCACCGGAAAGAGGAGCCTCGCATCCGGCCGGATGACTATCAGCCGAGCGATGTGCGGCGTCAGGAGCCCGACCCAGGCGATGGGCCCGGCGACCGCCACGATGCTCCCGACGAGCAGCGCGGCCAGCGCGACGAAGACGCCGCGCATGCGCCTTGCCGGCATCCCCAGCGACGAGGTGACATCCTCGTCCAACTGGAGCACGTTGGCGCCTCGAGCGAGGAGGAAGGCTACGGGAATCCCCGCAAGCAGCCACGGCCACACCAGCCGGACATGATCCCATGTCCTACCCGAGAGGTTGCCGACCGTGAAGAGGAAGAAGACCCGCACGGCGCCGGACGAGGCGGCGAGGCCGATTATCGCCAGGATGATCCCATGGAGGAGCGCCGCAACCGCGACGCCGGTCAGCGCGGCTTCAATCGGTGTTCGCGCCCCCCGCGAGGCCGCGAGGACGATCAGGCCGCCGCCGAGTCCCCCCGCAAGAGCCACGATCGGATGAAGCGCGAACAGGACCGGTGCGTTCAGCAGCAGGATGATTGCCATTGCCAGCGATGCTCCAGCCGACACGCCGAGCAGCCCCGGCGAGGCCAGCGGGTTCCTGAGCACGACCTGAAGGATGGCCCCGGAGAGCCCGAGCGCCGCGCCGGCGAGCAGCGCCAGGATCAGCCGGGGTAGCCCCAGCTCGCGGACCACGAGCCGTTCGATCCGGCCGCCGGATTCGCCCAGCAGGATGCCGGGAAGTTGCCCGGGCGCCACCCTCGGCTCAACCATGCTCAGGTGGACCACGGCGAGGACGGCGAGCGCCGCGAGGATCGCTCCGGCGACGATCACCCGGGTCCAGGACCAGCCCGGACCCGCCGCCGCGCCCGGGGGTGCGCTCAAGGCAGAGGAGCCGGGAAGTCCTCCGGGTAGATCTTCGGCATCGCCTCGTCGAGGACGAAGTTCGTGCCGTTAATGCCTCGGGATGTGCCCCAGATGAAGAAGTCCACCTCGTAGACCTCGCCGTTCTGGACCGCCACGAGCTCTCTCCAGATCACGTTGTCAACGAGCTGCTCCGACACCGGTTCCGGGGGTGTAGGCCCGAATCCGTACGTCTGGACGAAGATGACATCGGGATCGATACCCAGCAGCTGCTCCACAGAGAAACTCGGGAACGGCTGGTGGATATCACAGCCGGAGAACTCGGGAGCGTAGACCGCTGCATGGGCCAACGCATCCACGGCCGGCGTGCACACCGTATCGGCTCCGATGTTCACATCGGACCCGTACACGACCATGACGGACCTCTTGGTGGTAACTCCCGAAACATACTGCTCGAGCCGGGATTCGAATGCTGCCACCGCGTCCTCGGCCTCGTGTTCCATTCCGAGAAGGACTCCGATCTCGACGACATGCGCGAGCATCCCCTCGACGCCGATCGGGTTGACGATGAACAGCGGTGCGATGCTCTCGAGGGCGGCGCGCAGGCCGTCATGAACGCCGCCGAGCCCGATGACAATGTCGGGGCTCGCCGCAGCGATGTCTTCCAGGCTTGGCTCGAAGAACGAGCCGCTGACGGGTCCGATTTCGTTCTCGTCCGGTCCCCAGTAGGCGGGATCCCGGTGGAGCAAGTCGTTCGCAGCCACCGGCTTGATCCCGAGCACGAACATCGTGTCGACGCAGAGCCCCGTGAGGCAGACAACACGGACCGCCGGCGCCTCCAGAGCGACCATCTCACCGGTGGCGTCTTCGACAGCAACGTGCTCGTGTTCGTGCTCGTGGTGGTCGTCCTCGTGCTCCTCTTCGTGCTCGTCCTCATGCTCGTGGTGGTCGTCTTCGTGGTCTTCGTCGTCTTCGTCGTGTTCGTGGTGGTCGTCTTCGTGGTCTTCGTCGTCTTCGTCGTGTTCGTCTTCGTGTTCGTCGTCTTCGTGGTCTTCGTCGTGTTCGTGGTCGTCGGTTGTCGGGGGTGCGGAGGTGGTGGTTGTGGCCGAGGTGGTGGTTGTGGTCTCGGCCATTGCGGTGGTGGCCACCGTGGCGTCGCTCGCGTCATCTCCGCCGCAGGCCGTTGCTACCAAGAACAGCGCAAACATCGCGGCGGCGATCCGGGCTATCCGACCCGGTCTGGCCTTGGGTACCTGGACACGCGACATTCCGAAGCTCCTTCTCTGGGTTTCGCCTCCTCTAGGCTATGGTAACGAGAGTGATTCTCAGTCGCAATAGGGTCTTTCGCCGATACCGGCAGCGGAGGCGTCAAAACCGCATATGATGATCCATCGGCGAATCGTCGGGCTGACTGCCGGCGTGCGTCAGCTCCTGGCCCTTTCCATCGCGCTTGGCCTTGCCATATCGGCGACGTGGGTGGCCCAGGGTGTGCTAATCGCGCTCGTCGTGCGCCGGATCCTCGATGGCGGTGGCTGGACCGCGATCGCCGGCTTCGTCGTCGCCGTCGCCGCCCTTACCCTGCTCCGCGCGGCACTGCTCTTTGCCCGCGAGGTCCTCGCAAAGCAGGTCGCAGCCGCTGTCAAGACCAAGCTGCGCCGCCGGCTGTTCGCTCAACTGCTCCTGCTTGGACCCGGTTACCTGGAGCACACGGAAACGGGCAAGGTGCAGGCGACGCTGGTCGATGGTGTCGAAGCACTCGAGTCGTACGTTGGCTACTACCTGCCCCATGCCGTGGTGTCGGTCGTCGTCCCCATCTGCATCTTCGGCGTCATCGTGTATCTCGATCCACTGATTGGCGTCGTCGTCCTGGCCTTCGCGCTGGCCGTGCCGCTAATCCCCCGGATCTGGGACCGCATCCTGGGCGAGTACGGCGCGCGGCACTGGGCAGCGTATTCGTCGCTGGATGCCCAGTTTGTCGACTCCATGCAGGGCATGGTCACGCTGAAAGCGCTCAATGCGAGCGAACGGCGAGGGGAAGAGCTCCGCGGCGCGAGCCATGCGCTCTACCGAGCCACCATGGCACAGCTTTCGATCTCGATGATCCGCAACGGACTGGTCGGGTTCGCGATGAGCGCCGGAGTGGCACTCGCGGTCGGTATTGGAAGCTTCCAGGTGGCCGCCCGCGAGTTGGGCATCGCTGCGCTGCTCATCGTCCTCTTCCTGTCGGCCGAGTGCTTTCGGCCCCTCGTCGAACTGGACGTCTACTGGCATGCCGGCTACATGGGCATTTCGGCTTCGACGGGCATCTTCGAGTTGCTCGATGCCGAACCGGGGGTCCATGACGCGGCCGCCGAGCGGACCGGCGTCGCCACGTCGCTCGGCGGAGCGATCGCCCTCCACGATGTTACTTATCGTTACTCGAGTGACGCGCGCCCGGCCCTCGCGGGTGTATCCCTGGAGATTCGCGAGGGCGAGACTGTAGCCATCGTTGGCCACTCCGGCGCCGGCAAGACCACCGTCGCATCGCTCCTTCTCCGGTTCTTCGATCCGCAGGAGGGCCGGCTGACATTCGGCGAAACCGACCTCCGTGACATTCCCCTGGACGACCTGCGGCACTACTTCGGCTACGTCTCCCAGGACACGTACCTCTTCTACGGGACCATCGAGGACAATCTCCGGATTGGTCGGCCCGACGCCACACCGGAAGAGATCCGGGATGCCGCCGGGAAGGCGAACATCCACGCCTTCATCCAGTCGCTTCCGAACGGCTACGAGACCATCGTCGGCGAGCGCGGCGCGAAGCTCTCGGGCGGCGAGCGCCAGCGCATCGCCATCGCCCGCGCCCTCCTGAAGGATGCGCCCGTTCTCATTCTCGATGAAGCAACGTCGAACCTCGACAGCGCCAACGAGGCAGCGATCCGCCAGGCGCTCAGCCTCCTCACCCGAGGGCGGACGACCATCGTCATCGCCCATCGCCTCTCATCGGTCGTACACGCGGACCGCATCGTGGTACTCGACAACGGCCGCGTCGCAGAGTCGGGCCGGCACGGGGATCTCCTGTCGCGCGACGGCCACTACGCGCAGCTCGTTCGCGCACAGCACGAGGGTGCTGCATGAGCACGATGGCCAACCGGATAACAGCACGGACGCAGAACGGACCGAAGAAGACATGGTTCTCCTCGGGGTTCTGGCAACTGCTCTGGATGATCCGAAGCTACTTCGGCCTGATGACCCTCTCGATGGTGACAGGCGTGTTGAACCACGGCGCGACGATTGCCGCCGTAGCACTCGGTGCCTACATGGTGGGACAGGTCGCCGTCGGTGCGACGGCCGCCGACCTTCGGACGCCTGCGGCTGCGCTGGCCGCCGCCGTGATACTTCGGGCCGTGATGGCCTGGGCGGAGATGTGGCTGTCGCACGACCTGGCCTACCGGATCCTCGCCGACCTTCGCGGTCACCTCTATTCCGCCCTCGAACGGCTCGCCCCCGGATACCTCATCCAGCGGCGGTCTGGAGACGTGGCGTCTGCCGCTATGGCCGACATCGAAACCGTCGAGTGGTTCTATGCCCATACTGTCGGAACGTTCGTCGTGGCCGTCATCGTGCCGGCCCTGGCATTCACGACCCTCGGCGGGATGCACTGGACCCTGCCGCTCACGCTTCTCCCGTTCGCTCTTCTGGTCGCGGCTGTTCCGTTCGTTCTGCGGCGCCGCGCCGCCAGGCAGGGCGACGCGCTGAGGGCCGACCTCGGCAATCTGAACGCGGAGGTCGTGGATGGCGTGCAGGGCCTGCGCGAACTGGTGGCCTTTGGCTACCAGAAGAGGTTCCTGGCCAACCTCGAGTCCCACAGCAACCGGCTGGTCCGCTCTCAGATGGCCCATGGAATGCGCGCCGGGATCGAGCAGGCTGCCATCGCGACATTCATGAGCGGCGGCATGCTGAGCGTCGTTGCGGTTGCGGCAGTCCAGGTCTCCCGCGGTGAACTCGATCCTGCGTACTATCCGGTGGCGGTCACGCTTGCGATCTTCGTTTTTGGCCCGATTCACGCCATCGCCTCGGTGGCCCAGAACCTCGGGATCGTCTTCGCCTCAGCCGACCGTGCCTTCCACCTGCTGCGCGAGCCGGCACCCGTAACGGACGCGCCCGGGGCCACACCCCCGGATTCCGACGTGGAGCCCCGAGTCAGCTTCGCAGGGGTGACCTTTGGCTACCCCGGCGGCGGCGAACCCGCGCTCCAGGACGTCTCGTTCGAGATTGCGCCCGGCGAGACCGTGGCCCTCGTGGGCCACTCCGGGGCAGGGAAGACCACCTGCGCCAGCCTGCTCATGCGATTCTGGGACGCCGACGCCGGGACGATTGCCGTCGGGGAACACGACGTGCGCAACCTGCCCCAACGCTCCCTCCGAGAGCTCATTGCGTGGGTGCCCCAGGACATCTACCTCTTCAATTCGAGCCTGCGGGAGAATGTTCGCATGGCGCGCCCCGGAGCCACCGACGCCGAGGTCGAGGAGGCAACACGGGCGGCCCAGGCGCATGAGTTCATCACCGCAATGCCCCGCGGCTACGACACCGTCGCAGGCGAGCGGGGCGTCCAGATGTCCGGTGGCCAGCGTCAGCGCATCGCGATCGCCCGCGCCCTGCTGAAGAACTCCCCTGTACTCGTTCTCGACGAAGCGGTGTCGAGTCTCGATACTCGCAACGAGCAAGAACTCAACCTGGCGCTCCACGCTGTCCGTCAGGGGCGGGCGACACTCGTTATCGCTCACCGGTTATCGACGATTCGAAGCGCTGAGAGAATCGTCGTCCTCGAGGAAGGGCGAGTCGTGGAACAGGGCACCCATGACGGCCTCCTTGCTCACGGCCGCGTCTACCGCTCGTTGATCGCCGCACAGACCGAGGCGGCCCACAGTGCTTCCCCCGGGTAGGAGGGCGGTCCAAACGAAATGGCAGCAGCGGTCCGTCTCCCTGACCAGGCATTATGCCATCAGTCAGTGGCCCGTGACGGGGTTTCACCTCCCCTGACGCTTCGCCCTCGACGCGACCTGCGTCAGGGCGTTACAGGCGCGGTGGGCGGGGAACACCGACCCCTCCGCCCGTCGCTGCGGGCGCCCGGACCGGCCCTCAAGCTTAACTCGGTTGCCCACAGAATTGAGAATGATTATCATTTACTATCCCGTGACAGCCTTGAGTAACTGAGAAGGAGGACTTGGAGTGTTGACGATGCCGGATCGCAAGACAGGCCTTGGGCGCTTGGCCCGGGCGGTAACTGTGGGCCTTCTCATGTTCGTTGCGGCCTTCCTGGTTGCCTGCGGAGATGACCAGGACACGCAGACAACGGAAGGGCCGCAGCCTACTGCCGCCACAGAGAGTGTGGCACCCTCCGGGCCGCCGATCCAGGTGGTGGCAACCACCAACTTCGTGGCCGACTGGGTTCGCGAAGTAGGTGGAGAGAGGGTAGAGGTCTTCGGCCTGCTGCCAGCGGGTGGCGATCCGCACTCATTCCAGCCGGGAGGGCGCGACGTCGCCAGGGTGGCGGATGCGGATGTGGTGTTCACCGTCGGTCTCGAGCTCGAGGCAGCTTGGCTGGAGGATCTCTTACACAGCGCCAGTGCGGACGAGTCCCGGATAGTCGCGCTCGGTGACGTTGTCGATCCCATCGAGTTCGCGGACGACCACGATGATCACGATGATCACGATGATCACGCCGATGACCATGCGGATGATCATGATGATCACGCCGATGACCATGCGGATGACCACCATGGCGAGATGATCATGGGGCGCCTGCTCGTTGCGGATTCGGCAGAAGCGCACCTCTCCGTCATCGATCTATCGACCGATGACGTTGACAGCGGAGTCTTCGAGGTCGCCGCCCCCGGCGCCACCGTGTACCCCAGTCCCACCCACCGCTACGGCATCGTCCTCGCCCGGGGGCCGGAGGATGACGACGATCGGATCCACGTCTTCGACGGCGGCGTCTTTCTCGTTCCGCACGGCGATCACTACGACCTTGTCCAGGAGCCGGTCTCTCGCCATGCGTTGGAGATCGCCGAAGAACAGCCGATCCACTACGTCAACACCTACGGCTGGACCACGATCTTCGCCGACACCAACGGCCACGTGATCCTGATCAACGAGCAAGATCTGGCCGGCTCGACGGGCGACTATGAACCGATCGTGCTCGAGGCCGGGCCGCAACATGGCGCAGCCCTGGTGATCTCTGAGGGACACGTCGCCGTCTCGACTCCGCATCCCGAGTACCTCGAGAACCCCGACTTCTGGAACATTCTTCCGGAAGGCGTTGAAGTGCGTACGTTTGACAACGAACTCGTCTTCGACGCAGGTGCCTGCCATCGCCTGCACGGCGAGTCGCATAACGCGCACGGCGCCGTCTTCGGCTGCTGGGACGGGACGCTCTTCCTGCACGCGCACGACGGCGAGTACGAGCGTGAGCTCATCCCCTACCCACCGGAGGCTGGTGAATATGGAGAGTTCGCGATCGGCCAGTACTTCGGTCATCATCACAGCGAACATTTCTTCGGCCAATCGACCCTTTTCCCCGGCGGGGAGTGTTGTGTTCAGGGCGGCGTCTGGCTGGTGGACGTGGGCCACGGCGAAATGAGCGAAGTGTTCCCTGAGCCCAGTGCTGCGGCTGCGTTCTCAAGCGACGGCGGAACCTTCTACATGCTCGCGGCTGACGGCGTTCTGCGCGCGTTCGACGCTCACGACGGCGAACTGGTCGGCACCATGCAGTTGGTCGACCCGTTCGAGATGGTGTTCGGGAGTCCCTCACCCGCGATGATCGTCGTCGGCGACATGATGTACGTCGCCGATCCGAACAGCGGTCATGTCCTCGGGGTTCATCTCACGCACATGGAGATCGAAGAGGAATGGCACGTCGGCGGCGCACCGTCGAGCCTGGCATTCGTCGGTGTCGCCGACTCGGGCGGCGCGCCCGATCAAGGTCACGATGATCACGCTGACCACGACGATCACGATGATCACGCTGACCACGACGATCACGATGATCACGCGGACGAAATGGACGGCCACGCCCACCACCATCACGGCACTCATGATCCGCACTTCTGGTTCGATCCGATCCGGGTGAAGATCGCGGTCAACGAGATAGCCGCCCGGCTTGCGGCCATAGACCCCGAGAACGCGGACGCCTACCGTCAGAACGCCTCGGAATATGGGAAGAAGCTCGACGAGCTTCACGCCTGGACCCAGGAGCAGGTCAGTGCGGTGGCGCCGGAGCGCAGACTGCTGGTTACGTCGCATGACAGCCTCTCCTACTTCGCAGAGCTCTACGGGTTCGAGATAGTCGGGCTGGTCATACCGTCCCTGGCGACTGATGTGGAGCCCTCCGCGGAGCACATCGCGGGACTTGTCGAGGTGATACGGGAACATAACGTGCCGGCACTGTTCGGCGAGACGACAGTCAGCGATAAGTTGGCGCAAGCCGTAGCACGGGATACCGGCGCGAAGGTGGTCCAGCTCTACTCGGGTTCCCTCGGGGAGGAAGGCAGCGGCGCTGACACGTACCTCGGCATGGTGCGAAGCAACGTGGAACGCATTGTTGAGGCATTGAAGTGATCACCGAACCGATCTCACACAGCGCGAGCATGTCCCTTCAGGGCGTGTCTGTGGAGATCGGTGGGTACTTGGCCCTGAGCGACATCACTTTCGACGTGGATGCAGGGACGCTGATGGGCGTTGTAGGACCGAATGGAGCCGGCAAGAGCACTCTTTTCAATGCTATTGCCGGCCTCCTCCCGGTTCGCCAGGGCAAGGTAACCCTTCACCGTGCGGGACAGGAAAGCGGAGGGTTGGCATACGTGCCTCAACGAGAAAGCGTCAACTGGCGACTCCCCGTGACCGTGATGGACGTTGTAATGATGGGCCGCTGCTGCAGGCTGGGATGGTTCCGGCGGCCGGGGAAGAGGGATCGAGAGATCGTCAAAGCGTGCCTGGGCCGTGTGGGCCTGTGGGATCATCGCTCCGCTCTGATGACGGAGCTCTCTGGAGGGCAGAAGCAGAGGGTATTCGTTGGTAGGGCGCTGGCCCAGGAGGCAAGCGTGCTCCTGCTGGATGAGGCATTCAGCGGGATTGACGTCGCCGCCCAGGAAGCTCTGGTCGGGGTCCTCCAGACCCTGCGGGACGAAGGGCGAATCGTCCTCTTGGCGACTCACGACCTGACCAACCTGGCCGGTCGCTTCGACCAGGTACTGTGCCTGAACCGCCATGTGTGCGCCTGCGGCCCTCCTGACCAGGTGTTCACGTCGAAGGTCATGGAGCAGATGTACGGCGCCCACGGTGTGCGGCTCACCACAGACGGGGAGCGCTAACAGCTCGACGTGATTGATTTGGGAATTATATAGGATCGTAACCAGGCGGGTTAGAGCGTGTCCAGATGGCAGTAGCCGTCGATGGTGATCTGGGCAGCGAGGATGGTGTCGTCTCCCGAGCAGCCGGACTTTACGAGCCCGCGCTCTTCGAGGGAGCGGATGTAGAAGCCGATCTCACGGTTGTCCATGAAACCGCAGCGCGCCATGAGCACTTCGATGTCGTGTTCGGCCAGTGATACGCCGTCGCCCTGTCTGGCCGCGAGGCTGTCGATGTATTCGAGGAGGCAGTCGAGGCGTCTCTGTGTCCTTCATTTTCGCCATGTCCCCACTATACCGAAGTTGATCTTGTCACACCATCATGTTACGATTAGGTCATAAATCGGGAGGTTGGATGAGCACCACAGGACCAGGCAAGAGCTACCGTCAAGGCCTGTCAATCGTCGAACTCACCCGCATGTTCCCCGACGACGCAGCCGCCGAGCGGTGGATCGCCGAATGCCGCTGGGGAGACGAACCGTGCTGCCCTCACTGTGAGAGCACCAACGTTCAGACCGGAGCGAAGCACCCGAGCCAGCCATACCGTTGCCGGACCTGCCGGAAGTTCTTCTCGGTCAAGACCGGCACCGCGATGGCCGGAAGCAACCTTGGCTACCAGACCTGGGCGATAGCCACCTACCTGCTTGCCACGGGCATCAAGGGCCAGGCCAGCATGAAACTCCACCGAGATCTCGGCGTCACCCAGAAGACAGCCTGGTTCCTGGCCCACCGCCTGCGGGAAGCGTGGGAGAACGACCACGCCGACTTCGCGGGAGCCATCGAGGTTGACGAGACTTACATGGGCGGGTTGGAACGCAACAAGCATGCCGCCAAGCGGCTGAACGCCGGGCGCGGTCCCGTCGGGAAGACCGCGGTGGTCGGGGCAAAGGACCGCGCTACCGGACGGGTGTCAGCAAGAGTCGTCCCGAACACCACGGCGAGCACCCTGCAGGGGTTCGTGGAAGAGCGGAGAGTCCCGAATGAGCCGGTCTACACCGACGGTGCCACAGCGTATGACGGGTTGGAGGGCCGTGAGGCTGTCCACCACAGTGTCGGAGAGTATGTGAGAGGACAGGCACACACGAACGGTGTAGAGAGTTTCTGGTCAATGCTCAAGCGCGGCTACCACGGCACATACCACAGGATGAGCCCCAAGCATCTCCAGCGGTATGTGAACGAGTTCGCCGGGCGGCACAATATCCGCCCGTTCGACACGATCGACCAGATGCGTCTCATCATGTGCGGCCTCGTGGGAAAGCGACTCCGCTACGAAGACCTCACTTCCGGCACCCGCGGCTACGCAACGTGATCGATCGGAATCGGCTTTACCGGGCCGATTGCAAGATCGTCGCCGACGAACTAATCCGCGAAGGTGTCAAGGTTGATCTGATCTACCTAGACCCGCCATTCAACTCGAACCGCACATACTCGATGATCTTCAACCACGGTGGCGTCACCGCCCAGCAGAAGGCCTACCACGACATGTGGGACTTCACCGACAGCACCCGCCAACTCGTGTTGGACTTCAGCGACGAACTCGACACCTGGGACTTGCCGGAATCGTTCAAAGAGTTTATGCGGTCGTGGCTTGTGATCCTCGAGGGTGGCACCGCCGCCGACCGGAAACTGCTCAACTATCTCATGTACATGACTCAACGGTTGGTCCGGTTCCGGGATTTCCTCAGTCCCACCGGCTCGGTCTACTTCCATTGCGATCCCACCGCATCGCATTACGTGAAGGTGATACTGGATGGTGTATTCAGCCGGCGTAACTTCCGGTCCGAGGTCATCTGGAAACGAACCTCTAGCCATAACCGGGCTAAGCGGTGGGTGCCGATCCATGACGTGATTCTGTTCTACGCCAGGGACGGATTCACTTGGAATAGAGTCTTGCAGCCACTGGACCCTGAATACGTGGACAGATTTTACCGGCATCGCGATGAGCGAGGGCGGTACCGTCTCGGGGACCTCAAAGGGCCAGGAGAACGCACAGGAGAGTCAGGACGACGCTGGCGAGGGGTGGACCCGTCGCCTAGACATTGGGAACCACCCCCTGACCGGGCTCTGCCGGACTGGTTCGTGTTCCCCGAGGGGTACGCCGACCTGTCAGTACATGAACGGTTGGACATACTCGATAGGCAGGGACTCATCTACTGGCCGCCCCGTGGCACTGTGCCCCAGTTCAAACGTTATTTGACGTCGCGGGCTGGTCGGCCTGTAGCAGACGTGGTGACGGACATTCCCCCGATATCCGCCCAGGCTCGGGAGCGTCTCGGGTACCAAACTCAGAAGCCATTGGATTTGTTGTCTCGGATTGTCGAAGTGTCCACTGGTCGGGACGCTGTGGTGTTCGACCCGTTCGGAGGGTGCGGCACGACGATAGAAGCCGCCCAACGGTTAGGCCGACGCTGGATCGGAGTTGACATCAGCGGTGACGCAGTGGACGCCATAAGGCAACGACTGGAAGAAATGGGCATCTACGCGCCGGAGCATTACGACGTTCACGAAGGCAGCCCCGACACCATGGCCGAATACCAACGTCTCAACCCCTACGAGAAACAGGAATGGCTCATCCGACGCTGCGGCGGACTACCCAACCCCCGCAAATCCGGGGACCGCGGGGTGGACGGTGACATGACCTTCCACCTAGGCACCGGAAAGGATGACGCCGATATCTGGGGGCGGCTGGTGTTCTCGGTCAAGACCGGCAAACAGCGAAGCCCCGCCCATGTGCGGGAACTTCGCGGGACGATGCGCGCTGAACGTGCTCAGATGGGGGTGCTCATCTTGGACGGTGACCCGACACCGGGGATGGAAAAGGCAGCCGCGGCAGCCGGTAGTTTCACGTATCAGCCGATACTGAATTTGCCGCCTAAAGAGTACGACAAGGTACAGATCGTTACCGCTTACGAGGTTATAGATGGCGCTAGAGCCGATCATCCCCCGACGATGCAAGACGTGAAACGGTACCGGCAAGCGCAAGGGAGGCTACGGATATGACGGGCAAGAAGCGGCGTAGAGGCCGTCCGGTGGAGCATCCGATGCCGGAGCCTATCCCTGATACCCCGGAGAACATCATGAAAGCGTTCCTCCGTACCCCGCCGACACCGGCAAAGCGGTGGAAGTTCATGAAGGGCCGCCGCGCCTAACCAACTGCTGGTTGGTTACGATTCGATATAATTCCCATTGATTTCATATTCGCACCACTAGAGCACGGCTTCATGGTGAGAGCTCTTATCGGCTCGGTCCTCGTGGGCGTGATGTGTCCGCTGGTTGGCGCGTACACCATCACCAGGAACCTCGCCTTTATAGGAGACGCTCTCGCCCACGCCGTGCTGCCGGGGATAGTGCTCGGGTACATAGTCGGCGTCAACCCGGCGATAGCCGCAGTCCCGACCGGAGTCGCCGTCGCCGTGCTGGTCAGGACTGTGAGCCGGCGTGCGGGTCTCAGCTCGGATACTTCCATAGGCATTCTGTTTGCGACCATGTTTGCCCTGGGACTAGTGATGCTGGCGAATTCAAGGACGATCCGGGTCAATATCGAAGACTTGCTTCTAGGGCAGATTCTGGCAATAACCCCCACCGGCATCTATGTGTCCCTCGGGATAACCTTGATGGTCATCCTGGGCCTGTTCACCTTCCACCATTGGCTGCTCTTTGCGAGCTTTGACCCGCTGGGTGCGCAGGTAAACAGCACACGCGCCAACTCTGCGGACTACGCCTTTCTGGTCATGCTTGCCCTCGTCATCGTGATTGGGATTCAGGCGGCGGGAATTGTCCTCGTCATGGCAATGCTGGTGACACCCGCCGCTACCGCGTACCTGTTGGTAAGGCGTTTTGTCCCGGTCATGATGACGGCCGCGGCGTTGGGGACCGCGGCCGCCGTCTCAGGCCTCTATATCTCGTACTACTTCAATCTGTCGGCCGGTCCCGCCATGACCCTGGTGGCAAGCGGGCTATTCGTGCTGGTTGTCTCTGTCAGGGGAAGAGCCCAGGCCTGACGGATCTTCTTCTCGAGAGCAGATCATCCTCCTAGAGGAAGGACGCGTCGTGGAACAGGGCACCCAAGGTACCTCCTTGCCCACGGCGCGAGTGACAGATCGCGCTCCGAGCCCGGCAGTTGGGGTGGCGGGGGAGGGCACAGGGGACTGGTCGTAGGTGGCGGTTTCGGCGATCTCGCGGCGCTACTAGTCTGCGCCTTCCTTGCGGAGAGTCATGCAATACGAATGGTGGCACGAAGCCGTCATCTACCAGATCTATCCCCGAAGCTTCATGGATTCGAACGGGGACGGGATCGGTGATCTAGCCGGCATCACCTCCAAGCTCGACTACCTGGCCGGAACGCTCGGGGTCGATGCGATCTGGATATCGCCGTTCTACAAGTCGCCGATGGCGGACTTCGGGTACGACGTCGCCGACTACGTGGATGTGGACCCTATGTTCGGCACCCTCGAGGACTTCGACGCGCTGGTGACGCAGGCGCATGACCTCGGTCTCCGGGTGATAGTCGACTGGGTGCCCAACCACTCCTCTTCAATGCATCCCTGGTTCGTGGAGTCCCGATCGTCCCGTGATAATCCCAAGCGCGACTGGTACGTGTGGAAGGATCCGGCACCCGACGGCTCGGAGCCCAACAACTGGATCTCGGTGTTCAGCGGCCCGGCCTGGACCCTCGATGAGCACACCGGGCAGTACTACCTCCACAGCTTCCTATCCGAGCAGCCCGACCTGAACTGGCGGAACCCGGCTCTGGCGGAGGCCATGCTGGACACCCTCCGCTTCTGGTTGCGCCGCGGCGTCGACGGCTTCAGGCTGGACGCCTGCCACTTCGCGATGAAGGATCCCCTGTACAGGTCCAATCCCGTGCTGGAACGTCCCGAGCACGGCTACAAGGACCTCGGGGAATACGACCGCCTGATCCACCTCTACGACCGGGGACATCCGGACATACATGGACTCTTTAGGGACGTCCGGGCGGTACTCGATGACTTCTCGGAGGAACGGCCGAGGTTTTCGGTCGGTGAGATCCATCTTGAAGGGGAGGAGTGGGCGTCCTACTACGGCGAGGGCGACGAGCTCCACATGCCCTACCACTTCGGCATGCTGAACGGGGACTGGACCGCCGCATGGGCACGGGGCGTGGTCGATACCCAGGAAGCGGTCCTCCCTGCCGGGGCATGGCCGAACTACGTGCTGGGCAACCACGACGAGATACGGATCGCCACCAGGTACGGGGCCAGGCGCGCCCGGATGGCCACCCTTATGCTCCTCACGCTGCGGGGAACACCCACCCTGTACTACGGCGACGAACTGGGAATGGTCCAGGCCGACATCCCGTCGGACCGCCAGCAAGACCCTTGGGGTCGGCGGCAGCCGGGCCTCGGCCGGGACGGATGCCGCACTCCGATGCAGTGGGCGGCGGGACCTGGCGGTGGCTTCACAACCGCGTGCCCCTGGCTAGGAACCGTGGATCCGGATCGTGTCCTGAACGTGGAGGCGCAGCTGGCCGATCCTGGTTCCATGCTCAACCTCACCCGTCGTCTCCTCGAGGTCCGCAAGGGTTCGAGGGCGCTGCGCATCGGCCGCTACGAAGCCATCGAGGGGTTGCCGGAGACTGTGTTCGGCTACCGCCGCCGGGTCGAAGGGGAGTCCGTGTCCGTCTACCTGAACTTCGGTGACCATCCGGTCGACGTGCCGGCGGAAGGACAGGTCCTCGTGGCCACACGGTCGGGCATCCGCGGCCGGGCGGGTGGCGCCCTCGCGCTGGGTGCTCTTGACGGAGCGGTACTGAGTTCGTGACCCTCCGGTTCCCGGACGGTTTCCTATGGGGGGCGGCCACCTCCTCCTACCAGATCGAGGGGGCGGTGGCCGAGGACGGGCGGTCGGAGAGTGTGTGGGACCGCTTCTGCAGCATTCCCGGACGCGTCATGAACGGTGACACGGGTGACGTCGCGTGCGACCACTACCACCGATGGCGCGAGGATGTCCAGATCATGAAGGATCTCGGGCTCACGGCCTACCGGTTCTCGGTGGCTTGGCCTAGGGTCGTGCCGGAGGGACGGGGTCCCGTCAACCAGGCCGGCCTGGATTTCTACGACCGGCTGGTGGACGGTCTGCTGGAGGCAGGGATCGAGCCCTTCGCCACCCTGTACCACTGGGACCATCCCCAATGCATCGAGGATGAGGGTGGGTGGCGGGTGCGGGCCACGGCGCAGGCGTTCGCCGACTACGCGGCGGCAGTGGAGGCCCGGCTCGGGGATCGTGTCCGGCATTGGCTGACCCTCAACGAGCCCTGGGTGGTAGCCCACCTCGGTCATCGCACGGGTCAGCACGCCCCCGGCCTGGTCGGCTCGGGCGCGGAACTGGACGTCAAACATCACCAGCTACTCGGCCACGGGCTGGCGTCCCAGGCCTTGCGGGCCGGGCACGCCCGCAACGAGGTGGGTATCGCTCTCAACCTAGAGCCACGCGTCCCGCGGTCGGATCATCCACTGGACCTGGACGCGGCCGCCGCGGAGGAAGGCTTGATGAACCGCTGGTTCTTGGACCCGCTGTTCATCGGGCGGTACCCGGACGAACTGCTGGCAGTCGCGGGCCGGACAGCGTCGGCGGTAGCCCCAGGCGACTTGGACATCATCGGCCAACCTCCGGACTCGATCGGCCTCAACTACTACCGCACCGAGGTAGTCGGACATCCGGGACTCAAGGACTGCGACCGGCCACCACCGCTTCGCAATCCGGCCACCGAGGTAACCGATATGGGCTGGCCGGTCACACCCGAAGGTCTCGGCAAGATGCTCAGGATGCTGGACGAGTACGGCATACAGGCGATCTACATCACCGAGAACGGGGCTGCCTTTCCGGACACCATCCGGGACGGCGGGATCATCCAGGACGAGGCTCGGCGCTCCTACCTGGAGCGGCACCTTGTCGAAGCCGCTAGGGCGATAGGTGACCGCGTACCGCTACTGGGCTACTTTGCCTGGACGTTGCTGGATAACTTCGAGTGGAGCTTCGGGTATTCGCGCCGCTTCGGCCTCGTCCACGTGGACCACGCCACTCAGCGGCGAACTCCCAAGGCCTCGGCCTTCTGGTATCGGGATGTCATCGCCCGCAACGCCATCTGACACGACGATCCTGGAAGTAGCCAGTAGCCTCAACTATCCACTATCCACTATCCACTATCCACTATCCGGTAGGCCCTGGCCAGGAACGACGCCATCTGCTGGCGGGTCGTGCAGGCGTCGGGGGAGAAGGTCGTCGGGGATGTGCCTTCCGTCACTCCGAGCCCGAAGATGCGGCCGATGTCGCCGCTCGGCGAGGTCACTCGCCGGTCCAGGTCCGTGAACGGTGTAGTGACCACCGGAGCCAGGCTGCCGGTCACCAGGCTGTAGAACCTGGCCAGGAGCGTCGCCGTCCGGCCACGGGACACGCAGGCGTCGGGAGAGGCGGTTGTGAGCGGCCCGCCTGCGATGATGCCGAGCCCGTAGATGCGGCGGATGTCGTCGCGGTGGGCGGCCGAGGCGGTCCCGAGGTCGGCGTAGGGCGGCTCGACGACTGGAGGTTCCTCTCCCTCCACGGCCTCGTAGAGACGGGCGAGGAAGGAAGCCGCCTGTTGTAGTGACACGGGCATGAGCGGGGAGAAGGTCGTCGGGGATGTGCCTTCGGTGATGCCGAGTCCGTGGATGCGGCGGATGTTGTCGCGGTGGGCGGCCGAGGCGGTTCCGAGGTCCGTGAACGGCGTCTCTGCCACCGGAGCCTCGCCGGCCGGAGCCGGTCTGCCCGCTGTGGAGCTCCTCCCGAGTTGCAGGCCGACGATCACCGGGTCGTGGTCGGATGATCGGAAGACGTTGGCCTCGTAGATGGGCAGCGCCGCCGACTCCCGCTCGTACGCCCGCTCACCCGGGTCGTGCACATCGTCGTTGTAGTCGAACAGCGGCGGCTCGTCGGCGTTGATGTGCCACCCGGTCGCCCCGGTGACCTGGCGGAGCAGCGACGGGCTGGCCAGGGCATAATCCAGGTATCCGAGCTGGCCGTCGAAAAGGTAGCCGTAGGTCTCGGTGCCGATGAACCGCCTGAGCAGGTCGGTGTAGCCTGCTGTCTCCAAGGCCCTGATCGGATCTTCCCGGGCGTACGCGTTCAGATCGCCGATTATCAGGATGTCGGGGTCCCCGCCGGCCGTCGGGTCGGTGGCGAGGTACCGGGCGAGGGCTTCGGCGGCCGCGGTCCGAGTGCGATTGCAGTTGCCCTGTCCGTCCCCGAGATCCGGGTCGCCCAGCTCGTCGCAACTCGATCCCTTGGACTTGAGATGGTTGACAGCGACCGTGAAGCGCTCGCCGGTGGCCACCTCCTCGAACGTCTGGATCAGGCCCGGCCGGTTCTTCGTGTCCACGAAAGCCGCATCGACGGACGAGTCGAGGATCGCGTGCGGCCCGACGGGCGTCACCCACCCAGGCTGGTAGATCAGCCCGACCTTGATGACATCGCTTCCTATCGTCCCTGTGTCCACGTAGGCATACTTGTCGGGTTCCGCCGAGGAGTTCAGACCGGCGACCAGATCGACGAGTGAGGCCGAGTCGTTGTTCTCGATCTCAACCACCCCGAACACATGGGCGCCGATCGCGATCATCGCGGCGACGATCTTGTCCCGCTGCCGCCCCAGTTCCGCCGCCGAGTCGGCGCCCCGGCAGCCGACACCGCCGACCGGCCCGCATCCCGGCGTCCCGTCGTCGATCGTGGTGAAGTAGTTCAGGACGTTGAAGCCGGCCACCTTGAGGCGACCGCCCACCTCGGCGGGAGCCGCGGGCCGCGGGTTGTCGGCGCTGAACGTGTAGTCGAACCGCTCGGGTATGGGCTGGATCCGCCATGCGTCGAAGGCCCAGTGCATCACGCCACCCAAGCCCCTGATCGAGTCGCCGCCGCGGAATCGATTGGTGTTGCTCAACCCGCCCCCGGGATAGGGATAGGCCTCGTCCTCCCCCTGCGGCGGGTTGATAGCCTCGTTCTGGTCGCCGTTGCCGTCGTCGAGGATTATCCGCCTTGTAGCCAGATCGGCCAGGAACTCGGCGTATCCCGCGGCGCTCGGCGCATGTCGATGGGTGAACTGGTACGGCCGCGACCCGGCGGTGAGAACCAGCTGACCATACCGCGCAAGCCAGTAGTACTCGCTGACCACCAGCTTGGCGTCGAACGTGACGATCATGCCTTCGACGTGCTCGAACGTTGCCTCCGCCCGCGTACTGCCCGCGGCGGGAAGCGACAGCGTCGTCGCCGCCGGAAGATCGTTCCCTGACGACAGGATCGTGACGCTGCCTGCGGATGCGTCGATCTGGCTCGCGCCGCCGAATTCCCCCGCCACGCCCACCACCGTCACCCTGTCGCCTACCGTCAGGCCAGCCGGGCACGCGGTCGAGCAGTAGACGAAGATGCCCTCGGACGTAGCCGGGTCGCTGTCGCGGTCGGTGTCCTCCTCCTGGAGGAAGAAACCGCTCAACAGGTCGTCGCGCTCGAACAGGGAGGTGACTATCGCCTCGACCTTGACCGGTCCTGCGAACGCTACGGTTGCACCGCTGCCCTGAACCTGAGAGATACGCAGCAGATCCGCCGTCGCGGTCGCAGCGACCGGGGGGTCGGGATGGCGAATCTGGTCGATGGATGCCGATCCGGCTGCGTGGGCCGGTCCGACGGTAGCCACGATGAGCCAGGTGACCACCAGGATCCGGGTGGTCCAGACGCGGGCGGAGATGGTAATCAAGTCAGAGGCTCCCGACCTGGGCGTATTCAAGCGTGGAACCCGATCGTAGACATGTCGTCGATTCCGCTCACGGACCACCCTGCCTGGGTTTGGGTACTCATCGTCGCCCGAAGGGCCGCGGACGGGAGGTGTCCCGACCGGCGATCGGGGCACCTCCTCTCGAGGTACGGGCGCTTCCTACATGGCCGGAATCTGCAAGACCCAGCCGATGTGGATCAGATCAGGGTTGGTCAGCGTCCGGCCGTCGGCCTGGGTGACGCCCTTGTTGAGTTCGAAGATCTCCATCCACCGGTTCTCGTCGCCGAGGTTGTTCATGGCGATCTTCCGTAGGGTGTCGCCTGCTCGAACCGTAACCGTTGTGGTCTCGGGTTCGGGTTCCAGGGCGATGATCCTGCCGCCACCGCCGACCGGGTAGTCCTCGGCGGTGATCCTCCCCCCCAGGTCCATCGATATGTAGTTGGCCAGCGCCTGCTGGTAGCTCACACCCAGCTTGGTGAAGACGACGTCCGTCAGCGGGTAGCAGTCGCCGCCTCCGACCAGGAAGTCGATGGTCGTTAGGACCACGGGGTCGCCCGGCACCACCTCGCCATCGGTGACGATGACGGTGCCATCGTCTAGGACCACTTCTCTGACCCGCTCCCCGGGGTTGCCGACCAGGGAGCAGTCACCGTCCCGGGCGATCTCCCGGGCAGGGGCGGCCGGGTCGTAGGTGAGCGTGAAGCCCGACACCTGGGCGAACTGGCCCCCGGCGCCCGGTATCCGGTCCACGGCCTGTTCCAGCAGGATATGGAAGGTGTCGCGCGGGACCTCGCCGACCACGACGAAGTTCCTGAACGGAGCGATATCCCAGGTGGTACCGACGGTTATCTCTCCCGGCGGGATCAGCGAGCTGTTGCGGATGCCTCCCCCGTTCTGGATCGCCACGTCGGGTACGGGGGTTCCGAACTCATCGGCCAGGTTGGCGGCGGCGGCCCGGAGAGCGTCGGCCATCAGGTTGCCCTCGTTGGTCGCCATGATGCGGATCTGCGGCCTGCGACCGTCCAACGCCACCTCGCTGGTTCCGATGACCTCGGCGTCGATGAGTGAAACCGCTGCCGACAAGGGCTCGATGACCTCGGCCTGGACGGTGGGATCGGGCACCACGTCGAAGCCGACGCCGATGGAGCGCCCTTCTGCCGCGGTCACGTTGCCGTCGGCGTCGAAGGTGACGTTCAGCTCACCGATGCAGCGGTACCCGCCGGGCGCAGTTACGACCGGCACCATCGTCCCGGTGGCGTCCTCCACCATGATCGGGTAGGGCGCCACCGCTTCCTCCTCCGCCAGGCAGGTGTCGCCCTCGTTGCGGAGCAGGTCGTCGCCTCCTCCGGCGATCACCACATCGACTCCCGAGAGGCTCCCGACCAGCTCTATCTCTTCGGCCACGTCCTGGAGATGGCTTACCAGGACGATCTTGTTGACTCCGTCGGCTGCCATGTCCTCCGCCGCCGCCACGACGGCCGGTAGCACCGGGGACACGACAGCGTTACGAGGAGTAGAGATGTTGGGCAGCATCGGTGTGACGGCTCCGATCACGCCGATCCGCTCACCGCCCGTCTCGATCACCACGCCACCCGCGATGAGGCCCTGGTCCACCAGCGCCTGCAGCATCGGCTCCCCGGAGAAGTCCATGTTGGCGGACAGGAAGGTCACCGGGGGTGAGAAACCGGTCACGAACCGGGCGGTTACCTCTGGTCCCAGGTCGAAGTCGTGGTTACCCAACGCCATGGCGTCGTATAGGCCGCTCAAGGCTATGGAGTCGTAGAGCGGGCCCTCGCGGCCCAAGGATACCCCTAACTCCTGGGATGCTAGGAAGTTGTCACCCGAGGTAAGGGTCACGACGCCGTCACCGGCCGCGCCGGCCTGTAGCTGTTTCATCAGCGCTACGAAGCGGGCCACACCGGGGTCCGAGTCATCATCGGGCAGGAGCTTCGACTCTCCGTCGTTGTTGTGCAGGATCGTCAGGGTGAACCCGTCCGAGTCGTCCGCGTCCTGGGCACTCCCGGCGATCGGCACGGACACCAGCAACGCGGATGCCAGTGCGAGGATCGCGAGGATCGCCACAGGTCTTCTACCACGTGTAGATTTCATTTTCCTCTCCCTCATTCCATGTGAACGAGGCTAGGCACACCCCAGGACATAGGAAGCTCATAGCTCGGGTTTTGTGGCGAACCCCCGCTAGGTGACGACGATGGCCAGTCAACGATGCCTCGAGTACCCGTCTAGGAGGGTGCTAAAGATGAATCTAGCGGGGTTCGCCGTTTGGCGAACTACCTGGTCAGAGCGTTGAGGGCTAGCAGGCGAACCCCTTTGCACGGGCTTTTTCAGCACCCGTCTAGCAGCAGGTGACCGGCCTCGGCCGGTCGAAGTTCCGCTGGAGATCCTCCGGAGGCTCACGCCTCGGGCCCGTGACGAACCGTATAATCCACCCTTCGAAGGTCGGGTGCAGTTAGGTCCGGGACTCGGGCTGAGTTCTCCCGGTCCGGGAAGTGTCCGCCCGCGCCGTACGGGGAAGTCATGGCCCAGAACATACGCTACGGCGTCATAGGAACCGGCATGATGGGCATCGAGCACATCGGCAACATCCTGGCCATCCCCGGCGCAGAGGTCACGGCGGTAGCGGATCCCCACCGACCCTCCCGGCGGGCGGCTCGGGAGGCGTTGGACGGTCAGGAGGTGGCGGTCTTCCGCAACCACCGGGACCTGGCCGATTCGGGTCTATGTGATGCGGTGGTGGTGGCGACTCCCAACATGACCCACATAGATCTGCTCCGTGACCTGTTGGAAACCGATCTCCACCTCCTGGTGGAGAAGCCCCTCTGTACGCGGGTCGAAGACTGCCGGTGGGTGGTGGAGGTCCAGCGGGATCGCGATGCCGTTCTCTGGGTCGGAATGGAGTACCGCTACATGCCCGCCACCGCCCGGCTCATCGCCGAGGTGCGGAAGGGCACGGTGGGTGATCTCAAGATGTTGGCGATCCGAGAGCACCGGTTCCCGTTCCTCCCAAAGGTGGGCGACTGGAACCGGTTCAACGCCAACTCCGGCGGGACCCTGGTCGAGAAGTGTTGCCACCACTTCGACCTGATGAACCACATCATCGGCAACCCCCCAGTGCGGGTGTGCGCCTCAGGGAGCCAGGCGGTGAACCATCTGGACGAGCGCTACAGCGGGCGACAACCCGACATCCTCGACAACGCATACGTGATCGTGGACTACCGGGACGGGCAGCGGGCCATGCTGGACCTGTGCATGTTCGCCGAAGGCGGCGAGAACCAGGAGGAACTGGTAGCGGTCGGGGACCGCGGCAAGGTGGAGGCCCGCCTACCTTCCGCCCTGGTCCTCACAGGCATGCGTGAAGGTGAGTGGTTCTCCCCGACGGCCGAGACCGCCACCGACGCCCGCATCGTCCACACCGGCGCCCACCACGGCGCGTCGTACGTGGAACACCTGGAGTTCCTCAGCGCCATCCGAAACGGAACCCCGCCCCAGGTCAGCGCGTACGACGGCTTGTTGGCGGTGGCCATGGGCGTAGCCGCCCAGCAGTCCATCGAAGAGTGCCGCCCGATCAACATGGTCGAAATAATCGCGCCGAGCACCTGAGGCGAGTGATCAAGACCAACTACCAACTACCCAGCCTCTAGGGCCCGAGCACGGTGATGGGTATAACCTGGACACCGTCGGGGCGGAGGTATCCGAAACCGCCCGAGGTCACGACCACCAGGTTGGAAGGCCTTCCGACATGATCCGGATCCACCTTTCTCCGGAGTCTCAGCAGGGCCGAAGCCGCTGCATCGACGGCTTTGTCTCCCCCCAGCTTGATCTCTATCGCAATCCAGGCGCCGTCCCGACGTTCGACGATCCCGTCGATCTCCAACCCGGCGCTGTCCCGATAGTGGGCTACGCGGGCACGCGCAGACTGGGCATATATCCTGAGGTCCCTCACCACCATCGATTCGAACAGGAGCCCGAAGGAACCAAGATCGCTCCAGAATCGACCGGGGTCGGCGTGAAGAGCTGCCGCTGCCAACGAGGGATCTACCAGGTGGCGTTTGGCCGATTGGCGAAGGAGTGTCCGCGAGCGGAGTCGCGCCGACCACGCCGGCTGGTCCTCGACCACATACACCCTCCGTAGGGCGTCGAGATACGCGGCGACCGTACGCGGATCAAGTGGATTCTCATCCCCGGCATCGCGCGCGAGGGTGCGTTGCGACGCCTCGGTGGACACATTCCGGGCGAGAGATCGCAGTAGGCGGTCCACCCCGATCGGATCGCGTGATGGTCCGCCGAGTAGCGGTATGTCAGCGCGGCATATCTCGCTCAGATACGAGACGGCGTAGTCCTGAGCGGAGCGGGTATCCAGATCGAGGGTTGCTGGCCAGCCTCCCCGACAAGCAGCCTCTATCAGGTCCGGCAGAGTCGCATCCGGACGTTCCACGTAGCCGGAGGAAGAGGCGAACAGGCCTGCCAGAGACACTTCTCCCGTCGAGAGCCCGCACTCGTAGAGGGACATCGGACGCATCCGAACACGGGTGATTCGGCCCGCACCGCTATGCCGGGTGACGTCGTCCGCAGGCACAGCGGAACCCGTCAGGATGAACCTGCCAGGCCGCCGACCGTCATCGCCCGCCGCTCGCACCTGATTCCAGATGTGGGGTGCCAGTTGCCACTCGTCCAGGAGGCGGGGCTCCGGACCTTCCAGTATCGCCTCTGAGTGGATTTGCGCCACCAATCGGGCGGCGGCGTCCGAGCCGAACATCACCTCGCTGCGGGCGTGTTCCCGGCCGGTTGTCGTCTTTCCACAGGCGCGCGGGCCTTCGATGACCACAGCCGGGACGGAACGCAACGCCGCTACCACCTCGGAATCGACAACGCGCGGAACGTAACCGGTCAGCCTCCGGGGGGCATCTGATCCAATATCCGACACCCCGCCAGTGTATCAAATGTTGGACTACTGATGTATCACAACCAAGGAAATTGATGCACCAAACACCCATACATCGAAGCGGTGATTGTACCTAAATGACGGCTGAACAACGACGAGTGAGCGCACCGCCGGAGCGTCTTGAACTCTTGGAACAGACTCAGCGCCATCCGCAACGGTACCCCCGCTCTAGGTCAGCGCCTACGACGGATACCTGGCTGTAGCAATGGGCGTCGCACCCTGACTCTCGATAGAGGAGCACCGCCCCGTGGAGATGGCGGAGGTGATAGAACCATCAGCTGGAGAGTGAACAACCCTTTAGAGCGTGCGCGGATAGCTTCGGAAATCCACCAGTTGGGGTGTTATCTCGGGTTTGATACCGAGCAGCAATTACACACCCCCAACCGGTGGAGGCATGATTATGCGCGCGCTCGAACCCGAAGTCACAAACGCGGTCTGGGAATCGGTCAAGGCCCTGTTACCCGAGCGGGAGGTCAACCATCCCATGGGTGGTCACCGCCCCCGTATCTGCGACCGGCTCTGTTTTGAGGGGATCCTGGTGCGGTTGGTGACCGGCTGTTCGTGGGTGACTGCCGAACACCTCTTGGGCGGGGTGGTGTCGGATACCACGCTGCGGGCCCGACGGGACGAGTGGCTAGATGCGGGGGTGTTCGACGCGGTGGTAGCCGAGGCGCTGGCGGGCTATGACCGCATCGTCGGGTTGGACCTTTCGGAGGTTTCGGTTGACGGAAGCCAGCACAAGGCGCCCTCCGGTGGGGAAGGAACCGGGAAAACCCCTGCGACCGGGCCAAATCAGGCTGGAAGTGGTCCCTCGCAACCGATGCCAACGGTATCCCGCTGGGTTGGGCCACAGATGGGGCCAACCGTCACGACAGCATCCTGTTGCCACAGACGTCGCTTGCGGTGCCATATCCCACCGCCGCCCCCCAGACCAACCACGGGGTCGTAGTCCCGAAGCGACTGCGTCTAGCGTGAACAGGCCCTGGCCACGTACCCAGGGCACGTCTTCCACGGCGGCGCGGGATCCGATTGGACTGTGCCACATGAGCGGTTCTCAGGGGACTTACAGTCGGACTCTTCGGAACGGGAAAACAGAGGGTTGGCAGGCCGGGTTGAGTGTTGTATAACGCTGCTAAGCTATCGTAAGTGAGGTGTTCGCCAATGTACTATGACCCCACCCAGACTCCACCCACCCCACTCCTGGGTCGACGAGCGGCTAGGGGTTGTTGACATGGATCCTGTTCTCGGTTCCTTCCTGGGGTTGATCACCCTTCTCCAGATCGCCACCCTCACGTACCTGTGGCAGACCAGCAGCCGGATTGACGAGGTGGTTGTCCAGTTCAACCGTCGGATTGACGAGGTGGTTGTCCAGTTCAACCGTCGGATTGACGAGGTGGTTGTCCAGCTGAACCGTCGGATTGACGAGGTGGCAGCGGAGTTGAATCTTCGGATTGACAAGGTCGTCGGCCAGATCCACGACACCGGCCGCGAGACGAACCACAAGATCGATGACCTCGCAAGGCGGTTCGGAGAGGCCGAGCAGCGTGTAGCGCGTCTCGAAGGGGGCAGGAGGGCTACCAACCGGTAGAGCACAGCACCACGGGCGTTCAGTGCTCAACCAGCGTACAATCTAACCACTAACCACTAACCACTAACCACTAACCACTAACCACTAACCCCAATTCTTCATGGGGGTAGTGGTGGGGGTGGGTGGTTTGACACGGGAAT
>JAPPFW010000080.1 GCA_028821575.1 bacterium | reverse complement strand
GGTGGCTGGTGGCTGGTGGCTGGTGGCTGGTGGCTGGTGGCTGGTGGCTGGTGGCTGGTGGAGCCCCCAACACGCCACGAACCACCAATCACCAATCACCAATCACCAATCACCAAAAAGTGGAGGGTGCCCTGAGGACACCCTCCACTTGAATCGTTTCTGCTTACGTCTACGCGAACCAGTGGTTCAGCAAACTCTGCCCGAAGTAGACCACGCAGGCGGCCGTCACGATCCACATCAGGACGTGGACCTGGCTCGCCTTGCCCTTCACGACCTTGATAAGGGTATGAGTGACGAAACCAGCCGCAATACCGACCGTGATGGAGAAGGTAAGCGGCATGAGGATGATCGCCAGCAGAGCCGGCAGCCCTTCCTCAAGATCCGTGAAGTCGATGTGCTTCAGCAGACCGATCATCAGGAAGCCGATGAGGATGAGCACCGGTGCCGTCGCCTGCCCGGGGACCAGCAGCGCCAGCGGGGACAGGATGATAGCGACCAGGAACAGTACGCCTGTCACCACCGAGGCGAAGCCGGTCCTACCGCCTTCGGCAACGCCCGCCGAACTCTCGATGTAGCTCGTGTTGGAACTGACACCGCACAGGCCACCGATGGCTGCGCCGATGGAGTCGACCAGTAGCAGGTTGCGCAGGTTCGGGATCCCGCCTTCGTCGTCCGTGAGTTCCGCCTGCTCGACGATCGCAGTGGCGGTTCCCATCGTGTCGAAGAAGTCGGTCAGCATGAAGGTGAAGATCGTCAGGATCGCCACCAGGGCGCCCATCTCCGCCCACACGTTGCCCATATCGACAGCGCCCAGAGTATCGAAGCTCACCGTCGCAGCCAGACTGTCGGGTAGGTCGACCACCCCGAGAATCAGGGCGACAACGGTGGTGAGGATGATCGTGATGATCATTGCGCCCTTGACCTTGCGGACCAGGAGCACAACCGCGATAAGGACACCGATCAGGGTCACGCCTTGGGAAACCGTGGTCGGGAATACGAACTCGACGATCGCACCGCCGCCCCGGACGAGCCCTCCGTTGACCAACCCGATGAACAGGATGAACAACCCGATACCTACACCGATCGAGTACTTGAGGCTGGCAGGAATCGCTTCCATCACGGCTTCCCGCAGCCCGAGGACCACCAGCACGGTGACGAGGATGCCCTCCCAGACGATCACTCCCATCGCTCCCTCGGCAGTCAGACCATCGGTGAGTACCAGCCCGAAAGCCACGGCGGCGTTGAGCCCTAGACCGGCTGCCATAGCGATCGGATAGTTCGAGAAGACACCCATCGCAATCGTCAGTATCCCGGCTACCAGGGCCGTAGCGGCCGCTACCGAGACCGGATCAAGACCGGCCGCACCGAGAATGTCGGCGTTGACGAATAGGATGTAGGCCATCACCAGGAACGTGGTGACACCGGCTCGAACCTCTGTTCCTACCGAGGATCCACGCTCTGAGATCTTGAAGAAACTGTCAAGACCTGTTTGCGCCATTTTCCCTCCCTTCCTCCGCTGCCCGGCTGGCAGCGGGACCCTCAAAGGTTAGCTAGGAGGACCACTCGGAGGCCGGGTTTCCGGCGGATATTGGGTGGCAAGCAGGTGAACATATGTACAGAACCCCACAACCAAGCGCTAAGTGAGTCGGTTCTCAGCTAGCGGGAACAGCCGGGCTATAGAGCGTCGCCGGTTTCCTTGTCGAAGAAGTGCAGCTTCGAAGTGTCGATAACCAGTTCGGCGGATTGGCCGACCCGGGGCGCGTGATCCGGGTTTATCCGGGCCGTGAACTTCGTCTCCTCACCCAGCGACTTGGCGTCAGCGCCCTCGTCGGCCAGCAGGGCCTCGATGTCTGCGGTCACGACCGGGGGAACGGGGACCATGAAGTGCACGTATGCCTCCGAGCCCAGTTGCTCGACCAGGTTGATGTCCACCGTCACCGAGCTTCCACCGGCGCCGGCCGCCGACCGGATCTCGAACGCCTCCGGCCTGACACCCAGAACGATCTCCCTGCCGGCTACCCCGTCCGGAAGGGATGTTCCGTCAACAGCCAGGCTGTGACCGCCGAAGTCGAGCGTGGTCGAGGCTTCCCGGGAATTGGCGGTAGCGTAAACGAAGTTCATCGCGGGAGAGCCGATGAAACCGGCTACGAACAGGTTGACCGGGTGGTCGTACAGTTCTCTCGGTGCGGCGATCTGCTGTAGGTTCGACTCCACGTCAGTGATCGCCTTGAGAACAGCCACGCGGTCCCCCATCGTCATGGCTTCCACCTGGTCGTGGGTGACGTAGAGGGTCGTCGTCCCGAGCCTGGCATGAAGCAGACCGAGTTCCGATCGCATCTGGACTCGCAGCTTGGCGTCGAGGTTCGAGAGCGGTTCGTCCATCAGGAAGGCCGCCGGCTCCCGCACGATCGCCCTGCCCATCGCGACCCGCTGCCGCTGACCACCGGACAGCGCCCTCGGCTTGCGGTTGAGGAAATCGGTGATCTCGAGAACCCGAGCCGCTTCCTCCACGCGGGCCGCTATCTCCTTCTTCGGGGTGTTGCGCAGCTTCAGACCGAATGCCATGTTGTCCCTCACGGTCATGTGCGGGTACAGGGCGTAATTCTGGAAGACCATCGCTATATCGCGATCCTTAGGCGCGACGTCGTTGACCACCCGGTCACCGATCTTGATGACGCCTTCGGTGATCTCCTCGAGCCCTGCCACCATTCGCAGGAGGGTGGACTTGCCACAGCCGGAAGGACCAACGAGCACCACGAACTCGCCGTCCCCCACATCTATCGATACGTCGGCTATCGCCCGTGTCTCGCCGCCGTATATCTTGCCCACCGCATCAAAGGTGATTCCTGCCATCTGTCGCCCTCTCGCCGTCGGACCGACCTACCAAACTCCGGTGCGGACTCCCTGAAGGTGCCGGACTCTGACTCTAGACCGTCCGAGAGGGCTACGTCCATGACGCGACTCCCGACGGGTGACGGATCAGGGGCTTGCGGAGCCCGCGATGGGCGAGGTCGCTGATTGGGTTCAGGTGCCTCGAACGTCCGTCTAGCCGCGAGCCCGGGTCCTTCGAAGGACAGGGTCGGCCACCGCCAGGGTCCGGTCGGCGGCGGCGAGCACCTTCCCGGCCACGCCTGGAGACCCGGAGTCGACGAGGTTCCCCATGACCCGGAGAGTCACGCCTGCTATGGCCTGGGTTCCCACCGCAAGACGTAGCCCCGCCTTGAGGATCGAGGGATGGCCGATGAGGAAGGAGAACCGCCGACCGGTACGCAGGAAAGCATCGAAACGCTCCCCTATGGCCTGGTCGTAAACCCGCGGAGCGGTGACCGGATCCTCGACGAAGAGGTCGGCGGCGATTATTCCCGACTCGAGGCCGTAGTCGATGCCTTCCCCGTTCATCGGGTTGATCAGCCCTGCGGCATCCCCGACCGCCACCCATCCCGGACCATGCCTTCGCACCGTGCTCATGGGGAGACGCCATGCCCGGGGCCGCTCCAGGTAGGGGCCCAGCTCCCACGAGTCCCGTACGCGGGCGTGGTAGAGCTCGAGCAATGAGTTGAGGTTGAGCCTTTTGAAACGCTTCATGGTCGACATCGACCCGGCGCCGATGTTGACCGTTCCGTCTCCGGCCGGGAAGATCCACCCGTATCCCGGAACCGAGTTACCAGCCGCATCCTGCATCGTCAGGCAGGCTTCGAGGTAACGCTCGGCGTGACGAGGCGAGGAGACGTAGCTGCGGATCGCCACCCCGTAGGGCTCCTGTGACACACGCGTCGCCCCCAGCATCCTGGCGGCCTTTCCGGGGGCGCCGCCTGCAGCCACCACCATCCGCGCCTTCCAAGTCTCGCCACCCGCCTTGACCCCTTCCACACGCTCACCTTCGAAGACAGGCAGCGCCTCTGTGTTCCACACGATCTCCGCACCCGCCGCGGAGGCCGCGTCGACCAACGCCGCGTCCAGCGCCCGGCGGGGCCAGACCGCCCCGTGAGCGGGGAACCGACTCGTCTCCGGCCATGGAAGCACGCGTTCGGTGGAACCTGCGATCATCCGGAGTCCGTGGATCAGGTGGGCGTCACCGAGATCGATCCCCAGTTGACCCAGCACACCCACGGCCCTTGGTGTCAGGCCGTCACCGCACGCCTTGTCCCGCCCGTAGGGCGCCCGATCGAACACCACGGTCTTGACCCCCTGGCGAGCGGCGCGTATCGCGGTGGCTGCGCCGGAAGGACCGGCCCCGATAATGACGAGATCCACATGCTTCATGACCGCCGCGGATGGTAACGGAGAGCGCCTCACCGTCAGCCGCCAGCCATGGGCAACGGACAAACCGTCCACCAGCCAACTGCCACAACCCACAACCCACAAGCCACTAAGTTTCCGCCATGAGCCAGAACCCGCACCTGCCCGCAGCCATATACGACTACATGATCGCCCACAACCCTCCCGCCGATCAGCTGGTGGATGAGCTGGTCAAGGAGACAGCCGCGATGGGAGCGATCCGCACCATGCAGGTAGGCATCGAGCAGGCAGCCCTGCTCGCATTCATGGTGAGGCTGGTCCGGGCCCGCTTCGTTGTGGAGGTAGGAACCTTCACGGGCCTGTCGGCGCTCGCCATGGCTCGGGCCCTTCCGGCGGACGGGAGGCTGTTGTGCTGCGATATCGACGAGGAGTACACCTCGGTCGCCCGCCGCTACTGGGAGAGAGCGGGCGTAGCGGAGCGAATCGACCTCAGGATCGCTCCGGCGCTCGAGACGCTGAGAGCCCTTCCGTCCACCAGGTCAGTCGATCTGGCCTTCGTGGACGCCGACAAAGAAGGCTACATCCACTACTACGAAGAGTTGGTACCGCGCCTCAAGCCATCCGGGATTCTGATCGCCGACAATCTGTTCATGAACGGCCGGGTCGTCGACGAGCAGCCGGATCCGATCGCCCTGGCGTCAACCGCGTTCGCCCGGCACATCCAGACGGACCCCCGCACCGAAACCGTGATCGTCCCCATCGGCGACGGGTTCAGCTTTAGTCGAGTTGTTAGTTGTGACCACTGACCACTAACGCCGACGGTGGCGCCTTCGGGTGCTGGTCGCCTTGGGGCGGGGGACGACGCTGAGGCGGCGGCTGATCTCTTCGGCGGATACCCTGCCTCTCGCGCGGCTGCAGTCGACCTCTTCCCTGATGGCAGCGATGTGCCCCGGCCCGCTCCCGCAGCAGGCGCCGATGACACGAGCTCCTGCCCTCATGGCCAGTTCGACATAGACCGGCATGGTGTCCGGGCCATGGGGATACCGGAGATGCCCCTCGGTGTAGGCAGGAAGCCCGCAATTGGCCTTGGCGACTATCGGCGCCCCGGGATGTGCCTCTGCGAGTTCCCGTACCGCCAGCACCACATCTCCCGCTCCAACCCCGCAATTGGCGCCGATCGCGGCCGGTCGCGGAGTCTGGGCTTGGCTCCAGGCACTGAACTGACCGGGAGCGAAACCCATCATGGTCTTGCCGTGTGTGTCGAAGCTCATGGTCGCCACCACTGGTATCTCCGTCACGCGAGCAGCTTCGTAGGCCGCCTCGAGTTCCGCCCGGCACGAGAGCGTCTCGATCCACACCACATCCACGCCAGCCCTGGCCAGCGACTCGATCTGTTCCTCGAAAACCGCCACTGCGGTCCGATGATCAAGATCGCCGAGCGGGGCCAGCAGATCGCCGGTCGGTCCCACGCTCCCGGCCACCGCGACAGGCCGGCCGCACTCTTCCACAAGCTGCCGCACCAGCGCCACACCCGCCGCGTTGAGCTCATCGACCCGATTCTCGAGTCCGTGCAGGGTAAGTCGGCGTCGGTTTCCACCGAACGTGTTGGTGAGAACCACGTCACACCCCGCATCGATAAACCCCTGGTGAGCTCGCGTAACCATCTCGGGATTCTCCACGTTCAACAGTTCGGGACAGGAACCCGTCGGCATGCCGAGCTTGAAAAGGGAGGTACCCATACCCCCATCCGCAACGAGCACGGGTATCTCGGCGAGGAGTCTGGCGAACAAGGTGGGCGTTCTCAAGTCTGATCCGTGCACGGCTCCTCCAGTTCGGGTCAGGATCCCGGCACTCAAGGCGGCCCACTACGAGAGAAGGGCCGCCAGCTTTGGCGGCCCCGTGAAGCGGATTGCGCATACACGTCCGGTCGCTTTAGCTGGTTTTGTAGAGCGCCCGCAAGCTGACTGGTCAAATCGGCGCTGTTGTCACGTCCCAACATAGCAGATGGATCCGGGTCGGTTAGCCTGAACAGGCATCCATCGTCCAAGCCGAAGGAAAAACCCATGGAGAATCGTCTCATCCACTTCGAGTTCAACTCGTCAGATCCCCTGGGGTCGGTGGCGTTCTTCGAAGAGGCGCTCGGATGGACCTTCAACAGGTGGGGTGAATTCGACTACTGGCTGGCGACCACAGGGGAAGAAGAACCCGGTATCAACGGAGCGGTAGGGTTGGCGCCGGAGGGCACCGCGCCCAATACGATCAATACCGTGCAGGTGGCCGACCTGGAAGCGGCTATCTCGGCTTGCGAGAAAGCGGGAGGCAGTTGTGTCGCCGAGATCATGGAGATACCCGGGGTCGGGCGTTGGACACGCATCCGGGAACCGGGCGGCAACGAGTTCGGGATAATCCAACCTGCTACGCGCTGACCGGACACGCACTTGTTGACAACCATCGCGGCCCGCTCGTAACGTGGCCACCGCAAGAGACGCGCGATTGCAGGAGCAGCTTCATCCATGACTCCACCCCGGGACCCGAGCCGCACCCACCCGGCTGAAGCGGCCCGCTGCGCGCCCTCCTCCTGTTGTCCCCCGTGTACCGGCTCTCGGTCGGTAACCACGGGCGCGGGCGACCACCCTCGCTCCTGAGGCGCCACCCACCCGAGAGCACACGGAACACGGCGTCACTCCACCGATCCGGTTCCCGGATCCGAACGCAAAGGAGCAATGAACATGAGCTATCACAATCCCGACGCACTCGTCTCGACCGACTGGCTGGAGGCGAATCTCGACAACCCGACCCTCCGGATCATCGAAGTGGACGAGGATGTCACCGCATACGGAAGGCGCCACATACCGGGCGCGGTCGCATGGAACTGGTTCGAGGATCTCCAGCACCCGGTCCGCCGTGACTATCTGGACGGGCAAGGTCTCGGGACCCTGCTGTCCCGATCCGGCGTCGGCCCCGACACGACCGTGATTCTCTATGGGGGGAACAACAACTGGTTCGCCGCCTACGGCTACTGGCTGCTGCGCTATCGCGGCTTCGACAACGTCAAGTTGCTCAACGGGGGACGCCTCAAGTGGAACATCGAAGGACGGCCCATGGCCACCAATGTGCCTTCCTACGAGGCAACCGGGGTGACCATCGAGGGCGAGGACCGTCCCGGGCTACGTGCCCTGCGCGACGAGGTACTGGCGAGATTGGATGACGCCACCTACGTGGACGTGCGGTCTCCCGAGGAGTTCACCGGCGAGAAGCTGGCGCCCGACCACCTACCGCAGGAACAACCCTACGTGGGAGGACACGTACCGGGCGCCCGAAACATCCCCTGGCCGAAGGCTGCCGAGGAGGACGGGAGCTTCAAATCCCGGGAGGACCTGGAGGCACTCTACGGGGGGGAGGGTGTCGGACCCGACCGCGATGCGATCGTGTATTGCCGCATCGGAGAGCGCTCCGCCCACACGTGGTTCGTGCTCAGCCAACTGCTCGGCTACGACCGGGTCAAGAACTACGACGGATCTTGGACCGAGTACGGCTCCCTCGTGGACGTACCCGTGGAGGTTGGATGAGGGATAGGCCCTAGTCGGTAGTTGATGGTTGGTGAGCCGGGGACCGTGAACCGTGGTCAGGTACCGGTGAATGGCAGGAGGTAGGCAGCCAAAGCCAGTGCCGGTCATTGGTGTGGTACCACCAGCCACCAAGAAGGAAAGGGCCGGGTGATCGGCACCCGGCCCTTTCGCTTTCCTTCGTCGACTGCCGGCCCTACGGGAGCCAGGCGCTCCAGGTCGATTCGTTGGCTGCGATCCATGCGGCAGCAGCGTCCTCGACGCTCTTGCCCTCGGACTCCACCGCGGCCAGCATGAAGATCTGGTCGGCGGTGGTGTAGCTCATGTTGTGGAGCAGGGCCCATGCGGCAGGCGCCGCCTCCTCGAGCCCTTCCCAGGCGATCTTGAAGAGCGGATCGGCCGGGTAGGCACAGTCGACGCCGTCGTCATCGGCGGTCGCGTAGCACTCGTCGGAGTACGCAGGTAGTTCAACCTGGGTCAGGTCGTAGGCGTTGAACGCCGAGTGCGGTGTCCAGAAGTAGACCAGCACGGGCTCCTCACGGGATATCGAGGCGTCAACCGCCGCGAGGATGGCCTCCTCCGATCCGGCCCACACGACCTCGAGATGCAGGCCCAGGTTGGCGATGATGTCATCGTCGTACTGGACCCAACTCGGATCGCCACCCAGGAACTGGCCCTTGTCACCCGTCTCCGCCGTGGCGAACATCCCCGCCAACTCCGGATCCAGGAAACCCTCCCACGTCGCCGCCGCCGGGTACTGCTCGATCACGAAAGTGGGGGTGAACCAACCGATCTTTCCCACAGGGCCCAAGAGACCCGCGTTGACCACGTTCCCGTCGGGGTTGTCGATAAAGTCAGCGACGTTCTGGGCGTGGCCGGACGGCCAGACCTCCAGCGAGGCATGCAGGTCACCGGTGTTGATGGCGCTCCACTGGGCGTTCTCGTCGATGTCCACCGTCTCCACGGTGTAACCGAACTCGCTCTCCAGCAACTGCTTGGCGACCGCCACGTTCACCGCCGAACCGTTCCACGGATTCACAGCCAGACGGATCGTCCCGAGATCGCCCTTCTCGGCGCTCATTGCCATGGCGGTCTCGGCCATCTCTCCACTCAGCCACGCGCCCCAGGTCGATTCGTTGGCTGCGATCCACTCCGAAGCCGCCTGCTCGATGCTCTTGCCCTCGGACTCCACCGCGGCCAGCATCGAGATCTGGTCGGCGGTGGTGTAGTTCATGTTGTGGAGCAGGGCCCATGCAGTCGGCGCCGCCTCTTCGAGGCCCGCCCACACGATCTTGAACAAGTCGTCGGCCGGGTAGGCGCAGTCCACCCCGTCCTCATCGGCGGTCGCGTAGCACTCGTCGGAGTACGCAGGAAGCTCGACCTCGCTCAGGTCGTACGCGTTGAACGCCGAATGCGGGGTCCAGAAGTACACGAGCACCGGCTCCTCCCGGGCGACGGAAGCGTCGATCGCGGCCAGGATCGCCTCCTCCGATCCAGCCCACACCACTTCGAGATGCAGACCCAGGTTGGCGATGATGTCATCGTCGTACTGGACCCAACTGGGGTCGCCACCCAGGAACTGGCCCTTGTCACCCGTCTCCGCCGTGGCGAACATCCCCGCCAACTCCGGATCCAGGAAACCCTCCCACGTCGCCGCCGCCGGGTACTGCTCGATCACGAAAGTGGGGGTGAACCAACCGATCTTTCCCACAGGGCCCAAGAGACCCGCGTTGACCACGTTCCCGTCGGGGTTGTCGATAAAGTCAGCGACGTTCTGGGCGTGGCCGGACGGCCAGACCTCCAGCGAGGCATGCAGGTCACCGGTGTTGATGGCGCTCCACTGGGCGTTCTCGTCGATGTCCACCGTCTCCACTGTGTAACCGAGTTCGCCCTCGAGCAGTTGCTTGGCCACCTCGACGTTCACCGCCGAACCGTTCCACGGATTCACAGCCAGACGGATCGTCGGGAGGTCATCCGCCGCGGCAGGCGGAGCCTCGGGCTCGTCGGTGACTGTGGGCGCCTCCTCCGCGACCGTGGCGGCCGTTGTCGCCTGTGTGGCAGACGTGGCGGCGGTTTCGGCCGGTTGGTCGGCCTCGTCGTCACCGCACGCAACGAATATGAGCATGACCGCCACAAACAGCGGCAGCAGCATTCGTCTCATAACCCACTTTCCTTTCATGTCAATATGCCTATATCGCGCTCGTCACGGACAGCACCGCCCGCCGAGCGACCGATTCCTACATCTCACGTGCATGTGACGTGAACTGTAATCCGGTTTTCGCTATTAGGCCCCTCCGCGGTCGTGCCAACTTATAATCCCTTCTTCGAGCATCCCGACAGGATCGGCACCGATTTGACAGCAGGCACGGATTACGCACCCCTGGAGTGTGGAGGCGTCTGGAAGATATTCGGCGACGCCCCCGGCCCGGCCCGGTCGATGGCCGACGGAGGCGGGAGCAGCCAGGAGATCCTCGACGAGACCGGTTGCGTCGTCGCAGTCAGGGACGTTTCCTTCAAGGTCCGGAGAGGCGAGACCTTCGTTGTCATGGGCCTGTCGGGATCCGGGAAGTCAACCCTGATCCGATGCCTGTCACGTCTCATCGAACCTACGGACGGAGAGGTTCTGATCCAAGGAGTTGCGATCGGCGACCTCGACGATCAGGAACTCCGCGATCTGCGCAGGCACCGGATGTCGATGGTATTCCAGCATTTCGGTCTGTTCCCCCACCGGAGGGTGCTCGACAACGTGGCGTTCGGGCTCGAGGTACAGGGCGTCGCAAAGGCCGACCGGTACGAGAGGGCCTTCAAGGTGCTGGACTCGGTCGGGCTCGAGGCTTGGAGCGACTATTACCCGCAGCAACTATCGGGCGGGATGCAGCAGCGGGTGGGGCTGGCCCGCGCCCTATGCGTGGAACCCGAGATCCTCTTCTTCGATGAGCCGTTCTCGGCCCTCGATCCGCTGATCCGCCGAGACATGCAGGACGAGTTGCTGTCGCTGCAGGCGGAGATGCACAGGACGCTGGTGTTCATAACCCACGACTTCCAGGAAGCCCTCAAGCTCGGCGACCGCATAGCCATCATGAAGGACGGGGTGTTCATGCAGTTGGGAACACCCGAGGAGATCGTGTCGGCGCCGGCCGACGACTACGTGCGCGAGTTCACCAAGGACGCCCCGAAGATCAAGGTGGTCACCGTGAGGGCCGTGATCGCGCCACTCCCCGGCGATCAGGAGATTCGCACATCGGTACCCTCAAACAGCGTCCTCGAAGATGTGCTGCCCGCGCTCCTGGCCGGATCCGAGCCGATCGGAGTCGTGGACGAGCAGGGACGATTGATCGGCCAGGTAGACCGGGAAGCGGTGTCGACGCTGGTGGGTGGTTAGACCCCCGATGACTGTCGCCGCCGCCGTCCGGACACGGCTCGAATTGGACAGGCGGCGCCGGATCCGGGCCGGAGGGCTCCTGCTGGTGGCGCTTGCGGCGCTGATCACCCTCGAACTGTCCCTCAATACCGTTGGGGCCTTCCCGGAAACCTGGCGCATCCCCCTCGCCGAGTGGATCAACGAGGCCCGCCGCTGGGTGATAAGCAACCAGACAACCCACGCTCTCTTCCTGGTGGTGCTCAACCCGATCAGCGACACGATCGACTACAGCCTCCGGTGGGTGGAGGCCGCCCTCCTGTGGGTGCCCTGGTACGTCGTCGTCGCGGCCACCGGAATGCTCGCCACCTCCATCCTCGGGATCAAGGGGGGTCTCCTGACCGGGGTGGGCGTCATGTACTTCGGGTCGGTCGGCCTGTGGGAAGAGAGCGTCCAGACCCTCGCCTTGATGGGAGTGGCAGTGGTGATCGCGGTTGCGATCGGCGTCCCGTTGGGCATATGGGGCGCGCGCCGCGAGCGCGTGGAGCGTGCGCTGAGGCCCTTGCTCGATGCCATGCAGACCCTTCCGGCCTTCGTCTACCTCATCCCGGTGGTGTTGCTGTTCGGGATCGCAAGGGTTCCCGCCATCATCGCCACCGTGATCTACGCATTGCCGCCGGTGATCCGTCTCACCACCCTGGGAATCCGCTCCGTCGAGTCCTCGACCGTCGAGGCGGCCGAGATGTTCGGTGCAACCCCGGGCCAGATCCTGCGCAAGGTGCAACTTCCCCAAGCCATGCCGACCATCCTCACCGGCATCAACCAGACCATCATGATGGCGCTCAGCATCGTCGTGATCGCCGCTCTGATCGGCGCAGGCGGGCTCGGCCAGGTGGTCCTCGAGTCCCTCAGGAGGCTGTTCGTGGGACGCGCCCTCGAAGCCGGACTCGCCATCGTGGTGCTGGCCATGATCATGGACCGCCTCACCCACGGCGCCGCCGGACTCGGCGCCGGCAAGGGACGGCTGCGCTTCTTCCCCGACCGCTACACCGGGAGCGAGTGGGTCCGGCGGATAGAAGCGGTTCCCGAGGGGATCGACCGGATCATCCGGGGAATAGGTCAGGCCATCGCCTACCCCTTCGCCGCCGCTAGGAGATCGTTCAGCCGCTCCGGGCGGGAGTCCGCTCCGGAACGCCATCCGCGCCGGGTCCTGGGGGGGACCATCCTGGTCGCCGCCCTCGTGTTCGGCACGACCCGCGAGGGACCGGAGTTCCCCTCTGCGGTGGCATTCTCCTTTGCAGGGCCGGTGGACAGCCTGGTCGACTGGGTGGGAAAGAACCTTTACCAGATCGGAGAGTCCTGGATAGGAACCGGGCCTTTCAGCGACTTCGTGACCATCTACGCGGTGACCCCCCTGAGGGAGTTCTTCAGTTCCACCCTGGCGTGGCCGGTGGTGGTGATCGCCGTGATACTGGCGGGATGGTGGTTCGGCGGACCCGGCCTGGCCACCCTCGGAGGAGCGTGCGCCGTGGGACTCGGGCTGCTCGGCATGTGGACCCTGTCGATGGACACGCTGGCGCAGGTGATCGTGGCGGTCATCCTCGCCATCGCGCTCGGGATCCCGCTTGGCGTGCTTTCGTCACGTAGCAACCGGTTCGAACGACTGCTGAAACCGGTGCTGGACTTCCTCCAGACGATCCCCAGTTTCGTGATCCTCGTTCCGGTGATCATCCTCTTCAACGTGGGAAGGATCCCGGGCATCATCGCCTCGGTGCTCTACGCTCTCCCCGCAGCCACCCGGCTCACCAGCCTAGGAATACGTCGGGTCTCCGCGGAGGCGACCGAGGCCGCGCGTGCCTTCGGGGCCACCAAGAGCCAGATACTGCGAAAGGTCCAGCTTCCCCTCGCCATGCCCACCATCATCGCGGGGATAAACCAGACGGTGATGCTCGTGTTGGCGATGGTGGTGATCGCCGGGCTGGTGGGCGGCGGTGGACTCGGCCTGGAGACGGTGCGCGGGCTGCGCCGGAGCGACTCGGTGGGATCGGGGTTCGCGGCCGGCCTGGCGATCGTCCTGCTGGCCATGATCCTCGATCGGTTGCTCCAAGCCTGGGCACGGCGAATCAGCCCGCCGAGTCGTGGTTAGTGGCTTGTGGCTAGTGGCTTGTGGCTTGTGGCTTGTGGCTGGTGGTCAGTCGTCAGTAAGCAATGTAAACTAGCAACTAACTAACCGCTAACCACCAGTATCTCGGTGGCTTTGATGGACAGCCAGATCGGGGAGCCGGGAAGCAGGTTCAAGGAGGACTGAGCCTCCGGCGTCACCTCGGCGGTTAGGGACAGCGGGCCATCCGTCTGAATCCGGACGCGGTCGGCGTGGTGATCGACGTGGCGTATCGCGGTCCTCCAGGAGTTCCTGGGGCTGCCGCCGGGTTGCTCGAGGTGGATCGAGATAGCCCGCGGGTGGACCGTGGCGATCACCCGGCCTTCGAGGGCCTCCGCAATCACGAGATCGTGCCCGTCCACAGTCAGGCCACGTCCGGAAGCTACGCCTACCAGCAGATTGACCCCGGCCAGATCGGCGGCGTAGCGACTCGCGGGCCGGAGCCGGATCTCGTCGGCCGTGCCGCTCTGGACGACGGAGCCCTTCTCCAGGATCACCAGCCTATCGGCTAGCAGGAATGCCTCGGTCGGGTCGTGGGTGATCAGGAGGCGGGGTCCGGAGTAACCTGCCAGGTGTTCGCGGAGCATTCGCCGGAGTCCGGCCCTCGATGTGATGTCCAGCGCCGAGAACGGCTCGTCGAGCAGGAGCATCTCCGGTTCGGTCGCCAGAGCCCGTGCGAAGGCCACCCTTTGCGCCTGACCCCCGGAAAGCGCCGCCGGTCGCCGGTCGGCCATGTCGGACATTCCCACCGCCGCCAGCCACTCCCCGGCTACTCGCCGCGCCTCGGAACGGGGTGCGCCTCCGGCGCGCAGTCCGAACGCGACGTTCTCGAGGGAACTGAGGTGGGGAAAGAGCATCCCGTCCTGGAAGGCCACCCCTATGCGTCTCCGGTACGGCTCTACGAAAACGCCCTCACCAGGAGCGTCGAGGAGCCGGCCCCCAAGGGTCACGGACCCTCGGTCCAGGGGCACCAACCCTGCCAGGGCCTCTACCAGGGTGGTCTTCCCCGCCCCGTTCGGGCCGAGTACCGCCACCGTCCGGCCTGGCGGGATGCTCAAGGACACGTCGAGATGGAAGCCCTCCCGCTCCACCACGACGCGGGCGTCGAGGCCGCCGCTCACCGGCGCCTCCACCAGTGATCTCGAAGAGCGACAAGCACTACCAGCGAGACGACCACCATCAAAAGGCTCAAGGCTATAGCCGTGTCCCGGTCGCTCTCGAGGGCGACGAACACCGCTAGGGGCAGGGTCTGGGTCCGGCCCTGCAGGTTGCCCGCAAAGGTGAGGGTGGCACCGAACTCGCCCAGCGCCCGGGCCCAGGTCAAGGCGGTCCCGGCGACCAGAGAGGGAGCGATCATGGGAAGGGTCACCCGCCGCAGCACCGTCCACCGCCCCGCTCCCAGGGTCTCGGCGGCCCGCTCGAAGCCCGGATCGAGGTTGCGCAATGCTCCCTCTACCGTGATGACCATCAGCGGCATGGCCACGAACGAGACGGCCACGATCACGCCCCAGGTGGTGAATGGGAGGGTGATACCGGTCACCCGCTCGAGCGGCGCGCCCACCAGCCCTCGCCGTCCGAGCGCGAACAGCAGGACTGCGCCCCCGACGACGGGCGGCAGGACCATTGGAAGAAGCACCAGGCCCCTGACCACCGACCTTCCAGGGAGATCGGAGCGGGCCAGTACCCAGGCGAGAGGCACGCCGACGGCTAGGGAGATCACCGCCGCGGCCACCGAAGAGACCAGGGAAAGCCAGAGCGTGTCGATCACCATCTCCGCGGAGAGGAGCGAGAGCAGGTTCCGCCACGGCGTACGCACGAGGAGACCCAGCACCGGCACCACGAACAGCGCAAGTCCGATGGCGGCCGGGATGAGGATGAACAGTGGGGGCGAGAGCCGAGGACGGCGCCTGGTTGACCGGGGGAGGCCCGTATCTCCTCGATTCCTGCGCGTGACGCTCATTCCAGCCTACGGTAGAGAGAACCCGTGACCTTCCAGTATCCGCCCGCCTTCCGCAGACAGCACGAAGGCGGCGAACAGTCGGGCGTCGGCCGGCTCCGGCGATCCGTTCACCACCCCAAGCGGGTACTCGGCATCCACGTTGTAGCGGTCGGCGATCGGTATCCCCTCCACCCCTTCCGAGGCCTCAAGGTCCGTGACGTACACGATCGCCACGTCGAGCTCCCCGGCCTCCACCTTGGTGAGCAGTGCCCGCACGTTGGTTTCCTCGGTGTCCACGGCCGGACGGATCCCTGCCCCGGCCAGCACTTCCCGTGCCAGGTAGCCACACGGAACCGCCGGCGCACACAAGCCCACCAAGAGCGTCTCGTCCGCCAGATCGTCCAGGCCGAGGATCCCGGCCGGGTTGCCCGCAGGAACCGCGATCGCCATGCGGTTGTGGGCGAACACCCGGTAGGAACCGTCGAGCCGGCCGGCGTCCGAGACCTGGTCCATGATCCGGAGGCTGGCGGACGCGAACACTCCAACCGGGGCGCCCGAGAGGATCTGTTCCCGGAGGAGGGCGCTACCCCCCAGGTTGAGGATCACGTCGACCGCCGGATTCGTCTCTTCGAAGGCCCCCTCGATCTCGCGGAACGCATCCGTGAGCGAGGCCGCGGCCGACACCACCAACTCCCGTCGAGCGTCCGGGTCACCAGCCGATCTCCCGCACGCGCCCGCCACCAGGAACAGGAGCAATCCGGCTGCCAGGACTCGGGCCATGTTCTGTACCTTCCGGCTCGCGATGACCGCGTGACGGTAGCCGGGGGTGGTCGGTGGCGGCTTGTGGCTTGTGGCTTGTGGCTTGTGAATGGTGCCAGCGGGCAGTGGGTAACAAACGTAGGTCAGTGCCACACACAACTAGCAAATAGCAACTACTCCGGACGTAGAGCCTGCAGCAGTGGGATCGAGGCAATCTTCTCCTCGGTGAGTTCCTCCCAGCGCACTCGAGGGGGGTCGCGTCGTCCTTCGCAAGGGATCACGCGTTCGGGTGTCACGATGAGATCCAGCGCCATGTCATGGTCGGTGAGGGGGATCGTGTTCGGTTCCACCACCTGGGTCTCGTGCACAGTGGTAGCCACCACCGTGGCTGGTCCGATCAAACCGGCTTCCCAGCCCAAGGCGTATTCCAGATCGCTGAAGCCCCCACCCTTGCCCAAGCGGGCACCGGTCGGGTCCACCGCCACGCAACCGGTGACAACCAGGTCAACCGGCTCCATCTCCTCAACCCGTACCGTCCGGGCTGATCGGCTTGCCCCCTTGATGGATGAGGCGCGCCGCGGGGTGTCGGCCAGGTCGTCCGGATCAAGGCAGAAGAACGGGTCAGGCTCGGCGAGCCTTGGCACGGCCATGAAGACCAGCTTTCCATCCTCGAGCGCCCTCTGCCTTACCGGCCACTGCGGAGAGTCCGGATTCGACTTGAGCGTCCCAGCAGCTAACCACTCCTCGGTGTGCCGGAGGCGCTCGGCTGCCGCCTCCGCGCCTACGAAGTTCGGGATGCGTCCACGGGCTCCAGGAAATCGGGAGGCTTTGGCGGCGATCAGCCGATCCCAGACCGCCTCACGCAGGTCGGCCTTGGCAGCCAGGACCTCACGGTCCCCCCCGGCGTCATGATCATGGCGGCGTGCAGGGCGTGCCATCCCACCCGACGTTACCTGGGCCAGTTGTGAGTGGTGAACGGTGAGACGGCTACTAGCCACAAGCCACTACTCTCCGGCCCGATGATCCGTAGCGTCCTGTACGTACCGGCCGACCGGCCGAAGATGCTGTTGAAAGCGGCACAGCGCCACGCCGACCTGGTTCTGGTCGATCTGGAGGACGCCGTTGCCGTAGGCTCCAAGGAACTGGCCCGCCGGGAGGCGCAGCGGGCGATCCCGAGCCTGAAGCGCGACGGTGCATGCGTGGGCGTGAGGATCAACAGCCACCCGGATCACCTCGCGTCGGACCTCAACGCTCTCGCCGGACTCGACATCGACACGATCGTCGTCCCCAAAGCCGACCTCCGGCTCATCGAACGGATCTCCGCTACCCGGGCTGTAGCAGGCACCGGTCTCACTGCCCTGGTCGAAAGCGGTCGGGGCCTGCTCGATGCACCGTCGATGGCCGCTCATGAAAGGGTCATCCGCCTCATGGCAGGCGAGGCGGACATGGGCGCCGACCTAGGGATGTCCGTGCCGCCGGAACATCCGGCCTGGCTCGCCTCCCGATCCATGCTGGTCTGGGCATCGGCGGCCGCCGGGATAGAAGGCCCGATCGGGCCGGTCTACACCAACCTGGACATGAGCACCCTCGACCAACTCAGGCGCTCCACCCAGGAACTGGCGGACATGGGTTTCGCAGGACGTTCCGCCATCCATCCGGCCCACGTCCGGATCATCAACGAGACCTTCACACCTGGCGCTGTTGAGTTGGAGGAGGCGCGCCGGATGGTCGAGGCCTACGACCGGGCCATTGCTTCCGGGCGCGGCATCATCGTCGACGAGAACGGTCGCATGATCGACGAGGCAGTGGTTCGCAGATCCCGCCAGATCGTGGCCGCCTACCCCGATCCGTCCTCGTAATCAGGGTCCGGGAGAGCGAAGTAGCTTCACCCGCGCTTGAGGATGAGCAGATCCTCCAGGACCGTGGAGGCGTGGCTGTCGATCTGGCTACCCGCCACCACGTACACCAAACCGACCAGCCCGGCCGGATCGATGACGAAGGTGGCCCGCGCAGGGTAGGCGGCGAACCGGTCGGTGGGTGGCCGGACAACCCCGTAAGCGGCGGCGGCCGCTCGGTCGGGGTCCGACAGCAGCCGGAAGCCGAAGCCCATATCCTCATGCCATGCGCGGTTCTCCGCCGGCGTGTCGTAGGAGGCTCCCAGGATCACCACATCCTCGGACTCGAATTCAGGGGTTCTGGCACGGAACCCCTCACCTTCGCGCCTTCACCCCTCGGTCGCCGCTTTCGCGTACCACCAGAAGACCACCCACCGCCCGCGAAAGTCGGACAGGCGGACTTCCGTTCCGTCCTGGTCCGGAAGGCTGAACTGGGGTGCAGGACTATTCGGCAGCAGCATCCCGGCATCGTAGCCGGTTGCCAGTTGCCCGTCGATGATCTTGTGCTCGCAGTACTCTCGGACGAACGATCTTGGGAGGGTTGATGGGACCGGAGGAGTATGACCGATCGAACACGTTCCTGGCAGGGGTACGGACCTCCGCCCTCCTCGAACGACATCTAGACGTCCGCGGCCTGCCCGACGGCGTCAGCACGAAGATCCTCAGTCAATCGGCCGACGGGTCGGTGTCGCAGGTCGTCACGGCGCCGGGCGGTTGGACGGCCGGAGGAGCCCGGTCATTCTCGGCTCTGACCGAGGTGTTCGTACTGGACGGCGCGATGACCGTCGACGACCAGACCCTACGGGGCTACAGCTACCTGCGGGTTCCCGCCGGCACCACCGTGTCGAATATCGAGGCCGGCGACTCAGGATGCCGCTTCCTCATGTTCTCGACCGGTCTGCTGGAGATGATCCCCGCCACAGGTGCGAACGGACCCGCTGGTCTCGAACCGCTGTCCCTGCACGAGATGAGCTGGGTTGCCTCCACCACGCCAGGGGTCACCCCCGGGCTGTTGCACAAGCGATTGGCCGAGGATCCGGACACCGGGGCCCGTACCTGGATCATCGGCCTCATCCACTGGGGGGCGGAGATCAGCAAGTGGGAGACGCACCCCTGTGCGGAGGAGGTGTACTTCCTGGAGGGGGCCATGCAGAACGGAGAGGTGTTCCCGGACGGGACGAGGATGATCCCGTACGAGGCGGGGGGATACTTCTACCGACCGGCGGAGATCGGCCACTCCGGCCCCGGATCCGGCACCGACACCTACGTCATCGGCCTGTGCCGGTCCTCGAGCGCAATGGCCGTCGACTGGCATGACGCCCCCCCGGCATTCCCCGACGGGTTCGACGCTATCGACTTCGGCTAGGCGGAGGCGAGACTGTCGCCTCTACTTCTTGCGCCGGGATGCGGCAGCGTTCGGTGTTGTCCGGTCGCCTCCTCCCATCCCCGGACCGCGATTGCAACGGTGCACCGACGGCACATCACTCCGGTTCGATAGAGTGATCACATCGCGAGATTCAGGGAGAGCGCCAAGATGGATCACACCACGTTGAGGGGACGGATCGTCTCCTGGTACCAGGAACGCGAGGGGGACCACAAGCGCAGCCGGGAGGACTTCACCATCACCACGCACGGCGACGGCCTGAGGGTGCTGCGGTCGTTCTGCCAGTTGTACGACAACGGAATCATCCGGGATGTCGTCCTGGCGATGGACGAGGACTACTCACCACGCGACGCCTCCATCCGGGTCATGGTCGACGACAACACGCAGGGTACGGCCTGGTACAGGTTCACCGACGACTCGATCGAATGCGAGGCCTTGACCGACGCGGGGAGGATCTCCCAGAACGCCTCACGTGAGTCCTCCTCGGCCACCCTCGGCACCCACGCCCTGCAATCTGATGCCTGGATCCTCGCGAGACTCGACTACACGCAGACCGGGCGCCAGAGCCTGGACAACATGCCGTTCTGCTCCTCTCACCACATCGGCGCCACCGGACCTCATCTCGAGTTCGTCGGAGCGAGCGTCGAGTACCTGGGTGACGAGGAGATCACGGTCCGCTCGGGAACCTTCCCGTGCCATCACGTGCGGTTCGTCGAGACTTCCAACGATCACCCACCCTACGACGTGTGGGTGTCCGCCGACGGCTACTACCTGTTCGTGAAGGGCTTCGTCGGAGGCGATTGGAAGGTCAACTACGAACTCGTCTGGCTCGAGAAGGAGTAGCTGGCAGGTGCCGGGTGTCAGGTGCCGGGTGTCGGGTTGGCATTGGTTTGCGATTAGTAGTGATCTATACCAGCCACTAACTCCTAGCCACCAGAAAGCGCGTCAGTTCTCTGACATCGTCTAGCTGGTGGACCTGGTTGAGTTGCTCCCAGGCCGGCCGGGCTCTCGTGTGCCCCAGGGTGGGCTCGCTGACCCGGAGGAACTTCTCCTCGAGCATCTCGGGGGTCATCGGGGTGGTCGGGCTGCCATAGGTCTCCGCCATCGTCCTGGTCCCCGTCAAGACCCGTCCACCCGTCTCGAGCCTGACCCAGCCGTCCACCGCGAGGAAGTCCTTTCGTGCCAGGGCGGCGGTTGCAGGCGGGTGCTCGACGATTCGGACCCTCTCTGCCAAGGCTCTCGATGAGGGATCGGCCAGTCGCTCGGGCGTACACCAGTCGGGTCCGGGCGGTACGCGATGGGCCACCATCGAGATCGCCCACTCGGCGCTGTAGATGCTCTCCCAGAACGTCTCCGGTGAAGGATCGCTCTGGTGGGGAATCGTGTAGATATGCGGTAACCCGACCTCGATCCTGGTGATCTCCCCGGGGGCGATCTCGTTTGCGTCCACGACTTCCGAGACGGTCTGCAGGACCATGTGACACAGGTGGCTGGCCACGTACGGCTTGAGGAAGAGCCCCCGGGTGATCGACTCGTAGCCGGGGGATCTCCGGGTGAGAGCGTCGAGGTCGTACTCGTCCCCCAACTGGTCGATCTCATCCACCAGGTTCGGGTATCCGTGCTGGGCCATGACCGCGGCCTGGATGCCGCTCCTGGCGGTGAAGAGGTGACCCATCGGGAAGGCGCTCACCCGCTTGGGAACCTTGGGCTTGAGGTACAGGCGCTGGCGCATCGGGAACTCCCAAGCCATCGAGAGAGCATCCGCAGTGGAGTACACGTCGAGGCGGAGCAACCTTGCGGCCACCGCCGCGCCGACCATGTTGAGATGGCGAAGGTCCTCGTCGGCGGTGCGCGCCAGGTGGAAGCGGGCGTTCAGGTCGTACCCGAGAGCGATCGCCGCCAGCACATCGGCTCCGCTCGCCCCGGTCTTCTGTCCCACTGCCAGCGCGGTATGCACAACGAGCGGGCCGGCGTGGAGGCCGGGACCGGTGTTCTCCATGCCGGCGTTCTGGGCCAGTTGGCCGTTCACCCCCGCCGCGATCTCCGCGGGAGCCCGGATGTCCGTTCCCAGCAGGAGCGCCTCCTCCGCACCGCCCAGATCGCGGGCGTACCCGACCAGCCCGCCACCGGTGAACTGGTAACCCATGAAGGCAATCCCGACGTGATCGACGAACATCGCCCTCACCAGATCCATGGCCTCGTCCGGAATCGATGCCGGGTCCGTCCCGACTATCTCGTCTGCAAGTACTCGTGTGACGCTCATCACTGGTGATTCTGATACCGGGACGCCTGCCACCGCAACCGGATCGGCGTACAGTGCCGTCCATGGCGCAACGCAGCGAGCAGGCGGATCCGGCGGTGATCCACGAGGTTCTCGGTAGCGTCGCCGTGGCCCGCTGCCTCCATGTCATCGCGGAGTTGGGGATCGCGGACCGTGTGGCCGAGCGACCGATGACCGTCGACGACCTGGCAGCCGCCACCGGCGCACACCCTGACTCCCTCTACCGGATCCTGCGAATGCTGGCCGCCCGGGGGATCTTCTCTGAGGACGGCGAGCGCCGCTTCCACCTCACCGCGGCTGCATCGATCCTCCGATCCGGCGTCGAGGGCTCGGTGCGCAACAGGCTGCGTCTGGCATGGCAGGACCTCATCTGGGCAAGCTACGGGGAGCTTCCGCACACGGTGATGACCGGGGAGGCGGCCTTCGAGCGCGCCCACGGCCTGCCCCTGTTCGACTACCTGGCCGAGCATCCCAGTGCCAACCACGCCTTCGACCGGGCGATGGCGCAGATATCCGGTCCCGAAGATGCGGCCGTTGCGGCGGCCTACGACTTCGGGCGCCATCGGCTGGTCGTGGATGTCGGCGGCGGCACCGGTGGTCTTCTCGCCGCGGTTCTCAGCCGGTACCCGGACGTGGAGGGCATCTTGTTCGACCAGCCCCAGGTAGTGGCCTCCACCGACCATCTCGAAGGGGAACTGCTGGAGCGGTGCCGCGTCGTGGCCGGAGACTTCTTCGAGACGATACCCGCGGACGGCGACACCTACGTGCTGAAGCGGATCGTCCATGATTGGGATGACGCAACCGCGGCGGACCTCCTCGATCGCTGCCGGGCAGCTGTCCGCGGCGACGGACGGGTATTGGTCGTCGAGGCCGTCATGAGGCCGGGCAACGAACCGGACCCCCACAAGGCGCAGGACGTCGGGATGATGGTCTTGACGCGAGGGAGGGAACGTACAGCAGCCGAGTTCCGGTCCCTCTTCGGGCGGAGCGGGCTCCGGTTGCGGCGGATCATCCCGGTCGAGGAGGGTTCGACCCTCTCGGTCCTCGTGGGCGTCCCGGTCCGGGACACCGCAGCCGGGTGAGGGTCGTGGGCGTAACCCGGTCGCTCATCGCCGAGACGATGGACACCGACCTCGGAGACATCCCCGATCCCGCCCTGGATCGCATGCGCCGCGCCTTCGTCGACACCGTCGGGACCACCTATGGGGGCTGGCCGGTCATCGGCTGCCAACTCGCTGCCTACGCCCGCGAGTTAGGAGCCCGGGCCGAGGCGGTGGTCATCGGCGATGGTCTGAGAACCGCCTGCGAGTTGGCTGCCGGGATCAATGCCCAGATGGCACGGACGATGGACTTCGAGGAAGGCGGGCCCGGCCTCCACATTGCACCGTCCCTCATCCACACCCTCCTGGCAGTCGGTCAGCGCACCGGGGCGAGCGGCGCCCAGGTCCTCGCCACAGCGTGCATCGTGTACGAGATAAACGCCCGCTTCCACTACGCCAACCGGGCCGGTGACATCCAGCGGCACATCCCGGTCTGCCTTACCCTGGCCGTGGCCCGCCTGCTGGGTCTCGACCGGGAGACGACCAACCTGGCGCTCGGCCTGAGCTGGAACTACCCGGTGCGCAAGTCCCTGCTGGTGCGCCCTCCGGCCCCGAAGCGGATCAGCCGGATCGGTTTCGGCAACCTCTGGCAATGCCAGTCGGGTATCCAGTCCGCCCTGCTCGCCATGAACGGGTTCGGCGAACTACCCGACGAACTCGAACACCGGGAAGACGAGTACCGGCTCGAGGAACTGGATTCGTCGCCCGAACCCTTCCTCTACACCGCCGACCAACTCCAGCTCAAGATGTGGCCCGCCAGCCGCCAGTGCCACGGGGCGCTCCAGTTGCTCCGGGATCTCATCGCAGAGTACGCCCTGTCGGTGGGCGAGATCGACCGCATCGTCCTGGGCCTGCCGGCCTTCTACCTCAAGCCGCATATGTTCGATCCGAGCCCCCGTACTTACTGGGAAGCGATCTACAGCGTCCAGTGGGCCGCCGCTCTGGCCATCCTCGATGTCGAGCCGGGAGCCGAGTGGTTCACCGGGGAACGGCTGGCCGATCCGGTCGCGCGCCGGCTGGCTGCCCGCATCGAGATCGAAGAGGACCGGGAATCCACCCGCATCTGGGACTCCCGCTACCTGGCGGACGTGATCAACACGGTCACGATCAGCGCACGCGGCCAGACCCACCGCCGGTCAGTCACGATGCGCAACGCCATCGGAGGGCCCGGCAACCCCATGCCCAAGGAGGTGCTCGACGATAAGTTCCTCCGCCAGGTGCGGCCCGTGGTGGGCGGGGAGAGGGCCAACCGGCTGATCGAAGCCCTGTGGTCGCTGGAGTCCATCCCGAACGTCAAGGATCTGGCCGCACTCTTCTAGATATGTAGTTGGTAGTTGGTAGTTGGTAGCCGTGGTTAGCAGACCAGAATTCTGCTGATCGAGTCCCCGCTGTGTCGCGCGTGGTTGCGCACCGACAGATCAGAACGATCGTCTCCGGGGGAACCGCCGGCAGCATGTAGACCGTCCTACCGGCGTAGGGTACTCAAGAGGCCGTCCGACCCCGGGTCGGCGAGCAACGACAAGGAGTGATCGACATGATGGAAGCCATACGGACTCCCGGCTTGCGCCGGATGATCGCAGCCTGGACCGCGGCGCTCGTTGCGCTGGCCCTCGTCAGCGCGCCTGCACTCACCCGTTCCGCGCGAGCCAACGGGGTGGAGGGCGAAGCGTCGGCAAAGCCGGTAGAGGTCCGGTCCGAGCAGAAGGCGCTGACCGAACTCACGGTGGAGGGGATCGGCTCGCGGAGCGTCAACTATGACGGGGCCATCGGCCGGTTCACCGTGAGCGTGCTGCGGGACTCGCTCATCGAGGCGGTGGCGGACGGCAACAAGACGGTCCAGGCCATTGCCGACGAGGTTGCGGCGAAGTGTACGGAGGGGGAACCGGAGGACGCCGATCACACGACCGCTCCCACATGTATCTCCCCGGGCGGCCTGCAGACGGTGGGCATCCGCATCCAGGAGGAATTCGACTGGACCGAACAGGGCCGCGTCTCGCAGGGCTTCCTCTACGAGAACCGCCTGACGATCGGCATCCGCGGTACGGGATTCGCCGGCGGGCTGGTCGACATGGTGATCACAGCCGGAGGCGACAACGTCCGCTTCCAGGGACTGGACTTCACCGTCTCCCGCCGCGCCGAGTTCGAGAGGCTGGCGCTGCTCGATGCCATCGACGATGCCCGGGCGACCGCCCAGGCCATCGCCGACCACATGGGGTTCGAGATCGTGCGGATCGCCAGGATGATGCCGGGATCCGGTTACGACCCCTACGGAGACAGCGAGAGGTTCGCAGCGGCTGAGAGCGCTTTGGACGACTCGGGTTCCGTACCCACACCCGTATTCGGCGGTGCCGAGACCGTCACGTCCCGCATCACGATGGTCTTCGAGATACGGCCGGCTCCCTAGGCGGAACAGGCGACCGCGGAGGCGGGCGACTACGCGGTTGCCAGCAGCCGGGCGCCGGCTCCCGCCACCTGCTCGTCGAGGTCGCCGTCGGCTCCCGACGCGGCGACCGCGCCGATGAGCGCTCCGTCGACCCGTAGGGGGATGCCGCCGCGGGAATAGACCATCGGGTCGGGTGTGGCGGTGAGGAAGGAGTCGTACACGGTCGGGTTGGTCCTCGCAGCTTCCAGCACCTCGCCGGTCGGGCAGCCGAACTGCACCGCGGTACGCGCCTTGGCGAGCACCGTGTCGACCGCGACCGGGAGAGCGCCGTCCATCCGCAACATCACTACTGGATGCTTGCCGGCATCGACGACGGCGATCGCCATCGGCACACCGAGTTCGTCCGCGGCCTCCCGGGCAGCTTCGACTATCTCAAATGCGGTTTCGAGTTGCATGCGACCTCCGATCCTATGTCCTCACATGAACGAGAGGATCGCACCGGCGAAGCCCTCTGGGTTCTCGTTGGGCAGGAAGACGCTGCCGTCGATGTAGGAGACCTCCGTGTCCGGGAGGGCCGCGGTCAACCGCTGGATCTGTGGGGGTGTGACGAACGGATCATCCCTACCCGTGAGGATCAGGACAGGGCTTCCGACGAGTGGCAAGCGGGCTTCCATGTCGTACTCGAGACAGGCCCAGTGACCGAACTCGCTGGTCTCACCGGCCCGGTAGACATCGAGGAGCAGACGTTGGGTGAGGGCTGTATCGGGCGAGGTCCAGTAGGACAGGCGCTCCCAGTGCGCCATCAGGTGCGACCCGTCGGCCTGTACCGTCCACTGTTTGAACCGGGGACCCAACTCGGCGCGCACATCGTCGTCGACCCAGATCAGCCCCGAAGCGATCACTTTGCGGGTCAACTCCGGATACGCCGCCCCGAACTCGACGGCGATGATCGCTCCGGTGTGGTGGCCGCAGATGTAGGCGGGACCGCTGGACAGCGCCCGTAGCACGTCGGCCACGACCGCGGCGTAATCCCCCATGCTGGGAGGGTCCGGCGGGTGATCGGAGGCCCCGTACCCGGGAGTGTCGATCGCGACCACGCGCAAGGCATCGGACAGCAGGGGGATAACCTCGGCGTACTCGTCTGTCGAGCGGGGAGTCTGGTGCAGGAGCACCACGGGAGGAGCGTCTTCGGGGCCGGCGACGACCACATGTGCCTGCCCCAGGCTGGTGCTGATGATTCGGCGTTCCACGCTCTCCTCCCTGCCGGGTTGGGGTTCGAGCCCCGAATGTACACTCCTGGTCCCGCGCAAGGCGGTCCCGGCCCCCGTGAAAGTCCGATTCGCCACTCAGGCCAACCACTTCACCATCCCCGGGTGGGAAGGCAGGATCACACCCGAGAATGTGGTCGCCACCGCCGTCGCCCAGGAAGAGGCCGGATTCGACATCGTGTGCCTCGCGGACTTCGGACGAAGCGAACTCTTCCCCGGTCTCACCCTCATCGCCCAGGCAACGACCCGGGTGGAGGTGAACTCCAGGATCATGGGAGTCTTCGGCCACTCTCCCACCTTGCTGGCATCCGGGGCCGCGTGGGTCGACGCCGTCTCGAAGGGTAGGTTCTCCCTGGGGTTGGGCGCCTCGATGCCGTACATGGTCGAGGACGTGATGGGCCTCGAGTTCAAGCGTCCGGCGGCCCGCATGGAGGACACTGTCAAGCTGTACCGGGCGCTGTTCGGCGAGGAGATTCCCGGCATCCGACGAGGACCATCCGGCGAGGTGCGGTACGAGGGGCGAACCATCCGCGTCCGGCGGGCAACCCTGGACCTGATCCCCGACCGGACGCCCCCGATCTACATCGCCGCGGTCGGGCCGATGATGCTGCGGATCGCCGGCGCCTGGGCGGACGGCGTGATCCTCGAGCATGCCTCGGAGGCCTATGTCAGATGGGCGTGGGAGAGGATCCGGGAGGGGGCGGCCGGAAACGACCGGTCGCTCGATGGCTTCGAGGTGTGTGTCGAGACCCACTTCCTGACCGATGTCGAAGACTCCTTCCTGAGAGCGCGTCGGCGATCGTGGCTGCAGAACATCGTCCTCCATTGCTCCCACCCCGGTTTCGAGTCCCTCTGGCGGCACGGCGACCTGTGGGACCAAGCCATGGAAGTCCGCGAGCGCGCGGCTGCCGGCGCCCGCGAGGAAGCGGCCATCCTGGCCACTGACACAATCGCCCCGGCCTTCACCCTCACCGGAGCGCCTGATCCCGTCCGGTTCCGCCGGTGGTTCTCCCGCTACCTGGATCTCGGGGTGACCATGTTCGCTGTGAGCGAGCGGATGGAGGACTTCTGCGGGGTCGGTCCGGTCGAGGCCAAGCGTTGGGCGGAGCACCGGAACCGGAACGCCCGGCGCGGTTGATGCAAGCCGCCCTCCCTAGGCCACGGCCATGCCGCCTCGCCTTCGAGGTGGGGCAGTGGACGGACTGATCTGGCGATTCATCCTGCGACGACTCGTCACGTCGGTGCTGGTTCTCTGGGCGGTCGCGACCCTCGTGTTCCTGCTCATCTCCCTGACCCCCGGCAACGTGGCGATGATCTTCGGTGGTCTGGATGCCAGGGCGCTGGGACTCGATCAGCCGCTGGCCGTGCAGTACGGACGCTACCTGTCCAGCCTCGTGCAGGGGGACCTGGGGCGTTCGTGGCTGAGCGGCGCCGAGGTAGCCGGCCTGGTTGCAGACCGGGCTGGTCCCACACTCGAACTCGCTCTCGTGACGGCCGTCGCTGCAACATCGATAGGTTTGGGAGTCGGCCTCTACACGACCGTCCGGAGGGGCCGGTTCGGTGACGTTGCAATGAGGGTGGCGACGGTAATCGGGGTATCCGTGCCGAGCTTCTGGTTGGGGCTCCTCCTCTTGATGGTGTTCGGCCTCTACATTCCGGATCTCCTCCCGGCCGGAGGCTGGATCCCATTCTCCGTGGATCCAGCCGGCAACCTGCTGCACCTGGTCTTGCCCTCGGCGGTGCTTGGTCTGGCCACGGTCGCCCTGGTCTCCCGGACGCTCCAGGTCTCCATGCGGGACGCGCTACAGCGCGACTACGTAACGTTCGGGCGCTCCGCCGGGCTGGCCGAGCGCAAGGTGATGCGGCAGGTGGCGCTCCCCAATGCAGTCCTACCGACGGCAACGGTCATAGGCCTGATGGTGGGGGTCCTGATCAGCGGCACGGTCATCGTCGAGACCGTCTTCACGATTCCTGGCGTGGGCAGGCTGCTCGTGCAGTCCCTACGGAACCAGGACATCCCGGTGGCAACCGGAGCCACCCTGTTCCTCGCGACGTTCTTCCTGTTGCTGAACACAGCGGTCGACATCCTGTACGCCTGGCTGGACCCGAGACTGCGCGATCTCTACGGCCGTCCCTCCTGAGCCGCGGCGGGCAGGAAGACGACCGGAGCGCGAAGACAACTCGCGGCAAAGGGGTTGAACCTGTCACAGTCGTTCTGCACTATGGGTGTAGCAAACACCCGGGCAGTTCGGACGGGACGTCATCCGACCGCCGGTGGGATCAGTTCACTCGGGCGCGCTCACCTCGGGCGGGCTTCGCAGAGCGCGTCCGATCTCAAGGATGGGTGGTGGCGGGGGCGGGCCCTGTGACGGCGCCGGTAGGGACGATTTTCGCGAACTGACAGGGACTCAGAGGGTGCGGCCGGCTCAAGCGCTCCGAGCCGAGGACCGGGCTGCCCATCCGATCAACAGGCTGAGCACGGTGAGCACGACCGCGAACACGATCAGGGTGGTCGGCACCGAGATGCGTTCCGCGACAAAACCGACTGCAAGACCCCCGATGGGATAGAGCCCACCCCACGCCAGCATGAACAGGCTCATGATCCTGCCCCGCTTGGATTCGGCCGTCAGATGCTGCAGCTGCACGTTGAGCGAGGTCATCAGGAAGAAGTTGAGGCCCCCCACCAGGCTTATGAAGACCAGAGCCGTCCAGAGGGAGCGGGATATCCCCAGCCCGGCCAGAACCACCGCGAAGCCGACCGCCCACATCGCCAGCCGGGGAAGGCTCGAAGGCAACCGACCGGCGCCTGCCACCAACGCTCCCGCCATCGCCCCTATACCGGTGGCGGTCACCAGCAACGTGAACGCCCTGTCCCCCAGACCGAGGGTGTCGAAGGCGATGACCGCCACAACCGCCGAGTATGACTGGCCGAAGACCGTCACGACGGCCACCAGCGTCAGCGCCAGCAGCGCGGGTGGCCGGGCCCGGACGTGTTCGAAACCCTGAGCTATCCGTCGCACCACTCCCAGGGAGTCGGCTTCAGGCTCGTAGGGGGCCAGGGTGATGGTCGATATGCCCACCGCGGCCGTCACGCTTACCAGCGCCCACATCCCGAAGCTGGCCCCGGCTCCCCAGGCCACGATGACAGGACCGGCTAGCGCCGGGCCGCCGATCCTGGCGAGGTTCAAACCGATCGAGTTGAGGGAGATGGCGCTTCTCAGTTCCGTCTGCGGAACCGAGTTGGCGACCGCCGCCTGGTTGGCCGGGGCGTTGAAGGACATGACCAGGCCGAACACGAAGGCGAAGGCGAACAGCACCGAGACGGACTCGGCCCGACCCAGCACCACCAGCAGCGTCAGGAGTCCGGCCGCGGCACTCATGAGGAACTGCGATACCACCAGGATCTGACGGCGTCCCACCCGATCGGCCACCACGCCGCCGATCGGCGTCACCACCAGCATCGGGATCAGGTTGAAGAACGCCAGGAGCCCCAGCATCATCGGGCTGTTGTCCGTGATCCGGGCAACCATCCATTGGAAGGTGATCAAACCTATCCAGAAGCCCAACCGGTAGAAGAGCATCGAACTCCACAGCACCGTGAAGCTCCGATGCCGGAAGGCTCGTAAGGCCGGCAGGCGCACCGCCTGGTAACCACTCCCGGCTGATCCACCGGTCGACCTCAAACGGTTCAGGTCGGCCTTCGAGTGATTCTTCCTTCGGAGGATCTGCACGGGGCCCCGTTCGATGGGAGGTGCCGATTCGGCGGCGGGTATCGGCCCATACTAGTTTCACAGCGAGTTCGGCCCGACCGAGGCGAAAGGGGACACCGGGGTGTCTTACGATCTGGTCATCAAGAACGGGAGGATCGTTCGGCCCTTCCGGACCGGCGTCGAAGACTTGGACATAGCCGTAAGGGCCGGGAAGATCGCCCGTCTCGAGCCGGGTATCGATCCGTCGCGCTCTCCCGTCCATGACGCCGGCGGGTTGATGGTGTTCCCCGGGGTTGTGGACACCCACCAGCATTGGGGAATCTACAACCCGCTCGATGTCGACACCGCCAGCGAGAGCCGGGCATGTGCACAGGGTGGCGTGACCACCGGCATCACATACATCCGGACCGGCCAGTACTACCTGAACCGGGGAGGGCCCTACACAGAATTCCTACCGGCAGCGCTGGACATGGCGGAAGGGCGCGCCCACGTCGACTACAGCTTCCACGTGGCGCCGATGATGCTCCAGCATGTCGAGGAGATCCCGTCGATCATCGAGGACTTCGGGATCCCCTCTTTCAAGATCTTCATGTTCTACGGCGGCCACGGCCTCCACGGCAAGTCATCGGACCAGCGTTCGTTTCTGATGACACCCGAGGGGGAATCGTACGACGTGGCCCACTTCGAAGAGGTCATGCGGGGTATCCAGGCTGCTCGGGAACGCTTCCCGCGCATCGCCGACAGCATCAGCCTCTCCCTGCACTGCGAGACGGCGGAGATAATGCGCGCCTACACGGAAAGGGTCGAACGGGACCCCACCCTGTCCGGACTGGAGGCCTACAGCGCCTCCCGGCCTCCCCACTCGGAAGGCCTGGCCGTGACGGTCGCCTCCTACCTCGCCCACGAGACCGGGTTGGCAACCATCAACCTCCTACACCTGTCGTCGGCGAAGGCACTCGAAGCGGCCATGCTGATGGCGACAACCTTCGACCATATCGACTTCCGGCGCGAGGTGACCGTGGGCCACCTGCTGACCACCTACGACACCGCCAGCGGCCTGGGCGGCAAGGTCAACCCGCCGCTGCGGAGCGAGGCCGACCGCGAGGCCCTATGGAGCCACGTGCTGGAGGGCAACGTGGACTGGGTGGTCTCCGACCATGCCTGCTGCCTCGACGAGATGAAGTTCTCACCCGAAGACCGCGACGACGTGTTCCTGGCCAAAGCGGGATTCGGTGGGGCCGAATACCTGCTGTCCGGGGTGTTCGGAGAAGGCACCAGGCGCGGGCTGTCCGCCAACCGCGTGGCCGAACTCGTGAGTGCCAACCCCGCCCGGCGCTACGGGCTGGCCAACAAGGGGGACATAGCCCCGGGTATGGACGCCGACCTGGTGGTGCTGGACCCGACCAAGTCGTTCGTGGTGAGCGCAGCCGGGTCGGAATCGGCCCAGGAGTACACGCCGTTCGAAGGGCACGAACTCACCGGATGGGTCAAGGACGTGTTCCTCCGCGGCGAACGGATACTGGCCGATGGAAAGATCATCGGTGAGCCGACGGGGCGGTTCACCCGCAGACCCACATCCTGACGAAGCTATCGAGGAGGTACCGGAATGCGCGCTGTGACTATCCACGAGTTCAGCAACCCGCCCGGCCCGGTGGCGAGCGAGGCCAAGCCGCCGCAACCGCGCGACGGAGAGACCGTGATCGAGGTGATCGCCACGGAGATCGCTCCGCTCGACCGCCAGATCGCCATGGGACTGCTGCCCGGCGCTGGTCCGCTCCCAATCCAGCCCGGCGCAACAGGCGTGGGCCGGGTCCGAGGTTCGGCGAGGTTCGAACGCGGCCAGCTCGTATACATCGGCGGCGGACCGTTCGGCCTGGGAAACAGCCGGCCGGGAATGGCCGCGGAGCAGGTATCCGTACCTCACGAAGCGGCCGTGCCGATCCCGGAGGAGGTGGACCCGATGCTGGCGGCGGCCGGCGTGAGCGGTGGCATCTCGGCGCGCCAATCCCTGTTCGACTACGGGCGCCTGCAGCCCGACGGAACGGTCCTGGTGCTGGGCGCCACCGGCTCGGTAGGGAGGGCCGCCTGCCAGATAGCCGCCGCCTTCGGCGCAACCGTGCTGGCCGCGGCCCGTGACACGTCGGCGCTGGATGACCTCGACGCCGTCCCGGTGTCTCTCGAGAACCTGACCGGGGAGGTCATGGCCGCCACCGGTGGCAAGGGGGCGCAGGTGATCATCGATCCCCTGGGCGGGCCCTACCTGAACGCCGCCATCCTCTGCGGGGCGCCCAAGGCGCGGCACCTGCTGATCGGGTACAGCGCCGGCAGGAACGCCGACTTCACCATCCCGCTCACGATGATCCGCCAGCACCGCCTCATGGGTTTCCATGCCTACCAGGCCCCGCCGGGTCGCTACCAGGAGGTGATCGCCGAGGTGCTCGACGACATAGCCGTGGGCACCCTCAAGCCGATCGTCCGCGTAACCGTCGCACTCGAGGAGATGGCCGCCGGCTACGCCGCGGTGGGAGGCCGGGGCAGGGTATTGGTACTGCCATGAGGACGATCCGGTCGCGTCAAGTCGGAGGAGGCCTAGTCGCCGGTGGCGAGAGGGTGGCCTTCGTGACGACCCTCGAGCCGGGCGATCGCTCTGCCGTGGGCGGCTACGTCACGAGCCAAGGCATCCAGACGGTCCTCTACCCGGTCGAAGCGGCGGTCAAACTGGTGCTCGATCCGGACGAGGTGGCGCCAGAAGATGCCCGATACCGCGACGACGATCGCGGGCGTGATCCAGTCCGCGATGGCTTCCATGCCTTTAACATACCCTAAGAAGCTAATAATGATAATCCTTCCATCAAGGAGTCGTTACGGATACCGGGTGTGGGTGTCCGCCCCGTACCCGAAATCCCTAGGCTAACGAGGAGGTTGATGATGCGGTTCGGGCTGCACACGGGACAGCAGGAGTGTTCGCTACGCGACCTGGTCGAGGTCTGGCGGCTGGCCGAGCAAGTCGGATTCGACACGATCTTTACGTCCGACCACTTCTACCCCATCCCCCGCGGCGACGGATCCCCCGTCTGCTACGAGCCGGTGGCGACCCTCACCGCCCTGGCTCTCGAAACGACCAGAGTCAGGATCGGCTGCCTGGTGTGGGCCGTGGGGTTCCGGTCCCCCGGCCTGATCGCCAAGACAGTGGCCACGATCGATCGCTGGAGCAACGGACGGGTCGAACTCGGCCTTGGAACCGGAGCGATGGAAGCCGAGTACACCGCCTTCGGGTACGAGTTCCCTCCGGCCGGGGAACGCCTCGACCAGCTCGAGGAAGCCTGCGTGGTCGTGCCCGGCCTGCTGCACAACGAGCGTTTCACGTACCGCGGCGACCACTTCCGCGTCGATGACGCTGTGCTGACCCCGCGACCCGTCCAGGGCACGATCCCCCTGTGGATCGGCGGCAAGGGCATGCGCCGACTGGTCCCGATCGCGGCCCGGTACGCCGATTACTACAACGGCAACAACATGACACCGGCCGAGTACGCAGCCCGGATCCGCCGGCTGGACGAGTTACTCGAGGCGGAGGGCCGCCACTCCCGGCAAGTCGGCAGGGCCATCAACGTCGGCTTCTACATGGGAACCACACCGGCCGAGGCTGACGTCTACCGCAAGCTGATCGATGCCTCCTACCTGCGCACCGGCGAGGTGTTGCTGGGGACTGTCGACGAGGTGATCGAGCAGGTGGGCGCGTACCGCGACGCCGGGGCGGAACAGATCAACCTCAACGTGTTCGGCAACCGGCCACCCTTCGACTTCGAGGCCATCGAGCAGTTCGCCGCGGCGGTGATCCCGCAGTTCCGCTGACAGGCTCGTGACCGCTGCTCAGACCCAGTCAGCCGACGTGACCTCGAGGAGTTCACCCTCCGCACCCCTCACGATGAACCCGTCGGGATCCTCGCCCACGATCGCGACACCGGCTCCGGCAACCGCCGAGCGGGCGGCCGCCAGATCGGGCGCCTGGTAGGTGACGGCGGCGATGCCGGGCGGGAGCGGCTCCGTCACGTAGCGGCCCAGGTAGCCCCGCGGCCACGACTGGACCTCCACAGCACCGAGCCCGAGCCCTTCGGTGACCCCTTGCAGGACATCCACCCGCACCGGGTAGCGGCTGTCGACGCCCCAGAACTGGTGTATGAAGGTGTCGTGGCCCTCCACCACCATGAGCGGGCGCATGCCGAATACACCGGCGTACAGTCGCCTGGCCTCGTCGGCCTCGGTCGACCGGAGGTGGGAGGCGAAGATATGGCCGACCCGGGAGGGCGACTCGGGAAAGTCTCGCTCGGCGGGCTGCGTTACGGCCATGGTCAGCACGAACAGGCAGTCGTGCAGGCGCGCCACCGCTGCCTCGTGGATGTTGCTCCCGTGGTCCCGCATGTCGAGTTCGATCCCGGGGCTGGTGAGCTCGAAGTCCGGGTGCCGGTCGAGTTCCGCCACCAGCCGGTCGAGGTCCCGCACCACCGGCTCCACCGAGGACCAGGCGCGCGGAAGCCGACCGCGTTCCTCCCCGGCCGCCGCCCGGACCAGCCGGACCAGCCCGCGGGTTGCCTCCGGCGGACCCATGATGATCGAGTCGGGCTGCTGGATCTCGAGCGAGGACCAGCGCTCCGCCAGGTCGCCCGTATAGCGGATGCTCCACTCGAAGGCACCGGCCAGCGCGTCGGCCGTGCGGGCAGGGTCGGGAACCGCCATGGTGGCGCCCAACTGCTTGGTGATGAGAATGCTCGAACCCATGCTCGCTCCTGAACTCTACTGACTGGTGACTGGTGACTGGTGACTGGTGACTGGTGACTGGTGACGGGTGACTGGGGTTAGTGGTTTGTACGCACGGACCAGAGGTACTTGATGGCGTCGTCCTCGCTCACCACCTCCGCGTACTTGGCCTGCAGATCGAACAGGTTGGCGTCGTGGGGCCTGGGGTCGCGGTCACCAACCGCGTCGGCCACGACGACCGGGATGAATCCGTACTGCATGGCGTCAACAGCCGAGGCCCGTACGCACCCGCTCGTGGAGACACCCACGATCACGACGGTGTCGACGCCGAGGGCGGTCAGGGTGGAAGCCAGCGACGTGCCGAAGAAGGCGCTCGCGTACTGCTTGTAAATGACGATCTCGTCGGGTCCGGGCGCCAGTACGTCGGGAAGTTCGCCGAGCGGGGATCCGGCGTCGAACACCTTCAGGACAGGGATCTTCCGGTAGAAGATGCCGCCGTCGACACCACCCGGCGTGTAGACCACCTTGGTGTAGACGACCGGTATGTCGCTGCCCCGGGCCGCGTCGAGCACCCGGACCGTGGATCGCAACGCGTCCTCCACGCCTGCGTACAGCGGCGAGGTTCGGTCGAGATAGGCATTGACGAAGTCGATGACGAGGAGCGCCGGACGCTCCCCCGGCTCGAGACTCCGCTTGAATCCTGCCGCCTCGTAGTCAGCGTTCAGATCGATACCGTCGGTCATTGGGTCTCCGTTCCGCCAACCCGCCGCCGGGATCCAGGGTAGCCGGAGTCACGGCCAGGCTGCCGAACCACCAACCACCAACCACCAACCACCAACCACCAACCACCAACCTAGTGTTCCGCGAGTAGCGAACCGAACCCCTCGAAGCGGTCGTCGAACCCGCTGGACCGGAGCGCATGCCAGAGGGTGGCGGCATTGATGGCGATGACCGGCTTGCCCAGCCACTCCTCGGCCTCCGCTGCGAGGCGCACCATGGACAGGTTGGTGCCCGCCTGGACGATGGCGTCCACATCCTCCCCGTCGAGATCCCGCAACACGTTGATCAGCCTGGGCCGCGTGACCTCGGCGATGGATGTGGCCGTTGGGCACTTGAGGCCCTCCGCCCTCCTCACCGAGAATCCGGCCTCCGTGAAGAAACGGGCCACCTCCCGGTCGGCGACCGGTTGGTAGGGGGTGAGGACCGCGATCCGCTCGACTCCCAGCAACTCCAGGGCGGTCCGGCAACTGGTGGCTCCAGTGCTCAACTCCAAGCCTGTGGCGTCCCTGATCCGGGCCTCGAAGCGCCGGTTGCCCTCAACCCCGTTCCAGAATGTCTCCGCCGACATTCCCATCACCATGTAGTCGGGTTGACAGGTGACAACATCGCGGACCGCGACCGAGATCGAGGCGCGGATCTGGCCGATCAGAGCCAGGAAGGTCTCGTCGGAGTCGAGCGTGGGAGTCTCGATGTACATCCGGCCGGTATGGAACGTGACACCGCGCGGCCCGATCATGTTGAAGTCGTGCTCGACCACCGTGTTGGTGGACGGCACTATCACCCCGAACTTGGCCCGGTATCCGACTACGTCAGGCATCAGCCTCTCCTATCCTCCGCCGGGCTTCCTTGATACGCCCGAGCAGCCTCTCCGAAGTCATCGGTACCTGGTCGACCACCACGCTGAGGGGCGCCAGGGCATCCTCGATGGCCGAGGCGATGGCCGCAGGCGCACCGATGCGGCCTCCTTCACCGGTCCCCTTCATTCCCTTGTAGGTGAAGGGGGATGGCGTTACCAGGTGCTCGATCCGGACCCTGGGCATCTCCGCGAACGTCGGCATCAGGTAGGTGGCGAAGCTGCCGTTGAGCGGGGTGGCCGACTCGTCGTAGACGAACTCCTCGTACAGGGCGCTTCCTATCCCCTGGCATATGCCCCCCAGGACCTGGCCGCGCACGGCCGGCGGGTTCAGCACCGTCCCGCAGTCGTGCACCACGGCGTAGTCGAGGAAGCTCACAAGGCCGGTCTCGATGTCAACCTCCACCACCGGCATATGCACCGAGTGTCCCATGATCGGGTTGAAGCTCCCCCAGTCGCCGTCGGGACCGGGCATGGTGGCCAGCGGGTGGTCGTAGGTGTGGGTCGCCTCGAGCCCGCTCGACTCGCCGGGTGGCAGCAGGAGGCTGGCGGTGTTGGCGACCAGGGCCAACTCTGTGAAGGTCTTGACCGGCCCGGGCGCGCCGCGCACATGGCATCCGGGCGTACCCGGGTCGTACACGACATCCTCGGGCGCCGCTTCGAGGAGGTGCGCGGCGATGCGGACCAGCTTCTGCTTGATCTCCGACAGGGCGCCGCTGAGCGCACCGGAGGTCATCACCGTCATCCGGCTCCCGGCCGGACCCATCGCCGGGCCGGCCGCCCTGGTCGTCAAGCGATCCACGACGATGTGTGCCGGGTCAATGCCCAACTCCTCCGACGCCACCATCACGGCCACCGTCTCCGGCGAGGTTCCCAGCGAGGGAGAGTGGAGGAGGATGGACAGGTGGGCGTGGGAGTCGATGCGGCAGGTGACCGTCTCGGCCGAGGTGGTCGGGCGACGTCCCGGATTCTCGAACAGAACCCAGAGCTCGGTCATGCTCGGGACGCTCCGCTCCTGGGCGGTGACCAGGCCGATGCCGATATACCTGTCCTGGGCTCGGGCCTCCTCCTGGCGCCGGCGCCACTCCTCCACCCGGCCGAAGTCCAGCGCACGTTCGAGGGCGGCCGGGTAGTCGCCCGAGTCGTAGACGTTCCCTACTGGGGTCTTGAAGGGGAACTCGTCCGGTTGGATGAAGTTACGACGGCGGATCTCCTCGCGCGGCAGACCGAGCCGGTCGGCGGCAGCGTCCACAAGACGCTCCAGGATCATCGTCATCGGGGAGGCGCCGAGACCCCGATAGGCGCCTTGGTTGGTCTTGTTGGTGAGGACGGCGGTGAAGTCCACCCCTATCGACGGGATGTGGTACGGACCGGTGGCCTGGGCCAGAGGGCTGGAGTTGGCTGCGGGACCGAGCAGGAAGTAGGCGCCGTAGTCCTCGACCACCCGCAGGGTCATCCCGAGCATGCGACCGTCTCCGTCGAGCGCCAACTCGGCGTCGTAGTAGCGGTCCTCACCATGGTTGTCGCCCACGATCAGGTTCTCCCAGCGGTCCTCGACGTATTTGACGTGGCGGCCGGTGTCCATCGCGAACATCCCGACCAGCACCATGTTGCGGGGCACCCAGAACTTCCCGCCGAATGCCCCTCCGACATCCCGGGGAATCCCCTGCACCCTGTGGGTGGGGAGCCCGAGCGTGTCCCCCAGCGTCCAGAGCAGTGCATTGCTCTGGGAGTTGCTCCAGTAGGTGAGTTCGTTCCGGCCGTGGTTGAACCCCGCCACGACCCCGAACGGGTCGAGCGCCGCTCCGCTGTGGCGGCCCCAGCGCATGGTGCGGCGCACGACGTGAACAGCGCCGTCGAAGGCGGCTTCCGGGTCACCCCAATCAATCCTGCGGTGCATGGCCACGTTCGAACCGAGGCCCTCGTGGATCAGCGACGCACCCTCGGCGGTGGCCGCCTCGACGGTCGGGATGGGCTCGAGCGGCTCGTAGTCGACCAGGACCCGGCGGCAGGCGTCCTCCGCCAGGTCGCGGCTGGTGGCGACCACCGCCGCCACCGCCTCGCCTGCATGCCGTACCTTCCCCGCCGCCAGCGCGTACATGGGGATGGGCAGGGGCGGATCGGCCACGTCTGCAAGCGTGAAGATCGGACGGGTCCGCTCGGCAACCTCATCTGCCGTGATGACACCGTGAACCCCTGGCATCCCTCGTGCCTCGCCGGCGTCGATCTCGGTGACCGTGGCGTGGGCGAACGGGCTCCGGACCAGTGCCATGTGCAGCATGCCCCGGGCGTCGAAGTCGTCGATGAAGGCTCCGTCCCCACGGACGAACCGGGCCGACTCGATGGTGGCGAACCCGGAACCGGCTGGGGCCGCGCCGGTGCGGACAGTCATGACCGGCCCTTCTCCCCTCCCCTGTCTCCGGTAGGTCGGGCGAGGATCTCGGCGCTGAGACGGATCGCGTCGACGATCTGCTGGTAGCCGGTGCAGCGACACAGGTTGCCCGCCATCGCCTCGCGGATCAGGTCCTCCTCCGGGTCCGGGTGGCGTTCCAGGAGAGCGGTGGCGCTCATCAGCATCCCGGGCGTGCAGAACCCGCACTGGAGTCCGTGCGCGGTGCGGAACGCCTCCTGCAGGGGATGGAGGGAAGCGCGGCCAGTCGCGAGACCCTCGACCGTTTCCACCCGGCGGCCGGTGACTTGGACCGCCAGCACGAGACAGGACCGGACCGGGTCCCCGTCGAGCAGCACCGTGCAGGCCCCGCATACGCCCTCGTCGCAGCCGACGTGGGTACCCGTGAGACCGAGCCCGTGCCGGATGTGGTCGGCCAGCGTGGTTCTCGAGGACACGACGGCTGTGTCCCGGACGCCGTTGACCGTGATCGAGACCTCGTGGACCCGGCTCATCGCAGCACTCCCTCCGGGCAGTGCCCGGCATCGGCCAGCGCTTCGAGCAGCGCGCGCCTGACCACGACCGGGGCCAGGTCGCGGCGGTATGAGGCCGAGGCGAGAACATCGTCCACCGGATCGATCACCGAGGTCGCCGCGCGGGAGACTCGATCGATGACTCCCCCAGTAGGTACAGATCCCTCGGCCAGGGCCTCCGCCTCGCAAGCGCGCAGGGGTGTGGGCCCGAGCCCGCAGAGTCCGATCCGTACGTCCCTCATCGCTCCATCGTCGATGGTGACGCTGACCGCGGCGCCGGCCAGGGCGAAGTTGTGGCTGGGTATGGCGATCTCGTGGAAGGACACACCGGTGTCCCCATGGTTCGTCCCTACCGGGATGTCCAGGCGGGTGACTATCTCACCGTCTGCAAGGGTGGTCTCGTAGGCGTACGTGTAGAAGCTCGCGGCGGGTATCTCCCTTGTCCGGGCGGGACCGGCGGCCACGAGGGTCGCGTCCAGGGCGATCAGCACCGCCGGGATCTCTGCGGCCGGATCCGCGTGTGCGGCGCTGCCCCCTACGGTGCCGCGGCTGCGGATGGCCGGGCTGCCGACAAGATGCAACGCCCTCGCCAGGAGGGGAGCGCGAGTTCTCACAGTCTCGGATACGAGGGCCCTGGACTGGCTGGTCATGGCGCCGAGGTGCAGGGCGCCGTTGCGCACCTCGATGCGATCCAGACCCTGTATTCGACCGAGGTCTACCACCGCTGCGGGGCTCACCAGGCGGGCTTTCATGAGCGGGAGAAGGCTCTGGCCGCCGGCCAGAACCCGTGTGTCCGAGGGGCTGAACGCCACGAACTCCAGCGCGGTATCGAGGTTGCCGGGCGCGAAGTAGTCGAAGTCGGCCGGCTTCATGTCAGGCCCGCTCGGCCACTGCGGGGAAGGGCCCGGCTCGCATCAGCATGCCCGGGAGCCGCTTTCCGATGCTGGTCTCCAACCACTGCGCCGTACGGATGAGCGCGGCTAGGGACAGCTCGGCGGCTCGGCCCATACGCTGCAGCATGTACGCGAGGTCCTCGGTGGGTATGTTGCCGGTGGCGTCGGGGGCGAAGGGGCAACCGCCGAGGCCTCCGATCGAGGCGTCGAAGCTCCTCACCCCCGCCATTGTGGCCGCGTAGGCGTTGGCAAGGCCGGTGTTGCGGGTGTTATGGAAGTGGCAGCGGAGGGGAGTCGGGCCGACCGCATCCCGCACGGCCCCGAATCGCCGGGTGACGTCGCCCGGTGAGGCGACCCCGATCGTGTCGGCCAGGGTTATCTCGGCGGCGCCGGCCGCGGCAACCCGGGTCGCGATCTCCACGACCCGGTCCACGGGAACCTCACCCTCGAAGGGACATCCGAATGCGGCTCCGACCGTCACGGTGAACCGCGCGCCCTCCCCGTAGCCGCGAAAGGTCAGCCGCTCCCAGACTTCCATGGACTCCGCCGTGGTGCATCCCTGGTTGCGCATGCTGAAGGTGTCGGTGGCCACCACCACGAAGTTGACCTCGTCCACACCGGCATCCAGCGCGCGTTGCACACCCCGCTCGTTGAGCGCCAGGCCGATGTAGGAGACCCCGTCTGCATCGGGAAGGGCTGCCATGACCGCCTCGGCATCCGCCATCTGGGGAACCAGGCGGGGATGCACGAAGCTCACCGCCTCGATCCGTGTGAGGCCGCTCGCCACCAGCCGGCCGATCAACTCCACCTTCTGGTCGGTGGCGACCAACATGTCCTCGTTCTGCAGGCCGTCACGCGGGCCCACTTCGACTATCTCGATGATGCCTGCGCCCACCCTCGCTCCCGGGGAGTTCTCCGCTCACCATAACCGGACGCCCGTTGCTTACACTCCCCTGAAACCAGCTCCTAGGAGGTCCCCCTGACACAGTTGCCGCTCAACGACATCCGGGTGGTCGAGATGGGCCAGTTGCTGGCCGGGCCTTTCTGCGCGCAGCTGCTCGGGGACTTCGGCGCCGAAGTGATCAAGATCGAGGAGCCCACCCGGGGTGACCCCATGCGCCAGTGGGGCAGGGAACGGCCCTACGGCCGGTCCCTCTGGTTCCCGGTGATCGCCAGGAACAAGAAGTCCGTGACGCTGAACCTCAGGACCGAAGCCGGGCAGCAGGTGGCCCGCGACCTCATCGCGCTCAGCGACGTCGTGGTGGAGAACTTCCGGCCGGGAACGCTGGAGCGGTGGAACCTCGGATACGACCGGCTGGCCGAAGTGAATCCCGGGATCGTCCTGATCCGCGTCACCGGATTCGGCCAGACCGGGCCCGACTCCCAGAAGGCCGGCTACGGGGCCATCGGCGAGGCCATGGGCGGGCTCCGATACATAACCGGCGATCCGGAGACCCCGCCCAGCCGGGTCGGTATCAGCATCGGGGACGCCCTCGCCGGAACGCTGAGCGCTCTCGGGGGGATGGTGGCTCTCCACCACCGCCGACGGACCGGGCGCGGCCAGGTGGTGGACACGGCCATCTACGAGGCGGTTCTCACCTACATGGAGTCGCTGATTCCCGAGTTCGACATCGGCGGCTACATACGGGAACGGAGCGGGCCCATCCTTCCCAACGTGGCCCCCTCGAACGTGTATCCGACCAGCGACGGAGCGTTGGTTCTGATCGCGGCCAACCAGGACACGGTCTTCGCCCGACTCGCCGGGCTAATGGGCAGGAGGGATCTCGCCGCCGACCCTCGTTTCGACAACCACGCTGCCCGCGGCGCCAACCAGGCCGAACTCGACGAGAAGATCGCTGCGTGGACCAGCACCATCGAGGCACAGGCCTTGGTGGAACTCCTCGATGAGGGAGGTGTACCGGCCGGCCGTATCTACCGGGCGCCGGAGATGCTCCGGGATCCTCACTTCGCGGCCCGCGAGGCGATCGTCACGCTTCTCCATCCGGAGTTCGGAGACTTCCGGGTCCAGAACGTGGTGCCCAAGCTCTCGGAGACCCCCGGTGAGATCCGGTGGCTGGGACCGGAGTTGGGCCGCCACAACGAGGAGATCCTCCACGGCTTGCTGGGTCTCACACCCGAGCAGGTGGCGGCGGCCCAGGCCACAACCGCCTGACCCACCGCAAGCGCGCCGTGATGACCGAGGCCGTGCGGCGCGTGAAACCTCGACCACGGACCGACGATCCGAACCTCGAAAGCGGGACTAAGTGTGTTACGCGCCGCTGATAACGTCGGGGGTGCCGAGCGGAAAGGACTCCTGGCTGGTGCCAAAGCCGGAACAAGCATCGACGTTGACCCTGGGGTTGGATGACCGCACCGGGCTTCGGGTTGTCAAAGCCAGGTACCTCGAGGAGCAGAAGTTCGACTGGGGTTTGTTCGAGGGATTCGAAAGCCTGAGAGTGCTGACCTACTCGGCCAGCGCCGGAGCGATCGTCAAGATGCTGGACGACTTCTCCTTCAAGCAGTTCGAATGCGTCTTCGGATCCGAGGCGACGCTCGGGAACATGGTCGACGTGCTCGCCTTCCAGAAGGTCGCAGCCGAAGGGACGCGCGCAGCGATCATGGGGCTGAGGGACGACCGGCACCAACGCATCCTGGCGAAGGTCACCGCCGGGCAGGCAACCTTCCGGGTGCTGCGCAACTCGGTTGCCCACGCCAAGCTGTTCCTGCTGGCCGCCCGCGACCGGACCCGGGTGATCGTCGGGTCCGCCAACCTCTCCGAGCGGGCCTTCGGGGGTCAGCAGCCCGAGACGCTGGTGGTGTTCGACGACGACGAGGGGGCATGGGACCACTACTGCCGCATGTTCGACACGATCCGCGATTCGGGTTCCGACGAGATCCCACTTCCCGAGCACCGCATCGTCCGCACCGAGATCGAGGTGCCCCAGACGCCGGTGCTCTCGGACGACTCCACGACCCTGGTCATCGAGCCGACCCCACCGGCCGAGGCCGAAGTCTCCCCGCCGGCGCAGGTGGAGCGGATCGAGAAGGTGGCCAGCGTGCTGAGACCCCGCCTGTCCGCCGCGTTACCCCCGTTGCGCGGCGGAAGGCAGCGGATCACCCCCAAGGTCAAACGTGAACTGAGCCGGATCCGGCTCGTCAAGTCGACCGACGAGGCCACCAGCCGTTTCCTGTCGATAGACCGGGTGAACCGCACGGCCGTGCTGTCGGATGAGAAGTTCTCCCTGGACTGGGACAGCGCCTCGGTCGAGAACGACTCCAGGCTGGTGCTCCGGTTCTTCGGAAACTACGAGGGCGCCTTCGAGGGCGATGTGCCGATGCTCCAGCGGGACTACTTCACCTTCATGGCCTGGCTGTACTTCTCACCCCTCATCTGCGATCTTCGCTCCCTCGCTTACCTGCGCGACAGCGACGTGGTGAGGTACCCGTCGTTCGCGATCATCTTCGGCAAGTCCAACTGTGGCAAGACCAGCCTGGTGGACACCCTCATGGCGTCGATGTTCGGTCGCCCCCACACTGTCGAGAAGAGAAGCTTCACCACGGCCAGGCTCCGGGGCCTGCAGCACGCTTACAGACGCCACCCGGTGGTTTTCGACGACATAGGACGGAGGGCCTTCAACACCCACGGCAAGGATCTGATCAAGGATGAGTACCCGCCGCAGGTGACCGAGTACCCGGGGTTCGTACTGTCGATGAACGCAGAGCCCCATTCATTCCCCGACGAGATCGTGAAGCGAAGCCTGACCGTCTACACGACGACAGCCCTGCCCGCCCACGACGAGCAACTACGGCAGCGCCTGCAGAGCCGCGTCCGGACGATACGCGGGGAGATGACGGGTCACCTCTACCGCCGCTACCTGGTCGACGTCATGGCTCGGCTCGAAGACGACCCGCTTCCCGAGGACTGGCTGGCCGTATCGTCGAGCACCCTCAGCGGGATCCTGGCCGGAGCGGCCGGCGGCTCCGCGCCGCACTGGTGCCGGGAGGTGGAGTGGCTGGGCTACGCCGACAAGCGTTACGACCGGGTCAGGTCGCGAGTCCTCTCACTGCTCCGCGAGCCGGCCTACGCCAGGAGAGAAGGCGAGACGCCCAACGGCTGGACGATCGAGGGCGACAACATCGTGGTGTGGGAACAGCGCGACGCCTTCGGCAGGCGCGGCTTCAGCTGGGACGACCTCCCCTCCACCCTCATCGACGAAGCCTCCAGCGGCGGTGACCGGACGGTGCTGCACCGGGCCGGCCTCGAGAGGTTCATCGGCAAGCGGATCCGGCCGAGACGCCGCTGGTGGACGCTCGGCCTGTGATGGTGAATGGCGAATGGTGGAACGGCTACCACCGCACAAGCCCCAAGCCCCAAGCCCCAAGCCCCAAGCCCCAAGCCCCAAGCCCCAAGCC
>JAPPFW010000049.1 GCA_028821575.1 bacterium | reverse complement strand
ATGACTCAGATTCTCCCAACTAATCGAGCCTCCGAAAAACCCGGAACGGTTCACCGATCATGTGTCACCCCCGAAACACCCAACGCCTCCGACAGCACTTCGCCCACCCGCATGCGATCCGCGAACTGGCCAAACCGCGCAACTTTCAACCGGCCTTGACAGCCCAACAACCACAACCCCACATGACCCACCTGGCGACCATCCCCCACCTTGACCTTCAACGCCAGACTGCTCTTAGCCTTCACCACACGGGTGCCCTCCTGACTGCGACATGGACGATTACTGCACAGCCCATAATCGCAGGTCAGAAGGGCGTTCCCGTGTCACATCACCCACCCCCACCACCAACCCCATGAAGAGTCGGGGCTAACAGGGGAAACCGAGCTACAAGGCGGTAGGGGTTCGAATTGAGTCTCCATCTCGGTTCACAGCACAGCCCGCACCGTCAGAGTTGAGTAGGGAAGTGATGGCCATAGGCCGCAACGTTAGGGCTTGGGCCAACATTCCAGGGCTAGGAGCAGATCCAGAACTGCGGTCACTACGGAGACCTGATCCGACAGCGGGATGGCGGGGGAGTCCGCAACCACATCCGAAATGTCGGAGAGCCGGTCACAGGCGGTACGGAGGTCTGCAGTAGCTCCGGTGGTGGCGGCTACTTCCATCGCATCCGCAAAGGCTAAAACCGCAACCTCTAGTTCCGGAGGAGCATACTCCGTAAGGAGCGGGGATAGGGAGTCTATGAACTCCTCCGCAGGGTCCGGCTCTCCGCACCCCATCACAAGAAGGAGAAGGGCTACCGCTAGGACGGAGGGGAGGCTACGCAACGGTAGACGAGCGGGCATACCGGAACAGCCTACCAACACCGCCTTACAGTGCTCTCCCGCTGTCCGGTGACTCCGGATGATGGCGATCAGCGTAGTCCCGGACTCGAACCGCCAGACACATCTATAACCCCAGGTCAGCAGCCTTTTGGAATCTGAAGAATGTTACTTCGGATGTTATAGGCACTTCGAATGAAACCGTCCAGCCTGCACTCCAGCCGTGCTGCTCGGCAGTGTCAGCCCGAGTACTTACGGCAACCGAACACCTCGTCTATCCAAGGCACGCCAAGTGCTCGCACGGCCCCTACACGCACACCAAAGTTCCCATACCTTGGTCAAGGCGAGGCCTACAGACGAGCGGACCGGTCCACACCTCTGACGAGATCGTCCGCGAGATCCTAGCCGAAGCTATACCGTCCGGACCAGGCGGCAGCCCCCCATGACACTCCCGCCTAGCTGCAGGTAATGGACAGTTACCGGCTGAGAGCCAGCGCAAAGAACGCCTCCGCCGCCCATGACCAAGAGCAGACCAGGGACGCGCTAGGCGGCGTCACTCAGACCGCGGTAGACATGTCAGCTCGTGAGGCCGCGCTGTACGAAGAACCGTTCCGCTGGGTCCAGAAACACGTCTACCCGATGCGCCAGAAGAACCGCCGCAAGGCCTACCGAAAGTACTGGTGGAGACACGTCGAGCCACGGCCGAAAATGTGGGCAGCGCTCGACGGACTGTCCCGATACATCGTGACGCCTCGCGTCGCCAAGCACACCGCCTGTTCGTCTGGCTCGATACCCGCATCTGTCCCGACTCGGCAACGATCGCCATCGCCCGCGACGACGACACCACATTCGGGGTCCTGCACAGCCGGTTCCACGAGATCTGGTCGCTACGGCGCGGGGACGAGTCTGGAGGACCGGCCTCGATACACGCCGACGACCACCTTCGCGACGTTCCCGTTCCCGCCCGGCCTGGCACCGGACGTGCCAGCAGCCCAGCACGCCTCCGACCCCCACGCTATGGCTGTAGCCCAGACATCCCGACACCTCGTCGAGCTGCGTGACCGCTGGCTCAACCCGCCCGAGTGGGTCGAGTGGATCGACGAGCCAGTCCCCGGCTATCCGAAACGGCCCATTCCTCGCGACCAGAAAGCCGCGAAAGCGCTCAAGAAACGCACGCTGACGAACCTTTTACAACGCCCGCCCGCAATGGCTCGCCGACGCACACCAAACGCTCGACACGGCCGTGGCCGCCGCGTACGGTTGGTCGGCTGACATCTCCGACGACGACGCTCTCCACGAGTTGCTGAACGCTCAACGGCGGGTAGACACGGTTCGCTATGGAAAACCTGGTTGCGATCAGTATCTTCGCCCAGTGGGTCGAGACCCGCAGAGTGTCATGGCGCCTCGGTTCCCCCCGATACCTCGGCGCCATCGACGCCCCGTCACCGATGTGTGCCCTCCCCGTGACGAATGGGAGTACCTATGAAGACCCGCCGTAGGTGTCTCTGAGCCGGGTGGAGGCCACGGGGGAACTCACAGGCTCAACCCACGGTCGCGGCCGAATGGGTCTGCTTCGATCCGGTGGGGCTCGATGTGGCGGCAGTCCTCTCCGAGGGTGTGGCAGTCGCATATTTGGTCGCCGGGGTGGGTCGTGACGCGCACCTGGCCTGTTCGCTCCGTGTCACCCGCGAACACGTGTAGGACCCCGAGGAATTCCAGTGTTGCTTTGGCTTCTGCGGCGGCCCGGTAGGGGAACGACGTGATGATTACAGACCCGTCGGGACGGGTTGCCTGGAGCCGCCATACGCTGGAAGGGTGAGGGCGTGGGAGGACCCGCACCGTGGCGGAGGCCTGTTCGGGTGGTGGTGGGGCGTAGCTTGACCGCAAGGGCTCCGCTGGGGTCCACCCCTCAATTGGCAGCGGCTGCCTGTCGTTGATCACCCTTAGAGCGAAGTTGCGGGCCCCTTCGGCTTCCCCCTTCGTTGGGTAGGGGTCGGAGACCCACAGTGGGGCGCCGGACCTGCCTCTGATCAGCAACTCCTATCCCCGGTCCGACGCCCGGTGCGGTCGCAAGCTCGCCGAGGCCGGGTTGGTGGCCGGACAGGGGGCGTCGTCAGCGGGAGGCCAGAACTCGAGGCGTGGAGGGGTGGCGAAATCGTTTGGGGAACCTCCCACCGGCGCCAGCCGCATGTCGGACTCCCGACGCTGAACGCGTTGGGCTAGTTCCCGACGCCAACCATCCACGGTGTCCCGGAGCTGAGCGTAGGTGGCATCGGGGATCTGGAACCGGCCACGGTCAAGGTTTAAGAGACCGTTTAAAGTCCCTGGTCAGTTATAGTTTAAGCCAGGGTTGTCCCTCAATATGTCCCGCTCGGGGAAGACGACTCCTCCGACCGCAGATCTCAATCAGATTAGCGCAGACCCTCTACCGAGCTGACTCCACGAAACCGGGGGACCACCACCACCCGCAACCACCAATGGCTCACCACCCGAACAGCAGCCATCAACCTCCAACGCCTCATCAACCTCGGACTCGACCACCAAACCCACCGGCTGGGCCATCAACCCCACCTAGGACCCAACACCCACCACCCGAACCACCCCCACCCCGCGCCACCCACGAAACCTCCCAGCCAGCCACACCCCAACAACCCAAACCGGGTCAACCTCAAACATCGGACGGCTCGATCACCACGACAACCCGACCATAAGTTCGGCCAAGATCAAGCGTTGAATCCCACCTGTTTGCACACGAACGTCTGTTCGGCAATAATTGTTCTATGGCCACCGCGGGACCCTCCAATCGAACACCGACCACGCCCTACGGCTCGGCGCGTGACATCCCGAGCTTCCGACAGATGGAGACGCAGCTACAGGGAATGAAGCTAATCACGCGGGTGATCGCCAAGGACCAACGGAAGCACCTAATCGAAATCGAACGCAAGATGCTGCGGCTGACCGAGTTGGTGGATGACTTCTACGAACAGCTGGGCCCTCGCAACTGGATCTTCCACGACCACCTAAACCTTGACAAGATCGAAGCGCTGCTCAGCGAGACCTCAAGCGTTGAAGCCGCCGAATCTCGCTTGATCGACCTGTATCGCGACAGCGAGACGACTAAGTGGCAGATGATCAGGTTCCGCACTCAGGACGGCCTCCGCGAGCGCCTGCATCAGGTAGAGCGCGCCCTGGAGCACTACGAGGCGGGTCACTTCAACAGCTGTGTGCTTCAACTCATCGCGGTGATGGACGGCTATGTCAACGACTTGGATCCCTGCGCACGGAAGGGGCTTGCCGCCCGTGATCCACACGACATGACCGCTTGGGACAGCATTGTCGGTCATCACATGGGCCTCACCCATGTGATGAAAACATTCACCAAGTCCATCAAGAAGCGCATCGACGAAGAGGTCCACGATGTCTACCGCCATGGAATCGTTCACGGATCAGTCGTCAACTTCGACAACGTGGTCGTCGCTACAAAGGCATGGAACTTGCTCTACTCAGTGGTCGACTGGGCACAGGCCACGAAGAAGGCAGCAGTCCCCGAGGAGCCGGAGCCGACGTTCACAGAGTCACTTGAGCAGTTCAGCAGGAACCGTCGACTTCGGAAGCACAGCGACGAATTCGTCCCATGGACCCTCGATCCCGCTGCACCGGAGTTCGCATCCCATCCTGCCGCTGCTGCCGCCTCCGCCTTCCTTGAGGCGTGGTGCCATGGGCGTTGGGAACTCATCGTGCCCTTCATACCGGAGGCACTGCGTGGCTGCGAGACCAAGGGACAAGCAGCCACGCGTGCTAAGAACATCTACGGGGCGTACCGGATTGACGACTACAAGATCACGGCCATGAACTTTGATCGAGCATGCTCAGTCGACATTCGGGGGTCTGCAATCGTTGCCAATGAGTCTCGCGACCTCTGCTTTCGGATGAGCGAGCGGACCACCGACGACTATCCCGCACTGCCTGGCGATCGCGGAACGAGGTGGTGCCTCGCAGTCTGGCCGCCGCGCACCTTCTTCGAGTGAGCAGCAGACCCCCAGGGCACCCTGCACAAGCCGCCCGGATCGCTGCAAATTCGGGCCGGTCGGAGCCCCGTTATGCGGTTTACGGCCAGCCCTATCCGAACCGTCGCTGACCTGGGATTTTAAACGGGTGTTCGCTTCAGCCGATCGCGCCGATCCTGTTCCCTGTCTGGACACCGAAAACGGGACACCGCCCGCCACGGCCATCCCGTCCGCCCAGACCATGACCCGCGTGTGATACTCCGGATACCGACCTTGACCACCGACGACTTGGCTATCACAGTCGGCTACCAAGGTTGGCAAGGGCCGCCACCGCTTAACCCTGATTCTTCACGGGGTTGGCGGGTTGGGGGTGTGAGGGGGTCGGGTG
>JAPPFW010000036.1 GCA_028821575.1 bacterium | reverse complement strand
GCCAAGGAGTTCCCCACCCAACGTCGCTAGGTGGGTGCGCGTTGCTGCGCGGCCCCGATCCGCCAGGTTCGAGCCGCTGGGTCTCTTGAGGAGCTTTCGGCCGCTGGTTCCTCACGTACACCTTTCTGTCTCGCTAGCCGGACCCGGACCATCCGGCGGTACTGGTCCGTTCCGTCGTTGTCAGGGCTGCTTCCCGTCCAAACCCCCCGTTCCAGGGTTCAGGCTGCCCCCAGGTTCAACGTGCCCGCTGCGACGGACACGAGGCGGCGGCCTCCCACCACCGCACGATTAGAAAACGCCTCGTGGCGCTCCACATCCGTCACCCACAGGCGGTCCGGCTGGCTGCGGACGAAGTTACGATCAACCAGGTCCAACGGCGTGTCCAGTGGTTTGATCAGCCGTTTGCGGCCTCGGCTGCCGCTGAGACCGGCCAGACCGGCTCTGCGCATCAGCATCGCCACGGCGTTGTGCCCGACCCCGACCCCGTAACCCAGCTTCAGTTCGGCATGCACCCGCAACGCCCCATACGTACCGCGTGACTGTTGGTGGATCTGGTGGATGAGATCGGTCAGCCAGGCGTGGCGGATCGCCCGCGCCGACGGCGGTCGGGTCCTCCAGGCATAGAACCCGGACTCCGACACGCCAAGCACCCGGCACGCAACCTGGGTGGGAAGCCCCTCGTTCCTCATCACCCGGATCACTTCGAACCTTCTTTTGGGGACACCACCTGAGCTTTCAGCAGCTCGTTCGCTCGCTTAGTCACGGCCAGCTCCGTCTCCAACTCGGTGATCCGCTGGCGAGCGGCTCTCAGTTCCTCCTTCTCCGAAGACGTGAGACCAGGCTCGACACCTCGGTCGACAGCGTCCTGGCGGCGCCAGTTATAGATCGTCTGATCCGACACACCAAGATCAGCCGACAGAGACGCCACCGACCTGCCAGCAGCCAACAAATCCAGAACCTTGCGGCGGAACTCGGGCGGATACCGATATGGCATGAGACCCCTCCTTTTCGGGTCAACACACCACAGATTCAAGTATCCCGACTCCACGAAACCGGGGGACCATCAGAGTCTCCGGAGAAACCGGGGCGCTTCAGTGACGTCGTTGTTAACGGACCCGTTACCTACCAACGCCGCAGCGGTGTGACCCGACCAGCGACGGCGTGGACCATAGCCAAAACACGAAAGTACAGTTAAAGTGATAACCCGATAGCTGAACTAGCCTTTTACCAGGGATAATGTACGATCCTAGGCGGAGGGAGTGGGATTCGAACCCACGAGACCCGTCACCGGGCCCATCGGTTTTCAAGACCGACGCCTTCGTCCGCTCGGCCATCCCTCCCGTCGTGAGTATCGCAGACTGGCCATAGGCGGCCTGAATCGACGCAGCGGCCGGATGGGGACTTCGAGAATCGCTCCCGGCTCGGCCGCACTGTGTATAGCCTGCGTGTGAGCAGTACGAACGGAGGTGGCGGATGGCGGGCCTCACCGTCGGGCAACTCGAGCGGTTCGACGAGGACGGGTACCTCGTGGTGGAGGACGTGCTCACCAGCCAGGAGCTGGCGGCGATCGAGGACGAGTACCTGGAGATCCTCGACCGGGTGGCGGCCGGCTTGGTCGCCCAGGGACGGATCCCGCCGCTGCGAGGTATCACCTTCTCCGAACGCTACGTCGAGGCGATGCAGCACGTGGACGACATGTACGCGATCTACCAGCACCTCGACATCTGCCTGCCGATGGTGAGGGAACTCGACCTCTCCCACACCATGAACGCCGGTGCGGCCGTGTTCGACCTGCTCACCAACCGGCGGCTGCTCGACATAGCGGAGTCGGTCATCGGACCCGAGATCTACTCGAACCCGGTCCAGCACACGCGGATCAAGCCACCCGCCCACTGCCTGCCCGACGCAGTCACCGACTCCAACATCGCCGCCACGACCTGGCACCAGGACGCGGGGGTCATCAACCCCGAGGCGGACGGGACGCACATGCTGACCGTGTGGTTGGCCGTCACGGACGCCACAATCGAGAACGGGTGCCTGATCGCCGAGCGGGCCAGCCACCGGGAGGACCTCACGATGCACTGTCCCGGCACCGCCGCCTCCGCGACGACGTACATCCCCGAGGCGATCATCGACTTCGACCGGGTCGTCCCGCTGGAGGTGGGAGCGGGTGGGCTGGTCCTGCTCCACAAGCTGACCGAGCACGGTTCGCTTGACAACCGCAGCGACGACATACGCTGGAGTTTCGACCTGCGCTATCAACCGATAGGCCAGCCGACGGGCCGCTCCGTGTTCCCCGGGTTCATTGCCCGCAGCGAGGCTCACCCCGAGCAGGTGCTCACCGATCCCGACGAGTGGGCCTCACTGTGGTGGCAGGCCCGGGACCGCATCGTCGGCGGTCAGGTTCCCTGGCAGTTCAACGCCAGATGGGACGTCAATGCCGGGCTACCGGTCTGCGCCTGAACCGGGCGATTCCTTCGCGATAGAACCCCCGTTTCCGCTCCCAAAGATATAGAGTCGCGCGCACAAACAGGGAGGAGGTGTCCCGATGGCCGGATTGACAGCTACCCAGCTCGAACGGTTCCGCGAGGACGGGTACCTGATCGTCGAGGACGTTCTCACCGAGACGGACCTGGCGGCCCTCGAGGACGAGTACTGCGGCATCATGGATCGGGTCTCCCCCGACCTCGTCGACCAGGCCAAGCTCCGCCCGCTTGAAGGGATCACCTTCTCCGAGCAGTACGTCGAGGCGATGCAACAACTCGACGATATGTACGACCTGTACCAGCACCTCGACATCTCGCTGCCGCTGTTCGACGGACTCGACCACAGCCACGCGATGAACGCCGGGCCGGCGGTGTTCGGTCTCCTGACCAACCCGCGGCTGCTCGACATCGTGGAGTCGGTCATCGGACCCGAGATCTACTCCAACCCCGTCCAGCACACCCGCATCAAACCACCCGCCCGCCATCTGCCGGAGACGGCCCCCCTCGACGCCAACATCGCCGCCACGTTGTGGCACCAGGACTCCGCCGTGATCGACTCCGAGGCCGACGGCACAGACATGCTGACCGTATGGCTGGCCGTGACGGATGCCACCCTCGAGAACGGGTGCCTGATAGTCGAACGCGAAAGCCATCGCGACGAGATGACCCTGCACTGTCCGGGCAAGATCTTCCCCGCCGAGATATACATCCCCGAGTCGATCACCGACGACGGACGGGTCATTCCCATGGAGGTGCCCGCCGGCGGTGCGGTACTACTGCACAAGCTGACCGAGCACGGCTCCCTCGACAACCACAGCGACGACATCCGCTGGAGCTTCGACCTCCGCTACCAGCCGATAGGGCAACCCACGGGCCGCTCCGTCTTCCCAGGCTTCGTAGCCCGCAGCAAGGCCCACCCCGAAACGGTTCTCTCCGACCCCGAAGAGTGGGCGAACCTGTGGTGGGACGCTCGGGACCGAATCGCCGACGGGGTGACGCCCATGCACCTGAACGCCCGGTGGGAAGCGAACGCCCGCCAACCGATCTGCGCGTGAAAGGGTCCGGGCGGGGCCCCGCCCGGCCGGACTCGAGGGCATACGCGATCTATCGCACGACGGCCCCGCGGCCATGCGCACCGCACTGCGGAGGGGGTGGGATTCGAACCCACGAGGAGGTGTAACCCCCTACGGCATTTCGAGTGCCGCGCACTAGGCCAGACTATGCGACCCCTCCGGACGGCTCCGGATTGTACCGCCTGCCGACGTTGGTCACCGACCCCCGGCCGGGGCCGCTCAGGGGCCGGATCCGGCGCCTGAGCGGTCGGCGGCTTCCGGGGATCCCGACCGTAGCCGACCGAAGAAGCCGGCCAACAGCGCAGCGCACTCTTCCTCCAAGACACCCGCCACCAGATCCATCCGGTGGTTCAACCGCCGGTCCTGGGGGATGTTGTAGAGGCTCCAGGCCGCTCCCGCCTTGAGGTCGGCGGCTCCGTAGACGATCCGCTCCAGCCGGGCCGCGACTGCAGCCCCGGCACACATGGCGCAAGGCTCCAGCGTGACCACCAGCGTGTGCCCGTACAACCGCCATCTCCCGGCGCTCCGGGCGGCTGCCGACAGCACCAGCACCTCGGCGTGGGCGGTGGGATCCTGAAGTTCCTCGCGGCGGTTGTGGTCCGCCGCCACGGCTTGCCCGTCCGGGTCGACCAGCACCGCACCCACCGGTACGTCACCGTGGGCAGGGGCTCGACCGGCCTCGGCCAGAGCCGCCTCCATCCAAGTAATCCAGGAAGACATACACCAACCCCGGCGAAGCCATACGAAGGACAAACAGAGCCGTGCAGCCCGCCGTCGAATGCGGATCCCGAGGCCCCGACCGGTCGCCGGCTCCAGCCCGGCACTCCCACGGCACCCGGAACCACCCGCTTAGGGCTGCTTCCTCCCGGACCTGACCCGGTTCACGAAGGTTCCGCTGCGTAGGACCCGGCTCTCAACACCACGTGCCGACCGGCAGCCTCGCCATCTCAACACCCTTCGACGGGCATTCCGCCCCGCATGTAGAGGGTTTCGGGCTACAGGACACCCCTAGCGTCCCGCGTAGCACGGCGTCCGGCGAGTCTAGCCCTGGCCGTCATATCCTCGACACGCCGACCTCTAGAATCAGTCGGCCCGGGAGGGATCGCATAGTCTGGCCTAGTGCGCACGCCTGGAAAGCGTGTTGGCGCGTACCGCGCCTCGTGGGTTCGAATCCCACTCCCTCCGCCTAGATTGTTGTATTATACCTGGTAGATAGCTAGGTTAGTTTTATGGTTATCACTTTTCGTGTACTTGGGTGTTGCTGTGTGTGCGAAGTTGCGGCGGTTCACTAGGTCCGCTGGGGTATCCACCGGTGTGGTTCGCCGTCGTCTGGGGACTGCGGCTGCTGCTGAGACCAGCTAGGTCGGCTCGTCTCATGAGTTTCCCTCTCCGAGTTGTGCCCGAACCTGATTCCATGTCCTGATCTCGACTCAGCGTCCTCGGTGCTCCATATGTTTCACGGGCCTGTTGGCAGATGCTGGTGGATGAGATCGCTCAGCCAGCCGTGGAGGATCGAGCGAGCCCGACGGTGGGTGGGTCTTCCACCCCTAGAGCTCTGACTCCGATACCTCGAGCGCCCGCACGCCACCTCGGCTGTGCTGTCCGTCGCCTCTCATCGCCTGCATCGCCTCGTACCGTTCCCTGCGATCACCACCTGGGCTCCCACCGACTCGTTGGCTCGTCAGGTCACGGCCAGCTGGGTTCCCCGACTCGACTATTCGGCGAC
>JAPPFW010000035.1 GCA_028821575.1 bacterium | reverse complement strand
CTCTCCTCGAGCCCGCCAAGAGCCCTGTTCAACGCGTTGCCCACCTGATGATGAATATCCTCATGAAGGTTCGACCATCGGGACTCGGATGGCACGAAGAAGGTGTCGTAGTAATCCGGGTCGTTGGCTCGTTTCTCGGCGTCCTCCACCGAACGCCCCTGGGCGATCTGTCGATCGATGAGCTTACGGCGCTCCTCATCGAAGACATCACTCGACCTCTTGAGGAACAGGGCCCCGAAGATGTACTCCTTGAACTCCGACGCGTCCATCTTGCCGCGCAGGATGTCGGCAGCGGCGAACAAATGGCGTTCTAGCTGGGGAAGCGTAAGCACGAAGACAACAATAGAACGCCTGAGTGACGGTTCTTTCACTTTCCCCGACCGTTTGGTGACAGCGTCGGTCGCCGGAGAGGTGCAGCCTGTATGCCTCTGGATTCCTCTCCCCTATTGGACCAACTATTTATCGATATTTAGGGGTTGACATTGTCACACAGGTGCGGTATAACTAGATCATGAATAACGAACACACGTTCGCTCTCTTTCGACGGCCCGGTACCTCAGGTGGTAACGCCGTGGAGTCATCCAACGGATTGGCCCGGGGCCGGGATCCCAGGATCGCTGCGGCGCTCACCGCCTTGGAGCAGGCCCACATCGAAGCCATGTCGCAGAGGGACGCGGACCAGACCCTGCGGGACCTGAGCCGGATCCAGTCGGTAGCCGCATCTCTGATGTGCGACGTGACAGAAATGCTGGCAGCCACCCACACCGAAGCTGACCCCGCCGAGGTTCTACGGCAGGGAGCCCGGATGCCCACCCGCGATTCCAAGCGGATGGCCAAGATGGCCAAACAACTCTCCGAGATGCCCAAGGTCAAGGAGCGTTTCGCCACCGGCGATATCACCCCCGGTCATGTCAATGCTCTGGCCAATGCGGCGGAGAAGGTCGGTCCCAAAGCTGTGGACTCCGACGAAGGTCTGCTGGAGGCCGCCGACCGGATGCTCCCTGACACTTTCAACCGGCACGCCCGGAAGTGGTCAGATCAGAAGTTGGTCGAACAAGGCCTCGATCCCCTCGAACGTCAGCGTCGGGCTCGAGAAGCCAAACTGTGGGTGGAGAAGGACACCGGGCTCGGAGTTGTGATGGCGAAGCTCCCCCGTCCCCAGTTCGAACAACTCCGCCAAGCCATCGACAACCACTACCTGCACCACCTACGCCAAGACGGCGCCGACGGTCGTGATCCCGATGAGATCCGCACCCCGAAACAACGCCTCGCAGACGTGGTGCTCGAACTGCTCACCAACCGCAGCGGCCTCACCGGAGAGTTCATCACCGAGCAGGTCGGGATCAAGGCCAAGGCGGCTACCCAACTCATCCTTGTTGCCCCGGTAGGCGTGGTGGACGGCACCAACCCCAACGGGAAGGTGGAGATCGTCGGGGTCGGCCCCGTGCCCCGCCAGATCCTCCAAACGCTCACCCCCGACACTGAGGTGGCCGGCATGATCTTCGACCGGGCTGGCCGCCCGCTCTGGTTAGGCCGCAACCAGCGTCTCGGCAACGCCGCTCAACGCCTCGCGGTCGCGGTCCGGGACGGGGGATGCTTCGAATGCGGCGCACCCATGCACCGATGCGAACTCCACCACATGCAGGAATGGCACCGCGACCAAGGACCCACCGACATCGACAACCTCGTCGCCGTCTGCCGCCGCCACCACAAATGGTTAGAAACCAACAACCTCGTAGTCCGACGAACCCCCAACGGCTACCGAACCCACCCCCGCGCGGGGCCGGTTCCTCCATGATCCACCCCACGATCCTGATGAGTCACTACTCGCCGACGACCGGACCCTGCAAGCTATCTGTGAACAGGAACGCAGAATGACAGGCGCACCACGCCTTCTGGGTACGATTGGATGATCATGTCGACCGACACCGGACACCTCCCCCGACTCGAATCTCGCGAGAGCTACGTCGATCACCTGGAGGGCTTCACGACCACTGACATCGGGCAGCACGAACCAGGCAAACCTAAGCGCACGCGGATCAAGACGTACATGCTCGAGACGGCTCGGTACGATCATTCACTCCCGGCTTTCGACCGTCTCTTCCCAGACGATGCTCATCTTCATCGGTTGGACGACACGCTCTACCGCGTGGAAGACGCCGCTAACGGACGTAGGATTGTCGGACTCATCGAGAATCTCGACGATCGGCATCCGGTTCTTTACACAACACTCCCAGTGAATGAGAGCGAGAAGTGGGTCCGCCGGGTTGTCGATCACAACCCCTGGCTGGACCGCCTCTGGCTGTCATCACCCATCCTATTTGAACTCTGGAGATACGTACAACGCACTACTCCGATCCATCGGTATGTACGACTCGGCTTCGAACATACTGCTCGCTACGAGACACCGTCTGATCTTCTTGGAGTCGACCAAGACCCATACGATGATGCCGACACTTCCGATGAGGACGAGCGGGCTCCACTCGACTGGATCGAACGCAGGCGATCGAGAGTCAGCTTGACCGAGCGGCTAGCTCTACTGAACACAAAGCTGATGCCTCTCATGGAACTGTACGACCCGCTGCATTCACTGGTTCAGTTGCAGATCCCCGCTGGGGAGCGGGGCGGGCACCGCCTTTACTACGACGGACGCGCCACCAATTGGAGTGACTCGTTCCTTGAACACCGAACGATTGTCGATCTGGTGGTGCGGCTCTATCGAAAGGTCACCACCCACGCCGAAGATCGACTCTGGGTCGACACGACTCAAGTGGGCGAAGACGGACTCTCATTCAGCGGCGCGCCGGTAACCATCCGATTCAGTGAACAACTCAGCGAGCCAACTTTCCAACGATTCGTCGACTTGGCCCTAAGGCGTCGTACGAGTCGGTTCCGTATCGGCGGCTACATCAAGGAGCGGGGACCAACGAAAGTCCACCTCACAGGTATCGACCGCCATCTCTGGCAACCATTCCTACTGGAGGCGACGAGCCACCATCTGCTCGTGGTCCTTCCACGAGGAACCTGCGGTAACACGATCCATCGCCTAGTCACCAACGTTCAGCGGTATGTGGACCCGAAGGTGGACGTCTGGCTGGGCAGCGAGCGATATTCCCATGCCGTGGCCAACTCCATGACCACCACGTGACGAGCGAGACCACCCTTCTCTCTGATCAAGTTTTCCAACTGAACGCGTTCCTCTGGGCTCTTGAGGATCTGCCCGCATCGGGCAAGATCCGACCAGCCCTCCGAGACGCGGGCTACTTCCTCATGGCCGTTGGGCGCCGACTACTAGTCCCAGCCGACTTTCCGGTCGTCGACGCGCTCGAACGTCTTACCGGATCGGCTGACCGCTCCCCTTGTCATCCAGACCTCTGGCTGAAACACTCGGAACATCCGGCACAAGTCGTCGCGGAACTCAAGGCGCAAGGCTTCTCGGCCGACTCAACGAACAGCAGACAGGCCCTCAAGTTGCTCGTTTCCGCCTTCGACCTTGCCATCTCGCTTGGAGAGTCGACAGAACATCGCGGCCATGTTGTCTATGGAACGGCCTCAACCGACGCGACTGAACTGGCAACGACCCTCAAGCAATTGGCTGATGACGTGAGAGCCGAAGGTGTGCCGTCGGCACCAACCGCGGTTGTCGGACTCTCTGTCGACGAAGAAGGCGTGGCACTATCGAGCCCGGAACCATCTGACCTCCCAGGACCCGCAGCCGAAGCCCTTGTCACGCCTTCAATCGTGTTTCACAGGGATGGCAAAAACGATTTGACACCGTTGTACTTCATCCCGTGGATCCCTGGAATCGACGACACGCAAGATCCCGCTCTGCGGGCGGATGGGCTACGGGAACTGACGGCTCGCGTCCTTACAGAGGCACAACGTCACGTCGGGAGGGCTGAGGTACCAAGAACACTTTCTCTACATAGTGACGACTTACTACGGGGCGCGACATTCGGCATGTTTGATCGATGGCGTGACAGGGACAGGAGCCAGTTCACTAAGACCGCCATCGACATCGTACAGAAAGCAATCAAATCTCATGTGGACGTCCGTAGGGAAGGTGCACACCGCCTCGAAGTAGACCTTCCTAGCTCAGCAACCAAAGATAAGGTCATCAAGCGTCTTGACCGAGCCGACCCGGCTGATCCAACCAAGAACCTGGACGCAGCAACACGAGAGCATCCGAGGCTCTTCGACGACTTCTAGCGCGTCTGGCACCGACGCTTCGCATCCTTCAAGACCGTGTCGCTCCTAAGGCGGAGTTCACCCCCCTCCAACAAGCGCCTCAGATCACGCGCCGCGCAGTGGGTGATCCAGACGCCAAAGGGCATCGATCAGCCCGGAGCCGCTCCCGTAGCTCTGCGATGACGTCGGAAGCCGGTCGGGCCTGCCCGGCCTCGACCTCGCGATTGCCAAGCATGAGCACCTGGAGCAGGGCGAGGGGCTCCTGCATCTGCTCGTAGCTGTCTATCTCATGGATGACCACCTTGGCTTCGCAGTTCTGGATGATGATCAACGGTTCCCCCTGTTCACCGAGCGTTTCGAGGTACCTCTTGAACTGATCATGATTCTGGGGTACTTTGGCTTACATGAACTTTAATCGTGAGACCGACCCATCCAGTGAAAAGTCAGACAAGGTCTACTGCATCCGGGTGACGAGGGGCAACGGCCCGATGGATCCACAGCTCGCTGCCGCCATGCAGGAGATCCACGAGGCGAGGCTCCGCGACCCGAACAGCTCGGAAAACAACCCGGACAAACAGCGAGAGGCGTTGGAAGGTCTCGGCAGGCTGCTCGACGAATGGCAGGAGGAGAACGGCGCCTTTACCGAAGAAGAACTGGCAAGAGCCCGGGCCAGCATGTACGGGCCGTGAGCATCGTGCTCGACGCCGGAGCCCTGATCGCGCTCGATCGTGGTGACCGGGATGTCTGGTTACGCCTCCAAACCGCGTTCGAGAACGGGGACCGCGTTCGGGTCCCTGCCGGGGTGATCGGCCAAGCTTGGCGGGATCCCAGTCGACAGGTGCTCCTCTCTCGCTCCCTCAAGCGGTGTGACGAGATGCCTTTGGACGGTTCGACAGCGCGAACGTCGGGATGGCTATGCGGCCTCACGAATACAGCCGACGTGATCGATGCCTCCGTCGCCGTCATCGTGTCGTACGCTATGAATCGCGATCCTCAGGTAGTGCTTCTGACATCAGACACAAGAGATCTCCAAAGCCTCCTGTCCGCTCTGGACGCCGTCCCCCGGATCGTCAAGGTCTGAACCGTTCGAGCGCCAGGACCAGGAACGACCGATGCCGTCAACACAACTCCCGCCGGAGCACTTGTTAGTGCCTTGACATGGACATCCGCATGCACAGCGTGCTACTACCCACCGCTGCGTGCAGACACGGTGCTACCCAAGTGCCCACGAACGGGTTACCGGTGCGTCCAGCCCACCAGCCCTCGCGACTTGGGAATCGGACACTCGATCCGCTAAACCGGTTCATGCTCCCATCCGAAGGTCCGAATGTCCGTCGCTTCTCCATCTGGTGTAACCCGACCGGCGCGGCGATTTCTCGGGTGGCGGATCGCCGGGTTGGCCACGATCACCGGTGCCATGACTGGTCCCGGGCAGACCATCGGCGTGTCGGTGTCGATCGATCCGTTGATCGCCGAGCTGGGACTCAGCCGATCCCAGGTTTCGGCGGCCTACCTCGTCGGCACTCTCGCCGGAGCCATGCTCCTTCTGCCGGTCGGTGGTTGGATCGACCGGGCCGGCGCCCGCCATGCCATGAAATGGATCGGGGTCGCGTTCGGTATCGGTCTTGCCCTCATGGCGGGTGTTCAAGGCTTCCTCACATTGGCGATCGGGTTCACCCTCATCCGCTGGCTGGGCCAGGGTTCGCTGTCGCTGGTGAGTTCGGTAGCCATCGCTCACTGGTTCGAACGCCGCCGCGGACTCGTGTTCGGCGTGACAGCCCCTGCCATCAGCGCTCTGATGAGTCTCACCCCGCTGATCCTGGGATTGGCCGTTGCAACCTACGGATTACGCATTGCCTGGTTGCTCGCCGCAGTTGCCGTCTGGCTTGTCGTGGTGCCGATCGGGCACTTCGGCATCGTCGACCGTCCCTCCGATGTCGGCCAGCAGCCCGACGGCGACGACCTTCCGGCTTCTGTCGCCTTGGCACGCAGGGCAGCCGCCGACACCTCCTCGACGCGGGGACAAGCCATCACCCAACCCAGGTTCGTCCTGATGTCCTGCGTCCTCGCCACCACCGCAATGGTGGCTACCGGGCTCAACTTCCACCAGATCTCGATCCTGGGCGGAGCCGGCCTCTCAGCAACCGAAGCCGCTGCGATGTTCGTGCCCCAGGTGTTCGGGACTATCGCTGCCGGGCTCGCGGTCGGGGCCCTCGCTGATCGGCTCCCTGCTCGGGTGCTGCTGACAGCCTCGATGGTTCTCTTGATCTGCGCCTTGGCAATGGTCGGGAGCCTGGAGGCTGGCTGGCAGGTGTTGGTCTACGTGGTTCTCGTCGGCGCTGCCAGCGGATCGCAATTCCCGCTGGTCCCGACGCTACTGCCCCGCTGGTTCGGCCTACGGAACATCGGAGGGATCCAAGGCATCTCCATGCTGATCATGGTCGGAGCGTCGGCCGTCGGACCGGTGACCCTGGCATTGCTCGCCGAGGGCAGCGGGGGTTACCCGACAGCAGCCTGGTGGCTTACTTCCATCCCGCTGGTCACAGGCTTGGGCGCTCTGTGGATCACCGAGCCGGCTATCAAGTGACGCTGCCGCGCCGTCGCAACGCGAAATTAGCCCGTCCGACACTCTTGGCATAAGCGATTGTTTAGGTTACTCTGTTGATATGGACAATAGACGCGACGCCGGAGTACCTGACGGCGAGACAGGCAAACTGTACAGCATCATCGTTACGCCTGGCGACGGCCAGATGGACGAGGGTCTGGCTGCTGCCATGGAAGAGTTCTACCAAGCCTCGGCCAAGGATCCCAACCGTTGGCACAACAACCCGGAGAAGAAACGCAAGGCGCTGGAAGGTCTCGGCAGGCTTCTGGCCGAATGGCAGGAGGAGAACGGCGCATTCACCGAAGAGGAACTCGCACGCGCCCGAGCGAGCATGTATGGCGAATGAGCATTGTCCTCGACGCCGGAGCATTGATCGCCCTTGACCGAGGCGACCGCGAGGTCTTGTCGCGGCTCCAGATCGCATTCAAAACCGGCGACGAGGTCCAGGTCCCTGCGGGCGTGATCGGCCAAGTCTGGAGGGATCCGAACCTGCATGTGCTTCTGTCGCGAACACTGAGACGATGCGATGAGGTGCCACTAGACGGAGCACTCGCACGCTCCTCCGGACGACTGTGCGCCCAGACCGGTACATCCGATGTGATCGACGCCTCCGTCGCGGTAGCCGTGGCCGAGTCAAGACATCGCGACAACAGGGTCATTCTCCTGACATCCGACCCTGCGGACATGCGAACCCTGCTGTCGGCGCTACGCACCAACGCCGAGATCGTGAGTGTGTGACGACCAGTCTCAGAAGAGATGAGATCCGATTCTCAGATCGCCTCTGACTGCATCCTCTGCGGCGGCTTGCACACCCTGGATGGCTCGTTCGATGGTGTCGGTACTCCCGCCGAACGGTAGGCGCAGGTAACACCCCTCCTGCATCTCGCCTCCTGCGAAGGACGCTCCGGGAACTGTGGGCACGCCGTACCGGGCCAAGAGGTGGCGGCAGAACTCCTCCTCCCCCACTCCCAGTCGGCTGAAGTTCAAGTAGTAGAAGGTCGCTCCCTGCGGCACCACGGTCGAGATTAGGTCCGACTTCTCCAAACGCCTGCGGATGAGGTCACGGTTGTCGAGGAGTTCTCTCATTCCATCCTCGATCCAGTCCTGGGGACCGGCCAATGCCGCCCATGCCATGGCCTGGGAAGCGGGGTTGCCCGTCAGGGTCGCCCACTCGAAGGCCTTGGCCACGGGACCGACCAGTTCCTCATCGCCTGCCGCGTAGCCGATGCGCCCTGCGCGAAGCCCGTAGCACTTGGTGAAGCTGTGAACGGTCAGCGTGCGCCGGTCCATCCCGGGAAGGGAGGCCATGCTGGTGTGGACGTTGCCGTCGTAGACGAACCTCTCGTAGGCCTCGTCGGAGATGACGAGCAGATCGTGGGACTCGGCGAGTTCGGCAATCTCCTGTAACTCGTCGATCGTGTACACCACGCCGGTGGGGTTGCCGGGGTTGATGAGGAGAATCACCTTCGTCCGGTCGGTGATCGCTTCTCTCAGCCGGTCGACATCTAGGTGGTAGCCGTCCTCCTCCCTGCAGAGAACCACCCGCGGCTCGCCTCCGTAGAAGCTGATCAGGTAGTGGACGAAGAAACCCGGCCCCAGCATCACGACTTGGTCACCGGGCTCGATGTAGGCCTGCAGGGCACACGCCACGGCCTGCATCGCCCCGTTGGTGACGACTATGCCGGACTCGGGGTCGACCGAGACGTCGTTGTCACGGGACAGCTTCTCCGAAACGGCCCCGCGCAGCCGGGCGTCACCTCGCGAGTGCGGGCGCCGGTCTGATGCCAGAGCGGCCGCTCCCGCCTCCACGACGTGGGGAGGCAGCGGATCGGTGATGCCGCCGGCCAGGCTGATCACGTCCACACCCCGCCTCTTGGCCACTGCCGCAATGTCCTGTGCCCATATGGTGCTGGGCACTCTCGGGATCGCACCCGTGGCCGCGGGGATCAGGTGAGGCGCAGGCGTGTTCCCGTCAGGCATGTTCGCGGGGCCCGGTGGACGACGGGTCCTCGGGCGAGGTCCCGGTGAAGCCGTACACGGTGTGGGCATGTTCCTCGGTGATCTTCCCCTCCTCCAGGTCACGAGCGATCAGGTCGGCGGATCTTTCCGCCGGTATGCCTACCCCTCCGCCTCCGGCCGTCACGTGGCGGAGGACGTCACCGTGCTTGATGTCTCTGGTGAACTTGGTCGGTAGCAAAGTCTCGTCCGGGCGGCCGGGATTGAGAATGTTCCAGGACGGATGGCCGGACAGGCCACCGTCGAGGCCGTAAGGTGGATGGTCCCGCCGGTCCGATCGTATCGACAGGACTCCCCAGTCCCCGAGAAAGCGGAGTTGGCGGGCGATGGACAGGCATCCGCGGCTGGCGCCGGGACCGCCGGTGTCGGGGAGGAACGAGTACTCGTCGACCATGATCTCGTAGTCCCGTTCGATCTGCTCGACGGGCACGTTGGCGAGGTTGGCGCCGATCGGGCTGATGGCATCGACGCCGTCCTGGGTCTGGCGCCCTCCCCAACCTCCGCAGACGAAGTCGACGAACACGTGTGACACCCCGTCGGGATCGACCGTCCCGATCGAGATCATGGTCGGACCGCCCTCCCCGGCCGCGAAGCACCGTTCGGGGACGGCCTTGTGGAGAGCCCCTATGACGGCGTCGATGACCCGGAAGCCCGTGAGCCCACGCGCGGCTCGGGGCGCAGGCCGCCTCGGGTTGAGGATGCTCCCCTCCGGAACGGTCACGGTGATCGCCCGGTACAGGCCGTCGTTGTTGAGTATCTCGGTCTTTGGGGTCACGCACAGGAACGCGGCGTAGACGGAGGCTCTGGTGAACGACGTGGTTGCGTTGAGGGCCGACAGCACCTGGCCGCCCGTACCTTCGAAGTCGACGTGCAGGGAGTCACCATCGATGCCGACAGTGGCGCTGACCCGGATGGGGCCTGAACCGAAACCGTCGTCGTCGATGTAGTCGTCGAACGAGTAGGTTCCGTCCGGTAGGCGGGCGATCTCCTCCCGGACTATCCCCTCGGTGTAGTCCAGGATGTCGTCGAACGTCGCCAACAGGACATCGCGGCCGTGCTCGGCGACGAGCTTGCGGAGGCCCCGCTCGCCCACGTTGATGGAGGACAGTTGCGCCCGGATGTCGCCCATCACGATGGCCGGGAGCCTGACGTTCTTGGCGATGATCGACGACAGCGTCTCGTTCTCGACCCCCGCCTCGTAGAGCTTGAGGATCGGGATCTGGAGACCCTCGGCGTAGATCTCCCGGGAGTCGACCGCGTTGCTCCCCGCCACGCGCCCTCCCATGTCCGCATGGTGAGCGATGCAGCCCACCCAACCCAGGATCTCCCCTTCGACGAACACCGCCTTGAACATGAAGATATCGGGCAGATGCATACCGCCCTCGTCGGGATCGTTGAGGACGAACACGTCGCCGTCCGCGATGGAGCCCGCATGACGGTCCATGATCCGGCTCAACGCGTCCGGCATGGCCCCTAGGTGCAGCGGGATCGCCAATCCTTGTGCCACGACCCGTCCCCGCGGGTCGAACACGGCGGTGGAGAAGTCCAGGCTGTCGCGCACCACCTGCGAGTGTGCCGTTCTCACGACCACCACCGCCATCTCGTTGGCCAACGACGTGAGGCCGTTACTGATGACCTCGCGGGTGATCGGATCGACCTCGACGCCGGCGGATGCCTCTGTCGCCCCGCTGCGTTCGCCTACAGTGACCACCGTCCTCACCTCCCCGATCGTATGACGAGGTTCCCGACGTCGTCCCGCCGGACGGTGAACCTCGGCGGGACCACCGTTGTGGCGTCCATGTCCTCCACGATCATCGGCCCGTCGACTTCGTCCACCGGGACGGAAAGGCGCGACACGACCGGGGTAGACAGGACACCGTCTCGCTTGCCGAAGAAGGCTAGGCGGCTCCCGCCCGTCCTGGGCTCGCTGTCCGCTTGCATGGCGAAGATGTTCTCGGCTTTCGGTGTGCGCACTGTCGCCCTCAACCGCACGCTGATCAACTGGACGGGCTCATCCGGTGTCGAGTGCCCGTAGGTCAGTTCGTGCGCGAGGTGGAAGTCCTGGCCGGCGTTGTGGAGGTCGGTCCGGTCGAGGGGCCGACCTCCGGGGACGGGCACGGACAGTTCGTGGGCCTGTCCCCGGTAGCGTTGGTCCACGAAACGCTCGAGGCTGAGATCGGCGACCGACAGGCCTGAGTCGGTCACGAATCGTCTGGCCCGGTCCTCAAGTCGATCGAAGAGTTTCGAGACGGTCCCGCCGTCGGGATCGTTGGGAAGCTCGTAGCTGACCACGTAGTCGTGCCTGAGGTCCGCCACCTGCAGCCCGATGGCGCAGAACAGGCCGGGGCTGGCCGGAACGACGACCCGTTCGACCTCGAAGTGCCGGGCGATCAGTGCCGCATGCATGGGGCCGGCACCGCCGAAGGCGACCAGCATGAAGTTGCGCGGATCCCGTCCCCGCTCGATCGAAACGCCTCGGATCGCCTGGCTCATGTTGGTGTTGGCGAGCCTGTGGACCCCGTAGGCCGCGTCGAGCCGTGACATCCCGAGGGGTCCCGCAACCTGGGTGTCCACCGCTCGCTCGGCGGCGGTCTGATCGAGCTTCTGGCTGCCCCCGGCTATGGAATGCGGGTTGAGGTACCCGAGTACGAGGTTGGCATCGGTTACGGTCACCTTGGTTCCCCCGGCGCCGTAGCAGACCGGGCCCGGAATGGCGCCGGCGCTCTGAGGGCCTACATGCGGCGCCCCACCCTGGTCCATCCAGAAGATGCTGCCGCCGCCCGCGCCGACCTCGGCGATGTCGAGGGACGGGATCCGGACCGTGAAACCGCCCCCCTGGATGAACAGGCGGCTCTGGTTCATCCCCCCGCCGACCTCGTGCTCGGCGGCTTCGAAGGCCTCCCCGTTCTCGATCAGGGAGGCCTTGGCGGTGGTGCCTCCCATGTCGAAGGCGATCACATTCGGCTCTCCCAGATCGGCCGCTAGGGACCGGGCGGCGATGACTCCGGCGGCGGGACCCGACTCGATCAGCCTCACCGGCTGGACCCGTGCGGTGCGGGATCCGAACAGGGACCCGTTCGACTGCATGACCTGGACCTCGCAGTCGAACCCGATGTCGGACAGCCCCTTCTCGAGTCTCTCGAGATACTGCCCCACCGTCGGCTGGATGTAGGAGTTCACGACCGTCGTGCTGGTCCGCTCGTACTCCTTCAGTTCGGGAAGCAACTCGTGCGAAGCCGTTACATGGAAGGTGGGAAGGAGGTCTCTGAGGCGTCCGGCGACAATCTCCTCGTTGACGGGGTTGCGGTACGAGTGCAGGAAGCAGACGGCGACCGACTGCACATCGTTGGCGGAGAGTTCTTCGGCGAGCCCGTCGATGTCGCCCGAAAGGGGTGGTCTCATCACCTCACCCTGTGCATTGGTACGTTCGTCGATCTCGAACCGCAGGCTCCTCGGCGCGAGAGGCCGTGGTTTCTCGAAGCCGGTGTCGAACAGGGCGGGACGGCGCATCCGGGCTATCTCGAGTACGTCCCGGAATCCCTTCGTCGTGACCAGAGCGGTCCGGGCTCCCCGACGTTCCAGAAGGGCGTTGGTCGCCACGGTCGTTCCGTGAGCCAGGCGGGTCACACCTCGGCGATCCAGGTCGGCTGTGAACAGTTCGTCGAGACCCTTGAGGATCGCCTGCTCGAAGTCGGGCGGCGTGGAGGATATCTTGAGACGGCCGCCTGTCCCGTCGTCACCTTGCAGGACGATGTCCGTGAAAGTCCCCCCGATGTCGACAGCCAATACGTACCGACCCTGCACCATGCCGCTCCGTTCGGTCTGTGACGCTTTCCCACGTCATGCTACCAATCACCACCCGACGTGAGCCGCGGTGGCCGGGTCGCATCGGAAGCTATCCGAGCACTGCGAGGATGGCGCCCACAACGGCGGCGGCAGCAGCGATGACCACCGAGATCATCCACATGCCCAGCCGGAACGCGGCCCGGTCGGACTCGCGCTGGGACTCGACCACTTTGAGCAGAGCGTCGGCTAGGTCGGCACGAGCCTTCGCGTGTATCTCAGCAGCCCTGGCATCGATGTAACTATCGGTATCCACTGCCATCTATCCCATCTTAACCGGAATGACAACCATTGCTAACACCCTCTCGAGTCACTTCCGTTCGTGCCGGCCTCAAGGACTTCACCGTGTGGGAAACGAGGCAGGGTGCTAGCCTCCATCGTGGGCTCAGTAGCCGGGGGAACGCCGTAGAACAGCTTCAGATATCGGTCTGCCAGGCGGACAGCGACATTGATGATCAGGATCCGGCCGGGTCCGTTCGTCGCAATTTCGGCCGGATGCGCGACGCCCTGTACGAAGCGGCAGCGGAAGGCAGCAGGCTCGTCGTCTTCGGCGAGGGATACCTCAACGGTTACCAGTCGGGGTCGTTACTCCCCGAGATCGCCCTCCGCCTGGACGGCGACCAGGACCGGCTGGAGGAGCTGACAGCGGCGGTCAACGAGACCGGCGTGTCACTGGTATTCGGGGCGACCACCTCACGGGGTTCGTACCCGGGGTCCCTGTACAACTCGGCGGTCATCCTCCGCCCGGGGGAAGAACCCATAGTGGTTGACAAGACGCACCTCTCCGAATTCAGGTACAAGGGAGAACCGGTCGTCGCCGAACGGATGGACTGGGCCGTCGGCGACCAGTTGGGACCGGTCTTCGACGTGGACGGGTTCAAGATCGGGGTCGAGATCTGCCACGACATCGTCTTCCCAGAAGTGGCGAGATCCCACTCCATGCGGGGCGCCGAGGTCATGATCAACGTTTCGGCCGCCGTCGGAGGTTTTGACTGGTTCTGGAACGCTATCCCCGCCACCAGGGCCTTCGAGAACTGCGTCTGGTTCGTGCATGCCACGGTCGTGTCGGACAAGGGGGAGCCACCGCTTCTCGGACACAGCCGGGTGATCAGCCCGGTCGGATCGGTGGTCTGCGAGGCGCCGGACGGCGTGGAGACCACCCTGACCTACACGCTCGACCGGACCTCGGTGTGGCGAGCCCGAGCGTCCCTAAAACCGTTCACGGAGCGACGACCCGACATCTACGAGTGATCCGGCCGGCAGACCCGGTCCCCTAACCGATCCTCTCTTCGGAAGCCACCAAAGCGGCCTGGATCGCGAAAAACGACGGTAGGTCGCGAAAAACGACGGCACCTGACTCTTCGATGGGCCCGCCCCCGCCACCACCTGTCCTGGGTTGAAGCGCGGTCGGTCCCGCCCGCCCCTGGCAGCGAGCACGCGCCATTCATGATCCTTCGAGCAGCCGGATGACGTCCGGTCCGACTCCGCCGGGTGTTTGGCATCTCCAACCATGCAACGTGGGTGTGACAAACGGTCCTTCCGGTTACCCGTAGCGCCTTCTCGGCACGCTGGCGAGAAGGGTCCGGGTGTATTCGTGCGCAGGTTCCCGGAAGACCTGCTCGGCCTCGCCCATCTCCACGATCTTCCCGCTCTGCATCACCGCGATCCGGTCGCTCATCGTGTAGACGATCGACAGATCGTGGGAGATGAACAGGTAGGACAGGCCGAACTCATCCTGCAGGTCCTTCAGCAGGTTGATGATCTGTGCCTGGACCGACACGTCCACCGAGGAGGTAGGTTCGTCGCAAATGACCAGTTTGGGGTTCAGAGCCAGGGCGCGGGCGATGGCGACTCTCTGCCTCTGGCCACCGGAGAACTCGCTGGGCGATCTGTGAGCGACATCGGAAGGCATCCCCACCAGGTCCAGCAATTCGAGCACCCGTTCCCGCCGGGAGCGCCGGTCGCCCACCCGGTGCACGAAGAGCGGCTCGGCGATGATCGAGGCGATGCTCATACGGGGATCGAGCGACGAGTAGGGATCCTGGAACACGATCTGCATGTCTCGGCGAGCCTGCTTCAACTCGGATCGCTCGCAGTTGACAAGGTCGACACCCATGAACGTGATAGAGCCCTCGGTCGCTGGGACCAGCTGGAGAACACAGTACGCGGTGGTGGACTTCCCCGATCCCGACTCACCCACCAGCCCCAGAGTCTCGCCGCCGCCGAGCGAGAAGCTCACATTGTCGACGGCTTTGATGGGACCGGGGGTTCCTTCCGTCCGCCGGCGCATGGTGCGGGACCCCGGGAAGACCTTGGTCAGTCCTTCCAAGACCAGGATGTCGGTCATGTCGGTGCCCGTTCACTGGCCGGGTGGGCGCTCCGGACCCAATGGCCGGGCCTGATCTCCCTCAGAGTCGGCATGGTGGACGAGCAGGCGTCGTCGGAGGTCGCGTACCGGCAGCGCTCGGCGAACCGGCAGGTGGAGGGGAGGGACACCGCATTCGGAGGCGCCCCCGGAATCGCGGTGAGGCGCTGGTTGCGAACCACCGTGTGGTGCCGCTCGATCGACGGTATGGATCCCAGAAGCCCCTCCGTGTAGGGATGCTCCGGCCTGGCGAACAACTCCTGGGCAGGCGCGTACTCGACGATCTGTCCCGCGTACATCACCGCGACGGTGTCCGCTACGTTCGACACGACGTTGAGATCGTGGCTGACCAGGATCAGCGCCATGCCGTGCTCGGACTGGAGGTTCTTGAGCAGGGCGAGAATCTCCGCTTCCACGGTGACGTCGAGGGCGGTGGTCGGCTCGTCGGCGATGAGCAGCTTCGGGCGGCAAGCTGTGGCGGCGGCGATCAGCGCTCGCTGCCGCATCCCGCCGGAGAACTCGTGCGGGTAGGAGTTCACCCGCTGCGAGGCGTTGGGTATGCGCACCTCCCCAAGCAGTTCCACCGATCTGGCATGCGAGTCGGCCCTGGACATCCCCAGATGGCGGCGGAGCGGCTCGGCCACCTGGTTTCCCACCCTGAGCACCGGATTCAGCGAGCTCATCGGGTCCTGGAAGACCATGCCGATGTGACGACCCCTGATCGCGGTCAGGCGGCTCTCGGATGCCGCCAGCATGTCCTCGCCCAGGAAGCGGACCTCACCAGAGCGGCGATGGACGAGACGTTGGGGGAACAGGCCGACTATGGACCGGGCCGTTACCGACTTTCCACTTCCGGACTCGCCGACGATTGCTAGCGTCTCGCGCTCCTCGACGGTGAAACTGACATCGTCGACGGCGTGTACCAGCCCACGGCGGGTCCTCAGGTGAACACTCAGGCCGTCGACTTCGAGGATGGACATGACCTATCCGCCCCTCACTATCCCCACCTCACCCTATCCCCGCCTCGCCAGCAGCCGCTGCACCCAGTCACCTAACAGGACGAATCCCAGACCGACGACGAAGATGGCCAGACCGGGCAGGGTCGACACGTGCGGAGCCGTCGCGAGGATGACCCTGCCCTCGTTCACCATCCGTCCCCAGTCGGCTGTGGGAGGCTGGACACCCAGGCCCACGAAGCTCAACCCTGCCCCGAAGACCACCATTATGCCGACCAGCGGGAAGGCGTACGCCAGGGTGGGTCCGAGGGCGTTCGGCACGATGTGGCGCACCAGGATGAACCACCGCGGCGCCCCGAGGGATCTGGCCGCCCTTACGTAGTCACGCTCTTTGAGCGACTGCACGGTCCCGCGCGAGACCCGTGCAATGGGAGCGATCAGAACGGCTGTCATGGCGATCACGAGGTTGCGTAGGCCCGGTCCCAGCGCCGCCGCCACCGCTATTCCCATCAGAACGGGTGGGATGGCGATGAAGATGTCCACCACCCGCATCGTGATCGTGTCCCCGACCGTCCCACCGAACCCGCTGATGATCCCGAGGACGTAACCGACCAGGGTTGCAACCAGCACCGGAAGGACGCCCTGGACCAACCCGGGGCGTGCCCCCCAAATCAGGCGGCTCCACAGGTCGCGGCCCAGTTCGTCCGTGCCGAGGAAATGGCCGGGCGTCCCCGGCGGCCGGAAGGAGTTCACGAGGTCGCCCTGGTTCGGATCGTAGGGCGCCAGCAGAGGCGCGGCGAGCGCGAGCACCAAGGCCACGAGGACAAGGGCAATGCCGACCAAATCCGCCGGTCGCAGGGTGCCACGCAGGCGATTTCCTACCTCCATGCCTCGACCGTCGACTCTCGTCCGAGGCCCGCACGCGGATCGACGTACCGATGGATGGCATCCACGGCCAGGTTGATGATCACGGTCGCCAGAGCGGCCAGCAGGACGACACCCTGGATCATCGGAAAGTCCCGGGACGAGACCGCGTGGATCGTCTGCAGCCCGATCCCCGGCCAGTTGAACACCACCTCGGCGAACACGATGGTTCCTCCGATCATGTAGGCGAACTGCAGGCCGACCTGATGGATGACCATCGGCAGGACCGGCTTGATGATGTGCCTGGCCAGAAGCCCCGGGGCCCTGACTCCCCGTCCCTTGGCGGCCCAGACGAAGTCCTCGTCGAGCACTTCACGGACCGCGCTCCTGGAAGCGCGGGCGATAATGGCGGCCGGGATGGCGGCGGTCGTCAGCACCGGCAGCACAAGGTGGCGCGCTGTCTCAAAGAGCGTCGGGTCCCGGCCGATCGGTCCCATCCCGGCCGCCGGGAACCAGCCGAGCTCCAGCGAGAAGATCCAGACCAGGATCAGTCCTAGCCAGAAGATCGGCATCGTGCCGCCGAACACAACCAGCACCTGGAGGGTCCGGTCGAGGATCCCGTCGGTTCGCAACGCTGCCAGCGCGCCCGCCGCCAGCCCTACCACCAGGGCCAGCAGAAAACTCGGGACACCGAGACGCAGGGTGTTGGCGAACCGTTCGAACAGAACGTCTCTCACCGGCGTACGCAACTGGATCGACATGCCCAGATCCCCTGTCACGGTCCGCCCCAACCAGCGGCCGTACTGCACGGGTATTGGCTGGTCCAGCGCCAGGGCGGACCGCATGGTGGCCCGGTCGTCCTCGCTTGCATAGGGACCGAGCAGCACGTTCACCGGATCTCCGGGGGCCATGTGGACGAGCCCGAACGAGAACATCGAAGCGCCGACCAGGACCGGCACAATGACCGCGATGCGAAGGGTCAGGAACCGCACACGAACCTACGCTCCCCTCGATCCCGCCGGCCGCCTAGCGCGCAACCCGCCAACCCGGTCGGTCCGCGCAACCAAGACCGACTGCCGCCCGGTTGATGGCGAAGCACCAGACTACCGAGGGCCGGTCCGGTCGTCAGCCGCGCGGCGATCCGCTCGGAGCCGACGACCGAACCGCGTGGACCCCGTGAATCAGGCGCCTCGCGCCGACCGGAGGTTCTGGGCCCAGGCCGCGGCCGGCGCCCAGTCGAGGTCGTTGCTTATCCCGTACGGTGACAGTCCGTGGAAGATGTAGATGTAGGGCCGGTCTTCCAGCATCCTCCGTTGAGCCGCCCTCAGATGGCCGACCAGTTCCTCTTCGCTGGTCGCCCCAGCCGTAGCGGCAAGGTGGTTGTCCACCTCCTCGTTCGAGTACCACGCGTAGTTGACACCACCCTCGGTCGGGAAGCTGCCAGTGCCTATGTAGGCGCCGAGGAGCATGTTGGTGTCCCATCCCATGGCCATCGACAGCAGCGGGACCGGTTCCCCTGGTACTGGCTCTGGCACGCCGGCAAACCACTCACCGAGATAGGCCGTCCACTCCAGGATCTGGATCTGCATCTGGACCCCTACCGCCCCCAGATCGGCCTGGACCTGCTCGAGTATGCGGCCCGGCGTGGGAACACCCATCGCCGAGGTCGACGTCTTGATGTTCACCACCAGGTCGGACACCCCCGCCTCGGACAGCAAGGCTGCCGCACGGTCCGGATCGTACGGGAAGGGGGTCAGATCGGGGTCGAACGCCGAGTTGCCGAGCCCGTAGAACTGGGTGGCCGGCACTCCGGCACCGCGCAGCAGCCCATCGGTGATGGCCTCCCGGTTGATGGCGAGGCTGAACGCCTCCCTGACCCTCGGGTCGTTCCACGGTTCGTGGCCGATGTGCCCGGCGAAGCCGAAGGTCACCGGCTTGCCCGCAAACTCGATGCGGAGATCCGGTGAGGCGTCGATCTGGGGGATGCTGTCGGGGGTCAGCTCCTGTGCGATGTGGAAGCTGCCCGTGACCAGACCCGAGACTTTCGTGGGCTCGTCGGCCACCGGGACGAAGATCAGCCGCTCGATGTCAGGGGCGCCCCCCCAGTAGTCGGCGTTCCGCACGAGCACGAGTTCGCTACCCCGTTCGTAGGACTCGACCGCGAACGGTCCCGTGCCGACCCCGACGTTCGAGAAGGCCTCGTTGCCCGATTCCATAACCGCGCTGGGGCTGACCATGTAGAAGGTGGGCGCCCGGCCGAGGAAGTCGAACCAACCGGCGTTCGGCTCCGCCAACTTCACCGTGAACTCGTAATCACCTACCCCGTCGTAGCTCTCGACACCGCCGATGAATCCCGCCACAGTGGCGTTCGCCGTCTCGAAGTAGTGCTCGAAGCCCTCGTCGAACCACCGGCGGAAGTTGAAGACCGCGGCTTCACTGTTCCAAGGGGTCCCGTCGTGGAAGGTGACACCCTGCCTGAGGTCGAACGTGTATGTCGTGCCGTCCGATGAGATGTCCCACGACTCGGCCAGTCCGGCCATCAGCGGAACCGGGGCCTCCAGGCTCGAGTAGTCGAGCATCGTCAGGCCGTCGAAGATGTTGCACAAAGCAATCCAGGCGTTCCCGGCGATGGTGGTATGCGGATCGAGCGTGTCCGGATCACCGCTCAGCCCGAACACGACCTCGCTCAGGGCGGGCACCGGGGCAGCGGTTGTTGTGGTCTCTGCCGCCGCGGTCGTAGCCGGAGCCGCGGCTGTGGTAGTGGTCTCGTCGGTGGTCGCTCCGCAGCTCGCCAGCAACAAGTAGCCGACGCTTCCCCCTGCAGTCATCAGGAACTGGCGCCGGCTCAGACCGTTGCTCGCGAGCTGTTGTACCCCCCTGACACTCGATAGCCTCTGATCTACGTCTCTGCCCATGGTCTCTCCGACCTTCCGGGATCCTCTTGCTCCGCCCTGCGGCCTCCGCCCGGCAGCCAAGCCGCGGCATCCCGTTACGGCCCGACTGCCTTCCCAAACCGGAGTGCAGCTTCCAGCATGTCTAACGGGCCACTGTTGTGGTGTCAACTGGTTTGCCGAAACGACGGGTCCCTGCAGATCAGCTGAGCCACGGCCAGCGGCGTTCACGAAGTAGCTGAAAGTGCCCGATGGGCCGCCGGGTGTGTTGGGTCAGTGCGGTCAGGGCGGCGATCCGAACATCGCGATACGTGTCGTCCGCGAGTTTGGTCAAGACACGGGACGGTGTGTTCGGGTGTTTGGCGACCGCCATACGTACGTACCAGTATTCGTCGGCGGCCAGAGTCGTCAACACCGCCACGGGCGTGTTCCGATTCCGGGCGACCCGCACCCGAACCTGCCAACTGCTGTCGCCGGCCAGGGTCTTCAGAGCGGATGCGGGCAGGTTTCGGATCCTGGCGACTCGCACGCGAACCGCCTGGTCGGTGTCGGCGGACAGGATCGTCAACGCGGCTGCGGGCGTGTTCGGATTCCACGCTGCCGCCCGTCGAACTGTCCGGTTGTCGTCTCTGACCAGTGCAGTCAACACAGCTGCCGGCGTATTCGGGTTGGACGCGACTACCTTCCGGACAGACGGACGGTAGTGGGCAGCTAGCTGTTCGAGCACATCCGGTGAAGTATCAGCGTCCCGAGCTATTCGGACACTCCTCATCGCCTATCCCCACCCGTGCTTCGCTGCCGGAAACCGGAAGTGCAGTCAACACGTTTGGCCGCTGGGTGAAATGTCACGACATTCCTATATGAATATGGCCACCATAGCCATGCGGTTGACGCGTCCGACGGAGGGACTGGCGATCTCGACCGGATCATTGTGACAGCTAGGCCGACTGGTTGGACTCGATCGGGCCCCTAGGCAGGCTGATCTCCTTCCAGGCTCTTGAGCGTTGCTACAGAGTGCAGGGTTAGTACAACGAGAAGCATCAGCCCGCCCGCGACCGTGGCGGTACCCGGAATCTCTCCGACTGCTATCCAGACCCAGTAGGCACCCAGCACGGTCTGCAACAGCAGCAGCAACGCGACCTCGGCAGCAGGTATGAACCGGGGACCGGTCGCGATCAGGCCGAAAGCCAGGGGACCGATTACAAGACCCAGGATGACGAGCAGGACCCAGTCGCGGAGACCGGCCGAAGCCGGGTTGGCGGCCGGTAGACCGACCAGGCCGGCCAAACCCGCTCCGAGAGCCACGGCCGGCACCATGTTCAACGACGGTTTGGACCGCAGCACCACAAGCGTCCCCCCGATTGCGATCGCGGCGACTAGCCCGGCGAGGGTTCCCAGGAAGTCGCCTGCCACCAGCGAGCCGTACATGATCACCAACGTCGCTACGGCCGCCCCAGCGATGGCGAGCCACGTTCGCCGCGGGACCTGCTGCCTGAGCGCGATACGGGTGAGCAGCCCAGCGAAGAGGGGACTCAGGCTGATCATGAGCAGGGTGTTCGCCACAGAAGTGTGGGTGATCGAGTAGATGAACATCACGTTGTCCAGTGCGAACAGCAGCGCCGCCGTGACACCGGCAAGTCCCATCCCCGCCCGCAACTCCTCCTTCCACCTGGTTCGCTCCACGATCAGGAAGAAGGCGAACAGACCGGGCGCCGACAGCACCCCCCGCACGAACATGAGCGTCCAGGCGTCCACGTCCACCAGCCGGATGGGGATGCCCTGGACGCTCAGAACGACAACGCCCGCAGAGGTGATCAACAGCCCCTTGGCCTGGCGGGAGAGGGACGAGAACCCACCCATCACCGCAAACCTCCTCGTCACCCCGCTGCTCCCGACATGGTCAACCGGATCGTCACTCGAAGCCGGGACTGCAGACGGTGCCAACATTAGGCCTCCTTCGTTTCAGCGGAGCGCACCACAGCCCTGATTCGCCGGATCACCGAACGAGAGCCGTTCCAGCCAGGTCGGAGGTCGGAGGTCGGAGGTCGGAGGTCGGAGGCCGGAGTATCCTGTTGTGTGCCGTCGCCGGATCGAGAGGTCGTGTTCCGTCGCTACCCAGGCGTGGTTCCTTCGACCGGTGCGAACCCGTTTAGCCAAACAGTGACCGTTGTCCCTGCGCTGTGTCGGGAATCGCCCGTCGGATGGAGATCATTCGACAACTCGCATCCGCCGTTGAACATCCGTCGCAGACCAGGGAGTACCCATGCCACTTCGTGAACAACCCGACTGTTACCGCCATGTCGTCGGACTGCGCGCAGTGCGCCGGTTCCAGGCGGCGGCGATCCCCGACGACGACGTAGTCGCGATCCTGGAGGCAGGCCGGTGGACCGGGAGCGCGCGGAATCGTCAGGCCTGGGCGTTCGTCGTCATGAGCGGGCCGGATGAGGTCGCCCGCCTGGCGGAGGCCGGCCTTCCCGGTAGTCCCCTCACCCGGGCTCCACTTGCCATCGCCCTCGTGCAACTCCCGAACGGTAACGACTTCGACATGGGACGAGCCGCCCAGAACATGATGTTGGCGGCCGGAGCCAGAGGCATCGGGTCGTGTCCCGTCACATTGCGGAACCAGCAACTCGCCGCCGACGTGCTGCAACTGCCCGAGGGTTACATGGCTCGCAGGGCCATCGCCTTCGGCTTCCCGGATGACCAAGCCGAGGCTGTGGATCGTGCCGAACGCCGGGCCGGCGGTGGCGCCGGCCGACGGCCCCTTGAACGTCTCGTCCACTACGGCCGACTTCGAGACTGACCGGCTAGGGAATACCCGAGTACCACCCACACCGTCCGTGCCGGCTCGCCCGGTACGCCTCACAGGTTCATGAACGGTGCCGGGTCTTGCCAGCCCACCGGCAGCTTGGCGTCGTACCCGGCTCGTCCAGCAGCGCGGACAGCTCAGGCAAGGTGCCGGGCGCGATAGGCGAACCGCGCTAGCTCCGTATGAAGACCCTCATTTAGCGATGTCCGTCGAGGGGTCCTCGGCGAGGCTCCTCAGGGTTGCGACGGAATGCGCCGCCAGCACCACGACCAGTATGAGCCCGCCCACGACCGTAGCCACGGTGGGAACCTCCCCGATGACCGCCCACACCAGCAAGGCCCCGAGTACCGTCTCGAGGAGCAGGAACAAGGCCACTTCGGCAGCCGGAATGTACCTCGGCCCTGTGGCGATCAACCCGAAAGCCACCGGGACGACGATCAGCCCGAGGGCTACGAGATACACCCAGTCCTGGGAGTCGGCCGACGACGGGACCGAGGCGGGCAAGCCGACCAGGGCCGCCAGTCCGGAGCCGAGCGCAACCGCGGGGACCATGTTGAGGTGCGGATGAGCCCGTAGCACCACCAGTGTCCCGCCGATCGCCGCCGCCGCGATGAAACCCGCGATCGTGCCCGCCAGGTCCCCCTCGACAAGCGATCCGAGCATGATGATCAACGTCGCCACGGCGCCGCCCCCGATGGCCAGCCATGTGCGCCTCGGTACCCGCTCGCGCAACACCATCCGGGTGAACAACCCGGCGAACAGGGGACTGAGGCTGATGAGCAGGAGAGTGTTCGCCACCGAGGTGTGGGTGATCGAGTAGATGAACCCGACGTTGTCGATCGCGAACAGCACCGCGGCCAGAAGACCAGCCAGGCCCATGGACCGCACCTGGTCCCGCCACCCGCGCCTCTCCACGATCAGGAAGAACAGGAACAGGCCGGGGGCCGCAAGCATTCCCCGCAGGAACAGCAGCGTCCACGAATCGACCTCGATCGATCGGATCAGGACACCCTCGAAGCTGAGCACAAGAACGCCGACGATCGTGATCAGCAACCCGAAGGCCGTGCGGGAGAGACCCAGCGGGGCGGGCTGCCGGGTTGGGCTACTCACACCAACCTCGTCTCCGACAAGAACTCACCGGCAGGCTTGGAACAGGAACACCGGACATCCTGGATGAAGACACCGATCCGTACGCGCCCGACGATCTGTCGTTTGATCCATGACCTGACGCCCGGACGACGTAGTTTCCCGTTCCCAGACATCCGACTATGGCATGTACGAGCCGGTGTGGTCCAAAGAACTCAACAAGCGGCGGTATGACATCGCCGCTGCGTCCGGGACCTTCAGGTGGAGTTCCTCCCTCAGGTCGAGTGGGATCTCCTCGGGGCGTTGCGACTCGACTATGGCTCTGTCCTGCAACAGCACGAACCTCTGGAAGTCGGCAACGTCATCATCGGGCTCGTCGTAAGAGTGGTCCCTCGCCCGCCAGCAGTAGACCCGGGTTCGGTTTGACGAGATCGGCGAGGCCACCATCGAGATGTAGTCGTGGTCCCCCGGTCTGTGATCCCATCCGCCTTCGATGTGAGCCGTGAAGGGTAGGTGGAGGGTGTAGGCGTAGTAGGAGTGGTTCCCCGCCCCCTGGTCGCTCGCCTCTTCGAGATCGCTGGGCATCGGAGGCCAGACGGTATAGCTGATCGTGGGGCCGTCGGTGCCGACTGTGTGACGCGGGGTGACCGTGTTGTCACGGCTTCCCAGGATCCCGTCGTGCACCCAGGCGAAGTGGGAGATGTCGAGGAAGTTCTCGATCGCCCTACCGGCTGATGTCGACCAGACACCGTCGTACACGAGCAACGTCCGGTACCGCTCCCCGTCCCAGAGCCCGTCGGGAAACGGTGGGACGGGCGCTACCGGCTCGTCCAGACAGACCCAGACCAGGTTGTAGGCTTCGACCGCTCGGAAGACGGTTGTACGGGCCTTCGGTGGGATCGGAGAACCTTCCGGTAGCGAGGGAATCCTGATGCAGCGGCCGGTACGGTCATATTGCCAACCGTGATACGCGCAGGTGATGTTGCCGTTCTCGACCCAGCCGAGCGATAGAGCGGTTCCCCGGTGGATGCACAGATCCTTGAGCGCCGCGACGCCGGAGCCGGTCCTGAACAGGACGACTTTCTCATCGAGCAACTCCACCGGAGTGGGCTTGGTGGTCACGTCTCCGGCTCCTGCCACCGGATGCCAGTAGTTGCGCAGTGTGGGTGCCAAGCCGGGTTACCTTCGATTCGATCCTCGGCTCAGGTTAGTCGCAGTCCGAAAGCCCGTACCTGCACGAGTCGTGGGGCGAACACGCGAGTACCGGCGCGCGCCCGTGGCGCGAGCCACCGGGCGGGACCGGCCGTCAACCGGCCGCTTGCCCGTGCACCTGTCAACAGGCGCCGGCAGGCAGGGGTGGGCTGCAACCGGGAATCCGGGATCGGTGTGTAGTCCGGGTTCGTGAGCGCAGGCTCAGAGAACCCGCAACGCGGCTCGCAACCCGGCCAGGGCCAGGAGGAGGGCCGTCTGCTGCCCGCTCGCCGTGGTGTGATCGCGTATCTCGAGGCTGTGCGTGTACTCGGAGAGGGCGAACCTGAGATGTGCGACCTCGCCCGAGACGGCGTCGGGCCACTCCACCACCTCTTCGAGCGTCAAACGGGCCTCTTCCAGGGCGGGGAACGCCATGTCGAGCCCTACGCCCGGCGAGTCCCACCGGAGCTTGTAGACCGTCGCCTTGTAGATCTGAAGGTCGATGTCGGTCACGGCCGCCCATAGCAACGCCTTCGTACCGTCGCCGATCGTCATGCCAGGCCTCCCGGTGTGATCCCTGTCGCCGCTGTCATGCTCGATCCACGGACCGCCACTCGGCGAGGTAGTCGGAGAGGTCCATGCTCTCCCACGCATCCCTCGGCACATCGGCGCGTTCCTCGAACGGCGCCTCCACCGGCTTGGTGGCGTCGATCGCCCACTTGGTGTTCATCGTGTCCTTCTCCCAGCGGCTCCAGATCGAGTACGAAGCGGGGTCCAACCGCGAGGTTGCGGACTCCGGAACGAAGAACGTCGAGCGGTCCGGCTGCGTCCTTGTGGCGATGGCCCACAGGACATCTGCGTCGTTGTGGATGTCCACATCCTCGTCGACCACGACCGCCAGCTTCACGAAGGGGTCGGACGAGAGGGCCGCTAGCGCTGCCAGCTTGCCCGCTCCGTCGTACTCCTTGCGGATCCTGACGTAGGCGTGGAACCGGCATATGCCCGACATCGGCATGGCCACGTCGATAACGGAGGGAACCGCGGCCTTGACCCTCTTGTAGAGAACCGACTCCCGCCCGAGCCGACCGGTGAGGTTGTGTTCGGGATGGGCGGCGAAGAGGTGATGGAATATCGCGTCCTTGCGGTGGGTGATGGCAGTCACCTCCATCACCGGACTGGGCCGCTCGAGCCCGTAGTACCAGGTGAACTCCCCATAAGGACCCTCACCGATGCGCTCGTGAGGAAGGATCCGGCCCTCGATCACCACCTCGGCGTAGGCGGGAACCAGGATGTCGACCGTCTTGGCCTTCGTAACCGCCAACGGTTCCTGGAGGAGCCCACCCATGACCTCGTACTCGTCCTCGCCGAAGGGAATCTTCGACTGGCATCCCAGCAGGCAGGCGGGATGATGACCGATCCAAGTGGCTGCCTCGAGGGGTTCGCCTCGAGCCTCGTAGGGCCGATGGACCTGGCCTATGTGGGTGTGCTTCTCGTAGCTCATGCCCAAAGTGTTACGTGAGTGAACCATCATCCGGTAGATCCCGGAGTTGAAATTGTCCGTTCCCGGATGGCGCACAGTGGTGATACCCGCGCTGATGAACGGCCCGGAGTCCTTCCCGCAGTTGGTCACGATGGGTATCTCGTGGACGTTCACATCTTCAGCCCCGATGACCACATCCTGGACCGGCCCCCCATCCACGACCTCGTACGGGATGCGGGCATCTTCCCGGTCGATATAGGCCCTCGTCATCTCGGTCGGAGTGGTCTCGAGGGCTTCGGCCAGCAGGGTGGCGCTACCCAGCACGTTGGAGATCGTCCTCAAGCCCGATCCCTCGACCGACTCGAACAGCACGACCGGGTAGCGACCCTCCGACTGCAGCTTCCGCAGGACCCCCGGGAGCTCGTAGACCGGGCTGACCGGCCGTGAGACACGAACCAGCTCGGACGGGGCGTTAGCTTCTATACGCTTGAGGAAACTCCTCAGGTCTTTCGCCACCAGAATTCTCCCCGTTCACAGGACATCGATTCGAGCGTAGCTGACGAGGCCCGGCTCCGCGTATCACATATCGGACACCGCCCGCGCATGGTTGCACACCGGCACCGGACCGCCGCATCGCTATTGCAGTCCTCATGTTGCTCCGACTCCGACCATGTCGCGGACCGAATGCCCGGTGATCGACCGGAGCGGCAGGGAACGCAGTCGGCCGTTTCGATACTCATGGGTGACCCGGGACCGGCCGACCGACCGGGCAGGCCTCCGGACCGTAAGATGTCGAGCACCCGGAGTCGCACCGGCGCGTCCCTGAGGCTGCTCCACCGAGTGGGAGGCATGGATGAGCAACATCGAGAACCGCAAGCGTGAGCACGTGGAGTTCGCGCTCTCGGAAGGTTCTCAGGGTCGCCGCTCCGCTCTCTGGGAGGACGTGCACCTCGTTCCGGTGTCCGTGCCCGACATGGGCCCGGCAGACGTGGACCTCTCCGTCGACTTCCTCGGTCACAGGTTGTCCACACCCCTGGTTATCAGCGGAATGACCGGAGGGCACGCCCGAGCCGTCGAGATCAACCGCAACCTGGCGGTGGCAGCCGAGGAACTAGGGCTGGCGATCGGGACGGGAAGCCAGAGGGCCGCACTGAAGGACCCGGACCTGGTCGGAACCTACTCGGTCGTACGGACTCACGCTCCCGCAGCGTTCGTGATCGGCAACATCGGCATGAGCCAGCTGATCAGCCAGGAGGGCGAATCACCGATGGGAAGGGACGAGATCGACCGGGCCGTGTCCATGATCGACGCCGACGCTCTCGCCGTACATCTCAATGCGGTCGAAGAACTCGTACAGCCCGAAGGCGACAGGAACATGCGAGATCTGTCGGGCGGAATCGTCAACGCGGTGCGGTGGTCACCGGTTCCGGTGATCGCCAAGGAGACCGGCGCGGGCATGGCCCGGGAAACAGCACTCCGGCTCGCCGAGACAGGGGTAGCCGCCCTCGACGTGGGAGGCGCGGGCGGAACGAGCTTCGCGCGAATCGAAGCCCTCCGGGCGGACGCCATAGGGGATACGACCGGGGTGAGAATCGGAAGGACCTTCGGCGACTGGGGAGTCCCGACCGCCGTGTCGCTCCTCGAGGCCGGATCCGCGGGATTACCACTCATCGGTACCGGAGGTGTGCGCAACGGGCTCCACGCCGCCAAGGCAATGGCACTCGGAGCGTCGCTCGTGGGGATAGGCGGACCCTTCATCCGGGCCGCTCTCGACGGTCCCGGAGCAGTGATCGCGGAGGCAAGGTTGGTACTCGAAGAGCTCCGGGTGGCGATGGTCCTGACCGGTGTGAGGGATGTTCAAGGACTGCGTCGGCTCCAACCCGTACTGGTAGGAAGAGCTGCGGAGTGGGTCGCATCGCGGGGCGGAACCCGTTCGACGAGACCGAGACAATGACCGAGAGGAAACCGGGGAGGCCGGATGTCGCGCATTGAAGGAACAGAGCTCAGTCCCGAGTTGATGACCCTCCTCGACGGAGACGACCTCGACAGCAAGGTGGGCGAGACTCTGCTGCTGCTAACGGTCAGCGAGACCGGTTGGCCGCACTTGGCGATGCTCAGCGCGGGCGAACTGCTGGCGACAGGGCCCGATGAAGTGCGGATCGCGTTGTGGAAGGGCACCCAGACGGGGAACAACCTGCGGCGTACTTCCAAGGGAACGCTGGCACTGGTGTACGGCGGAGCCGGTCACTACATCGAACTCCAACTGACCGGCTCCGGCCGTCTCGACGTGGGCCGCGTCACCCTCGACTGGTTCTCCTGCAAAGTGTTGAAGGTGCTCACCGACGTCGTGGGATATGCGACGCTCACCACCGGTATCCGTTTCGACCTTCCCCGGCAGGACGAAGTCGTGTCTCGCTGGGAACGGACCGTCTCGGCCTTGCGGACGCTCTGAAGGCGGGCCACCAGCCAGCAGCAACCAGCCAGCAGCAACCAGCCTACTCCTGCAAGCCGGCCCGGATCTCGTTGATCAGCCGGAAGAACCGGTCAGCCTCGCGGGTTCGAGCATCCCTCGGATGCGGGAGATCGATGTGCTTGTCGATGACTATCTTGCCGGGCCTCGGGCTCATAACCAGAACCCGATTCGAGAGGAACACGGCTTCGGGGATCGAGTGGGTGATGAAGAGGATGGTTGTGTGCGTGCTCTCCCAGATCCGCTGCAATTCCGCATTCATCCGTTCTCTGGTCAGTTCGTCCAGAGCCCCGAAAGGCTCGTCCATCAGGAGGATGTCGGGACTGAACGACAGGGCCCTGGCGATTGACACCCGCTGCTGCATGCCGCCCGAGAGTTGCCAGGGACTCCGGCGTGCAAAGTCTTGGAGCCCGACCAAGTCCAGCATCTCGGCGGCGCGCCGCCGACGGTCAGCCCTGCTGACACCCGTCACCTCGAGGGGGAGTTCCACGTTACGTCGGACCGAGCGCCATGCATAGAGGACGGGATTCTGGAATACCACCCCGATGGCCCTCGCCTGCCTGGCCTCCCGGGCGCTCTGACCGGCCACGCTGATCGAGCCGGAAGAAGGTGGCAAGAGGTCGGCTATGAGCCGGAGCATGGTTGACTTTCCGCAGCCCGAAGGGCCGACGATAGAGACGAACTCGTTCTGGGCAACCGAGAACGAGATATCCTCCACGGCGACCACGGCGTCCGCCGCGGTCCCGAAGCGTTTGCTGACATCCTGTACTTCGATCGCGTTGAGCGGAGTCCCGGGCCCTGCCATCAGCCGATTCTCCCACCTGGTCTGATCACCGGGAAACTCGATTGCCGTGGACCGTCAACCACCTCTCGCGGCCGATCGGAGACCTGCTTCCCATCGGGGCCATACCTATCGCAGCCCCAGCCATTGCGACCAGTCCGGTACCCGGTCGACGCCCTGGATCTCCACCACCTCGGCGAAGTCCGCTCCGTACGGGATCGTGGCGTCGATGCCCATAAGCGACGACCCGAACTTGCTCGGCGCGGACGGATCGAGCTGGCCTCCGGCCGCCCTCGGGATGATGATCACGTCTTCGGCCGGCTGGGAACGCGTGAGCACCGCCCACCAGACCTTGGCGGGGTCGTAGATATCGATGTCGTCGTCCACGACGATCACCACCTTCGGATGGGCAACGCTGCCGAGGGCGGTCAGCAGCACGTTCTTCGCCTGGTTCACGTAGCGCTGCTTCATGCTGACCACCGCGAGGAACTCGGCGCCGCCCTCCGGCGCGTAGTGGACTCCGGTGATGTCCGGATAGACCTGTTTCATGGCAGTCAGGAGGTTCGCCTCCATCGGGAGCAGCTTGAGGACGTGGTTTTCGGTCACCGGGATGCCGGTCAGGCCGGCCTGGAAGATCGGATCGGTGCGGGAAGTGATAGCGGTGCAGGTGAACACCGGCTCCGGTCCCCCTGGTCCGACGTAACCGGTCATCTCCCCGAACGGCCCTTCCTCACGGCGCACGTGGGGTTCGAGGTATCCTTCGATGACCAACTCGGACGTGGCGGGAACCTCCAGATCGATCGTCCGGCACTTGACGAGTTCGACCGGCGATCCGTGGAGCCCGCCGGCGATGGCGAGTTCGTCCACACCGAACGGCACCCGAGCCTGGGTCGCCAACTGGATCACCGGATCCACCCCGATGGCCACCGCGACCTCCAGACGCTGCCCCAGATCCTCGGCATGGACCCGGATCGCGTCGAAATCCGAATACGGGCTCACGGCTATGCCCATCTCGGTGGGCCCGTACAACTGCATCCGGTAGATACCGGCGTTCCGGGCCCCGCTGATCGGATCCCGGGCTATCTCGACCCCGACCGTGATGAAAGGACCGGGGTCCTGCTTCGAGTAGGTGGGAATCGGCAGGGCGGTCAGGTCCACGTCATCCCCGGTGATGACTATCTCGTGGCAGGGACCCTCGTCCACGAGAACCGGGGGGATGGGGTTTTCCAACCCGTTGATGAACACCTCGAGCGCCTCGCTCGGCCCCTCGCAGCGGAGCGCGTGCACGGCCTTGGACGGTGAGCAGAAGACACCGGCCGCGACCCGCATGTCGCTCCCCTTCGCCTCGTCGAAGAGGAAGGCCGGCCCGAGCACGTCGGAGCTCTTGCGGATGTACGCTGCGATCTCGTACCTGGGGTCTACGGGCGTGGGAATGTGTGCCAACTCGCCTCTGGCGGCCAGATAGCTCAGAAACCCGCGCAGGTCCTCGTGAAGCATGATCCTCTCCTAGGTGGTTGGTCTTAGTTGTTAGTTTCAGTTGTTAGTTTCAGTTGTTAGGTTTAGTTGTTAGTTGTTACAGCTCGGGTGGCTTTCGGTCTCTGCGGCCCCGACCGAGTTCCTATCCGTCAAGGGGAACCTCCGAGAAACTGAAGATGTGGACCCTTGGCAAGGACACAGATCCATACGAGCCGCAACTCGTTGTACGTCAGTATGCACCTTTGGTCGGTGCGATCCTTCCGGTCGGATGGCGTGGAACCACTCACCTAGTGTCGCAGCCGTTCGGACGCCGGCCCATTCGCCTTGGCGTCGCGAATGGCTCCCCAGACTCTCGCGGGCGTCATCGGGATCTCATTGATGCGCACGTCGTATTCCCGGAGCGCGTCCTCCACCGCGCTCACGACTGCGCTCAGCCCGCATCCCAGCCCGGACTCCCCAGCACCCTTCGTCCCGAGCGGGGTGAAAGGAGACGGGTTCTCCTGGTGCTCGACCGTGATGCGGGGCATCTCCACCGCGGTGGGGATCGTGTAGTCCATGAGGGTGGCGGTCTGGATCTGGCCGTGCTCGTCGTAGCTGATCTGCTCGTACAGTGCGCCTCCCAGAGTCTGGGCGGTCGCCCCGTGGAGGTTCGCGTCCACCAGCAACGGGTTCACGATGGTCCCTGCGTCCTCCACCAGGTAGTAGTCGAGGACCTCGACCATCCCCGTCTCAGGGTCGACGGCCACGACGCACGCGGCGGTGGCGCTCGGCCAGGTCGGGTAGGCATTGAAACGTCCCTGGGTGGCGGGCTGGTGGTAGATGTTCTCGGCGCGGTAGTAGCGGGTTACCTCCAGCCCGGGCTCCACATCCTCGGTAGCCGGCCCGTATGGCCTCCTGTACATCTCGTCCGCAACGTCGGCGACGAGAACCGATCGCTGGGGAGCGCCGATGACGCTTATGCGCCCGTCGGCGGCCTCCAGATCCTCGGCAGAGACCTCCAGCATGTTCGCGGCCACCGCCAGAAGGCGGGCCTTCAAGTCGGCGGCCGCGTCACCGACCGCCGAGCCACCGATGATCACCCCCCGCGAACTGTAGTTCCCGAGACCCCAGGGACAGATGACGGTGTCACCCTGCACGACACGCACATCCTCGAAGGGGACGCCGAGACCGTCGGCGGCGATCTGGGCGAGAGCGGTCTCGTTGCCGTTGCCCGGCGACGTTATCCCGCTCAGCACGGTGACCTCGCCAGTCGGACCCACCCGAACGGTGGCACCGTCGTAGGCGGAGATCATCACCGAGCCGGGCATAGCGCATCCTTCCGGGGTCAGCTCGTGGCCCAGCCCGATCCCGATGCAACGGCCCTCCTCGCGCGCTGTCCGCCGGCGCTCTTCGAATCCCCGGTATCCGACCAGGTCCATGGCAGCCCGCAGGGTCGCGTGGTAGTCGCCGCTCCCGATGACTCCCCCTCCCTCGCGCGCGAAGGGAAACTCGTCCGCCCGGAGAAAATTGCGCATCCGCACCTCGCCGCGGTCGAGGCCGGTCGCCCTGGCCACCTCATCCATCGCCCGCTCGAGCCAGAGATTGGCGATATCCTTGCCGAACCCCCGGTAGGAGTTCCACGGCGTCTTGTTGGTGACCACCGTCTTCAGCCGGACACGGCTGTTGGGAATCCGGTAGGGACCCGGTATCAGGCCGCTGGCAGCGAAGGTCATACCCCAACCGACCAGGCTGGTAGGTGCTCCCACATCGGCGACTATCCGCACGTCCACGCCGGTCACCACACCCCGCTCGTCGTAGCCGGCCCGGAGGCTCGCCGTCATCTCCCGAGCGTGACCGATGGAGACGAAGTGCTCGTCCCGCGACTCGATCCACTTGACGGACCGGCGCAGCTTGAAGGCCAGATACGCGATGAGCGGCTCCTCCTGGAAGGTGGGTTGCTTGAGGCCGAAGGCCCCGCCCACCTGAGGTTGGATCACCCTTATGCGGGACTCGGGAACTCCCAGCGTCTGGGACAGGTAGACGCGGAGGGGATGCGGGTTCTGGGTCGAGTTCCACAGTGTGAGGGTCTCCCGTTTCCGGTCGAAGGCGGCAATCAGACCGCGCGGCTCGATGGGGACCCCCGTTCCTCGATGGGCTATCACCTCGGCCTCGACCACGCCGTGCGCCTCGGCCAGCGCGCCGGCGGCGTCACCCACCTTGAGATCCCGTCTGACCAACACGTTGGTGCCCCAGTCCGGCTCGACGAGGGGCGCGTCGGGTTCGAGCGCCACCCGGAAGTCGGTGACGGCCGGAAGGGGCTCGTAGTCGACATCGATATACCCGAGGGCCAGGTTGGCGGTGTGTTTGGTGTCGGCGACCACGGCGGCCACCGCCTCACCTACGTATCGAGCGCGCCCCACGCACAACGCGTACCACTCGACCTGGTGGGCGCCGATCGCCGCCGTGTCCCAGCCCTGCGGTATGGGGTTCGTGTTGTCGGCGATCTCTCCGCCGGTGACCACGGCCACGACGCCGGATAGGGCCTCGGCCCGCGACGTGTCGATTGACCTTATGCGAGCATGCGCGTGCGGGCTCCGGAGGACCGCCATGTAGCTCATGTCGCCACCGGGACGGACATCGTCCACGTAGGTGCCCCGACCCATGACCAGAGTCCGGTTGGTGCGACCCGTGTAGCGCCTGCCCACATGAGTATCCGGCCCGTTTCCAGTCAGCTTCGATCCTCCCCTTCCCCGCACGATCGTGACCGTGCCTCCCTGATTCCGTTCCACACGCGTCCGGGATTGAGCGGCAGCTCCTCGAACCAGACCCCAAGATCGGGAAACGCGTTCTCGATCGAGTTGCAAACAGCGCCCAGCGCGGCTCCCAGCCCCGACTCTCCAACCCCCTTGACGCCCAGCGGCGTGAAAGGGGAAGGGGTGTGCTGGTGTCGGAGGTCGAAACGGGGAAGCTCCACCGCGGTGGGAATCGTGTAGTCCATCAGGTTCGCGGTCACCAACTGACCGTTGTCGTCGTATCCCACCTGCTCGTACATCACGCTTCCCAGCCCCTGGGCTATTCCCCCGTGCATCGTGGCGTCGGCCAGCAACGGATTGATGATGTTGCCGGCATCCTCCACCATGCAATACCGGAGGATTGTCACCCCGCCCGTCTCCGGGTCGACCTCGACAACGCAGGCGGCCACACCATTGGGCCATGTGGGGTAGACCGAGAAGCGACCGTCCCGCTCCGGTTGGTGGTAGATGTTGGGGATCCGGAAGTAGCGGGTCGCTTCGAGGCCGGGCTCCACCAAGTCTGCATGCTCCTCGAACGCATGCCAGTACACACGCTCCACCACTTCCGAGAACCCGACAGAACGATCCGGCTCTCCGGCTACCCAGATCCGCCCGTCCGCGGCGGCCAGGTTCGCCGGCTCGGTAGCCAGCATGGATGCCGCGACCACGTGCATTCGCTCTCTCAGTTCTCTGCCCGCCTCGAAGACGGCGGAGCCACCGATGATGATGCTCCGAGAACTGTAGTTTCCCAGACCCCACGGGCAGGACTCGGTGTCGCCCTGCACGACACTGACGAGGTCGAACTCGCAGCCGAGGGTGTCCGCAGCGATCTGGGCCAGGGCGGTCTCGTTCCCGTTGCCCGGGGAGGTGACCCCGGTGAGGACCATCACCTCTCCGGTCGGCATCACGCGCACCGTGGCTCCGTCATACCCGTTGTTGGTGATGCTTCCCGGCATGGCCACGCCTTCGGGGGTGAGTTCCTGGCCGATGCCGAGTCCTATATACCGTCCCTCCGCCCTGGCGGCGGCCTGCAACTGCGGGAACTCCGCGTAGCCGATCGACTCCAGCACTGTGTCTAGTGCCTGCTCGTATGCCCCGCTGTCGAGCATCGCGCCGGACACTTGCGGGTAGGGGAAGGCGTGGCGCGGAACGAAGTTCCGGCGGCGGACATCCGGACTCGGGACTCGAAGGTGTCGCGCCACCTTCTCGACCACCCGGTCCATCAGGAACGATGCTATGTCCTTCCCGAACCCGCGGTATGGAGTCCAGGGGCACTTGTTGGTGACCACGCTGGTGAGGCGGACCCGGACGTTCTCGATCTCGTACACAGTGGGGAGCGAGTACATGGTCACGTACGACATTCCCCAGCCCAGATAGGAGGTGGGCGCCCCGACATCGGCGATGATGTCGACCGCCAGTGCGGTGATGTTGCCGTCCGGTTCGAACCCCACGCGATACCGGCATTCGGTCTCCCTGGCGTGGCCCCCAACCATGAAGCTCTCGGACCGGCTCTCCAACCAGCGTACCGGGCGTCGCAGGCGGCGAGCCGCGAACGCGACGATCACCTCCTCCTGGGAGGTGGGCTGCTTGAGCCCGAACGCGCCGCCCACGTCGGTCTGGATGACCCGTATGGATGCCTCCCGCACCCCTAGGGAAGCGGCGAGGAAGGTCTGCACCTGGTGGGGTTGCTGGGTCGACTCCCAGAAGGTGAGAAGGTCCGCGATCGGGTCGTATTCGGCCACGATGCCGCGGGGTTCCATCGGCGCGCCCGTGAGGCGCTGGGACTTGACCCGTCCGGCAGCGGCGTATCCTGCCTGCGCCAAGGCGGCGTCGAAGTCCCCCGCCTCGAAACCGTCGGACACCAGAACGTTGTCCTCCCACGAAGGCTCCACCTTCACCGCCCCGGGGCGGAGAGCCTCGTCGGCCGAACTAATGGCGTCCAGGACTTCGTACTCGACCTCTACCCGTCCGGCGGCGTATGTGGCAATGTAGGGATCGGTGGCGACCACCGCGGCTACCGCCTCGCCCACATACCGGACGCGACCCTGGGCCAGGGCGTACCAGTCCACACCCCTGGCGCCTGCCTCGGCGGTGTCCCAACCTTCCGGGATCGGCCGCGTCCCTTCCGCCACGTCGGTCGGCACGATCACGTCGACGACGCCGTCGACAGCCAATGCCTCCGATGCGTCGACGTTCAGGACCCGAGCGTGTGCATGAGGACTGCGCACCACCGAGAGGTGATGCATGTCGGCCCGGCGGAGATCACCCACATACTCTCCGTCGCCACGAGTCAGCCGCCGGTTGTTGGCGCCTATCCGGGGAGTCCCAACCGACTTGAGCACGGGCTGTTCGACGCCGCCGCCCACCCTGGTCATGGGCGACGGCCGGGATCCCGGTTTGGGGGGTGTCCGAGAGCCTCTTCGGATGTCGCAACAGGCGGCGCGTGCATGGCCCATGTCAAGGGCGCCGACATCTTCGGCGTCGGCCGAAGAGTGTCAGGCGAGAGTCGGCACGAACCGGGCATGTATGGCATCGACGCATCCTATCCGATTGACGGTTACGGATCGGGCTGGCATGCATCCGGCTGTGATAGGTTGCAGGCGGTGGACAAGGCGCCTTCCCGGACAGAGAGAGCTGCGGGTGTACCCTCCGACCTTCAAGTACCTGCCCGTGCGGTCCGTCGAGGACGCCGTCGGGTCACTGGCCCGGTACGGCTACGAAGCGAAGATCCTGGCCGGAGGCCAGAGCCTGATACCGATGATGAAGCTCCGGCTGGCGTCCCCGTCGGTTCTCGTCGACATCTCCCACCTGGCGGACCTGTCTGCGATCGACGACACCGGCGATGATCTAAGGGTCGGAGCGATGGTGAGCGAGTCGGAACTCGAACACTCCGCCGCGGCGGCGCGCTGGGCGACCGGCCTCGTGGACACGAGCCGGGTCATTGCCGATCCCCTGGTCCGGAACCTGGCGACGGTTGGCGGGAACGTTGCGCACGGTGATCCCGCCAACGACCATCCCGCGGCCATGGTGGCTATGTCGGCGTCGTTCGTGCTGATCGGGCCGAGGGGACCGCGGATCCTCCCCGCCGAGGACTTCTTCATCGACGTATTCACCACCGCCCTCGAACCGGACGAAGTCCTCACCGAGATCCGGATACCCAAACAACCGGCCGGGACCGGGAGCGCTTATGTGAAGTACGAACGCCAGGTAGGCGACTACGCGGTGGCGGGAACCGCCGTGTGCCTCCGCTCGAAGGACGGGTCGTCGATCGAGGAGGCAAGGGTCGCCCTCACCAACCTGGGACCGATCCCGGTTCGGGCGATCGAGGCAGAGTCCCTTCTCCTGGGAGAGGTTGTCACCCGGCAGTTGTTCAGGCAGGCCGGGATGGCCGCGGTGGCCGCTGCCGAACCGTGGTCGGATCGGCGGGGATCGGCCGAGTACCGCCGGCGAGTCGCAGCGATGGTGACCCGGGAGGCTCTCCGGAAGGCTTGGGTCAGGGCAGGGAATGGGCCATGAGCAAGAACGTGGACGGTGACCTGCGGCAGACCATATCGATGACCGTGAACGGAGAACCTGTCGACGCCTCTACGGAGACCCGCAAGCTCCTCGCACACTTCCTCCGCGAGGACCTGAACCTGGCGGGAGTGAGGATCGGGTGCGACACGACCAGTTGCGGAGCATGCGCGGTACTGCTCGACGGGCGCGCCGTCAAGTCGTGCACGATGTTCGCCGTGCAGGCCGGTGGCAAGAGCGTGACGACCATCGAAGGAATCGGCACAAAGGACACCCTCCACCCGGTGCAGGCGGCGTTCCACGAACAGCATGCCCTTCAGTGCGGTTTCTGTACCTCCGGCTTCGTGATGGCAACGCTGGAGCTCCTGCGGAACACTCCGGATCCGTCGGAACACGAGATCCGCGAAGGCATCTCCGGCAACCTCTGCCGGTGCACAGGCTATGCCAACATCGTGAGCGCGGTGCGGGCTACCGCCGAAGCCCTCCGACAAAGCGGGACAGGTCGAGATTGAAGCTCACCGGAACAGTTGTCCAAAGAGTCGAAGACCGGGCCGTCCTCACCGGTCGGTCCAGATACGTCGACGACATCCGGATTCCGGGAACGCTCCACTGCTCGATCGTCCGGAGCCAGTTCGCCCGGGCCGACGTGACGTCGATCGATGTCTCCGAGGCTGCTTCGACTCGGGACGTCGTGGCGGTGTTCACCGCCGACGATCTCGGCGCCGCGAACGGCCCCGTCCTCCAACCGACCTGGTTCCCGGCCCCGGAAGGTCTGCAGCAGCACGTGGAGGTGATGTCCAGGCCCGAGTACGCGCACCTCCTGGCACCGGGACGGGTGCGATACGTCGGCGAACCGGTGGCGGTGGTGCTGGCGACCAATGCGTATGCAGCAGCCGATGGGGCCCGTAACGTTTATGTCGACTACGAGCCCGGAGTACCGGTCGTCGATGTCGATCAGTCCCGAGAACTCCTCGGGGGACCACTCAACCATGACTGGCCCGACAACCTCGCAGCCAGGTTCGTGATCCGCAAAGGAGACGTGGACCGCGCGTTCTCCCAAGCGGATCATGTGGTCAGCGGTACCTTCCGGACCGGTCGGCAGACCGGAACGCCGATCGAGCCGCGAGGCGTGATCGCCGACCCCACCCGACCGGTGTTCACCGTCTGGTCGTCCAACCAGGCGCCCCACTGGCTCCGCGATGCCTTGGCCGACTGTTTCGGGCTCGACCCCGGCGAGATAAGGGTCATAGCACCGGACGTGGGGGGTGGCTTCGGCATCAAGTCGATGGTGTATCCCGAAGAGTTGCTGATCCCAGAGTTAGCTCGCCGCCTCGAGTCACCGGTCAAATGGATCGAGACCCGCACGGAGAACTTCCTGGCGGCCGTTCATGCACGGGATCAGCGCCATCACATCGAACTCGCTCTGACCCGCGGCGGTCGGTTCCTCGCTCTGCGGGACCGGTACACCACCGACGCCGGCGCTTCGAATCTGGAGAGCCTGGTGGTGCCCTACAACACGGCTGCCCACCTCCAGGGGAACTACCGGATCCCTGCCGCGCTGATCGTTCACGAGTCGTACCTGACCAACAAGTCGCCCCTCTCGGCGTACCGGGGAGCAGGCCGACCTGAGGCGGTATTCGCAGTGGAGCGGATCATCGACGTTGCATCTCGAGAACTGCGCATCGATCCCGCGGTGATCAGGCAGAAGAACCTGATCACCGGGGACGAGATGCCCTACGACGCGGGTGTTCGCTACCGGGACGGCACGGCTCTCAGCCTGGACGGGGGCGACTACCGGGCCGTGTTCGACGAGGCGCTACGGCGCGCCGAGGTTCCGGAGTGGCGTCGCGAGCAGACCCGGGCCAGGGGGCAGGGCCGGCTGCTTGGCATCGGCTTCGCCAACTACATCGAGGGGACCGGCATCGGGCCGACCGAGCTGGCGACGGCGACTTTGGAACCGGACGGCCACGTGTCGATAGTGGTCGCTCTCCCGTCGCAGGGACAGGGCCACGCCACGATCCTCAGCCAGGTGGCAGCCGATGCGTTGGGGGTGCCCCTCGACACCGTGCGCGTAAGGCAGGGCGATACCGGCCTGATGCCTACCGGTGCAGGAACCATCGCCAGCCGTACGGCGGTCGTAGTGGGCAACGCCGTCGCCGCGGCAGGCTCCGAACTCCACGAGCAGGTGTTGGCGCGTGCCTCGGAACTTCTCGAGGTCGACCCTGCCGATCTGAACGTCCAAGACGGGTGGGTGGCTGTTGTCGGCGCTCCGTCTCTCTCGATCTCGCTGGCCGACTGTGCCGACCCTCTAGTCGGCCCGCGCCTGACTGCGACATCGGGATTCGATCCCGGACGGACGACGTTCGCCTACGGAACGCATGTCGCGGTGGTCGAGGTCCATCCGGTCACCGGGCATGTGTCCGTCTTGAAATACGTGGTGGTCCACGACTGCGGAAAGCTCATCAATCCCATGATCGTCGATGGTCAGGTAGTCGGTGGAGTGGCACAGGGTATAGGTGCGGCACTGTCCGAGGAGCTTGCCTACGACGAGAGCGGGCAACTCACCACGGCCAGCTTCCTCGATTACCAGATACCGCGCGCAACCGATATGCCGAGTCCTGAGGTCTATCACGTGGAGACGCCTTCCGAACTGAACCCTCTGGGCGTTCGTGGAGTCGGGGAAGCCGGGACCATCGGACCGCCCGCCGCATTGGCCGGCGCCATCGAGGACGCGATCCGGCGCGCGGACACCGTGATCGATCGCTGCCCGATGCCCCCCTCCTACGTAGCGGGGCTGATCGATCCGAGCGTCGCGACTGGGAAGTGAGCCGCTACCGGCGGTTAGCCCTGATTCTTCATATGCCCGGCACACCGACGCACATAACGCCACGTCAACCCCATCATCGCGGAGCGGCCAACCGACACCCCGCGGGTGAATGTCCAGCGTAGACCAAAACGGGTTCCCAGATAGCAATAATCCCAGGTCAGGACTCCAGGGCTCCCACTCCATTCGCCCGACAGACCCCAATCCATGAAGAATCGGGGTTAGTGCCTGAGCCTCCTACCGCCAGTCCTCGATCCTGAACTCGTCGGCGCCGGGAACCTTCACGACTTCGGGGTAGGGAACTCCGAAGGGCCGGGTTGCGTCGATACCCCACACCGAGATGACCTCCTTCTCGGGAGCAGACGGGTCGAGCGGCCCCCCTGCCACACGCGGGACGACGATCGTGTCCTCGGCCGGCTGGCTGCGAGTCATTATGGCCCAGTTGACCATCTCGGTGTCGTACACGTCGATGTCGTCGTCGACGACGATCACCAGCTTGGGTCGGGAAGAATCGCCGAGCGCGGTGAGGATCACATGACGAGCCTGGGCCTTGTATCGCTGCTCCAGGGCGATCACCGCCGCGTACTGAACACCCCCCCAGTTCGGGTAGGCGACCGCGGTGACCTCCGGGAAGGTCTCCCGCAGCTTCTCGTAGAGAGCGCTCTCGTAGGCGAACGACTTCAGGATGTGGTTGTCGGTCGGGGGCAGTCCCGTCATCCCCGCCAGGAAGATGGGATCACGCCGGTGGGTGATCGCAGTCACTTCGATCACATGGTTCTCCTCGGCGGGACCGTAGTAACCCGTGAACTCGCCGAACGGGCCCTCCATCACCCGTTCGCCCGGGAGCACGCGACCCTCGATGACTATCTCCGCCGAGGCAGGCACCTCCAGGTCCACCGACACGCACTTGACGACGTCCACCGGCTTGCCCCTTATACCTCCGGCAACCGTCATCTCGTTGACGCCTTGCGGCACCTTGGCCTGGGATGCATAGAGGAGAACCGGATCGCAACCGTTGACGATCGCGACCTCCAACGGCTCACCGCGCCGTTCCGCCCGGGCCATATGGGTTCCGAGGCCCTGAAAGGCGTGCGACATCACCGACATGCGGCTCTTGCCGGTGCGCATTACGCGATAGACGGATGCGTTGATCGTCCGGTCGATCGGATCCTTGCTCACTTCAAGTGCCACCGTCACGTATGGTCCGCCGTCCTTCTCCGAGTACACGGGCATGGGAAACGAGTGCAGATCGATTTCGCCGCCCGTGTGGACCACCTCCTGGCACTCACCCAACGCGACCAGGCGCGGTTCGATCGGATTCCTCAATCCGTGGGAGAACCTGTCGTTGCCCTCCGCCGCCGTGTCCACCTCCAGCGCAAGGAGCGCCTTGGATCGGGTGGTGAAGACGGCCCCGACCACTGGCATGTCATGGCCGGTGACGTTCTCGAACCACAGGGTGGGACCACCGAGGTCCGACATCTTCCTGATACCCGCGGCTATCTCGAACCGCGTGTCAACGGGGCGCCTGACCCGGACCAGATCTCCGGCTGCATCCAGCGCTGCCAGAAACTCGCGGAGGTCATGGAAAGGCATCGTCAGCAACCTCCATCTCGTGCCGTTTCCGTCGACTGTACGCCCGCGCGCCCCTCGGGGCAACAGTGGCCGGGCCGCGTTGAGAGCCGAAGGACCGCAGGGCAGTCCACGGACGGCGGTTCAGCAGCCAGAGCTTCTCCCTTTACCCATTACCCCTACGAGGCGGCAGCCTTCCAGGCTGCAAGGTTGCGCCACGACACCCAGACGTAGGAGACCAAGCTGTGGATCGAGTTCACCGAGGCGCTTTCCGACTCCTCGGTGCCGGCGCCGGCGAGGTCACGGTGAGTTACGCGAAGCTGTCCACGAACCCGCTGAGAACCTCCACCGCGTCCCACGGCGGCAGCGAGGTGGAGGGCTTCATGGACATGCCGGTGGTCAACGGGCCGCCCAAGGTCGAATCAATGGCGTTGTCCTCCGACCCCGGAGACCACAACACCTACGAGCCGGGTGACACGGTAGTCGTGCAGGTGACCTTCACCGACGTGGTGATGATGACCAAGGTCGTCAACCGCGACCGGCAAGTGATCAGGCAGCCCGGGCGTGCTGTTGAGATTCGACCCGCCCGTTTGGAAGGACGGGCGCGACAAGAAGTGGCCAACCTACGAGGGCGGCAGCGGAACGCTGACGCTCGCCTTCGCCTGGACGGTGACTGAGGCGGACGTCGCGGCGTACGGTTATCGCGGTGGACTCTGACGACCTCGAACTCGACCGGGGGGGATCAAGGCGTCGCGGCCGGTGTTGTTCACCAGGTGGACAGCCATGTCCGACCCCAGCCATCAAACGGTCGATCATGGTCGACCGCATCGGCATCCCCCGCGCTTCGGCACTAGCCAGCGCCAACCGACACGACACCACCCTGTTCCGAACCCACCCTGCGAACCGCGGCCGACCGTGGGCTGATAGCGGACATCGAAACCCTCCACCTCGACCGCGGATACGACAACAACCGCATCCGGGACCTATGACACAACTACGGAATCAATGGACAACTCCGCCGCAACACCGACCGACACTCCCACCACCGCCACGCCCAACTACAACTCGCTATTACCCTCCTCGTCGCCGCCCAACTCATCGACTGGAGAACCCGCTGGAGTTCCGACTCAGCCCCTATCCGCTAGGGCCATTAGAGTCACGATGCAGTCATATCACTTGGGGTGCCGTGCTTTGCGAATCCAACCGGACAACGGGTGGCGAGGATGGACTTCTCCCTCATCCAGTTCGTTTAGCCGCTGCCCCTTGCAGATCGCGCTCCGCGGCCGCCCCCGCCAACTCGTGCCGCTGGTCGGCAGCAACACGGGGCTCCGGCTATCTAGCGGACCACGCTGACGGTGAAGAACTCTTAAGTCGATTGGCTCGGTTGCCCCGCTCGCGAAGCCGGTGCCGGTAAGCAATGCAAGGCCCACCCTCTCCTCAAGGCAGTAGCACGTGGGCAGGCTAGGAAGGTTCAATCTGCTCGCCCTAATTGTGCTGGCGGTCATCGTGGCGGCGCTTGTTGCCTGCGGTAATGAGACAACGCGGAGCAACAACACTCCCGCTGAAGGGGCAACCGCCGTAGATACGCCGCAGTTGGCCATCAACGGATTCATCTCCGTCAGCGCCGGCGGGGCCCACACCTGCGGTGTCCGTGTCGACGGTGCAGTCGAATGCTGGGGCGACGATAGCCTCGGCCAAACCACGGCGCCCCACGGCGCGTTCGTGTCCGTCAGCGCCGGTGCGGCCCACGCCTGTGGGGTGAGAACCGACGGAACCGTCGCCTGCTGGGGCGACGATGGCTCCAGCCAAGCCTCGCCTCCCGACGGCCGGTTCGTCTCGGTCAATGCCGGGGAACTCCATACATGCGGGGTAAGGCTGGACGGCTCGGTCGCATGCTGGGGCTCGAACGAGTGGCAAGGGAATTACACCGGACAGGCTACGCCGGGCGACGGCGCGTTCGTGTCCGTCAGCGCGGGCTGGATCCACACGTGCGGGGTAAGGCTGGACGGCTCGGTCGCATGCTGGGGATGGAATGAAGGCGGCCAAGCCACACCACCGGATGGTGAATTCTCCTCGGTAGCCGCCGGCGGGGCACACACGTGCGGAGTGAGACCCGACGCCTCGGTCGCATGCTGGGGATGGGACAATGACGGCCAGGCCACACCACCGGATGGTGAGTTCTCCTCGGTGAGCGCCGGCGCAGTTCATAACTGCGGAGTGAGACCCGATGGCTCGGTCGCATGCTGGGGCGCTGACTTGGATGGACAGGCCACAGCGCCCGATGGTGAGTTCGCATCCGTGAGCGCCGGGGGGGACCACACCTGCGGAGTGAGACCCGACGCCTCGGTGGCATGCTGGGGGTGGAATGACTACGGTCAGGCCACGCCGCCCTGACCCGTCACCGAGACAGGATGACTGATGACGTTTCTGCTCTGGCAATGTCGCACCGGCGTCCTAGAGGAGATCGCTCTCTCGTTGTTCATCAACCTGTTGCCACGGCTTGCGGAACCCGCGTAGCCGTTTCTCGCGTCCCGGTGGTCACTTGCAAAACGTGAACGTCATGGGACCTCGTACGGACAGGCGGACCGAGGCGGTTGTGGTCGTCTTGCTCACGGGTCTGGCGACTGTCCTTCCGTTCGCGTGGTCAGCCAGCATGCTCGTCGCCGGTGGGATCGCTGCGGTCCTGCTGGCGACCATCGCCATGGTCCGGAAGATGCCAGCAGCGAGTTCCATCGGCCTCCTGCTGGTAGCCTTCCTCTTGCTCGGGGTCACAGGCCTGCGGCCGAAACGGTTGTTATTCGGTCTCGCTGTTGTCGTATACATGGTGGCCGCATCGCGATTGCCGTGGTTGCGTGAGGTAGCCCCCTGGCGCCGTGTCTGGTCGTGCAACAGCCGGCAGGGAGCCGTCGGTGCCGTGTTCGGCTTGGTCGCGGGATTGGTTCTCTGGGCATGGTACGAGGGGCGACCGGAGAACCTGGCCGACATCATCGACCTGACTCGGGACTGGTCCATATGGACGCTCGCATCGGTCGGGGTTCTCGCCGCGGTGGTCAACGCTGTTGTCGAAGAGGCGGTCTACCGGGGGATCGTCAAGGACTCGCTCGAGAGTGTTCTCCGGCCGGGCTCCACAACCCTTGTGCTGCAGGCGGCCGTCTTCGCCGCGCTGCACTTCCCTTCGGGCATCCTCCAAGGACTTGCCGGAGTCGGACTCGCATTCCTCTATGGCCTGGTGCTCGGGCTCCTGCGGCGGCGATCCGGGGGCCTGGCCGTCCCGGTCATCGCGCACACCGTCACCGATCTGGTCATTGTGGGCGCGGTGCTGGCCCGATTCGCCGCGTAGGACCACCTTAGGGCGTCGGCATGACGGCCACTATCCCCGATTAGTCACGTGCTGGCCGGTCGGCCGTGTGTGCGGCTGGCGGGGTGCGGCCAGGTGAATGACGGACTCCCTGGCCTCCCGGCGGGTAGCCCACCAGGCGGCGAGCAGGGAGCCGAGGAGGTTGGCTATCAGGTCCTGCATGTTGTTGGCGTAGGCGTCCACCCGGACTTCCACGAGGGTCAGGCTGGCCAGGTACTCCCCGATCTCAATGAATGCCCCGACCGTGTTGGCCCCGAGGACGACCACCACCGCTGCTCGCACACCACCATCAGCAGCCAGCATCCGGCGAGTCGCCTCCCAGACGGCCAGCCCGGCGGCACCCAGACCGAAGACATGGACCAGATGGTCGTAGCGGATGAACCCCAGCCAGACCTGCCTGTAGAGGACGACGCCGGAGATCTCGAGGTTGGCCCCCGCCATGTGGCAGAAGCCCACGATGCATAGCAATACGAGGACATGGGTAGAGAACCGAACCAGCCCGTCGACGTACATCGTCAACCCGAGAGCGAAAACCATCCAGACCAGATAGGCGTACACCCCAGCCGCGTCGGATGCAATGCCGTACACGGTCCACGCCGGCACATACAGCCCCGTCACTACGGCGAGGACAGGGTGCCGTCCGGCAGCCGTCGCCAACAATGCTCTGCTAGCGCTCATGGGTAACCGTCAAGAGTGCCTACCGGAACGGTTGAACTCCGCGGCCCCAAAGGGGAGCCTCGGGTTCTGCGGCCGGTGATGGATGATCCCGCCGATAATCGGAGCGCCAAGCCTAGTGAGCGGAAGGGTTGTCTCAACGGTCTCGCCGGTCTCCAATGTGGCCCCACGGTGGGTCGGATGCCGTTGTGGGGCCTTGCTCTGGTTGTGGTTACTCATTGTGGCCTCCATGATCAACGTCTTGGCCTACGCTTGAACCCGGACCGGGTCATGCGCGTTGAGCCCGAACGCTCGCGTTGAGCCCGAACGCTTCTCGGGCCCGTCATGGTGAGCCGGGAGGGGCATAACCCCCTCGAAATGAGTTCATCGGTTGATACTCCTTCACGCCGCGGCCCCACGCCTGTACACGGTGTGAACATGGCTATACGGGCCGTATCCGTCTTCTTGTGCTGGTACTTCCTTTGTTCTGCCTTGCCTGTGCCACCTGAGTACCGCCTGTCTCGGACTACGAGGCGGGGTGAACAGACCACTGGGACCGGCCTGTGACTCGGCGTCTCGGTGCGACACCATGGCGCTCAGTAGGTTATCGAGGCATCCAATCTCACCGGATGCAACCGGCCGGACTATCGGGGCGTGCCTAGGCGCTCCTTCGGACACGGCCGGGTTCGGCAGCAGACCCAACCGATTGCGGGCCAGATGGACACTCGCCAGTGAGGGAATCGCTGTGAATGATCCGTGTGAGTACAGTGCAATCACTACCAGATCACGTGAGGATCTCTTAATGAGCGGATCTATCAGAGGACATCCTCAGCGAGGCCCGCTCCAATTGGGTCTTGGAGGAGAATTGTGAGGCAAGCCTGGGCAGTGTTACGGCCGGCGCGCTGATACCAGTAGGGGCGCGCAGGCGGCCCACGCACACGCCACCGGCAAATCGATACGCGCAAGCTTCCGGTCGCCGAACGTGGTGGCCGCTCGCGGCCATCGTGCTGCTGCTATTCGTCGCGGGGTCTCGTCCCGCTGACGCGCAGGGCAGCGATGGCGGCTCCCCACCCGACACCCCCACCAACCAATCCTACGAACACACCACCGACGGAACCATCACCCTCACCTGGGACGCCCCCCCAACCGCCACCCACTACACCATCTACTACGACGACTACTTCTCCACCGGCTGCTACCTCGGCTCCCACGGACCATCCCTCTGCGAAACCCTCGCCACCAACCTCACCACCACCACCTACACCCACACCACCCCCGACCGAGTCAACAACTACTACTGGATCGTCGCCTGCAACAACTACGGCTGCTTGTTGGCGATCAGTGAAATTCACTCATACTGGAATTGCCCCGTTTGGTGGGGGGTCGCTGC
>JAPPFW010000059.1:41539-47319 GCA_028821575.1 bacterium | reverse complement strand
ACACCATGGCTAAGGCGAGGTTTGAGCGGGTTAAGCCGCATGTGAATGTTGGGACTATGGGTCATATTGATCATGGTAAGACGACGTTGACTGCTGCGATTACTCGGGTGTTGTCTGAGCGGGTGGCTGGGAATACGTTTACGGTGTTTGATGAGATTGATAAGGCGCCGGAGGAGCGTGAGCGGGGTATTACGATTGCTATTGCGCATGTGGAGTATGAGACTGAGGGTCGTCATTATGCGCATGTGGATATGCCGGGGCATGCGGATTATATCAAGAATATGATTACGGGTGCTGCTCAGGTGGATGGTGCGGTGTTGGTGGTGTCGGCTGCTGATGGTCCGATGCCTCAGACTAGGGAGCATGTGTTGTTGGCGCGTCAGGTGGGGGTGCCTTGTATTGTTGTGGCTTTGAATAAGGTTGATTTGGTGGATGATGAGGAGTTGTTGGAGTTGGTGGAGTTGGAGGTTCGGGAGTTGTTGGATGATTATGGGTTTCCGGGGGATGATGTGCCGGTGGTGTCGGTGTCGGCGTTGGCGGCTTTGGAGGGGGATGGGGCTGCTGCGGATGGGGTGTTGGAGTTGATGGATGCGGTGGATTCGTATGTTCCGGTTCCGGATCGTCCGGTGGATCGGCCGTTTTTGATGCCGATTGAGGATGTGTTTTCGATTACTGGTCGGGGGACGGTGGTGACTGGGAAGGTGGAGGCTGGGATTGTTCGGGTGGGGGATCCGGTTGAGGTGGTGGGGATTCGGGAGACTCGTCGTACGGTGGCGACGGGGGTGGAGATGTTCCGTAAGTTGTTGGATGAGGGTCGGGCTGGTGACAATGTGGGGGTGTTGTTGAGGGGGGTGCGTAAGGGGGAGGTGGAGCGTGGTCAGGTGTTGGCTGCTCCGGGGTCGATTACGCCGCATACGGGGTTCGAGGCGCAGGTGTATGTGTTGACTAAGGATGAGGGTGGTCGGCATAATCCGTTTTTTGCTGGGTATCAGCCGCAGTTTTATTTCCGTACGACGGATGTTACTGGTCGGGTTGAGTTGCCTTCGGGGGTGGAGATGGTGATGCCGGGTGATAATACTCGTATGTCGGTGGAGTTGGGTTCGGCTATTGCTATGGATGAGGGGTTGCGGTTTGCTATTCGTGAGGGTGGTCGTACTGTGGGTGCGGGTACCGTCATCAAAATCACCAAATAACCGGGAAGACACAGGGACCGTCGAGCACTCAGGAACCAGCGAGAAAGCGTCATGAAAGAACCAAGGATCCGGATCAAACTAAAGGCGTACGACCACCAAGTGGTGGACGAGTCGGCGCGCAAGATAGCCGAGACTGTGATCCGCACGCAGGCGATAGTCCACGGTCCGGTCCCGCTTCCCACCAGGGTCCATAGGTATTGCGTGATCCGTTCGCCCCATGTCTACAAGGACTCCCGCGAACACTTCGAGATCCGTACCCACAAGCGGCTTATCGACATCCTCCGCCCCACGCACAACACCATCGAGTCGCTGATGCGGCTCGACCTTCCGGCGGGGGTGGAAGTAGAGATCGAGACATGAGCCCGGCCGCGATACTCGGTGAGAAGGTGGGCATGACCCGCATCTTCGACGATCAGGCGCGGGCCATCCCCGTGACCGTCATCAAGGCCGGTCCGTGCCACGTGACCCAGATCCGCACCGAGGAGACCGACGGGTACGCGGCCGTGCAACTCGCCTACGGCAGGATCAACCCCAGCAGGGCCAACAAACCGGAGGCCGGACACTACGCCAAGGCGGGGGTCGAGCCGACGCGCCACCTCCTCGAGGTCCGGGTGGACGACGTCGACGGGTTCCGGCTCGGCCAGGAGCTGCGGGTCGGCGACCTGTTCGTGGCCGGTGGCAAGGCGGACGTGACCGGCGTCTCCAAGGGCAAGGGTTTCCAGGGGGTCATGAAGCGCCACAACTTCCACGGCCAAGCCGCCAGCCACGGCGCCCACAAGATCCACCGGGCACCCGGCGCCATCGGCGCGTGCGCCACGCCGGCCCGGGTTTTCAAGGGCACCAAGCTGCCCGGCCGCATGGGCGGCGACCGCACCACCGTTCTCAACCTCGTGGTGGTCGGGGTGGACACCGACCGCGACCTCCTGGTGCTCCAGGGCGCGGTGCCCGGGCCCAAGGGCGGCCTGGTCTTCGTACGGGAGGCGGTGAAGAGTGGCTGAACAGACGGCCCGTCCGGTCGCCTCCGTGTACGACTCGCTGGGCGCCCATCGCGGCGAGGTGGTGCTCGATCCCGCCATGTTCGGCATCGAGCCCAACCGCGACGTGATGCACCAGGTGGTGGTGGCTCACATGGCCGCTCGCCGCGCCGGAACGGCCAACACCAAGACCAGGGCCGAGGTGCGGGGCGGGGGGCGCAAGCCCTGGCGCCAGAAGGGACTCGGGCGGGCCCGGCACGGCTCCATCCGTTCCCCCATCTGGGTCGGCGGAGGCGTCGCTCACGGCCCCAAGCCCAGGAGTTACGCGCAGCGCACCCCGCGCAAGATGCGAGGCCTGGCCCTGCGGAGCGCGCTGTCGGCGCGGGCGTCCGAAGGAGCCGTGAAGGTCGTGTCCGAGTTCGACTGGGGGTCGCCCAAGACCAGGCTGGCCCATTCGCTGCTCGACGAGATCGGTGTGGACGGCAAGGCCCTCGTCGTGCTGGACGGCTCCGAGGCCACCGCGGCCCGTTCCTTCCGCAACCTCCCCACCGTCGTGCTCGGGCGGGCCGGGCGTCTCAACACCTACGACATCCTGTGGTCCGACACCGTCGTGTTCTCGGGCCGGGCCCTGGAGGAGACCACGGGCCTGCCGGTCGAGACCCTGCCCGGACCGTACGACGTGTCGGAGGACGACTTCGTCAGGGTCGACGACGCGAGCGCCGGACCCGAGACGCAAGGAGACGCATCGCAATGAAGGACCCGCGCGACATCATCCTGCTGCCGGTGATCTCCGAGAAGTCCTACGACCTCATTGAGGCCCACAACACGTACACGTTCATCGTGGACCGGCGGGCCCGCAAGGAGGAGATCAGGGAGGCTGTCGAGGCGCTGTTCGAGGTCCCCGTGCTGAAGGTCAACACCCTCAACCGGAAGGGCAAACGCAAGCGCACCAGGTTCGTGGTCGGCAAGCGCCCCGACACCAAGCGGGCCATGGTGACCCTCCCGCGGGGTCACACAGTCGGGATATTCGGGGTATGAGGCCGGAGGAGGTAGTGCCATGGCGGTGAAGAAGAGAAAGCCCACCTCCCCGGGGAGAAGGTTCCAGACCGTCTCGGACTTCGCCACGATCACCAAGTCGAAGCCCGAGAAGTCCCTGCTCGCCAAGAAGAAGCGCTCCTCGGGACGCAACACCCAGGGCAGGATCACCTCCCGCCACCGGGGAGGGGGTCACAAGCGGCGCTACCGCATCGTCGACTTCCGCCGCGACAAGGACGGCGTTCCGGCCCGGGTGGCGGCCGTCGAGTACGACCCCAACCGCAGCGCCCGGCTGGCGCTGCTCCACTACGTGGACGGCGAGAAGCGCTACATCCTCCACCCGGTGGGGGTCTCGGTGGGTGACCGGCTTGAGTCCGGTCCCTCCGCCGAGATCCGTCCCGGCAACGCCCTGGCCCTCCGCAACATCCCGGCCGGGACGGTGGTGCACGCCATCGAGCTCCGGCCCGGAGGAGGTGCCAAGATGGCGAGGGCGGCGGGCACCGGGGTGCAACTCATGTCCAAGGAGGGAAACCGGGCGCTGCTGCGCCTCCCCTCCGGCGAGGTCCGCTTCGTCCCGCTGGATTGCCGGGCCACCATCGGGCAGGTCGGCAACCCCGAGGCGGAGCTCGTGAAGCTCGGCAAGGCGGGGCGCAACCGGTGGAAAGGCGTGCGGCCCCAGACCCGCGGGGTGGCGATGAACCCCGTGGACCATCCGCTCGGGGGCGGCGAGGGCCGATCCTCGGGGGGTCGCCACCCGGTTTCGCCATGGGGCAAGCCCGAAGGCCGCACCAGGGATCGCAACAAGGCCAGCAACCGCGATATCGTGCGGCGGCGCACCAAGAAGGGCCGGAGGTAGTCGAATGGCACGCAGCCGCAAGAAGGGTCCCTTCGTGGACGAGCACCTCCTGAAGAAGGTGGACACCTACAGCCGGACCGGCGACAAGCGGCTGATCCGCACCTGGAGCCGGCGCAGCACCATCATCCCGGAGATGGTCGGGATGACGATCGCGGTGCATGACGGGCGCAAGCACGTGCCGATCTACATCACCGAGCAGATGGTGGACCACAAGCTGGGCGAGTTCGCCCCGACCCGCACCTTCCGGGGACACGCCGGGACGAAGAGGGAACGGGCCTCCCGGAGGATCAGATGAAATCCGTGGCCCGCGCCCGCCATGTCCGCCAGTCCCCCTACAAGGTGCGGGTGGTCCTCGACCAGGTCCGGGGCCTGTCGGCCGCCGACGCCGACGTGGCCCTGAGATTCTCCAGCCGCCGGGCCGCCGGGCCGATCCTCAAGTGCCTGCGCTCCGCCGTGGCCAACATGAACTCCAAGTTCGACTTGGGCCAGGACGTGGAGGAACTGGCCGCCGAGGTCACGGTGGTCGAGGCCTACGCCGACGAGGGGTTGACCATCAAGCGCTTCCGTCCCCGCGCCCGGGGCCGGGCCACGCGGATACGCAAGCGCACCTGCCACATAACGATCGTGGTCTCGGACGGTCGGGAGGAGACGGACTGATGGGCCAGAAGACGCACCCCTACGGATTCCGCCTCGGGATCGTTACCGACTGGAAGTCGCGCTGGTACTCGGACAAGGAGTACACGGCCCTTGCCAACGAGGACTTCCGGATACGCGACTACCTGAGACGGGAACTGAAGCGCGGGGCCGTCTCCCGCGTCGACATAGAACGGACGAGGGAACGGCTCCAGGTCGACGTCCACACCGCCCGGCCCGGCGCCGTGATCGGACGCAAGGGCAGCGAGGCGGAGCGGATCCGTTCGGGCATCGAGAGGATGACCGGCCGCCGGGTGAAGCTCAACATCATCGAGGTCAAGGACCCCGAGACCGACGCGCAGCTGCTGGCCCGGGGAGTCGCCGACCAGCTCGAGAACCGGGTGGCCTTCCGGCGCGCCATGCGGCGCACCGTCCAGACCGCCCTGAAGGCCGGCGCCGAGGGTGTGAGGGTCGAGTGCTCCGGCCGTCTCGGCGGGGCCGACATGAGCCGCCGAGAGTGGTACCGCGAGGGAAGGGTCCCCCTCCACACACTCCGGGCGGACATCGACTACGGCCAGGCCACCGCCACCACCTCGGTAGGCACCGTGGGAGTCAAGGTGTGGGTCTACAAGGGTGACGTGGTCACCTCCCTCAAGACGACCCGCGAGAAGATCGCCGCCGAGGCCGCGCTGGCGGCCGGGCGTCCGGCGGGCCGCATGACCCCCGCCAAGAGCCGCGCCGAGCAGAGGGCGGGAGGGCGCCGCTCCACCCGGGTCATCGAGGCCGGGGGCGGCAAGCGGATCATCGAGGCCGGGGGCGGGCGCAAGATCAGCGCCGCCGAGGCCAAGTCGGTGTACGACACGCGCCGTGCCGAGTCCGAGTCCACCCGGCCGGGCGGTGGCGCCAAGCTGCCGGGTCCAGGCCGCAGCCAGCCGGGCCGAAGGGGCGCCAAGCCCGGTCCGGGACGTGGCCCGGGTCCGCGATCCGGTGGTGGGCGTGGTCCTGCGACGAGGGGTGGCCCCGGTGGGAAGCCTGGTGGTGGGCGTGGTCCTGCGACGAGGGGTGGCCCCGGTGGGAAGCCTGGTGGTG
>JAPPFW010000059.1:0-41439 GCA_028821575.1 bacterium | reverse complement strand
GTGGTCCTGCGACGAGGGGTGGCCCCGGTGGGAAGCCTGGTGGTGGGCGTGGTCCCGGGACCAGGGGTGCCCCGAGCAGGGGCCGGTCAGGACGCGGTGGCCCCCGGAACAGCCCCGGCGGCAAGAAGCCCGACTCGGGGAAGCGGGGGTAGACCGTGTTGATGCCGAAGCGCACCAAGTACCGCAAGGTACACAGGGGCCGGATGAGAGGCTACGCGAAGGGCGGCACCTCGGTCTCGTTCGGCGACTACGGGATCCAGGCGCTCGAGCCCGGACACATCACCGCCCGCCAGATCGAAGCGGCCCGGGTGGCCATCACCCGGACGGTGCGGCGGGGCGGGAAGGTGTGGATAACCATCTTTCCCGACAAACCCATGACGGCGAAGCCCGCCGAGACCCGGATGGGTTCTGGCAAGGGCAACCCGGAGTTCTGGGTGGCGGTCGTCAAGCCCGGGAGGGTGATGATGGAACTCTCCGGGGTTGGCGAGGAGATGGCCAGGGAAGCCATCCGCAAGGCCGGCCACAAGCTTCCCATCAAGACCAGATTCGTGACGCGGGAGCAGATGTGAGGCGAGACGTGGCGGAAGCCGTACGCGCCGTGAGGGGAGCGCCATGAGGGCCTCGGAAATGCGCGACCTGACCCCGGCGGAACTCGTCGACCTGCTCGACGAGTCCAAGGAAGAGCTGTTCAACCTGCGGTTCCAGTTGGCGGTGAGCCAGTCGAACGACACCGCGTCACTGGGGCGCCTGCGCCGGCGGATCGCCCGCATCAAGACCGTGATGCACGAGGCCGCTCTCGAGGATAGGAGGGGCAATGGTTGAGCGGGCAACCCGCAAGAGCCGGGTGGGCGTCGTGGTATCGGACGCTCGGAGCCGGACGGTTACCGTCAGGATCGAGCGCACCTCCCGCCACCCCCGGTACGACAAGATCGTCAGGACCGCCAAGAAGGTCCATGTGCACGACGAGAACGACGACGCCCGGAACGGGGACAGGGTGCTGATCGCCGAGACGCGGCCCGTGTCCAAGACCAAGCGGTGGCGGCTGGTCAGGATCCTGGAGCGGGCCCGATGATCCAGCAGGAGTCGCGCCTGAAGGTAGCCGACAACAGCGGCGCCCGGGAGGTGCTGTGCATCCGCGTGCTGGGCGGGTCGCGCCGCCGCTATGCCCGGATCGGGGACGTGATAGTGGCCACCGTCAAGCAGGCCACCCCCGGTGCCGCCCTCAAGAAGGGAGAGGTGGTCAAGGCGGTGGTGGTCCGTACCGCCAAGGAGCAGCGCCGCCGGGACGGCACCTACATACGCTTCGACGACAACGCCTGCGTCATCATCCACGAGAACCGCCTGCCCCGCGGGACCCGCATCTTCGGCCCGGTGGCCCGCGAGCTGCGCGACCGCCGGTTCATGCGGATCGTCTCGCTGGCCCCGGAGGTGATCTGATGGCCGTGAGGGAGGGCGACCGGGTCATGGTGGTATCCGGCAAGGACCGGGGCCGCCAGTCGAGGGTGGCCCGGGTGATTCCCAAGCAGGGGAAGGTGGTCGTCGAGAACATCAACACAGCCAAGCGCCACCAGAAGGCCAGGGGCCGGACCATCCAGGCCGGGATCGTCGACAAGGACATGCCGATCGACATCTCCAACGTGATGCTGGTGTGCGAGGAGTGCGGGCCGGTGCGGGTGCGGGCCGGCTTCAGCGAGACCGGCCGCAAGTACCGCCGGTGCGCCAAGTGCGGCGGCGAGGTATGACGGCCATGAACGAACGGTGCGAACCATGAATCCGACCACTCCCAGACTCAAGCAGCTGTACGTGGAGACGGTCCACACCCGGATCATGGAGGAGCTGGGCCTTCCCAACCCGATGCTGGTCCCCAGGATCGACAAGATCGTCGTGAACATGGGGGTGGGCGACGCGGTGGGCGACGCCAAGCAGATCAACGCCGCGATGAACGACCTGGCCACGATCGCCGGGCAGAGGCCCCGGCTCAACCGGGCGCGGAGGTCGATCGCGGGCTTCAAGCTCCGGGCGGGGAACCCGGTGGGCTGCTCCGTTACTCTGCGGGGGGATCGGGCCTGGGAGTTCCTCGACAGGTTGATTACCATCTCGATCCCTCGCATCCGGGACTTCCGGGGGCTGAGCCCGGCCTCGTTCGACGGCCGGGGCAACTACAGCTTCGGGGTGAGCGAGCAGCTCATCTTTCCGGAGATCGACTATGACAAGGTGACGGCGGTGCGCGGTATGGACATCACCATATGCACGACCGCCTCCGACGACCGGGCGGCGAGGGCATTGCTGGATGCGTTCGGCTTTCCGTTCCGGCGCACGGTGCCCATGACCAACTGAGATAGAGGCTGGAAGATGGCTAAGAAGTCGATGATTGCCAAGAACAAGCGACGGGCGGAGCTGATCGAGCGCTACCGGGAGCGGCGAGCGGAACTGGTCAGCGTCATCAAGGATCCTGACGCGTCCCTCGAGGCCAAGCGCGAGGCCTACGCGGCCATCGCCAAGATGCCTCGCGACGCGAGCCCCACCCGGTACCGGAACCGGTGCGGCATCACCGGCCGGCCCCGCGGTTTCCTCCGCCAGTTCGGTATGTCCCGTATAGCGGTCCGGGAACTCGCCCACCGGGGCGAGCTACCCGGCGTGATGAAGTCGTCCTGGTGATCCGCTCATGATGACCGACCCCATCGCCGACATGCTGACCCGCATACGCAACGCCAACCTGGCGCTGCACTCCAGCGTGAGCATGCCCTCCTCGAAGATGAAGGAGCAGATCGCCAAGCTTCTCGCCGCCGAGGGATACGTGGAGGGATACGACGTGGTGCCCGCCGACCAGGGCACGGAGTTGACGATCAGGCTCAAGTTCGCCGGCAAGGGCAACCGGGACCGGATACTCAAGGGCGTGCGGCGCGTCTCCCGCCCGGGGCGGCGCATATACAAGGGAGCACACGAGCTCCCCCGGTCCCAGGGAGGCCTGGGAACGGTGGTCGTGTCCACCTCCCAGGGACTGCTTCCGGACCGGGAGGCCCGGCGGCGACGCCTGGGCGGCGAGCTGGTGTGCGAGGTCTGGTGAGATCATGAGCCGCATAGGAAGGATCCCCGTCCCCGTCCCGCCCGGCGTGACGGTCACCGTGGCCGGCGGGGCCGTGACCGTGGCGGGGCCGAAGGGTTCGCTCCGTCGCACCTTCGAGAACCGGGTGCGCCTGGAGGTGGTGGACGGCCGCTGCGTGGTCACCCGCCGGGACGACGAGCGCCGCACCCGCGCCTACCACGGCCTGGCCAGGGCGCTGGTCAACAACATGGTCACCGGGGTTTCGCAGGGCTACAGCAAGACACTCAAGATCGTCGGGGTGGGATACCGGGTCCTCCCCAGGGGCCGGGGGTTGGAACTCCAGGTCGGTTTCAGCCACACCGTCCCCATCCCCGCCACGGAAGGGATCGACTTCGAGGTCCCCGACGCCACCACCATCGTCGTCAAGGGGATCGACAAGGAACTGGTCGGCCAGGTGGCGGCCGACATCCGCAGCGTGCGCCCGCCGGAGCCCTACAAGGGCAAGGGCATCCGGTACGTGGACGAGTACGTGCGGCGCAAGAGCGGCAAGGCTGCGGGAGCGGCGGCGCGATGAGCGGCGTCCGGACCCGGGCCCGCATCCGGCGCCACCGGCGGGTGAGGAAGAGGGTGAGAGGCAGCGCCTCCCGGCCGCGGCTGGCCGTCTTCCGCAGCAACCGGTACATATACGCCCAGGTGATCGACGACGACGCGGGCCGGACCCTGGCGGCGGCGTCGTCCCAGGAGGAGCAACTTCGCTCCGCGACGCTGACCGCCGCCACGGCCGCCACGGTAGGAACGCTCATCGCGGCCCGGGCAGCCGCAGCCGGAGTCACCGACGTGGTGTTCGACCGGGGCGGGCATCCTTTCCACGGTCGGGTGAAGGCACTGGCGGATTCGGCAAGGGAGGCGGGACTTGAGTTCTAGGATGAGGCGACGCGACGGGATGGCCGGCTCCGGCCCCCAGTACGACGAGCGGGTAATCGAGATCAACCGGGTGTCGAAGGTCAGCAAGGGGGGACGCAGGTTCTCCTTCACCGCGCTGGTTGCGCTGGGAGACGGAAACGGCAAGGTCGGAGTCGGCTACGGCAAGGCCAAGGAAGTCCCCACAGCCATACAGAAGGCGATCGAGTCGGCGCGCAAGTCCATGTTCATGGTTCCTATGGCCGGCACGTCGCTCATACACGAGGTGGTCGGCCGCCACGGTGCGTCGCGCGTGCTCCTCAAGCCGGCCTCGCCCGGTACGGGAGTGATCGCCGGCGGCGCGGTACGCCAGATACTGGAGGCGGCCGGGGTGCGCGACGCCCTGGCGAAGTCGCTCGGCGCCCCGACCCACCTCAACGTGGCCCGGGCCACCGTGGACGGCCTCAAGGGCCAGCGGCGGCCGGAGGATGTGGCCAGGGCCAGAGGGAAGACACCCGAGGATGTCACGCCGCCCGGCCTGCTGGCCGCATACCGCTCCACCGAGATGCTCCGGGCCTCGGGTGGATGAGGCCGGTGGCGATGGCAGAGTCCCGACTTCGTATCACCCTGCGGAGAAGCCTGATCGGCGAGAAGCCGAAGGCCAGGGCTACGGTCCGAAGCCTGGGGCTCCGCAGGATCAACGCCTCGGTGGAGCACCGCGACACCCCCGATATCCGGGGGATGGTGCACCGGGTCCGCCACCTGGTGGAAGTGGAGCAGTTGTAGTGGTCCGCCCGCGAGGTGATACGCTGCGGCGCTGCCGTCGCACGCCGGACCGCCACCCCGCCGCAACGACACGTACCTAGAGGACATCGACGCGAGACCTAATCCGGAGGAGCCGACCGTGGCCACCAAGAGGAATCAACTCAAGCTCCATCACCTGCGACCCGCCGAAGGGTCGAAGCGTAAGAAGATCCGCGTCGGGCGCGGCGAAGCCGGCCGGCGCGGCAAGACTGCCGGTCGCGGTACGAAGGGCCTCAAGGCCCGGCGAAACGTACGTCCCGGCTTCGAGGGCGGCCAGACGCCTCTGCAGGCTCGCATCCCGAAACTCCGCGGGTTCAAGCCCTACAACCGGGTGGAGTACACCGTGGTGAACGTCGACCACCTCGCCGCGTTCGGTGACGGCGCCACCGTTTCCCTGTCCGACCTTCGGGAGCGGGGCCTCGTCCACAAGCGCGGGAAGGTCAAGGTGCTGGGCAGGGGCGAGATCGATGCGGCACTGACCGTGGAGGCCCACGCCTTCAGCGGGTCGGCCCGCCACAAGATCGAGAGCGCGGGCGGTTCGTGCGTGATAGTCGGGTGACGACCTCAGCGTCCCCTATGGGCCACCGGGTGGCGATCCCCGCCAGGCCTGCCCGTACAAGGGGGTTGACCCTGTCACAGGCCCGCCCCATACTTGGGAACTACCAAGCACCTGCGCGGTCCCGGGACTGGACGTCGGCCCGACCGCCGGAGGGATCAGGTCTCCGGAGCGGCCATTCCCGGCCAGCCGGGCGAAGCGCGCTCCGAACCGAGGACAGGTGGTGGTGGGGGTGGGCCCGGAGGGCCAGCCTGTCGGGGCGGTTTTCGCGGACCGGCGGATCCGGTGTCGGGCCCGGCACTCGGATGCGCTGCGGTCGGGCTGAAGGTCGGGGCAACGGTTACGGAAGGCGGCGCTGATGCTGAACGTGTACCGCCACATGTTCAAGATCCCGGATCTTCGGGGCAAGATCCTGTTCACCCTCGGCATCTTCGCCCTCTACCGGTTGGGGGCGACGGTCCCGGTTCCGGGGATCGAGTTGGACCGGCTCGACGCCTTGGCCGGCCAGCGGCAGGGCGGCGCCTTCGGCCTGCTCAACCTGTTCTCCGGGAACGCCCTCGAGAACCTCTCGGTGTTCAGCCTCGGGATCCTCCCGTACATAACCGCCAGCATCATCATGCAGCTCCTGTCGGTGGTCATCCCGAAGCTGCAGAAGCTCCAGGACGAGGGCGAGTCGGGGAGGGCGGTCATCACCAAGTGGACCCGTATCGTCACGGTCGTCCTCGCCCTCCTCCAGTCGACGGGCATCACCTACCTGTTCAGCCGGGGCAGCAGCTTCACCGGAGGGGTGGTGCTGATCGACGACTACACGCCCACCCGGGTCGTGTTGATGGTGGTCACGATGACCGCAGGCACGGCCTTCGTGATGTGGTTGGGCGAGCTCATAACCCAGCGGGGCGTGGGCAACGGGATGTCGCTGCTGATCTTCATCAGCATCGTCGCGGCCCTGCCCAGCCAGTTCACGCTGATCTGGCAGTTCACGGTTCCGGCCGGGCGCGCCGCCATCTTCGTCTTCATCATCGCCCTCTTCGTCTTCATGATCGTGGGCATCATCTACGTGGAGCAGGGACAGCGGCGGATCCCGATACAGTTCGCCAAGCGCATCCGGGGCCGGCGGGTAATGGGCGGCCAGAGCACCTACATACCGCTCAAGATCAACATGGCCGGCGTGATCCCGGTGATCTTCGCCACGTCGATCCTGTTCTTCCCGGTGCTGATCTCCACCTCTATCCCGAGCACCGAGGGATTCTTCGCCACCGTACGGGAGTTCATCAACGTGCACCTGGCCCCCTCCGGCTACGCGAGCGGCGCCACGAGCTGGGTCTACATAGGGGTGCTGTTCTTCCTGATCGTGTTCTTCACCTACTTCTACACGGCCATCCAGTTCGACCCGGCCCGCCAGTCGGAGATGATCCAGCGCCAGGGCGGGTTCATACCGGGCCAGCGTCCGGGCCGCCAGACCGCCCGCTACCTCGAGAGGATCCTCAACCGCATCACCCTTCCCGGCGCCATCTTCCTGGGGATGATCTCGATCCTCCCCGCCATAGCGTCGGCGGTGTGGGCGATTCCGGTGGGGTTCTCCGGAGTCTCGATCCTCATCGTGGTCGGGGTCGCCCTCGAGACGATGAAGCAGATCGAGAGCCAGCTCACCATGCGGAACTACGAGGGGTTCCTCACTTGAACGGCCAAACCGCCGGGCCATGAGGCTGCTGTTCCTCGGCCCTCCCGGGGTCGGCAAGGGCACGCAGGCGGCGAAGGTATCCACGGCTTGCAGCATTGCCCACATCTCCACCGGCGACATGTTCCGCCGCCACATATCCGACGGCACCCCTCTCGGGAAGCGGGTGGGGCGCATCATGGACCGCGGGGATCTCGTTCCCGACAGCGTGACGGTCGAGATGCTGATGGATCGCCTGGGCCATGCCGACGCCGCCGACGGCTACATCCTCGACGGGTTTCCCCGCACCCTCCCGCAGGCCCGGGCCCTCGACGAGACGATCGGGGAGGACGCCCTCGACGCGGTGATCGTGCTGACCGCTCCGCGGGACGCACTGGTGGACCGGATGCTGGCGCGCGGCCGTGCCGATGACACCGAGGCCTCGGTGCGGAACCGGCTGGCGGTCTACGAGCGGGAGACGGCGCCGCTCGTAGGCTTCTACCAGAAGCGCGGCATCGTCATGCCGGTCCGGGGCACCGGCGCCATCGAGGAGATCACGGGTCGCATCCTCGAGGTTCTGGCCGGCCTGTCCCGGGCATGATCACCATCAAGAACGAGCGGGAGTTCCGCAAGATGGCCGTGGCCGGGGCGTGCGTGGCGGCGGTTCACGAGGCGGTGGTCGAGGCGGCGGACGTCGGGGTCACCCTCCGGAAGCTCGACGGGATCGCGGCGGACGTCATCCGTTCCAGGGGTTGCACGCCGTCGTTCCTCAACTACCAGGGATTCCCGGCCCACATCTGCACGTCTCCCAACGAGGTCATCGTCCACGGGATCCCCGGCGACTACCGGCTGGCGCCCGGCGATATCCTCTCCATCGACGCCGGCGCCGTCTACGAGGGTTACCACGGCGACGCGGCCCTCACCATCGGCATCGGCGACCTCGACGAGGAGGCGCGCCGGCTCCTCGAGGTCACCCGCCGGGCCCTGTGGGAGGGGATCGACCGGGCCAGGGCCGGGGGCCGGGTCGGTGACATCGGTCACGCCGTGGAACGGGCCGCCGCGCCACACGGCTACGGAGTGGTCCGTGACTACGTGGGCCACGGAATCGGGCGGGCGATGCACGAGAGTCCCCAGATCCCCAACTACGGGGTGCCGGGGAAGGGCACCCGCCTCAAACGGGGCATGGCGGTCTGCATCGAGCCGATGTTCAATCTGGGAACCCACCAGACCCTCACCAAGGCCGACGGATGGACGGTCGTGACGGCCGACGGGAAGCGGTCAGCTCACTTCGAACATACGGTGGCGCTGACCGCCGACGGACCGGTCGTGACCACCGTCAGCGACTTGCTAACGGCCAGACCACTGGGGTAGGATGACGCGCCGGCCCATTCGGCCGGTTCTTTCTGCGTGCCCGCCTCCCGCCATCGTCGGGAGGTCATGCAGGAACATCCTGGTCTCGACGCCAGACGTAAGCGACGCCCGAGGAGCATCGGTGAAGGTACGCCCCTCCGCCAAGAGAATGTGCGACAACTGTCAACTCATACGACGCCGCCGGCGGGTGTGGGTCGTGTGCACCAACCCCCGCCACAAGCAGCGGCAGGGCTGAGGAGGTAGACGATGGCGCGCATCGCCGGGGTGGACCTCCCGAGGCAGAAACGGCTTGAGATCGGGCTGACCTACATCTACGGCATCGGCACCACCACGTCGCGCCGGATGTGCAGCGAGCTCCGGATCGATCCGGACGCCCGCGTGCACCAGCTCACCGATGAGGAGGTGAGCCGGATCCGCACCTACATACAGTCGAACCTGAGGGTGGAGGGGGACCTGCGTCGGATCGTGGCGCAGAACATCAAGCGGAAGATGGAGATCGGCTGCTACCAGGGACTCCGCCACCGGCGGGGCCTCCCGGTACGAGGGCAGCGAACCCATACCAACGCCCGCACCCGCAAGGGCCGGAGGATGGCGGTCGCCGGCAAGAAGAAGGTCAAGAAGTGACGGCACCCCGGCTAGGCCCGGGATCCTGAGGTCCGGAGGAACGGTTGGCCAGGAAGCAACACCAGAAGCGTGTCCGGCGCCGCGAGCGCAAGAACATCTCGTTCGGGCAGGCCCACATCAGGGCCAGCTTCAACAACACCATCATCAACATCACCGACGTGAACGGCAACAGCATCGTGTGGACGTCGGGAGGCTCCGTGGGCTTCAAAGGCTCCCGGAAGTCGACCCCGTACGCGGCGCAGGTGGCGGCCGAGGAGGCCTCGCGCCGGGCCGCCGAGCACGGTATCCGCAAGCTCGAGGTGATCGTCAGCGGCAACGGAGCGGGCCGCGACACGGCGATCCGGACCCTGCAGAACATGGGTATCGAGGTGGCGAGCATCAAGGATGTGACTCCGATCCCCCACAACGGCTGCCGGCCTAAGAAGCGCAGGAGGGGCTGACAGGTGGCGCGGTATCTGGGACCCCGTACGAGAAAGAGTCGGCGGCTGGGGCAGTTGCTCGACGACAACAAGGCCAAGTACTACGACCGCAGGCCGTACCCGCCCGGCGAGCACGGCCGGCGCCGCGGCAGGAGGAGCAACGACTCCGACTACCTGCACCAGCTCCGTGAGAAGCAGAAGATCCGACAGATCTACGGAGTCCTCGAGCGCCAGTTCCGGCGTTACTACCAGGAGGCCGCCCGCCGGCGCGGCATCACGGGTGACAACCTGCTGCAGATCCTCGAGTGCCGCCTCGACAACGTCGTGTACCGGTCCGGGCTCGCCCGGACCAGGCCGCAGGCCCGGCAACTGGTCAACCACGGGCACTTCCGGGTGAACGACCGGAAGGTGGACATCCCCTCCTACCGGGTACGGGCGGGAGATCTGGTCACGGTAAAGCCCCGCTCCCGGGATATCATCGTGATACGCCACGCGGTGGACACGTCCGGGGATCGCCGGACTCCCGAGTGGCTGGAAGTGGGTCTCGACGAGCGCCGTATCCTGGTCCGCGACGTCCCGAAGCGGGAACAGATCGATACCGCGGTCCGGGAGCAGCTGGTAGTCGAGCTGTACTCCAGGTAGAGCGGCCCGTCGACTCCACTAGTCCATGCACTCCGATCACTGACCAGCCAGCGATGCGAAAGACCGAGAGGAAGACACCTTGCAAGCGTTGATCGTCCAGCGACCACAGATCGAGACCGAAGCGGCCGGCGAGACCCGGGCCCGGTTCGTCATCGAGCCGCTCGAGCCGGGCTTCGGCTACACGCTAGGCAACACCCTGCGGCGGACGCTGCTCTCCCGCATACCGGGGGCGGCGGTTTCGTCCATCCGGATCGAGGGGATATATCACGAGTTCACCACCGTTCCGGGGATACAGGAGGATGTGGTCGACATCATCCTGAACATCAAGGGTCTGGTGATCCGCATGGATGATCCGGAGCCCGCCACCTGCCGGCTGTCGGTTTCGGGTCCCGGTGAGGTGACCGCGGATTCCATCGCGGCCCCGAGCGGCGTGGAGATCATCAACAAGGACCTGCATCTGGTGACGATGGCGGAGGGCTCCTCCCTCGAGATGGAGATGACGGTCGAGCAGGGCGTCGGTTACCGCAGCGCCGAGCGCAACAAGCAGAACGATGCGATCGGGACGGTCCCCATCGACTCGATCTTCTCGCCGGTGCGCAAGGTCTCCTACCGGGTGGAGAACACCCAGGTCGGTCAGATGACCAACTTCGACCGGCTGGTCGTGGACGTGGAGACGGATGGTTCGATCGACCCGAGCGAGGCTCTTTCGTCGGCGGGCAAGACCCTGCGGGAGTTGCTGGGCCTGTTCGCGGATGTCGGGGAGGGCGTGGGCCTGGAGTTGGGTGAGGTGGCCTCCGACGATGCGGTCTCCCAGGACCTGGACCTGCCCATAGAGGCGTTGGATCTCTCCGAGCGTCCCAGGAACTGCCTGCGCCGCGCGCAGATCAACACGGTGGGGGATCTGGTGCTCAAGACCAGGGAGGACCTGCTGGACATCACGAATTTCGGGCAGAAGAGCCTGGAGGAGGTGGTCTCCAAGCTCGATGAGTTGGGACTCGGCATCTCCGCGTCCCGAGACGGGAACGGCAACTGATGCCCCGCCCGAGGAAGGGCAAGCGTCTGGGGGGTAGCCCGTCCCACCAGAAGGCTATCCTCTCCAACCTCGCTGAGGCGTTGATCTGGGACGAGCAGATAACCACCACCCTCACCAAGGCCAAGGTGTTGCGGCCCTACGTCGAGAAGATCATCACCAAGGCCCGCCGCGGGGATCTCCACTCACGCCGCCTGGTGCTCAAGGACCTCCACGATCTGGAGGTCGTGACCAAGCTCTTCGACGAGGTCGCCCCCCGCTACCGGAGGCGTCCGGGCGGCTACACCCGCATCGTCAAGATCGGACCCCGACGCGGCGACAACGCCGAGATGGCCGTAATCGAACTTGTCTAGTGGCCTAGTCGCCTAGTGGCTAGTCGTTAGTTTTTGGTTGTTAGTTGTGTGGGGCAATCTCTTGTACGGCGGGTACGTGTCCTCCGTCCAGCTCTGAGAGCGTGCTTCGGTCGTCGGACTGGTAACGGGTAAACCGCTAACGGGCCGCCGACTGGTACCCTTCCGGCTACCCGCAACTCCCGACGCCGAGGATGACCCGTGCTTCGTCAGATGGTCCGTGCAGGGCGGCTCGACCGGTCCTTTTACACATCGCTGCTATACGACGGCTACGCCACGGGCAACGCGGTCCTGGTCGTTGCGGTGGTGGGCATCATCCCCGGGCTCAGGAACCTGTCGGTGCTGGACGCCGCGTTCTCGGCACTATCGAGCATCGTGCGGGCCGGGATCGTGGCGCTGGCGGTGTGGGCGGCGGGGGTATACCTGTTCCGTCGCTACGGCCAGATCCCCGTTTCGTTCCGTCTGATCGGCTTCGCCAACGTCGCCCTGATCCCCTTCGGGACAGGCGTCTGGTTCTCCTCCTCCGCGCTGAGGCTCACGATGGTCCTCGTCTCCGGCGTTTGGTTCTTCCTGGCGATCCGGGTGATCGCCCGTTCCCAATTCGACCTGGAGCATCCCGAGGACAGCTTCGTCGCGGGTGCCGGGGTGCTGGCCTGGTATGTCGGGTCGATCCTGTTTTGAACGGCCCTGGCCGGCGCCCGCCGGTGTCATGGCGCGCGGCCGGCCCGGTACGTGCGGCTTCGGAGCCGAGCCGGCGGGTCCCGCTCCACGCTCGCCCGCCCCGACCGACTGATTGACGCGAGGCCCGGCACCGTGGCCGCCTACCGCATCGACCTTTCCTACGACGGCTCCGGCTTCCACGGGTACGCCCGCCAGCGCGACGTAAGGACGGTGCAGGGTGAGCTCGAGGCGGCGCTGGCCCGAGTCCTCGGGCCTACCCCAACCGTGGTGGCGGGCCGCACCGACGCCGGCGTCCACGCCCGCCAACAGGTAGTTTCCTTCGTCACGGACACTGCGGTCGACTGTGACCGCCTCGCCCGATCCCTGACCGGACTGCTAGGACCGGACATCGCCGTCTTCAACTGCGAACGGGTCGCCGACGGGTTCTCGGCCCGCTTCAGCGCGGTGCGCCGCACCTACCGCTACCACATCCTCAACCGGCCGTATCCCGATCCCCTCCGGCGTGCGGTGGTCTGGCATGTGAAGCATCCGCTCGAGGTGACCGCCATGAACCGGGCGGCCGGCCACCTGGTGGGTGAGCACGACTTCGCCTCCTTCTGCCGGAGGGCGGAGGGCCGCTCGACCGTCCGGACGGTTCTCGCCGCCGCCTGGACGAGGGCTCCCGAGGACCTGGTGCGCCTGGAGATAGCCGGCTCGGCCTTCTGCCACCAGATGGTGAGATCCATCGTCGCCTTCTGCGTGGAGGTGGGAAGGGGTCGCCTGGCGCCGGAAGACACCCCGAGGGTGGTCGAAGCCCGCGACCGGGGTGCGGCCAGAGGGGCGGCTCCCCCTCAAGGCCTAGTGCTATGGAGCGTCGACTATTGAGCTGGTGGCTGGTGGCTGGTGGTAGTGGCCAGTAGTCAGGAGGACGGTGCTACCCGTGGACGGGCAACGGGCAACCGGCTCCATCTGGCGCCTGACCGGGAGGTCCGCTAGACTGCGGTTCCCCCGATCCCGGCTTGCATGCCGCGTTCAGGTGGCGGTCCCGATCCAGTGCCGAGCCTCCCGGCTCGCCTGCGCGCTCCGGGGCCTGCCGGGCCGTCCGACCGACAGATCGAGCGACACCGTGAAGAGACTCAAGACATATGCGCCCAAGCCGGCCGACGTCGAGCGCGGATGGTTCGTGGTCGACGCCGCCGACCTGCCGCTGGGCCGCCTCGCGTCCAACCTCGCGCCGATCCTCTCCGGCAAGCGCAAGCCCGGATACGCGCCCCACGTGGACGGTGGCGACTTCGTGATCGTCGTCAACGCCGAGAAGGTGGCGGTCACCTCCAACAAGAGCCGGGACAAGATCTACTACCGGCACTCCGGATACCCGGGTGGGCTCAAGGAGGAGTCGTTCGAAAGCCTCATCAGCCGTCGCCCCGAAGCAGTGATAGAGCGGGCGGTGCGGGGCATGCTTCCCAAGACGAAGCTGGGTAGGAGGATGATCCGCAAGCTGAAGGTATACGCGGGGCCTGACCATCCCCATGGCGCCCAGTCGCCAGTACCCCTTGAACTCGGTCTTCGAAAGGTGGAGTCCTGATGGCAGAGGCCCTCACTCAGGCTACGGGTCGCCGCAAGCGGGCGGTCGCCCAGGTCCGCCTCTTCAACGGCACCGGAGCGATCACCCTCAACGAGCGACCCTTGGAGCGCTACTTCCCGACGATGGCCCGGCGCATGAGGGTCCTGGAGCCGCTGCGGGTGGCCAACGTCGAAGGCCGCTACGACATCGTCGCCAAGCTGCACGGAGGCGGCGTCAACGGCCAGGCCGACGCGCTCCGGCTCGGCATCGCCCGAGCGCTGGTCGCTCTCGATCCCAGCCTGCGCACGGATCTGAAGAGGGCCGGGCTCCTGACGAGGGACGCCCGGGTCGTCGAGCGCAAGAAGTACGGTCTTCGCAAGGCCCGGCGGGCGCCCCAGTACACCAAGCGTTAGTGGCCTCCCCGCCAGACGGCCTGCCACACGATGAGGGCGCCCTCCACAGCGCCGTTCCCAGGACAGGGCGCTAGGCGTGGCTCCCCGTCCCCCGACCGCTTCCACCACCGGTCGCCGCCGCCTGTTCGGAACCGACGGTGTCCGGGGGGTCGCCAACATCGATCTCGACGTGCCGCTCGTCCTCGACCTGGCCCGGGCCGCCGGTGAACTCATCGGTGGCGGCGCGGTGGTCGTCGGCCGTGACACCCGCCGCTCGGGTGACATGCTGGCGGCCGGCCTGCAGGCGGGGTTCCATTCCGTAGGGGTGGACACCCTCGACGCGGGGATCATCCCGGTGGGGGGAGTCTCGTTCCTGATCCCAGAGGTGGGCGCCCGCCTCGGTGTCATGGTGTCCGCATCCCACAACCCCGCCCCGGACAACGGGGTGAAGTTCTTCGACGCCACAGGAGCCAAGCTGGACGACGAGCGGGAGGCCGAGATCGAGGGACGCCTGCGGGAGGGCGAGCCCTGGAAGGCCCCTACCGGCGCGGGGGTGGGGGTGGCGCAGGCGATCCCCGACGCCACCGACCGCTACGTGGCGGCCATCAGCGAGGACGCCGGCGGCTCGCTGGAGGGGCTCCGGTTGGCTCTCGACTGTGCCAACGGGGCGGCGTCGACGGCTGCTCCGGAGTTGTTCGCCTCCCTGGGCGCCGACGTGGTCTCCCATTTCGACTCGCCGGACGGCCTCAACATCAACGAGGCATGCGGGGCCACCACTCCCCGTTACCTGGCGGAGGTCGCCGGCGGACGGCTCGGGCTGTCGTTCGACGGCGACGCCGATCGCCTCATGGTGGTCGACGAGGACGGCCGGGTCGCCAACGGGGACGTGATCCTCGCCGTCATCGCCCGCCACCTGAAGGAATGTGGGGAACTCCCCGGCAACCGGGTCGTGACCACGGTCATGTCCAACCTGGGATTCCGCAAGGCCATGCACGAGGCCGGCATCCAACTGACCGAGACCCGGGTGGGCGATCGCTACGTCATGGAGGCGATGCTGGCGGAGGGCGCCGTCCTCGGCGGGGAGCAGTCGGGTCACGTGATCCAACTCGACAGGGCCCGGACCGGGGACGGGCTCCGGACCGCGCTGCGCCTCCTGGACGTCATGACGGCCACCGGCCGTACGCTGGCCGATCTGCGCCACGAGGCGCTGGTCGAGTTCCCCCAGGTACTCGAGAACGTGCGGGTCCGTTCCAAGGATCTGGAGGGAGCGGACCGGGTATGGGAGGCGGTCCGGGCCGCCGAACGCGAGCTGGGCGACGAGGGCCGGGTCTTGGTCCGGGCCTCCGGCACCGAACCGGTCGTGAGGGTGATGGTCGAAGCCCCAACCATGGCGGTAGCCACCCATGTCGCCCAGCGCCTGACCGAGGTGGTAGCAGACCAACTCGCCTAAGGTGGACAGAATCCGTAGACGATCTGGATCCTGGCCAGAGCGGCTCTAGTCCGAGTCCGCTGTGACCTGCTGCGCCTCGTCTAGGAGGCGGTGCATGGCGCTGATGAAGTTCAACCACTCCCGGGCCTCAGTCTCACTCAGGCCATAGTCGTCATGATGGGTCAGAACATTTCGTACCGCTCGTGTCAGCCCGATTGCAAGGAATCTGTAGCCGTCGTGCCCGTCGCGTTCGAGAAGTGTCTTGCGCTCGCTGAAGGCGAGCAACGGTTTCTGGGCCGAGAAAGCCTGTTCCATCAGAGCCGTGCCATCGAGATCGGGACGGTTAGCCAACTCCTGCACACGGTTCACGAAACGTTGCGATGCTTTGCGGACGGCTTCGTCGTAGTACGCATCTCTGAAGAGGTCACGACCAGCATAGGTCTCGGAGTGCAGGCTCTTGAATAGTTGACGCTCGTTTGGATGGGAGGAAGTGCGCGTCGTCTGCCCTGCGCTGTCAGTCACCGATCAACCGGTGAGCCAGTTCTCGTGCCTTCTCCGCGCCGGACACCTTCATCCGTACCACCCGGTTTGGAGATCCGACCCTTCCCAATACCGATATGTCGGCCATGTTCGCCAACGTACTCATGAAGTTAGGGCTGTCAAGGCGACCATAGTCGTCCGCGACATCGCGAATGTGGGCGGTGGTCGTCTTCAGCCCTAGGGCTGTCCGAACTCCAGCCACGAGCAGGGCGATCTCGCGTGTCGCGACAGCCTTCCGGGTGTCGAGGCTCGAGGTATGCACTGCCAGCGCGGGTCTCTCCCCGGAAGCATCGAATACATGAAGTACGTCGTCGGGTGCGATCCTAAAGTAGGTCGCGATTGCGTCTACACGCTGCTGCTCGTCGGCGAAGGAGCCATCAGCGCTTTGGGACCCCGTCTCCGTGGATGTTGCCTGGGTGGTCCCCATTCGGTTCGCGACCGTAACCTCGTCGGCACCGTTCTTCAGGAGATGATCTAGCACGCGTTCGAATGCTGTCCGACGGAGGTCAGTACCCTCGAGGCCTGCCGTCGCCTGCTTAGCAGCCTCTACCAAGCTCTTGAGTTCTTTAACGTTGGTGGGCATCCTAGAATCTCTCTTCCGGCCTGTTGTCGGGTCCGAGACGCTTCGTCGTATGCCTATGTTACCCGGTGCCACAGACAGATAACAGGGTGTCGATCCGTCTCCCTCTGCTCGGTCGGCAGCCCGGGGGTGGGCGAGGTCAGTCAGGAACCAACTCTGGGCGCTCCTGCCCTCGAATTCTCATCTCGTCCGATTAGACTGGACCCCCACAACCGAATCGGGAGACCTTAGAAGCGCCTGGCCCCGGCCCTGGTCGGGGTGACGAGGAAGAGGGAGTATCGAACCATTCGGCGGATGCCCTCTCGGCTGTCCACGGTCGTGACGGTTCGGGTCAAAAGCCCCGGGTGACCGGGGTGACAGAGCCCGGATCGACGTGGAGTCCCGCTGGTCCGCGCCCAGCAGCCGGACACGGGACCCCGTGCCTGCCCCGCCACCCCGCGAGGGGATACGACCGCGAGGGCGGCACGAACCCGAGGCACGAGCCCGCCCGGCGCGGGCCCCGCGCCCCACCCTCCCGATCGGTGAGCGGAATGCGGGTGTCTCGCATGCGGATGATCGAGGAGGACGGCATGTGCGGAATCGTCGGCTACGTAGGTCCCAGGTCGGCACAGGAGGTCCTGGTCCGGGGGCTGCGCCGCCTCGAGTACCGGGGCTACGACTCGGCGGGAGTGGCGGTGGCCCACAACGGCTCGGTGGCCGTGTCCAAGGCCGAGGGCAAGCTGGACCGGTTGGTGGCCCGCCTGGAGGAGGCCCCGCTGCAGGGTCGGTCGGGGATCGGCCACACCCGGTGGGCCACCCATGGTGTTCCGTCGGATCGCAACGCCCATCCCCATACCGACACGACGGGGGACTTCGTGGTGGTCCACAACGGGATCGTCGAGAACTACCGGGAGCTGCGCAGCGAGCTGCAGGACACGGGGGTCCGGTTCCGGTCGGAGACCGACACCGAGGTGCTGGCGCACCTGGTGGCCGCGGTCTACGACGGCGACCTGAAGGAGGCGGTGCGCGATGCCATCGCCCGGGCGTCGGGGGCATTCGCGCTGGTGGCCATGACATGCCACGAGCCGGGTCGCATCGTGGCCGCCCGGATGATCAGCCCCCTGGTGGTGGGGTTGGGCGACGGTGAGACCTTCCTGGCCTCCGACATGCCGGCGGTGCTCGACTACACCCGCCGCTTCCTGATCGTCGAGGACGGCGAGATCGCCGTGGTCACCGGGGACGGCGCCACCCTCGAGACCATCGAAGGCGAGGCGGTCGAGCGTTCTCCCTTCACGGCCCACTGGGACTCCGACTCGGTGCAGAAGAGCGGCTTCGACCACTTCATGCTCAAGGAGATACACGAGCAGCCCGAGGTCATCGCCCGGACGCTGGGCGGCCGCCTGCGCGAGCACCCCGGCGGCGGCGCCGAGACGGCGCTCGACGAACTCTCGTGGGTGCGGGGTGACCCCGCCGACGTGGACAAGATCTGGATCACGGCCTGCGGGACCGCCTACCACGCCGGCGTGGTAGGCCGGACCCTGTTCGAGCGTTTGGCGGCCATACCCACCGAGGTGGCCTACGCGCACGAGTTGCGCTACAGCAACCCCCTGATCAGGGAGGGCTCGCTCGCCCTCGCCATTAGCCAGTCCGGGGAGACCGCCGACACCCTGGCCGCGGCCCGCCTGGCCCGCTCGGAGGGCTCCTCCCTGCTGGCCCTGACCAACGTGGTCGGCTCCAGCCTGGCCAGGGAGGCAGACGACGTCCTCTACACGTGGGCCGGGCCGGAGATATCTGTGGCCTCCACCAAGGCGTACCTGGCCATGCTGGTGGGGGAGAGCCTGCTGGCGATCTGGCTGGGACGGGCTAGGGGCGTCCTGGACACCGGTGCGGAAAGGGAACTAGCCGCCGAGTTGCGCGCCCTCCCCGGGAAGGCCGAGTCGATACTCGGGGATCTGGACAAGCCGCGCCGCCTCGCCGCGGAGCTGGCCCGGGCCGGGAGCATCTACTTCATCGGCCGCGGCCTCGACTACGCCACCGCCATGGAGGGCGCTCTCAAGCTCAAGGAGATCTCCTACATCCACGCCGAGGCCATGCCGGCAGGCGAGCTGAAGCACGGGACGCTGGCGCTGGTCACCGAGGGGACGCCGGTGGTGGCGGTGGCCACCCAGCAGGACGTGCAGTCCAAGATGCTCCTCGGCCTGCAGGAGGTGAAGGCCCGCAGGGCCACCGTCATCGCCGTCGCCTACGAGGACGACGACGAGATCGGGCTGGTCGCCGACCACGTGCTGCGGATCCCCCGCACCGCCGACGTTCTCTCGCCGATCCTGGCCGCCGTCCCCCTCCAGCTGCTCGCCTACTACACGGCCCGCCGGCTCGGCCGCGACATCGACCAGCCCCGCAACCTGGCCAAGAGCGTCACGGTGGAGTAGTGATTGGTGATTGGTCAGAGTCTCACAAGCCACAAGCCACAAGCCACAAGCCACAAGCCACAAGCCACCAACCACCATCTAGCCTGGACATATGCGGATCATCGGGCTGGGTGTGGATCTGGCCGACATATCCCGGATCGAGCGTGTGCTGGCCCGCTATCCGCGGTTCGCCCGGCGCTGTTTCACCGCCCACGAGCGGGAGTACGCTGCACGCTTCGCCCGGCCCTCCCGCCGGTACGCCGCCCGCTTCGCAGGCAAGGAGGCGGTGATGAAGTCGCTCGGCACCGGCTACCGCAGGGTGCGCTGGACCGACATCGAGATCACGGGCGGGGGCAAGCCCACCGTCAACCTGGCCGGGACCGCCGCGGCCCGGGCCGAACAACTCGGCGTCACCCACATCGAGGTCGCCATCACCCACACCGACCGCGAGGCCCTGGTGTTCGCGGTGGCGCTCGGCGAGCATCTGGACTCGCCGAGCTGAGGTAGACAGGGCCGCGGCTCCGGTCTCCAACAACGCGAAAACCCGCCCGAGCCACGTCTGTCCCTTCGGGATCCCACCCCCGCCTCCACCAATCCAGAGGGTCGGCGCGCGTCCAGGAGGCGCTCCGGCCGGGCGATACGGCTCGTTCGCCTGCAACTCTCTGCCTCGACGTTTCCCGCGTCGGCTTCCCGGCGGGAACCAAGACCCCGTTGATGATCGCCGCGTCCGGACTCGCGGCGATGTTTGTGCTGTCGGCATTTCCAGTGTGCACGATCGGTGTGACAGCGACAACCCCCTTGGCATGAGGTGGGACGACCCCAGCGGGATCATCTCGCCGGGGGATGGATCCGTCCGCCTGCCGAGCGGTTCATCACCGGGCTAGGTGAATTCGCGGACGCTCTCCGGAGGCAGCTTGATCGACGACCCGCCCCAGCAGGCGACTGTGCCGTTGACCCGTATCCCGCAGGCCCGAAACCTGCCGGCCGCTACGGAGGTGAACCGGCCCTGCGGAGCGCCCTCCAAGCTGATCGATTGGCTCCAGCAGGCCGCCGTACGATCGACACGAACCCCGCACCAGTGGTACCGCTCGGCCACTATCTGGGCGAACTGCCCCCGGGGCGGGTCGTTACTCAGTTCGCCCCTGTAACCCCAGCACGCGAGGGTCTCATCGGTGCGGATCCCGCACGCGTGCGAGCCTCTGGTGGCCAGGGCGATGAACCGACCATCGGGCGCGTACGAGCCTCCCTCCCAGCCATGCCAGCAGGCGACCGCCCGGTCGGTGCGGATCCCGCACGCGTACCAGCCGCCGGCCGCGAGGGATGCAAACTTGCCTCTGGGCGGAACGGCCAGGCCCTGTCCGTCGTCTCCCCAGCAGTGAAGGGTCTGGTCGGTGCGGATCCCGCACGAGTACCCGGCGCCCAGAGATATAGATGTGAAACTCCCTTCGGGCGCATCCGACTGTCCGTGGGCATTGGCGCCCCAGCAGTCAATCGTCCCGTCGGTCCGTAGCCCGCATGTGTGGCTGTACCTGGTGGTCACAGTGGTGAACGGGCCGTCGGGCGTGTCGGTCTGTCCGTGGCCGTTGTCGCCCCAGCACGTGACGGTTCCGTCCGGACCCAGCCCGCACGTATGGTCGGTTCCGGCGGCCAGTCGTGTGAACGGGCCGTCGGGCGTGTCGGTCTGTCCGTGGCGGTTGTCACCCCAGCAGGCGACCGCTCCGTCGGCGTCGAGAGCGCACGAGTGGTCGGTCCCGGCCACGAGTGTGGTGAACCTCCCGTCCGGCGGGGCGGCGCCCGCGTAGTCGTCGTCGCCCCAGCAGGTGACGAAGCCGTCGGTGCGGAGCCCGCACGAGTAGACCTCGCCGGTGGTTATGGCAGTGAAGGGTTCGTCGGGCGTGTCGGTCTGTCCGTGGCGGTTGTCGCCCCAGCACCTGACCTCATCCTCATCCTCATCCTCGGCGCCGAGTGCGCAGGTGTGGCTGCCTCCGGCGCTGACGGCGGTGAACGGGCCGTCGGGTGGGTCGGCCTGCCCGTGCTGGTCGTCGCCCCAGCAGGTGACCGCTCCTTGCTTGTCCAGGGCGCAGGCGTGGTTGCCTCCGGCGCTGACGGCGGTGAAGATGCCTGCGGGCGTACTGCTCTGGCCGTAGTCGTCGTCGCCCCAGCAGGTGATGGTCCCTTCGGCGTCGAGGGCGCAGGCGTGGTCCCGTCCCGTGCTGATCGCAGCGAAGACCCCGTCGGGCGCGTCGGTGTTCCCGTCCCGGTTGTCGCCCCAGCAGATGACCCTCCCGTCGGTACGGAGGCCGCAGGCATGCGTCCGGCCCAGGGACAGGTCGGCGAACCGTCCGTACGGTGCCCTCTGCGCCAGGAACGTGTCGGTCTGGCGGAAGGCGAGGGATCCGCCCCAGCACCTGACGGTGCCGTGGGTGCGTATCGCGCAGGACCGGCCGTACCCGGCTGCCACCCTCTCGTAGCTCCCGTGGGGAACGTCGGCCTGAACGTTCGTGTTGTTCCCCCAGCAGGTGACGGTCCCGTCGCTCAGCACACCGCAAGCGTGGCCGTCACCGGCCGACACCGTTCGGAACGGTCCGCCTGAACTGGAAGTGCCAGCGGGAGGCGGAGCGACCGTAACGCCTTCCGGCAGGGGTTGCGCCGACGAAGCGCCCCAGCAGGTGGCGGTCCCGTCGGTGCGGAGGGCGCAGGAGAACCGCGCTCCGGCGGTCACGGCGACGAAGCGGCCCTCCGGCGGGTCCAAGAGACCATCCTCGTTCCATCCCCAGCACCTGACGCGACCATCGGTACGAACCCCGCAGCTGTGGTCGCGGCCGACCGCGACGTCAGCGAACCGCCCCCTCGGTGGGTCTGCCTGGTCCAGGCGGTCCTCTCCCCAGCAGGCCACGGTCCGGTCGGTGCGCAACCCGCAGGCATGTCTCTCGCCGAGCGTCATCCTCGTGAAGTGCCCCTCCGGGGGATCGGTCCGGCCGTCCCTGTGGTCACCCCAGCACTCGATGGTGCCGTCGGTGGCCAGCCCGCAGGTGTAGTGGCCGGCGGCCGCCAGTGCCGTGAACTTCCCGTCCGGGGCGTAGAGTTGACCTTCCCTGTTGTCGCCCCAGCACTTGACGGTTCCGGCCGTGCGTATGGCGCAGGTGTGGGAGTAGCCGCTGGCGATGGCGACGAACCGTCCGTACGGAGCCCGGGTCTCTCCGAGCTTCTTACCGCCCCAGCAGCTGATGGTGCCGTCGGTGCGTATCGCGCAGGTGTGCGACGAGCCTGTGCTGACGGCGGAGAACGGTCCGAACCGGGTTCCCCCTCCCCCCCGCCAGCAGACGACCGCGCCGTCGGTGCGTAACCCGCAGGTGTCCTCGGGGGCGGCGTCCAGAGCCGTGAACGACCCGGCGCGAAGGTAGGTGGCAACCCCCGGCGCGAATCCCCAGCAACGGATGGATCCGTCCAACCGCAGACCGCACGCATACTCCGAGCCGGCCACCGTGGTCGTGAACACCCCACCGGGCGGCCTCAACTGCCCGTACCTCTCGTTTCCCCAGCACTGGATGGTTCCGTCCGGCCTCAGGCCGCATGTCGATCGGGCGCCCGCGCTCAGGGCGACGAACCGTCCACCGGGCGCGTCGGCCTCTCCTTCGTCGTTGGATCCCCAGCAGGCCGCGGTTCCGTCGGTGCGCAGCCCGCAGGCGTGCCCGGTGCGCACGGTCACATCGGAGAACGTTCCCAGATCGATGTCCACCGGTTCCGGGGCTCCCAACCCCCAGCAGACCATGGTTCCGTCGGTCCGTATCGCGCATGAACCCTCGTGTCCGGACGAGACGGCGGTGAACCGCCCGTCCGGCGCGTCGAGCCTCACACCGCCGACCGTGCCCCAGCAGGTGATGGTTCTGTCCCGGCGGACACCGCAGGCATGATCACCGCCGACCGAGACGTCGACGTACTCGCCCTCGGGCGCGCCGAGCTGCCCGCGCTGGCTGGTGCCCCAGCAGATGACCACTCCGTCGGTCCTCAGCCCGCACGAGTGGTAGGCGCCGGCGGAGACATCCGCGTACCTCCCTCCCGGCGTCCGGGCCGCCTCGTCCCGGCTCTCGCCGAGGCCCCAGCATGTGAGGGTCCGGTCGGGCCGGATCCCGCAGGCGTGCCAGCCACCTGTGGACAGCGAGACGAACGGTCCTTCGGGAACGTCCAGCACACCCTCCCTGTCGGGTCCCCAGCACGCGACGGTGGCGTCGGTGCGTATGCCGCACACATCCAGACCTCCTGCCGAGACCGCGGTGAAGCGTTCGCGGGACCTGGTGTCGACGGTGGTATCGGGCAACGGGACGAGTTCGAGGGCGCGGGCGAGGAAGGTGGCCATCTGGCCTCTCGTCACCGGCGCGTCGGGACAGTAGCGGGCCGGCTCCGTCGAGCAACCGGCCGTGATCCCGGCCGCGGCCAGACTCGAGATGTCGGCCTCGTTGGTGTGTCCGCGGGTGTCGTCGAAGGCGGCGTACGGAACGGGTTCGAGGTCGAAGGCTCGCACCAGGAAGCTGGCCATCTGGGAGCGGGTCACGGGCTCGTGAGGGCAGTAGCGGGCGGGTCCGGTGGAGCATCCCATGGTTACGCGCAGCTGGGAGAGCTTCTCCACGTAGGGGGCCCACCAGGTGTCGGGGTCCACATCGGCGAACCGGGCGGGCCTCCTCGCGGGTGTCTCGTCGAGGGCCCGCACCAGCCAGACGGCCATCACCCAGCGCTCGATGTCGCCCGTCGGGCAGATCCGTCCGTCACCGCATTCGGTGCCGGCGAGGACGCCCCGGTCGGCCAGCGCGTCGATGGCGGGTTCGTGGACGGTGCCGTCGTCGTCCTCGAACGCGTGTGCGCCCAGCGCCGTAGCCACCGCAAACGCTACCGCTGCCAACCCGACCATCAGCCAGAGGGACCGGTGCCGGTGCGCGGACCGGGTGTCGGACCCCCGGCTGTTGTCGCGTACCACTGCCGCCTCCTACGTTCTGACCGTAACCGGGCGACGCCGGTGGGCGCCCTAAGACCTCGGCCGGCTCACGGGGCACCTCCCCCGACCACGATATCGCGCACGCCGAGCGCCGGTCGCCTCCACCACGACTGACCCCAGCAGGCGATCGTCCCGTCGGTGCGGAGCCCGCACCCGGAGGTAACTCCCATCGCGAGGGCGGCGAACGGACCATCCGTAGGAGGAGTCCAGCGTCGGAAGGGAGAGTTGCCCCAGCAGACGATGGCTCCGTCTGTGCGCAAACCGCACCAGTGGAAGAGCCCCGCTTCCAGCGCGGTGTAAGTACCGTCGTGCCGCTCCCGCCACCCGGCGGACTTCTCGGGCCGGCCCCAGCATGCGACGGTGCCGTCCTCCCTGATCCCGCACGTGGCGTTGTTCCCCGGAGCGACCGCGCGGAACGGGCCCGCCGGCGCCTCAGTCCCGCCGTACTGGTTGTTCCCCCAGCACTCGATCTGCCTGTCGGGCCGTAGTCCGCACGTGATCAGCACGCCGGCCCCCAGATCGATGAACGGGCCTTCGGGTGGGTCCGCCCGGCTTCTCAGGCTGGTACCCCAGCATGCGACGGTGCTGTCCTCCCTGATCCCGCAGTACAGGGTCGAGCGGATGAACCGCCCTTCGGGAGGATCGGTCTGCCTGCTGCCATCGTCGCCCCAGCAGGCGATGGTCCCGTCGACCCGCAGACCGCAGGAGTGCCGGACGCTGGTCACTATGTCCTTGAACCGTCCGTCCGGCGGGTCGCTCTCCCCCACCTGGTTGCGGCCCCAGCACCTGACGCTTCCGTCGATCGCCAGCCCGCAGGTGTGGTAGCGGCCGATGGTGATGGTGTCGAACGGCACGTCGGGCACGTCGGCCTGGCCGAACCGGTTGTCGCCCCAGCAGGCGGCCGCACCGTCGTCACCCAGCGCGCATGCGAGGTGGAAGGCGGCGGCGATCTTGGCGTAACGGCCGTCCGGGACCGCCGAGTGCCCGTGATCGTCGTCGCCCCAGCAGGTAACGATGCCTCCGGTGCCGAGCCCGCAGGAGGAGTAGACATCCCCGGTGCTGATGCTGGTGAACCGCCCTTCTGGCGGGTCGGCCTGGCCGAATCGGTTCTCCCCCCAGCATGTGATGGTGGCGTCGTCACCCAATGCGCACGAGTGGTCGCCTCCGGCGGTGACGGTGGTGAACCGCCCGGCGGGCGCATCCGACTGGCCCGACTCGTTGTTGCCCCAGCATGTGATGGTGGCGTCGTCACGCAATGCGCAGGAGTGGTCGCCTCCGGCGGTGACGGTGGTGAACCGCCCGGCGGGCGCTCTCGACTGCCCCGAACGGTTCCTCCCCCAGCAGATGACCGTCCGATCGTCACGCAATGCGCACGAATGGTGGTGGCCGGCATCCAGCGCGGCGAAGCGCCCGTCGGGCGTCTCGAGTTGGCCGTACTGGTTCTTCCCCCAGCAGGTGACCGTCCCGTCGGAGCGGATACCGCAGGCATGGCGGTCACCCGCCGTCACCGCGGCGAACCGTCCGTACGGCACTCCCACCTCCAGCAGAGGGTCGTCCGGCAGGTCCTGGCCGGGACTCCTACCCCAGCAGGTGATGGTCCCGCGGGTGCGTATCCCGCAGGTTTGGTCGACGCCGGCGCTGACGGTGGCGAAGGGCCCGTCGGGTGCCAGGCTCTGCCCACTGAAGTCGTTGCCCCAACACGAGAGGTTGCCGCCGTCCGCAATCCCGCACGCGTGCCCCCCGCCTGCGGACACGGCGACGAACGGGCCGTGGCGCGGTGCGCCCACTGCCTCGGGGTGGGTGGCCTGGCGCACGCCTTCGGGTGCTTCGACGACCGGCTGACCCCAGCAGGTGACCGTGCGGTCGGTGCGCAGCCCGCACGAATGGTTCCCGCCGGCCGTCACCGCGGCGAACCGCCCGTCGGCCGCATCCAGCTGTCCGTCCCGGTTCTCGCCCCAGCAGACGATACTGTGGTCGGTCAGTAGCCCGCACGAGTGCAGGGAGCCGGTCGCAACGCCGGCGAACCGCCCTCTGGGCGGGTCCGACTGTCCCACGTCGTTCCGACCCCAGCAGGTGACCGTGCGGTCGGTGCGCAGCCCGCATGCGTGGTCCTCGCCAACAGCTACGGCTGCGAACCTTCCGCTCGGCGCCGTGGCCTGTCCGTCCCGGTCGTCGCCCCAGCAGCTGACCGAGCCGCCCGCACCGAGCCCGCAGGCGGAGCGTGGGCCGGTGGCCAGGGTCTCGAACCGACCGCTTGGGGGGGTGGCCTGTCCGTCCCGGTCGTCGCCCCAGCACCGGACGGTGCGGTCGGTGCGCAGCCCACAGGTGTAGTCGGCCCCGGTGGCCAGGGTTTCGAACCGACCGCTTGGGGGGGTGGCCTGTCCGTGCTGGTCGTCGCCCCAGCACCGGACGGTGCGGTCGGTGCGCAGCCCGCATGCGTGGGAGAGTCCGGTGGCTACGGCGGTGAACGGTCCCAGATTCTCGGGTGGACTGCGAGGGGTTCCCCAACAGGCCGCCTCCCCGTCGGTCCCTATCCCGCATGCCCCATCCACGCCCATGTCCATGGTGGTGAAATGGCCCAGACGGGAGACATAGCGGCTGACACCGTCGTCTCCCCAGCAGTCGACGGAACCGTCCGGTCTCAACCCGCACGGGTAGCGGGCGCCGCTGGCCACGGAGGTGAACTTCCCGCCGGAAGCTCCCGCGCCGGGAGCGCCCCACCCGTTCCCTCCCCAGCAGTCGATGCCGCCGTCGGACCTCAGCCCGCAAGACATCCGCGCGTTCGTGGTGAGGGCGATGAACCGCCCTTCGGGCGCGTCCAGTTGTCCGTGTCGGTTGTCGCCCCAGCACTGGACGGTTCCGTCCGTGCGCAACCCGCACGCGTGGTGGTCGCCGACGCCGACAGCGCGGTATTCGCCTGCGAAGGTGGCTGCCTCTATCCCGTGTCGTCCTCCCCAACAGGTCACGGCGCCGCTGGTCCGTATCGCGCACGAGTGGAAGGGACCGGAGTCCACGGCGATGAAGCGACCGTCCGGCGGTGGGTTGCCGCGGCCCAAGCCCCAGTTTCCCCCGCAGGCGAGGGTCTGGTCGGCGCGTATCGCGCACGAGTGGCCGCTTCCGGCGGACACGCTGGTGAACCTGGCCTCGGACGGGGCAGGGCTTGCGGCACTCGTGCGTCGATCCAACTCCCAGCACGGGAGGGTGCCGTTGGTCCGCAGCCCGCACGCGTGACGTCCGCCCGTGGCCACCTGGGTGAACCTGCCGGACGGTACGGACTCCGACTCCACTCCCCCCACTCCCCAGCATTCGAGGGTGCCTCCGGCACGGATGGCGCAGGTGTGCCGCTCGCCGGCGGAGAGGTCACGGAACGACCCGCGGGGCGGCTTCAGGAGTTCCCCCTCGTTGCTACCCCAGCAGGCGATTGTGCGGTCGGAGCGAATGGCGCAGGCGTGGATCCGGCCGACGGAGACGGCGGTGAAGCCGGTACCGGATGGACTTGGAACCGGCGCACCGGCCGGTGGGACGAGATCCAGGGCTCGGGCGAGCAGGGTCGCCATCTCACCACGGGTGACGAGTCTCTGCGGGCAGTAGCGAGCCGGCTCGGCCGCGCAACCGGCGCCGATCCCGGCCGCGGCAAGGGCGTCGATGCCGGGGGCATGCGCGCCGCCGGCCGTGTCGAGGAAACCGGCCGGGGGTCCGGGAAACAGGTCGAACCCCCCCACCAGGATCGTTGCCATCTGGCCGCGGGTGACCGGGCTGTGGGGGCAGTACCGGTCGGGGCCGGTGGCGCAGCCGTCCGCGATGCGCCGCTCCACGACGCGCTCCACGTAGGGCGCCCACCACGCATCCGGGTCCCCGTCGGCGAAGCGGGTGGGCACCTCCGACGGGGACTCGTCCAGGGCCCGGATGAGCCAGACGGCCATCGCCCAGCGGGTGATCGGCATTCGGGGGCAGATCCGCTTGTCACCACACTCGGTCCCGTCGAGGATGCCCAACTCGGCCAGGGCATCGATGGCCGGCTCGTGGAAGCTGCCCTCGTCGTCCCCGAATCCCGGGTCCGGGATGGCCGGCGCGGGTTCCGTAACCGGAGGTACCGGGGTGTGGCTGCTCGGTCCGTGCTCGGGTGGGGGTCCGATGTCGATGTGCAGCTCGAGTATCGGTCCGGCTATGAGTTCGGCGCGCACCTCGTCTGCTGGTGAGGCGGTGATGTCGGTGGTCGCTTTCGGTACCGGTCTGGCTGTGATGTCTGCGGTTGGCTCGGGTTCCGGTGCGGCCGTGGTGCCGGAGACCGGCGCGGGGAGGGCCTCGTCGCTCTTCGATCCCCACCCCCCCAGCGGCGTCATCACAATGGCGCCTGCCACCACCAACGCGGGGACGATCCGTACCAATGATCGTGGCTTCATTCCACCCGGTTCGGGAGTATTGCCACCAACCTCCACATGTTCTCCGTGCTCGTCACGCTAACCGGTACCGCCTGGCCCGTCCGACGTAGTGATCCCTGCCCGGCGAGACCGCCTTTCTCCTCCGACGTAAGGCGGAGCCCCTGGGTCCCCGTCTCGCGAGAACCGACAGGGCACCCGGCGCGGGTTGCGAAGCAAACGCTCCTAGGACAGTTCCCGGTGCAGGGCCTCCACGAAGGAGGCTCTGGGCACCTGCCGGACGACCCGGGCGTTCGGCTCTCGACCACCGAGACCCTGCCAGTCGATGCTCTGCACCCCCCGGTCCGGTCCGGCGCCCGCGAGCACCTCCATATATATATGTGACGTAGAGGCGATCGACGGGTCCAGGGCCACCGCCATGGCGATGGGGTCGGGCAGGTCGAACCCGGCCAGGCCCGTATCGCGGGCGTAGCCGTCCACAACGGCCTGGCAGTCCACCGCCACCTCCGCGTAGGGGGTGCCTAGCGAGCGCAACTCCGCTGCCTCCTCCGGCGAGAAGGTGGCCGACGCCACCGATATGTCCCACCCGACGACGGTCTTGGGCATGGGCGCTCGTACCACTATGGCCGCCGCCTCGGGGTCCGCCCAGAAGTTGTACTCCGCAAGGGGAGTGACGTTGCCGTGCCCGGCTCCCGTGCCGCCCATGATGTAGCAGTGGCGGATCGCCCGGGCCACCTCGGGTGCCCTGACGAGGGCCAGGGCCACGTTGGTGAGCGGTCCCAGCGTCACGAGGTCGATCTCCCCGGGCCGGTCCAGGAAGGAGTCGATCAGCACATCGACCGCGTTTCCTCCCGCCGGGGTGCGACCCCGCACCGGGAGACCGATGTCGCCCATCCCGTCCTCGCCATGCACGTCCTGGGCGGTCACGAGGTCCTGCACCAGAGGCACCGCCGCGCCCGCATGGACCGGAACCTCCTCCCCGCACAACGCCACCACGTACAGGGCGTTCTGGACGGCCTGGTCGATGCCCACGTTGCCGGACACCACGGTGATGGCCTCCACCTCGACTTCGGGATGGCGCAGCGCCATCATCAGGGCCACCGCGTCGTCCGAGGCCGTGTCGGTGTCGATGACCAGGCTGCGCATTCTGCTCAGACGCCCGAGGCGCTCTCGTCGAGTCTCCTGGCCAGCTCGGGGATGTCGCGGTCCTCGAGGTTGGCGAAGGCGAGGCGCAGGTAGCGGTCCTGGTCGGGTCCGAACATCTCCCCCGCCAGGCAGAGCACCGCGTACTCCTCGAACAGCCGGCGAGCCACCCGGACTCCCGGCACTCCCTCGAAGGGATGGCGGACGTAGGCGAAGTACGCCCCCGCCGAGACCACCTCGTAGGAACTGTCGCGCATGACGTCCCCGAACTGCCGCACCCGGCGGTTCATGGTCGAGCGGTTGGCCTCCACCCAGCCGGCCAGGTGCCCGAGCCCGTAGAGAGCCGCCTCCTGGCCGATCCGGCTGGGGCAGATCGTGAGGCAGTCTGCCACCTTGTCCGCCTCGTGCAGGAGGTCGGGGGAGGCCGCCATGGCCCCCACCCGGTAACCCGGGATGGAGTAGACCTTGGAGAAGCTCTCGATGTGGATCACCGTCCGGTCCCACTGCGGGTCCCCGAACAGGTCGTGGGCCCGTGCCGTAGTGTGCCGGAAGTCGCGGTAGGTCTCGTCGACGATCAGGTGGATGCCCGCCTCGGCGGCCAAGCCTGCGAAGTCGGAGATCAACTTCGGGGGGTACACCCGCCCGGTGGGGTTGTTGGGGGTCACCAGCACGATGGCCCTGGTGCGCTCGTCCACCAGCGCGGCGGCGCCCTCCACGGGGGGGAGCATGCCCTCGGAGCACTCGAGGTAGGCCGCCTCGACCCCCGCCATGTTGAGCCACATGTCGTAGTTGAAGTAGTGGGGCACCGGCATCACCACCCGGTCGCCCGGTTCGCACAGCACCGACACGGCCAGGCAGAAGGCCTGGTTGGCCCCGGCGGTGATCGCCACCTGCTCGGGCCGCACCACGCCGCCGTAGGACGTCGACAGGTCCTCGGCCAGCGCCGCGCGTAGCGGCGCCTCGCCCAGCACCGGGCCGTAGCGGGACACCTGCGCCTGATCCAGCCGCGAGACATGTTCGATCAGGCCACGGTCCGGCGGGTAGCCGGGAGCGGCCTGGGCCACGTCGATCAGCGGCAGGTCGGGGTTCTGGAGCCCGGCCGCCACCCACGACCGCACCTCGCTGATGGGGGAGCTGACCGTGGCCAGAACCCGTCGGTTGAGGCCCGGAGACGCTCTGTCCATCCGTGAATCCCATCCGTAGCGAAAACGCGTACCCGACACTCCCTGGCCGGACAACAGAACTATATAGATAATGAGACGGGCCTTTGCTCGACGCCAAATCTGGCCGGGTGTCGTTGCCGAGCGCCCTCCTGGCTGCGCGCGGTCGACGGGAACGGTGAGAATCTACGAACAGCAATCCACCCGATCCAGGGTCTTCAGGCCTTATCCTTCAAATACTCAATAAATACTTTAGTTTTTACGCTAGAGTCCTCTTTGAAATCAAGTTTCAGTTGAGGACCATGCGTACTAGCCGCCAGGATCTCCGTCGAGAGCTTTTCCAGCTTGCCGTAACGCAGGGGGCTACTTCACTGCTGCCCAAGCGCGGGAGATCGGCTACTCCTACCAAGCGCAGCACTACCACGCGCAGCAGGGTAACTGGGTCCGCATCGATCGAGGTCTATACCAGCTCTTCGCATGGCCGATGGGGGCACACGACGACCTGATTCGCTGGACACTGTGGGCTGGAGGCCGGGCGGTCGTTTCCCACGAGTCCGCACTGGACGTTCACGGTATCGGCGAGTTCAACCCGGCTCGGGTCCACCTGACTGCGCCGAGGGGCTTCTCGAAGCGCTCTGTCGGTGTTGTGATTCACACTGCCTCGCTGGATCGAGCCGATATCGAGGAGGGAGAAGGGTTTCGAGTGACGAGACCGGTCAGGTCATTGGTCGATGTCGCTGCCGCCGGGGCGGACGGCGACCAGCTCGACCGTGCGATCGAGGAGGCACGGGATCGCGGTCTGCTCACACCCAGACGGCTCCGGGAACGAGCCGAGGCCGTGGGCCTCAAGGCTGCCCTGCGTATCGAGCAGGCTCTCGGGAGGCTCGGCCTGTGAGGCGCTACGAAAGCCCGGCAGCACTCCGTATGGCACTCGGGCACCACCTTCGGAGCGACTCCCAGGAGTCCGGCATCAGCATTGAGCGGCTTCGCCGGCGGGTTATGTATGAGCGTATCGTCGTTCGCCTGGACTTGGCCGAGCCAGGTATGTGGGTAGTGAAAGGGGGCCTCGCCCTCGACGTTAGGCTGGGTCGTCGGGCACGAGCATCCATAGACCTCGATCTTGGTCTGCGAGAAGACGCAATCGACGGTGACCGTCTTCGCGATCGGATGATTGAAGCACTGGAGACCGACCCTGACGAGGATTGGTTTACCTTCTTTGTCGGGCGCGCGGAGCAACTCCAAGCCGACCAGGGCGGCCGGGCGATTTGGAGGTATAGCGTCCGGTCCGATCTGGCTGGCAGACAGTTCGGCTCCCTCAAGCTGGACGTTGCGCCGAGAGTCGAGGAACTGGAGCCGACAGAACGGGTGCCCCTGCACAACGAGCTTGTATTCGCCGGAGTCCGGTCTCGGACCGCGGAATTGATCGACATCAACCGCCACGCGGCAGAGAAGCTCCAGCCCTGACCCGCACCTACCGCAACCAACCGAGCACGCGGGTAAGGGATCTCGCCGACCTGGTTCTACTTCTCGAGAACGACTACCTGGACGACGACGCCTGTCGCGCAGCCATCCGGACCACCTTCGAACAGCGCGGCACGCATGAACTCCCGAGCGACTTGGGCGAGGCGCCGCTTGCTTGGACGGATACCTACCACTCGCTGGTCACCGCCCTGGATGTCGAAGCCGATTCGCTACCCAAGGCTTTCGATCTCGTCCGCTCCTGGTGGATCAGGCTCGGACTACAGGTGAGTTGACATGGCCAAGAAGAACGCGACTGCACAGACCACACGTCGCGCGGAACTAGCGGACGCCGTCAGCGCGGCCCGCAATGCGATGCGTAAGGACGCCGGCCTGAATGGAGAACTCGATCGGATTTCCCAACTTGCGTGGCTGCTGTTCCTCAAGGCCTTCGACAGCCTGGAGCAGGACCGCGAGACCACCGACCCCGGGTTCCGGCCGGCCATCGATGCGCCGTATCGTTGGCGTGACTGGGCGGCTGATCCGGACGGCCGGACCGGAGAGTCGCTGATCTCCTTCATCGAGAGAGAGTTCACCGATGATCGGGGGGTACGCCGACGAGGGCTACTGCCATACCTCCGAGACCTCGCCGGGACAGGAAGCAATGACTCCCGCGCTGCCCTGAGAGCGATCTTCAAGGAAGCCGACAACCGGATGTTCTCCGGCTATCTGCTTCGTGTTGTCGTCGACCACGTCGAGGAGATCGACTTTGCGTCGTCCGACGCCATGACCACGATGGCCTATCTCTACGAAACGATGCTGAGGGATGCACACGATGCCGCTGGTGGCTCAGGCAGCTTTTACACGCCCCGGCCGGTCATTCGCTTCATGGTGGAGCAGATCGCCCCCCAACTCGGTGAGGTAATACTCGATCCGGCTTGCGGCACCGGAGGGTTTCTGGTCGAAGCCCTGGAATACCTCCGTCCCGGCGTCGGGACGGCAGAGGAGTATCGGAGACTCCACGAGAACTTGCGTGGCGTCGAGAGGAGTTCCCTCCCCTACCTCCTCGGAGTGGTGAACATGCTCTTGCGCGGAGTGGGTGAGCCTAATCTGGTCCGAGGCGATGCCTTGGCCAAGCCGATCGCAGAGATCAGCCGCGCTGACCAGGTTGATGTCATCGTCACGAATCCCCCGTTCGGCGGCCTAGAGATGGAGAGGATCCAGAACAACTTCCCGGCCTACGGGCGGACGGCGGCGACAGAATGGCTTTTCATCCAACTCTTGGTCCGGCGACTGAAGGATCGTGGCCGGTGCGCGATGGTCGTACCGAACAGGGTGCTCGTCGGGAGTGGTGTCGGTGCCCGAATCAAGGAGCAACTCCTGGAGGAGTGCAATCTGCACACCGTTGTCAGGTTGCCCGCGGGCGTGCTCGAGCCCTCCACTGCGATCCCATTCAACCTGCTCTTCTTCGAGAAGACCGGGCGAACGAAGGAGACCTGGTTCTACGAGATCCGCCCACCCAAGGGGCGGAAGAAGTACACGAAGACAATACCGATCAGGTTCGAGGAATTCGCCAGATGCCGTTCTTGGTGGAAGAGCAGGGTCGAGGATGAGTTTGCATGGCGTGTTCCGGTCGAATGGATCCAGTCCACGAACTTCAATCTGGATCTTACGAACCCGAGCGAGCCGCTCGATCTCGCTAATCGTCCGCCGGCGGAGCTGCTCCGAGAGCTCATAGAGGTGGAGTCAGAGGTACTTCGGCTCCTGAAGAGCCTCGAACATGGGTTCCAGGAGTGAGTGTCGGAGAGCGCCGACTCGGCGAAGTCCTCACCCTCGACCTCAACCCGGTCCAGGTCGAGGCGACCGCTCGCTACCCGGTGGCTGGTGTGCACAACTCCGGACGCGGACTATTCAAGAGGAACGACCTCTCAGGGTTCGGCACTAGCTACAAGAAGCTGCATCATCTCCGAGCAGGCCAGTTGGTGTTGAGCAGGCTGCAGGCCTTCAAGGGAGGGATCGCTGTTGTCACTCCTGAGTTCGATGGGTTCCACCTTTCTCCCGAGTTCCTGACGTTCTCACGCCTGGAGGAGGAACTCGACGCGCAGTTCCTCTCGTACCTGTGCGCCTGGCCCGACTTCTGGCAGCGCGTCGCGTCTGGACATGGGCAAACCGGCACTTTTCGCCCACGAGTCCACCCCCGGCGGTTTCTTGAGCTCCGGTTTCCGATTCCAGATATCGATAGCCAACGGATCACAGCCCAAACACTGGCTTATCACAGGCAGCAGGTCAGAGCTCTGGAAGCGAATGCGAAGCGGGCGACAGAACTGAGCGAGACTGCGGCCGTCGCTCTGGCGTGCAGACCCGATCTCTCCGAGTTGGAGAAGGGAGCAAGAGGTTGGACGAGGGTCCCGCTACGCGTTCTGATGGAACAAGTTGCTCACCCGGTATCGGTCGATCCAACGGAGACGTATCCAAGCCTCGGTCTCTACCACTTCGGCCGCGGCGTCTATCGGAAGGAACCGCTCGACGGTTCCCGAACCTCGGCCACGACGCTGAATCGCGTCAGTGCCGGCCAGTTCATCTACTCCAAGAACCTCGCCTTCGAGGGCGCCTACGCTCGCATTCCGATGGAGTTCGATGGCTTCTTCGTTTCCGGCGAGTTTCCGACTTTCCAGACGCACGCTGCTGAACTGGACCCGCTGTGGCTGGCGATCTACATGCAATCGGCGTCGAACTGGATGGAATCTGGCACTTGGGGCAAAGGCCTCGGCCGACGCCGCCAAAGACTCAGCATCGACTCGTTCCTGGCCTTCGAGATCTGGAGACCTCCACTCGCGGAGCAGCGTCGGGCCCGGCGGAAGATCCAGGCTCTTGCCCGTCATCGGAACCTGCGGATTGAGTCAGAGCTATTCGTCGCGGCGCTCTGGCCGTCGATACTCCATGAGTCGATGGCCAAAGGGACGGCTAGCCCGCGCATGGCCTGAAGCAGAACGCGAGAGGGGTCTTCGTGGGTCCTCAGGACTTCAACGAGCGGGTGACGAGGGTCGAGGGATACATCGAGGGGATGACCGGTAGGGAGTGGCCGGTAGCCAGCGGTCAGTAGGTCGGTTGTCGGTCACCCGCTCCGAAGGCCGGTTCGAGTTGGCTGGGATGGTTGGCTGGGATGGTATGTCTCCTCTCCGCTCCGGGAAGGTCCGGTAGCCGACGCGGCTTGTCGATCGGATCGATCCCCGGTTCGTACCTGGCCTCCGCCGGCAGGTGCCCCCATCGACCGCGCAGACTGACGCATCGGTGACGAACGCGGCCTCAGTCACCTCGCCCTCGCCCTCGCCGAGTTCAGCGCTTGCAAGCCCAAGGAACTCTGCCCGGACGAATGAGGGAGTCGATCAGCCATCTCTGCTCCGGTCGGACGGTTGATGCACTTCACCCCAATGCGACGCCTCTGCATGGGTCGGATGTGACGTCCCACTGCTCCGGCCACGACTCGGCCGGGCACGGTCGCCGATGCAGGCGCCGATCAGGAGCATCAGCAGGACGAGCAGGAGGACTCCCAGCATTATGGGAATGGCGGCGATCGCCGAGATCACCAGTCCGGCTACGGCCCACTCGCGGCTCTCCTGGCCGTAACTAGTCCGGCGGAGGCCCACCCAGGAGAGGCATGCTCCCGCCAGGATCAGGATCACGCACCAGGCGACGGGCTCCCCCGACATGAGGAACCTCGGGAGGTTCGACCACGTCCATCCATGGCCGAACCACCAGGCGGACTGCACCACGCCGGCAGCCAGGGCGACGGCGAAGCCGGCGACCGGCACCAGGTCGATGCGTATGTGGACGGTTCGGACTAGCGGTTCGAGCGGTCGGATGGTCATCACACCCCCCTGGTCTTGGGCTCGACTGATCTTGTCGTGTTCTCCGTAACCAATGTATGGGACAGGTGTGACACGGCCGGTTTGTCGGTTTGTTGGTTGATGCTGCCGGCCGACCATGGGTGTCGTGAGGCGGCACCCAGGAGTTCGGGAAAATAGGTGGAAACATCCCTCTTCTCAAACGACGATCCGTAATGTATCGTTGTTGACATGGAATTCGATGCCACGGCACTGACCTCCGGGGCCACCCTGGCCCTCGTCTTTATCTCCCTGCTGGGGTTGACGATCCGGATGAACCGCCTGTTCGCCGATCTCAGTGCCAAGGTCGGTGCCCTAGATGCCAAGGTCGAAGCGCTGGCTGCCGACGTGGCCGAAAACAGGTCACAGATCCAGCGAGTCCGTGCGGAGATGAATGAGGAGTTCGGGCGGGTGCGTGCGGAGATGAATGAGGGATTCCGGCTCGTGCGGGAGGAGATGGGGCAGCGGCGTAGCGAGACGACGGAAGAGTTCCGGCTGTTGCGCAGCGAGAACAGCAAGGAGTCCCGACTGATCCGCACCGAGAGCCGGGAGAGCCTTGCCGTCGTGGAGCGCAAGATCGAGCGACTCGGGGACAAGATCGATGCCAACGCCGCCGCACACGACGCCAACCTCAAGGAAGTGGGCAGACACGTAGTCGGACTCAATGCCCGGGTGTCCAGGGTCGAGGGCTACATCGAGGCGGTCACCCGTGGTGAGTGGCCCGTAGCCAGCGGTCAGTAGCTGGTGGCTGGTGGATGTCATCTAAGACAGCAGTTGTCACCACTCACCAGCCACAAGCCACCATTCACCAGCCTTCCTGGACGCGGATCATCTCCCGGAGGTAGTCGGGCACCCGTTTGGGCCGCATGGTGTCGTGGTCGACGATCACCTGGACTTGGCGTCCCTCCACCAGGGTCTCGCCCGAATCGGCGTCGACGGTCAGGTACTCGAAGATGATCGAGCTCCGCCCGATCCGCACCACCCGGGCGGTTGTACGAGCCACCTGGCCCATCGCCACCGAGCGGCGGTAGTCGATCTCGGTGCGCGCCAGCACCACGTCGTCTCCCATGGACACCATGAAGTCCCAGGAGCAACCGACGGCGTCCATGTAGTCGGTGAAGGCGTCGTCCCAGTAGACGAGGTAGTTGGGGTTGTAGACGATCCCCTGGGCGTCACAGTCCGAGAACCGGATCCGGCGGTCGTAGGTGATCGGACGGGGTGTGGAGGCGCTCCTCGTGTCGGTCATTGGGGGGAGAATAGGTGGCTTGTGGCTTGTGGCTTGTGGCTTGTGGCTTGTGGCCGTTCGCCGGAGCGATCGCGAAGCCTGATCGGGTGCCGACTGGCGGAGTTCGGCCGCGTCTGGGCGGACGGCTGGTCGTGCTAGCCGGTTTACGTATGTATTGCGCTATAGGATTCTGCATAACGCACAGCGCATAACTTTGTATTCGCCCCTAGAGTTTTGGAGGCCCGGGCCAGCGTCTGTGGCTTCGAGGCCCAGGATCCTCACCGGGCAGACGGCCATCTCCCGGCACCTGACGGCCACGATCCACCATTCACTATCCACCAGTAGCCCGGTTGCGGGCTGTCCGCCGCACTCCGACCATTTCCAGCATCCCCTGCCGGACCATTCGCCGGAGCAATCGCGAAGCCTGATCCGGTGTCAGTCGGCAGAGTTTGGCAGCGTCCGAGCGGGTGATCCAACCGTGCTCGTCGACGTAGGTGAGCACCATTTGCTGCTGCTGGATTCGATCGAAACCACGGGTGCGGACGTACGCAGCCGACCCGCCTAGTTCCCGGTACAGCGGGCCGGCCAGGTGGTAGGCGCGTCCCCTGCCCTGCCCGCGGGCTTCGAGGAAGCCGCGCTCCACCATTGAACTGAGGATGCCCCCTCGCTTCGTCACGACTGACTTGAAAGAGGTGGCCTGCTCGACGCGATGTGATGCGACCCTCGGCCCGAACCTCGTGCAGTGCCTGCAGAGCATGCAGATCGAGCGGTTGGCCTTCCCGACCCGACATCGCGGTGAAAGCGGCAGTTCCCGATCGGCTGGCCCGGCGGGAAGCCGCGCCTCCTCCCATGCCCGGGTGGATCGCGAGTAGTCGGGAACCGGCCTTCCCAGGGCGAGTTGGTTCCGGTAGACCCTGTTGATACCGCGTCCGACCCGTTCCACAAGCCCTGCTTGTTTGAAGGCATCGGCAATGAGCGGGTTCCGCGCTTGCGGCAGGGCGGTCAGCAAGGTCTCGACCGTAATTCTGGATGGGAACCCGCCTGGGTTGCTGACCGAAAGTGTCGAGCGCTCGATGGCCACACGGATCTCGCCATTGATGGAGTAGTCGCGATGGACGAGAGCATTGCCGATCAACTCCCGACAGGCGATCTCCGAGTAGAGCGGTAGTCCGAGCCTGAATAGCCCGTCGTCGACCTCCTCTTCAGGGTTGTAGGGGCGTATCGCGTCGGAGAGTTCGACCATGGCCTGGATGAGCGGGACGTTGAGGCGCCGGTTGCTACGAACGGTGGCGTGCTCGTCGTGCGCCTGGAAGACCGTCGAGTGGGTCGGGACAAATGTCCGGAGGGTGGCAGCAGTCCCGAACAGTAATGCCGCGCCCAGTGTCAGGACACCATCGACAGTCCTGAATCCGAGTGCGGACAGGAGATCGCTGTTCGATAGGGTGGCGAGAACTTCATCGCCGCCGCCTTCCGCCAGGCGGCGGAACCGGTCGAGTTCGGTGGAGTCGAGATCCTGTGTAGACAGATCCGCCAGTGGGAGCGCGGACAAGTCGCGCAACCCGAGTTCGGCGACCCTTGTGTGGACCTCATGGGGAAGGATCGGGAGGCACTGGGGATTGCCTCCGACATCGATCGCCCGTCGCACGTACCGACCCGGGGTGGTTGCCGCAAGCGAGTTCGGCCTTGTGACGTGGATCGCTATCACATCGACGTCTTCCAACACCTCTACATACGCTCTAACCGTCAGTGCCGGCGACGTCTTGTTGGCGATCAGTGCCTCGACCCTTCGGGGGTCCGTAACGTCGCCGTGTCGAGGAGGCGCGCCATCGAGCGAGCCATCATTCCCGACCCCGATGAGAAGCCATCCGCCGTGCCCATTCGCGAGACACGCGACCGCTTCGGCCAACTCATCGTCACTGGCGTCCTCTTGAGGCGACTGCCCGCTGTGTGAGTAACCGGTCCACGGCACTTCGAAAGAACCCGGGATCCAGCGATCGTCCTACCGACCTTTACGCGCTTTTGCGCTCTTACTTCTTGGTATAGCGCAGGCCGTATAGGTTTATTAAGATTCCGCCGGTAAGAACGCGGTCGGTCCCGAACCCGGATTCGGTGACCATGTGTGGACCTCACGGGGAGGGATCAGGAGGCACCGGGCCTACCGTCAGCATCCATTTCGCCCGCCGCGTGTGCTGGCCCGAGGAGGCTGCCGCGCAGCGCCGACTCCATCCGGACGGCTGATCATGCTAGCCGGTTACGCATACATTGCGCTATACGATTCTGTGTAACGCACAGCGCATAACTTTGTATTCGCCCCTAAAGTTTTGGACGCCCGGCCCAGCGTCTGTGGCTCGAGACCCAGGACTCTCACCGGGCAGACGGCCATCTCCCCGCACCTGACTGCCACAAGCCACAAGCCACCAACCACAGTCCACTATTCACCAACCACCAGCTCCGGTGCCGCAGGACGGCTCGGGGGATCCCCGTGGCGGGACAGCTTGACCGGGTTTCCTGCCATCTCGAGGGTCGAGCCGTCCGGGAGCTCCACCTCCACGATCATGTTTCGGGCCCTGACCCCCGGGTCAGCCACCACCGCTCCGATGTCGTTGATCGGACCGCACGGAATCCCCGCCCGCAGCAAACGCTCCATCCAGACGGCGGCAACATCGCCCGAGAGGGCCTCCTCGATCTCGTCGGCCAGTTCATTCGCATGGCGGGTCCGATCATCGTTGGTGGCGAATCTGGGGTCGTCCACCAGCGACGGGCGTTCCAGCGTCTCGCACAATGTGGAGAACAGCCGGTCGTTGCCCGCCGCGATCACCAGGTGGGTGTCGGCCGCCCGGTAGGCGGCGAAGGGCGTGATCGACGGGTGGCGGCTGCCCAGCGGTCCCGGCACCACCCCGGTGGCGCAGTACCTGGCGATAGCGTTCTCGAGGATGGCCACCTGGCAGTCGAGCATCGCGACGTCCACGACCTGGCCCAGCCCGGTCCGTTCCCGGTCGTGGAGGGCCGAGAGGATCCCTATCACCGCGAACATGCCGGCGGCGATGTCCCCCACCGAGGTCCCCACCCGGGTGGGCGCCCCTCCCGGATGGCCGGTGAGGCTCATCAGCCCGCCCATCGCCTGCACGACCATGTCGTAGGCGGGCCGCTCCGAATACGGCCCGCTCCGCCCGAAGCCGCTCACCGCCGCGTACACCAGCCTCGGCCAACGCTCGTGCAGCACCTCCCATCCGTAGCCCATTCGCTCCAGGGTGCCGGGCCGGAAGTTCTCCACCAGCACGTCGGCTCCGTCCACCAACGCCTCGAACGCTGCCCGGTCGGCCGGTTCCGCCAGGTCGAGAGGGACAGACGACTTGCCCCGGTTCAGGGACTCGAAGTAGACAGAGCGATCCCCGGAGAAGGGACCGAACCCGCGGGCGTCGTCCCCCGTCCCCGGACGCTCCACCTTGATGACCCGCGCCCCCAGGTCGGCCAGCACCATCGTGGCGTAGGGACCGGCCAGCACCCGGGTCAGGTCAACCACCGTTATGTCGGAGAGGGGACCTTCCATCGCGCGATGACGGTAGCGGGGTTGGTGCCCATCAGGCGCTGGGGTGGGGTGTCAGGGGTGGTAATGGGTGGTCGGTTTGCCGGGCTGCTGGGCGGTACGCGCCTCTTGATCGCGGAGATGGTGGCGTCCGGGTTGTGGCCACTTCCGCGCCGTCGTGGGCAGGGCCGCTCGGAACGGGCCCGGATGCGTCCCTGTGGCCTGGATCACAGGCGGTGGTTTTCGAAGCGTCGGAAGCGCAAGGGAGACGGTGCCAGGCAGCCACCCCACCATCCACACACTCCACCATCCACCCAGCCCACCATTTCCTGACCACCATTGAACCGCCCCGGTTACCCCGGAGACCCTTGGCCCCGTACAGCCTGTCTCGCCCAGCGCCGAAAGGTTTGCCCCTTGGTGGCTGATGGTGACCGGGTTTTTCGGAGTTAGCTCGCTTGGATGAGTGGTGCGGCGGTTGGGTTGTTGTCGTGGTGGATTCTTTCGTATTCGGTCGGTGTTCGCATTCCCAGCGCGGCGTGGCGTCGTTGCCGGTTGTGGAAGATTTCGAGGTATTCGAAGATAGCGTTGGCCAACTCGAGGCGGGTGCGCCATCGGCGCCGGTCTAGGAGTTCGACCTGCATTCGGGCCCAAAACGATTCCGTCAACGCCGTTGACGCCCCTATAGTCAAATGTTGGCTCAAGGGGCGGGGACAGGGCGTTGTG
>JAPPFW010000022.1 GCA_028821575.1 bacterium | reverse complement strand
CCCGTGTCAAACCACCCACCCCCACCACTACCCCCATGAAGAATTGGGGTTAATGCCTGGTCGAGGCGTTTCGGGGGGTGCGGGTATTGCACATATCCGTCTCATACCTGCAATACCCGAGAGCAGCAGAGTCCGTGGCCTCCTCCACTATGGACACGGTGTCCGGCGCATTGCTCGAGACTGTCAAGGCCGGTTGAAAGCTGCGCGGTTTTGGCCGGTTGAAAACTGCGCGGTTTAGTGGGTGATCTCCTTTCGTTTGCCTCGGAGTCGGTAGCTCTGTCCTTTGAGTACGATGACCTCAGCATGGTGGACCAAGCGGTCGACCATGGCCGCGGACCGCTACGGCGTCGCCGAAGATCTCCGCCCAGGCGGAGAAGTTCTTGTTGGACGTGACGATGAGTGATCGTCGTTCGTAGCGGGATGAGATGAGCGAGAAGAACAGGGAGGCGGCTTCGGGGTCGAAGGGGATGTGTTGGGTCGGGGACGGGACGCCCTGCGGCCTTGCGGCCGTGGGTTTTCCTGTCCCCGCCCTCGCGATGCGGACGTGCACGTTTCCGCGCATCCGGCTCTCCACGTGTGTTGTTAGGTCGGGTTTAGGTGTTCTGAGACCTTGCCGACGAATGCTTCGTCGTTGTGGTTGGTTTGGCGGAAGCGTGCTCCTGCCGGGTGCAGGCCGTCGAGGTTGTAGGGGGTGCAGATCTGTGCTCCGCGGTAGCGGTAGCGTCTGACCCTCATTTTCGCCGGGTTGTAGAGCGTGACACCGTTTTGGCTGATCCGGTCCGCTCCGAAGTAGCGGCGCCGGGTCTGATTTGCAGCTCAGGTTGGGGTGCTTGCGTCGTGTCCAGAGGATGAGTCTCCACCAGGACCAGTAGCCCAGGTAGGAGAAGGTTTTCTTGGAGACGCCGTAGCGGACCTAGGCTGCCCAACCCCGCACGATTCGGGTTGACCTGCCGCAGCACGTCCTCTAACCGCAGCGAGGTGGTGCCCCGCCCGGTGGCCCCCTTGATCTTGGTTTTCACCGCCGCCAAGGCTGCCTTGGACGGGTAGGTGAGCACGACAACTCGTCCGTCGTCCCGGTGCTTGCGTCGGATACGGAAGCCCAGGAAGTCGACATCGGTCGTCGATATGGGTTATGTGGGTCTTGTCTGCCGAAAGGGTCATCCTCAGCCGGTGGGCCAACAGTTCCCCTATCTCGGCTCGGATAGCTTCGGCGTCTGAGCGTTCACCGTGCACCAGCACGATGAAGTCGTCTGCGTAGCGCACCAGCCGATAGTTCGGCAAGCCCCGACGCCGCCGATGTTGGCGACGCCAAGCGGGACTCATGTCGGTTCTCCGAACGCTCGGCGAAGTGCCGGTCGAGGGTCGACAGGTAGATGTTGGCCCCCAACCGGTGAGATGATGCCTGCTTGCGGCGTGCCGGTCAGGGTCGCTGCGTAATCGGCCATGTTCGTCGATCACACCGGCCCGGAGGAACAGGCGGACCAGCCTGAGAACCTTTCGGTCTCTGATCCGCTGTTCCACCAGACGCATAAGCACCTGGTGGTCGACGTGATCGAAACAAGCAGTAATGTCTCCCTCGATGACCCATTCGTAGTTCGACGGTCTGGTGGTGAAATGGTGAATCTCAGCAACGGCGTCCTGCGCTCGCCTCCCAGGCCGATACCCGTAGCTCGACACATAGCTCTATAGGTGGCAAGCCCCCCATCACCCGAGTTGTCAACCACCTCTGTGGGAAGGACAGCTAGCATCTGTGGACCATCCCGACCAGCCACAGCCCCGTCAGCCTCGACCGGCCCTTCCGTACGGGCATCTGTTTCGGTGCCGGTTTCGTCTTAGCCGCCAGCGTCGGCTGGCTATGCCGCGTCGTCTTCCTAGCCCTGCTCTATGTCATCCTCCGCTAACTCCCGGATTGAACCACCGACTCCGACCGTCGACCGGGCTAGCGGAGTCTCGCTTTCGATCGTGACATGGAACGTCCAGTGGGCGACACCCCGCTCGTGGCGTGCCCCGCATCTCCTGAACCGCATCGATCGCCACGCGCCTGACGTGATCTGTCTGACCGAGACGCACCGCGACCTGCTTACCCAACCCGGGCACAGGATCTGCTCTTGGCCCTACACTGGTTATCCGCGGATCCAGGGTCGCAGGAAAGTGATGCTCTGGTCGAGACGTCCCTGGCGGGAAGTCGATGACCTGGGGATCGACACATTCCCGCCCGGACGGTTCGTGTCCGGGGTCACACTGACGCCGCTAGGCGACGTGATGGTCATGGGCATATGCATTCCCTGGTTCGGGTCACGTACCGAGGCATGGCGCGGCGACAAACGCAAGAGGCGCTGGGAGGACCATGAGCGCTACCTGGACGGTCTCCGCGAGGTGCTCCGACGCATCCCGCGCGAGGGGGTCATCGTGATCGGTGACTTCAACCAGATAGTCGGGTCGGCCAGCCGCGCACCTGTCAAACTTCGGCGCGCGCTGCAGGAAGCCTTTCCGCCGGGTTTGCGGATTGTGACGTCGGACATCGCCTTCGAGGGACGCGCCAGTATCGACCACATCACGCTGGGAGCGGACCTGGCCGCCACATCCGTGTCCCCGCTGAGCAACCTCCGCGAAGGGAAGAAGCTGTCGGACCACTTCGGCATTGCCGCGCGGGTTTTCCAGACATGGGGCTAGCTCGAGCTGTCAGCTGGCCCGGGCTAGCCAACAACCTTCCGCTCTGGACGCTACCGAGGAGCAGCGGATCAGGAACAAGTGGCAAACCTACGCCGTTCCCCGCAGCGGCCAAGACGCCGAGCGGATCGCCGACGCCTAGAAAGCGGTGGCGGGAATCCGATTACCAGGACGACGAGGCGAGAGCCGAAATCTTCGCGCCCTGACGCCGCTCCGACCTGTCCGTTCCGTTCTGACCGAACGGTAATGGCCCTGTTTGTGACAACCCCCGGCTCGTTACTCGGTGAGTGATAGCAAATAACTTTAAATAAGCTGACGATATGGTAATAGGTGAGCTCGTTTGCGCCACCTGAGAAGAACCATCCGCCCGAACGTCGGTCGCTCATCGTCACATCCAAGTTGAGAGAGCGGGGATGGCCGATCGCGGGTATTGGGCAAAGGTTGGACGGGTGATCGTCGAACGGCCGGGGAGGCATGATCCGGGCATTACCCTCAGGGACTATGCCGAAGACCACGCGTATCGAGGAGGGAGCAGGGACACCCGGGGCGATGCTGGGGGAGCATCCGGTGTTCACCACCGCCGACCTACGTGATTGCCTGCCCGCCCTTGCGGGGTTGGGAACAGCGCGGCAGGTGATCGCTCGTTGGGAGTCCACCGGGCGGGTTATCCGGGTTCGGCCTGGGCTCTACGCCGCTGTACCGGCGGAGTCGGCGGGCCCGGATTTGTTCTCTCCCTACGGGTACCTGGTGGCGTGCAAGCTGGCTCCTGACGCCGTCGTCTCCCATCACGGAGCCCTGCAGTTCTTCGGGTGTGCGTACTCGATATGGTCCGAGTACGTGTACTCGGCGACGGTTCCCAGGGCGCCGTTTCGGTATGCCACTAATGGCTATCGGGGAACGCGGTACCCGGCGGCTCTCCTTCGCTCTGGACGTGAGCAGTGGGGGGTCGTAGAGACCCGCCGGCGAGGTGGTGTGGTGCGGGTCACCTGTATTGAGCGGACGTTCGTGGACGTTCTGTCCGCTCCCAGGTTGGCGGGTGGTTGGGAGGAGGTCTGGAGATCGCTGCAGATGGTTGATGAGCTCGATGTTTCCCAAGTCGTGGAGTACGCCACCTTCCTAGACAACGCTACGGCATGCGCGAAGGTGGGATATTTCCTGGAGCGTCACCGGGAGTTGTGGCCGTTCGATGATCCGGTCCTCGATGCGCTTCGCAACCGGAAGCCGCGCCGGCCTCAGCATATGGACCGCAGGGCAGGTGGTGATCTCGTCAGGGAATGGAATCTGATCGTCCCACACGCGGTGGCGGAAGAAACCTGGGATCAGTTCTATGGTTACCGTTGGTGAGCTGACACGTCACGCTGACTTCCACGGTTACAACGTGGAGGCCTTCGAGAAAGCTGTCCGCCTGCTCGGCATCGTGCACGCGGTCTCGGCTGACCCGTTTTTGAGGGACCAGTTCGCTCTGAAGGGAGGGTCTGCCCTCAATCTGTTCTTGTTGGACGCTCCGCGCTTGTCCGTAGACCTCGACCTCAATTTCGTGGGAGAGCCGGAGCGGGAACGGATGCTGGCTAACCGCAATTCCGTGGAAGCAGCGTTGGCGTCTCTCGTCTCAACCCTCGGCTATGAGATCCGACACCAGGAACGGAAATACGAGGGGGGCAAGTGGCGGCTGAACTACGAAGCCGTCGATGGGGGTCCAGCCAACATCTTCTTGGACTTGGACTACATGAACCGGGTCCCACTGTGGCCTCCGTCGAGGCGGCCGTCGACACTGTTGGGACCCTGGCGCGCGACCGACGTTCTCGTACAAGACCCGCACGAAGTCGTCGCCGGCAAGCTCCTCGCGGCGGCGGAACGTAATCACCCGCGGGATCAGTTCGATGCCGGGTTGCTCCGTGCGGTTAGTGGTCGACACCCTCTAGACCCCGACCGCCTGCGGCTAGCGTTTGTGGTCGCGGCCGCAGGCAGGAAAGCCGATGCCAGGAATCTGTCAGCCCTGGCCCCTCCGTCCGCCGCACAGACCATCGCCCAGGAGTTGCTGCCCCTTCTCCGGTCTAGTGACCGACCGGAGCCGTCGGCGCTCGGCGCCTATTCCGTCGGCCTCCACAACATGCGGTACCGGACGGTTAGCAGTGTCCTCCCGTTTACTGCCGCTGAGATGGCGTTCCTAGACCAGGTGTCCGACGATACGACCGTGGCAGCAGACCTCCTAACAAGCGATCCAGCACTGCAGCGCCGTATCGAGATGCAGCCGACGCTGGCGTGGAGACTCAAGAAGCTCCGAGAGAGCCGAGACACCCAACAGATCCAGCCCCCGAGGGGCGGTCTGGGGCTCTACTAGGAGCCTGCTGAGCAGTGGGGGTGTAGCCGGTTGAGGTTGAGCCGGTTTGGTGTGTTGGGCCGGGTTTTCGGTCTCGCGGGTGGTTCTGTCCGGGGTCCGGGCGGGTCTCGGGCGGCTTCGGGCCGGTTTCCGGTGGGTGTGGGTGGTTTATGTGGGGTTGGTTGCCCAGCCTGCGGTGGTGTGGGTGAGTCCGAGGTTGATGAGCCGTTGTAGGTTGGTGGCGGTGGCGCGGGTGGTGAGCCATTGCCGGTTGCGTTGGATTCCTCGGTTAGGGGACGCGGCGGGTTTTTCCTCGGGTGAGCCAGGCGATGGTCCGCTCGACGGGCGGCCGGTAGGTGCGGTAGGTAGTGATCGCCATCAAGTTCGAGGACCGACTGTGGGCGGTAGAAGAACGCCCGAGGCCTGGGTTGTCATCGGCCCCGCGCGGAAACATGGGATGGGGTGGGTTGAAATCCTTGGTTTGGGGGT
>JAPPFW010000062.1 GCA_028821575.1 bacterium | reverse complement strand
ACCGTACCCCCTCTGACCAGGCAAAACACGAAACACCCGCCAAACTCGGGTCAGATACCCGAACCAGTGCAGACGCCTCAGCACGCGTTGAAACCTTGCAATCTCCGGCTGGAGTTGATGCCTGATCTCGGAGTCGAAATCGTGGGCGTACACCTGGCCACGGTATTTGACGCTATAACTGAACTTGGTGTCGATCATTTCGATACCGAACTGCTCCATCAGTAGCACGACGTGGTGATACACCGACGGGATGCAAGCGGTGACCGAAATGTCGAAGGGGATCGAGCTGCCGTCAGCCTGGGGCATCTCAACTGTGACCGCATTCCCGCCGATCCGATCCTGGGCTTCGAACAGCCGGAAATCGAATCGGTCGGGGTGGTGATGGAGACCCCACGCGGCGCCCAGCCCGGAAATGCCTCCACCGACGATTGCAATGCGCCGCAGGTTTGTCCCTCCCGCATCGTTGTCGCGACCCTATCGATCAGAACACTCGCTGCCCTGCCGACCGGCCGAGGTTACATGCGGAGGCCGGCCGGGCGCCGTCGCTGGATCCTCTCACGACACCCGGACCCGACCGGGATATCCGCGAGCTGCGAGACGACCAGTACTTACTCCCCTGCAGAGTTCGCCGGGACCATCAACATCGCTACCGGTACCTCGATCTCGCTGCTGCGGAACCAGACTCCCACCGGGAGATCGGCCGGCAGGTAGCGAATGTCGGGGATGATCGTCTCGCCATCGGCGCCCACGAAGCCCAACTCGGTTCGGCCACCGGTAAGACGCCGCGATCGGATCCTCCCGATCGAGTCTCCTCCTACCTCGACCTCTCCGCTCACCTGCCACCTGCCGTGTGGGGCGTCTTCACGCAGGAAACGCGCCGGCGGAAGCACTTGCTCACCGCCGACAAACTCGATGCCGTGCTCCAGGCGACCGTCCTCGCCCACCCGGGCGATGATGCGAAGCCGATGGGGCTCGGTATTCGACACTGGTTGCTCGGGCATCTCAAGACCGAGCAACCTGCGAAACTCGGAACTGTGGTCGATCGACAGACGCCGCAAGAAACGGCGGCTCTCTGCGCCGACCGTCTGCACAGCGCACAATGCCGTGTCGACTGCGAACCCGTGGACGGGCCGGAGCGCCCGCATCTCGGCGTCGAGAGCGAGCAACCGGTCGATGTTGGCCGCCTCCGCCGCCTCGAGCGCGTCGCGCAGGGCATCCGCTCCGGGGTCGCAGCCCGCCTGGTCTGGCATCATCCGCCGGATACCCGGATCCTGCCAGCCCTCATCGGCGGCCCGGGCCGCTGTGACGATCTCGCCTGCCGTCACTGCCGCCGCGACGACGCTTTCGGCATAGGCGACCTGGGAGTGGACTTCGAGCGCCTCCTCGAACGCCAACGTCGTCCCATCCCCAATCCGGCCCAGGAGCGAGCGCCAGGAATCAGCCATCCACGCGTACTGGGAAGACGCTGCATCGGCCACCTCGAGGACCGAATCCTCGATCGCGATGGGATTGAGGGCCTCTCCAGCGGCCAGGGACTCGACCATTCCCGATGCGCTGACTACGGAGGTGTATCGCTGCGCGAAGGCCTTGAGGAGTGTGCTCGGCGACAGGTTCGCCTCGGTGACCGGTGCCGGGTCCGCCTCCTCCGACAACTCCGCGATCGCCGGCCTCTCGAACAAGCCATCCAATAGCTGGGTGAGCACGCCCGCCGTGTAAATGGCCTGCAGCCGAACCTGCGGATCGACCTCGGCTGCCGGATCGGCGGCCGAGCTCACAGATGTCGTAACCTCTCCGCCGCTGTCCGCTTCGGCGGCAACCGTGTACGCACTGCCGTCTACGCGCACATGTACGGGTTCGAATGTCGGACCGCCCAGGACCATCAGGTTGTGCCAGAGGCCGTGGAACCCGATCTCGTCACCCTTCCGGTCGTAGGTAGCGACCCCCACGAACACCCACGAAGGGCCAGACCGGTTGAGGCTGACATCGAACGGAACCAGGTCGGCGATCGCAGTGCTGCCCCCGCTCGCCGTCTCGGAACCGGAGTGGTACGAGACGCCGGCCTGCCAATGGTCGGCGGTCAGGTCGATCCGCTCGAACACGCGGGGGCCGACCACGTAGAGCACGGCGTAGCCACCTTCGGCGAGGTCGCCTCCGACGTTTCCGGCGCGGTAGTGGACGGGGAACGGATCGCCCGCGACCACTTCCGCGGGGGTATGCAACTCCTCGATCTTCAACCGGGGTCCCCTCTGGTCCTCCTGCTCATCCACCAGGTGGACCGTGAGGTTGAAGTCGGCTCGCAGGGGTTGGTAGTCGCGTTCCAGGTATGTGGTCGCCTCGATGAAGTAGACCCCGGCCGGAAGGTAGCGGACTATGCGGGAGTTGCGCCGCTCCCCGCCATCGTCGTTGGCTCCGATGATGCGACCCGTGAGCGATGCCAAGGACATCACGGGATCGCCGTCCTCCGATGTCAGGTCGATGCGCACACGACCGGCGTGCCCGAGGTTAAACGTGTAACCGTGGGCCGGGTGCTCCACGACGAATCGCGACCCGCACGTATCAATGGTCCAGGTTCCGGACGCGGTCAGATCGGTGCCCGTCTCCAGCGTGCCGAGATGCACCGGCTCGCACCCGGAAACGTAGCTGACAGCGATGCCGAAGTCCGCAGGCCCCCGGCTCCGCCCGCCGACTGTCGTCGCCTCGATCATGTACACACCGGGTTGCAGGTCTCGCTCCACCCGGGCGTCCAGGTTGGCTCCACCGTCGTCGTTGTCGGCGATGCGGCTGCCATCCTCCGCGAGTAGGTAGAGGTACGGGTCCGCCCCGGCGGACGTCAACTCGACCCTGACCCGTCCTGGCAGAGCGACGCGGAAGCGATACGTGTGGGCGTCGCTATCGGCGCGAAAACGCGAGTCGCAGTCCTCAGTCGTCCAGCGACCGGCGGTGTCCAGCGAGGCGTCGGGGCCACTCAGAGTCCCGAGTTCCGTGACCTCGCAGCCTGTGGACTCCTGCCCCAACACTGCACCCGATGCCGGCAGCGCCAGCAGGCTCGCGACCAGGGTGAAAGCGATCCACGCCCGTGCCAGCCTGTGCACTCCTAGCCTCTGACCCAAGACCGTTTCCATCTCGAACTCCCTCCCGCTGCGGAATGCTGTCATGCGGCACCATGATCCGTTGAGCGCCGCTGATGCCGTGGGCGGTGCGATCCTAATCGCCGTGTCGTCTCCACGACTGCGACATCCCCGACAAGCGAGCAGAAACATGCGCGCTCGGTGACCTAGCGGCTGTGCGGGAGGAAACCTAGGCATCTCCGATCCGAGCACCGCTACTGGGTCCTTGGGATCAATCGGCAATCGCCCAGGCGATGACCCGGCGATTTGTTCAGAAAGCTACCAGATCAACTTCCTTCTCTCATCATGCCAATCAGGCTGTGAGCGTTGCCAAGGAATCACTCTTTCTGATCAGGGCAACGCCCACCATGATGACCCAGGCTATCTGAAAGAACACCGCCGCGTTACCCAAGAGGTAAAGAGTAAAGACGCTGTCCTCACGAAAGGTCGCTAGGAGTAGGAGCAACGAACCGACTATTGCCGGGGCCACACCCAGTAGTCGGGCGAGTAGTCTATCCGCACCAAGTAGGTGCACGTTCATCAGCGACCCGGCAAAAAAGGCCACGCCTACCAGCGTAAGGATTGTGGCAAAGACACCGAGTGCCCCTCCCATTACCATGAACATGACGGCAGTATTGAGTGCCTCTCCCGTTAGGGCCTCAGCGGGTGTATAGCTGAGGGTCACAGACATCAAGAAGTTCATTGCGAAGGCGCCGGTGCGAACTGATAAGCCGATCATCAGGAACAACATTCCCAGTTTCCGTAAGTATCCCTGACTGCCGCTGTCTCCCATCACCTCCTTTAGACCCCAGAATCCCACCAATAGGCCAAACGAAGCTACGAATCCGAGATCGACCAGTAGATTGACTAGCGTACTATGCGGTGCGATTCCAAGAATTGCCTCCTGCATGGCTGCTTGATGACCATCTGGGTTTTGTCCCGGGAATACGCCCGGCCTGAGACTGCTGACCAACGTATCCACCAGCGGCCCGATGACCAAAAGCCACCCTGCTATCTTTCCTAGTCTCGCCGACGTCACCACGGTCTCCTTTGTTTGCTATCGCTGGTGAGAATAGGCCCACCCGCTGCGGGACTTGTAGTCCTCTGGCTTCAGGTCACTGTAGCAAGCTTCTTCGGATTCGGCCGAGTATGTGTTCTCACCCACACTCGCGGGAGCCGACAATAAAGGCTCCGTGAAAGTGTATGGGGATCAGGCGTTGTTGTCGGTGTGGAGGTGGTTTTTGCGAGGAATCCGCGGGCGGGGTAGTTGGTCATGGTTGAACCCGTAAGCAACTCGGCGGAGAATCTAGGGGCGGATCTTGATCCTTCCAGCGGTCAGTCGGATACCGGTCGCTTGCCTGGTAGGCCTGATCTCACCATCCCAAGCGATGATCGTGTCCACAACTTAGCGGCAGTCGGGGATCGGGCCGGTGCCGTAGATGGCGGCGGATCGTCCCAGGGCCTGCTGGCTGCTCTTTGAATTCGACTCATGGCCTCTCGTCGTCCTCGTGGCTGTTGCGTCTATGAGACTGCCTGGATCTCAGAAGACGCGAATCGGCCTGCTCCCGACCCGGCTATTCGACCGACGACTGCCCCGATCGTGTGGCCCGCCGGGGCGGCTGCGGAGCGGTTCGCCGGTCCGCGATCGCGGTGGGGTTCCAGAGTCGCCCGAGCCATCTACCGGGCGGTGTGGGCAGGAACCGAACCGCGGGTGTGATCGGGTCTACAGGGGCGACCGGACCCGCATCGTGGAGTTAGGAGGAGCCGGTCGGGCCGGAAGCAAAGAGCCGGGAAGAACCCGGTCGGGTTCGCAGTGCCCGCTCAGCGAACAAGGCCTCGATGGTCAGGTGGAGGAACCCGAACCGGCGGTACGACGGCCCTTCCGGTAGCCGCCCGGCAGCGAGTTTGGTTCCATCCTCGTCCATCAAACCACACATCGTGATGAGCCCTCAGCCCAGTCATCTCCACCAAAGATCGTCCTTCGCCTCCTTCAGCGCGGATCTGCTCTCTGCTGAACTGTGGAGAACACCCTGGCGGCGACCTAGTGGATCAGTGCTCCAAGGCACGCCACCTCATGAGCGCTACAGAAACTCTCGCTAAGCGGCAAGGGCACGATCTATGTTCAGGAATCAGGTTCCAGGAGCATCCAGCTACTCACCGGCCGCCAGCTCAACCACCACACCCTCCCAGACGAACCAGAAGAAGTGGCGGACCCCCATTAGGAGCATCATGACCCCCACACCGACCACAGCAGCGCCCGACCTCACAAGATCGAGCAGCCTCCCCCTCTTTCCTGATTCATTTTGCGCTAGTCCCCGGGCAGAGTCGTACAATCTCGAACGTTTGCTGGGCACCCAGGAGGAGGCATCATGGCTAAAGCGACCGGCACACATCCTGCTACGAGGTTCGGAGGGCTGGCCCTCGTCGTTGGAGTTGCCCTTTTGTTCCTGGCATCGCTGAGCTTTCCCGGCGGCGTACTGCTGGACCCAGTAGATAAGACCGACTTCCCGGCAGCCCTCGAGTCGATGGCCGACAATGCGAGTCTTGCGCATCTGGCGTCCATGTTGTCCATCATCGGGATGTTCCTCTACGCATACTGCGCCCTCACCTGGCTCCGCCTACCCCGACAGACGGGGCTCGGCGATTCGCTCCTGCGGCTGGGTGTGTTCGCGAGCCTGTTCGGGTGGGCCCTCTACACCATTGCGATGGGCATGAGGCACTTCAGTGTCCACTTGATGCAGCGCGGCATGCAGTCAGGCGCCGACCAGGCGTTCTTCGCAGACCTTGCCCTCAGCGTATACGCGTCGATGGGCGGGATCATCATCGCGCTGGTGGCCGTCTACCCCGTCGCATCCATGCTCGTCGGCATCGGCCTCGCCTCCCGTTTCGGGTCGATGAACAAGTACAAACTGGCTTCCTACGGCCTCGTCCTCACGGGAGCGCTGGCGGTCATCAACTTCCTGGTCCTTCAGCATGTCCCCGACATCGATCCCGCAGTGCTCCTCAGGAACGACAACGGCTTGCTCGCCTTCGGTTCCCTCTGCTTCATCATCATCGGGCTGGGGATGTACAGGGGCCAGAGCGACCTCACTTCGGAGGACTAGCTGTACTGTCATCGTTGTCTCCGGCGGAGACGCTCGAGGCCTGGCGGCACCTGGGGGCTGTGGACGACCCCTTGCGGATCCACGCCGCCGAGCAACGTGAAACCGGTAGAAGCTGTGGGCCCGGAGGGAATCGAACCCTCGACCTTCGGATTAAAAGTCCGCTGCTCTTCCGACTGAGCTACAGGCCCACCTGTCAGGGTAGCGGCGAGTGGGTCTTGTCATGGCGATGGCTGGCGGCGCCGGGAACGATAGGCTCGGTAGGTGATCGGCTACGGATACTCGGGGATGCCTACCTCAGGGATGGCCGACAGCGCCTTCCTGGACGGACTGGTGGAACGGGGCCACCGGGTCTTCGAGTTGGCCTTCACCAGAGGGTTCCCCTGGAACGAGAGGAGGTGTGCCCGGTTCGGTCGGGCAGCCGCCGATCGGGGAATCGGGCTCTCGGTCCATGCCCCGTACTTCGCAGTGCTCACGGTTGCCGATGAGGACCGGGCCAAGCAGTGCCGAGGCGCCCTGGAGCACACGCTGAAGCTGGGCGCCGAGTTGGGCGCCCGGATCGTGGTCGCCCATCTGGGGCCGCGGCGGGATGAGGATCCCGAGCTACTGCTGGACCGGATGGGCGAGCACCTCGGCTGGATCGGGTCCAAGGTGGCAGGACTGGGTGTGTCTCTCGGGTTGGAGACCACGGGTCGGGTCAGCCACATGGGAAGCCTCGGCGACATAGCCCTGCTCTCTGCCGAGTTCCCCTTCGTCCGGCCGGTGGTCGACTGGGCGCATGTGCATGCCATCAGCAGGGGAGGCCTGATGTCCGCCGGGGACTTCTCCGCAGTCTTCGGCTTCCTGCGGGACAACTTCCCGGCTTGGAAGGTGGACCCACTCCACACCCAGTTCAGCGATGTCCTATACGGGGACATGGGTGAGATCCGCCACCTTCCATACGGTGAGGGGACCCTTCGGGTCGAGCCTCTGGTCCGGGCGGCCCGGGAGGCCGGGATGCGCATGACGGTCATCTCCGAGTCCCGCGATATGCGGTCACACGAGGCCATCTGCTCCGAGATAGCCGTCGCCCTCGTTGCCTCGGCGCCCGCCGCCTCGGATGGTCGCCCGGTGGCGAGCGGCGCCGTCGAGTTCCCCGTCGCTCCACGGGTCAGGGAGACCGCCGACGGGTTCACCCTGGCCGGGTACCGGCACCGGCTCCGCCTCTCGAACCTCGACAAGGAGTTCTTCCCCGACGGCTACACGAAGGGTGATCTGATTTCGTACTACGCCTCGGTGGCCCCGGTCCTCCTCCCGCACCTCGAGGACAGGGCGATAGTCATGTCCAGGTATCCGGACGGCGCCGAGGGAGGCTCCTTCTACGAGAAGCAGGCGCCCGGCCACCAACCGGACTGGATGCCGCTCGCACCTCTCGGATCGAGCAGCAAGGGCGGCGCCATCGAATACGTGACCGCCATGGATGCCGAGTCCCTCATGTGGCTGGCCAATATGGGCTGCATCGAGGTCCACCCTTGGCTGTCCCGGCTGCGCCACATCGAGTCGGAGGACTTCGCGGTGTTCGATCTCGATCCCGCGGAAGGGGCCGCTTGGGAGCAGGTCGTCTCGGTGGCCAAGCTGCTCGGGGTGGCGCTGGACCGGCTGGGACTGCGCGGCTACCCCAAGACCTCCGGATCCCGCGGGATACACGTCTACGTACCCCTGGAACCCCGGCACACGTACGGGAGGGTGCGGCGTTTCGTCGAGCGGGTCGGGCAACTGCTGGCCACCGCCAACCCTGAGGGCGTGACCATGGACAGGCATATACCCAACCGGAAGGGGAAGGTGTTCGTCGACTCGGGTCAGAACCGGGCAGGAGCGACCATCGCCTCGGTGTACTCGGTACGACCCCGTCCGGGTGCCCCGGTCTCCATACCCGTCCGCTGGGAAGAACTGGGCCAGGTGACCCCGGAGGACTTCACCATCGCCACCGTCTGGGACCGGATCTCCCGGCACGGGGACCTCTTCGCTCCCGTGCTGGAAGGAGGCCAGGTGCTCGACCATGCCGAGAAGGCCCTGGGCATAGACGGCTAGACAGGCGGCTTCAGGCCGGGGTCGGGATGGTCGTCGGGACCTCTCGCCCCCGGCCCGATCATCTACCGCGGCCTTCGTCCGACAGGACGGCGACGCTGGGACTCTGGTGCGGGCAACGCCTGCTCCGCGCCCGGCTTGCCCGCCCGGTCCTTGCTACACAACCTATGCACCGAAGGCCGGGGTTTCGCAAGGCCCTCGAGCATTGTGAGTGATCACTCCTAGAGTGGTCGCTATGACAGAGACATCCCGTACGTACCGGGTCGAGCAGTTGGCCGCCGAAGCGGGAGTGGGTGTGGACACCATCCGCTACTACCAGGGTATGGGCCTGCTGCCTCCCACCGACCGCGACGGTCGCTCGGTCATGTATGAACAGGCTCACCTCACCCGATTGCGGACCATAAGGGCGCTGGCCGACGACGGGTTCACCCTCGCCCAGATCAAGCGGCTCCTCGACGAGTCGGGTCATCCGCTCCTCATGTCGCTGGCCGGGAAGGTGGTCGGACTGACGCGGGAGGAGTTGGCCGACCGGTCCGGGCTGGCTCCACCCCTGATCGACATGGCCGCATCCGCAGGCCTCATCGAACCTCTCGGCGGGAGCGGCGAGGAACGGTTCTCACCCGATGTGGCGCCGATGCTGGCTGCCGGGCTCTCGCTGCTCGAGGCCGGGTTCCCACTCGACAGGCTCGCGGCGTTGGCCGCCCGGCACGCCACGGGCGTGGAGAGCGTGGTGGACGAAGCCATCGACCTCTTCAAGGAACATGTACGGTCCGGCCAGTCGGACAGTCCCGAGGATCTGGCCGGACTGTTCCGGACATTGGTGACCCATGTCACCAGGCTGGTGGCCCAGCACTTCCATCACACCGTGGTCAGCCGGGCGAAGGATAGGCTGGAGGGATCCGAGGACGTGGCGCTGGTCGTAGCACTCGAGAAGGCCGGGAAGCAGCAGTTCGTCGTCTCCACCGAGTGGCGATGAGTGACCGGAAGCGGCTTGAGAACCGGATCGGCAAGGCCGTCGGCCGGGCGCTGATCTCCGGGCAGCCATCGGTCATCACCCTGGCGGCCGGAGCGGGCGAGGTCGATCCCCTCGCCTTCGTCGTGGGGGGGGGACCCCCGTTCGCCTACTGGGAGATGCCTGGACGCGGGTTCTCGATCGGGGCGGTCGGAGAAGCGGTCACGATCGAGCCGGGGGACGGGCCGGGAAGGTTCCGTAGCGCCTCCGCGGCCTTGCGGTCACTGGCCGCTCGGACCCATCCGGTCGCAGTCGACGGAGTGGAACGCACGCCGGTACTGATAGGAGGCTTCTCGTTCCACTCGCGGAGCACCTGGCCGCGGTTCTCTTCCGGACGGTTGGTGCTTCCGGACCTGGCACTCATCCGTCGCCGCCCGGGCCGCGGTGTGTGGGTGGCGGCAGCCGAGGTAACCGCCGATGACGATCCGGCCGCCGTAGCCGATCGACTGACGGAACGGATCAGAGCATGCCGCAGCCGGCGCCTCCCACGGATCACTCCGGAGGTTGTCGACCACCCGGCTGCCCGGACGGTCGATCTCGGCGATCGGACGTTCCTGGCACAGGCGGCGGCGGCGATCGAATCGATTCGCCGGACCGACCCCATCCCCTCGGCGCGGCCGTCCGGGATCCCTGGATCGGACGAATCTCCCCCGGCGGCGACTCGGCAGGGGGCAATCAGGAAGGTCGTCCTCGCCCGCCATCTCGATGTCGAGCACCGTCCCGAGCTCGGACCGTTCCTGGCCGCGCTCCGCCACATCAACCACCGCAGCGCTGTCTTCGCCTTCGGACGGCGGGACGGTTCGGTCTTCTGCGGAGCGACGCCCGAGCTCCTGGCCCGGGTCGACGGGGTGAAGGTCTCCACCCTCGCTCTTGCCGGAACCGCTCCGCGAGGGGCAAGTGCGGCAGAGGACACGCTGATCGCCGACCGTCTCCGCAACCATCCTAAGGAACTGGAGGAACACCGCTACGTGGCCTCCGAAATCTCGCAGCGGCTCGAGGCGAGAGGGTTCGCGGTGGAGGATCGCGGCCCGACCTACGTTATGAGACTGCCCGGTATCCAGCATCTGGCCACTCCGGTCAGCGCCGTCGCACCGGTGGGAACCAACGTGCTGGACGTAGTGGGCGCCCTCCACCCGACCCCGGCCGTGGCCGGCGTCCCGCGGGACCGGGCTTTGGCTTGGATCTCGGAGCACGAACCCCTGCAGAGGGGCTGGTACGCGGGTCCGGTCGGGTATTGCGACCTGGCTGGAAACGGCGAGTTCCACGTGGCGCTCCGCTCCTGCCTGATCGAGGATGGCCGCACACGGCTCTTCGCGGGCGCGGGGATCGTGGGCACCTCCGCACCGGAGGCGGAACTCGAGGAGACGAACCTCAAGCTCGATACCGTGCTGTCGTCGCTCTTCGGCATGAAGGATCATCGCTGGCGGTCCTACGCGACCGCAGACGCCCTGGTGGCAGCCCTACGATCGGGCCGCCCGGCAGGGGTGGTGATCTCACCCGGTTCCCGCTCCACCCCGCTCGCGCTGGCCGCCGCGTCGGGCGGATTGCCGGTCCGGGTGGTGCTCGACGAGCGCTCGGCCGGTTTCGTCGCGCTCGGGATGGCCAAGGCCTCGAGGCGGCCGACCGCTCTGATCTGCACCTCCGGCTCGGCCGCGGCCAACTACCTGCCCGCCGTGGCAGAAGCCGACCGGGCCCGCACACCCCTTGTGGTGGTCACTGCTGATCGTCCGCCCGGTTTCCTGGCGAGGGATACCCCTCAGACCATCGACCAGGTCGGCTTGTACGGATCGCACGTGAGAGCGGCCTCCAACCTGGGAGTCGCCCACGAGTGCAACCCCCAGGACGTCAGAGACGAAACCCTTCGCCTGCTCGAAGCCGCCCGGTCGCCGAATGCCGGTCCGGTACACATCAACGTCCCGTTCGCCAAGCCACTGGAGCCGCCCGACGGCGACCGTATGCGGATCGGCGCCATCCCGCACGAAGCACAGGTGCGAAAGGGCACCGACGCCACATCGGTGACGATGCTCACCGAATTCATCGCGGGTGCGGAGCGGGGGCTCATCGTCGCAGGACCCCGCGCCACCGATCCGGCCGAGAGGGCGGAGCTCGTGCGGTTCTCGAAGGCGACCGGCTGGCCGATCATGGCCGACGGGATGTCGGGTATGCGTTCCTCGAGCCACGAGTATCTCATCACTACCGGAGACCTCCTTCTGCGGGACATGCGGTTCGCGTCGGAACACCTGCCTGACGCGATCCTGCGGATCGGCGCCACACCCACCGGAACCATCACCCAGAACTGGTTGGCGGCCCTCGAAGCTCCCGTGGCCCTCCTCGATCCCGACTACCGCTGGACCGCCCCCGGACCCGCGATGGTGCTGCGGGATCCGATCACCGGGGTGCTCGAGGCAGTGTCGCCGACTCCTCTCGATCCAGGATGGTCGGAGTCATGGCGGGCGGCGGAGACACGGGTACGCGGGCTCCGCAGGCGGGAAGTATCCCGGCACCCGGACACCGAACTGGCGGTGACGGCGGCGGTGCTCGAATCCGAACGGCTGGTGTGGGCTGCTTCGAGCATGCCGGTGCGTCACGTCGACGCGATGATGGAACCGGGATGCGGCGCGGAGGTGCTCGGCAACCGCGGTGCCTGCGGGATCGACGGAACTATCGCCTCGGCCACCGGCGCCGCCCTGGCTTCCGGCCAGCGGGTGACCGTACTGGTCGGCGACCTCGCCTTCCTGCATGATGCCGGGTCGCTCTCCACGGCCCGCCACTTGCGCGCGAACCTATCGGTGGTGGTGCTCGACAACGGCGGCGGCGCCATCTTCGAGATGCTCCCTTACCTCCGATCCCTCCGTGAAACGGGTGATACGGAAGCGCTCGCCCAGGCGAGGGAACTCTTCGTCACGCCCCACGAGCATGATCTGGCCGCGGTGGCCGCGGGATTCGGTGTATCCGCAGAGCGTGTGTCTCCCCTTCGGATAACGGACGCTCTCGCCGGGGCTCACGAACAGGCAGGTCCGCGCGTGTTCGTCATCCCGAGCGATCCATCCGCCATGTTCGCCGCGTACGATCGGCTGTCGGGTCGGTAAGAGCGCCAGTTGCCAGTTGCCAGTTGCCGGATGCCGGATGCCGGATGCCGGATGCCGGATGCCGGATGCCGGATGCCGGTGAACGGCTACCACACAACGAACAACCGACAACCGACGACCGGCTAGCTCTTGAAGCCGGCGATCAGGTCCTGCTTGAGGTCGGAGAGTTCCTGGCTGAGGGATACGTGATAGGTGTGGGGATTGACCAGTCTCCGCACTCCGGGGTCGAGCCGTGCGAGATCGGCGGACCGCCGCCGGCGCGCTGCCCCGATGTCCCCCGCGTCGCCCGGTACCCTCATCCCGTGCTCCAGCACCTTGACCCGTAGGGACTCGACCTCGGAGACCTGGTAGTGGCCGAGCGTCCGGGTCACCTCCGGGAAACTGGGATGCACCAAGCGGATGGGGCGTTCGTAGGGATCGTGATCGTCGAGGGTGACCAGGTCGGCCGTGGCGGTCCCGCGACTGTCGTAGATGCGCCAAAGCCGCTTCCTGCCCGGGTTGGGCACCTTGGCCCGTGACTCGGAGATCTTGATAGCCGGGGACCATTCGCTGTCGGCGCCCTCGATCGCCACCAGCTTGAAGACCCCGGTCGGACTCGGATAGCCGTGGGAAGTAGCCAGACGGGTCCCCACCCCGTACACGAGGCGCTCGAGCAGCCTTTCGGCGTCGACCCGGTAGCGGGGGGCCTCTTCGAGGATCTGGTTGCGCACCTGCCAGATGGTCAACTCGTCAAGTTCCGACGACAGGACGATCGACACGTCCGGGAAGCCCGCCTCGTCGAGAAGGGCCGCTGAGCGGATGGCGAGATGCGCCAGATCGCCGGAGTCGAGCCGGATCCCCACCGGCCTGTGCCCGCGGACCCGTAGTTCCTCGAACACCGTGATGGCGTTGGGTATACCCGAGTTGAGGGTGTCGATGGTGTCGACCAGGAGCAGGCAGTCGTCGGGGTAGACGGAGGCGTAGGCCCGGAATGCCTCGAGTTCGCTGCCCGAGTCGGCCATGAACACCTGAACCATCGAGTGGGCGTGAGTTCCCTTGGAAGGGAACCCGAAGTGGTAGGAGGCGGCGAAATTTGAGGAACCGACGGTGCCGCCCACCAGGGAGGAGCGGGTGGCAACGTTGGCCGCCGCGTCCGGTGCCCGGCGCATCCCGAACTCCATCACGGCGGCGCCACCTGCGGCCTCCACCACGCGTGAGGTCTTGGTGGCGATCAGGGTGGCGTAGTTGAGGCGGTTGAGGAGGGGGGTTTCCAGTAGCTGGGCAACGGCCAGCGGCGCCTCGACGGTGAGAATCGGGGTGTTGGGATGTACCACCCTGCCTTCGGGCACCGCCCACATCGAGACGGTCCCGAAACCTCCCGAACCGGCGACCCAGTCGATGAACGACTCCTCGAACAGCCGACCGCCCACGCTTGTCCTGATCTCGCGCAGCGCCGCCACCTCCTCGTCGCCGAACCAGGTCCTGTCCATCCAGTCCAGCAACGGTCCCAGCCCGGCCGTTATGCAATAGCCCGCCTGATGGCTCCCGTAATCCGGGTACGAGCGGAAGTAGTAGTCGAACTGCGCGGTGCGCTCGGCCAGCCCGTACCGGTGGTAGAGCTGTGCCATCGTCAACTGGTAGTGGTCCGTGAAGAGGATGCCCTCGGTAAGCACGTCCGCACCTTAACCGTGCACTGCTTCCCTCCATAGAAGGGCGACAACGCGGCACAACCGTTTGCGGTCGTCAACGGTCGTGCAGCACCGCGTACCGGCGGGCCTTGTGACTAACCTTCCTGGACCATGACGACGTATGACAACGGCACGGCCTTGGTGGTGGTGGACGTCCAGAACGATTTCGCCGATCCCTCGGGAAGCCTCTATGTCCGGGGAGCCGATACGGAGGTGGTCCCGGCTGTCAACCGGGAGGTCGGCGAGGGGGTGGATGCGGGGGCGAGCATCTTCTACACGCAGGATTGGCATCCCGAGCGGACACCCCACTTCGCGATCGACGGCGGGATCTGGCCGGTGCATTGCGTGGGCGGTTCGATCGGGGCGGACTTCCATCCCGACCTGCGGGTCGAGGGTCCGAGCGTGCACAAGGGCGCGAACGGCGAGGACGGCTACTCGGGCTTCACGATGCGGGATCCCGTATCCGGCGAGACCATCCCGACTCCTCTGGCCTCGATGATCCGGGAGGCCGGCTGCGAACGGGTCGTCGTGGTCGGGCTGGCGCTCGACTACTGCGTCAAGGACACCGCCCTCGACTCGGCACGGGAGGGCTTCGACACGACGGTGCTGCTCGGCGCCACCGCCGCCGTCAACCTGGCCGCGGACGACGGTGACAAGGCGATCGCCGAGCTGAGACAGGCCGGGGTGACGGTCGGGTAAGCGGGAGAAGGTCCATCCGCGCCCAGATCATCCCCCACATCGACGACATAGGGGTGACGCTCGGTTCGGTGACCGCGATGGACGAATTGGCCGGCGCCGGATTCGTTACCTCCGGTTCCCTGATGGCCCCCTGCCCCTGGTTCCCGGATGTGGCCGCTATGGCCGCCCGCCGTCCCGGGTTGGACCTGGGCCTGCACCTCACGCTCACCTCGGAGTCCGTAAGGATGAGGTGGCGTCCCATGTCGACCACTTCCAGGGCCTCAGGCCTGATCGACGACGACGGCTTCATGTGGTCCACCGTCCCGGCGCTGCGTGCCAACGCACATCCGGACGCGGTCGAGGACGAGCTGGAAACCCAGATCGCTGCCGCTCGGAGTGCCGGCATCGTGCTGACCCACCTCGACCATCATATGGGAGGCGCCTTCGCGCCGGAGTTCGCCGAGACCACGGTAAGGATCGCCGGGCGGCACCGTCTGCCGTTCCTCCTACCGGGGGATCCGGCTGCCTACGCGGCCGTCCTCAACTGGGGTCCGGCCGATCTCGAGATCCTGCGTGGCCTCCGGGATGACGCCGTAGCGGCGGGGGCGATCCCGACCGACCGTTTCCTGATGGGGCTGACCTTCCGGAACGAGGAGCCCGGGGCGGTCTACCGGCGGTTCATGCAGGAAGCCACCGGCCTGTCGTTCCTGTCCATGCACTGCGACGCACCGGGCGAGGTATGGGCCGTACATCCCAACGACGCCGCCTGGAGAGTGGCCGAGTACGAATGGGCACGGCGCGGAGCAACCGAGATCCCCACCGGTGTGGCCTTTTCGGACTTCCGGGAAGTGGGCGCACGCTGGAGATGGGACTGACCGGACGGGTAGGCATGGGTCGCTGGGGCGGACTCCGCAATCGAGCACACCGGAGCGCCCGGCTTGCGGAGCCACTGCCGACCACCCACCCACACCATCAACCGGACAGGCCTGGCATCCACCTGTAGCGGTCCTCGTCGACGCCCCTCTCGGAGACAGTTCTGGCAATCTTATCATTGAGCAGAAGTTATTGTACTATTACATACCATAGAGGAAGGAGTAGCACCTGTGACAGCACATTTGTGGAGCAACCCGCTCGTCTATGTGCTTGCCCTGACGCTGGTCACGGCCTTGTTCCGGGCTGGAATGTGGGTAGGGGGCGTCAACGAGCACACGCGCGTCGTCACCGGCTTCATGGCCGAGATCCGCGAGGACATCAAGAAACTACTCCGCAGGAGCGGATCCGCCGCTGTCACCAGCGACAGCCCACTGAGGTTGACCGAACTCGGCGACGCCATCGCAACCGAACTGGACGCGACATCATGGGCACAGCAGGCAGCTGCATGCATTCGAGACGGGGCGGGAGGCAAGCGTCCGTATGAGATCCAGGAGCTCTGTCTCGAATACCTCGACTCCGAAGAGTTTCGGCCGTCCGACGAGTTCACAGTCGCAATCAGGACCTGTGCCTACGATCACGGTCTCGACGAGGATCAGGTTCGGTTCGTGTTGGCGATCGTGCTCCGGGATGAGCTGCTGGCAACCGCCACGGTCCACGCGTAACGAGGTACATGAGTCGACTCTCGCCGGGCAGGCGCGCTCCTCACGAGGGCGAATCTGTAGATCCACGGTTCCGATTCCGCGGGTAGAGCACAGCGCGGCCATGACGCCGGACACGTAGCCGGCCAGACTCCTGCAACTGTCGTACGTCGCCAGAACGTGGGACGGGCCGCCACGGTATTGTCGAGTAGAGAGGTCCCAGGAGGGTGCTGGAAAACTATCTAACGGGGTTCGCTGCTCGGCAAGACCTCCTGGTATCAGGGTTGTCAGTCGCCAGCGAACCCCTTTGCCCGAGCTTTTTCAGCACCCTCCTACGGGGGCGGAGCGCTGGACTCCGCCGGCGCTCCGGTTGACGTGCCCGGTTCCGCTCCGGTCGCCACCGGAAAACCTGCGGTGGACCAGTCGGACCAGGAACCCGGGTACAGGGTCGCCTCCGGCCAGCCGGCCAGGACCAGGGCAATGATGTTGTGGCATGCCGTCACCCCGCTGCCGCAGGAACTCACGACAGGCACGCCGGGATCGACACCAAGGTCCGCGAAGCGCCTGGCCAGGAGGTCGGGTGACTTGAACAGCCCGTCCCGGCCGAGGTTGCCGTCGGTGGGCGCGGAGATGGAGGTGGGTATGTGGCCGGCGGCAGGGTCCACCGTCTCGTTCTCGCCTCGGTAGCGGTCCGCCGGTCGGGCGTCGATCACCTGGACGGTTCCCAGGCGGTCGCGCAGGGAGTGGCGATCGATGGTCGGGGTGAAGTCCCGGCTCACCTTGAACGGTGCCTGCGGGTACTCCGGCCCGTCGGCGGTCGTCGGGTGACCCTCGGCGGTCCACCGCCCGTATCCGCCGTCCAGGACGCTCACCTCACCGTGGCCCGCACTCCGCAGCATCCACCACAGCCGGGCCGCGATCGAACCGGGCCCCTGGTCGTAGACCACGACGTGGTGGTGGTTGCCGATCCCGTGGCGACCCATCAGGGCACCGAAGTCCCCGGCTGCCGGGAGCGGGTGGCGTCCCGGCCCGGTGGGGGCCGAGAGGTCGGTGTCGAGGTCGAGGAACACCGCGCCCGGTATGTGACCCTTCTCGTACTGTTGCCGCCCTTCGCCCGGCTCTAGCAGGTACCAGCGCGTGTCGACCACCCGGATATCGGGATCGTCTAGACGTTCGGCCAGCCACCAGCAGGAGGCGACCGGGGTCGTCATCCGCCGGGACCGGAGGGCAACACACCCGGCCGGTAGCGGGCGCCCAGCATCGGTCCGACCGACGAGAAGGAGAAGGCCATCCGGATGATCACGTACCATGCCAGCACCACCGACTCCATGGGGACCTGCATCTGCGCGTGGAGGTGCATCCGCCTGGTAGTCCACATCAGCAACTCCGCTATCTCGGCTCCCGGAGGCCCGAGAGCCCACCTTCCCTTGAACCCGGATCGGTTGGTCAGCTCGTAGCTGGACCTGCTACCGGACAGCTCCCAGCGCCGTCCCCAGGGATCAAGTCTCTCGGCGGACAGGAGCACCCGGTCTGCCTCCAGGAGCCTCAACCCGTCGGCCCCGTCACGGAGGATCATCCAGACGCTACCGTCGGGAAGGTCCACCCGTGCGGTACGGCGCCGCGCCGGCACTGCCCTGGCCAGGGTTCCGGCCGGTGAGTGGAACCTCCAGACAGGCGCCGGACCCCGTCGGGAGATGGTCATCACCTCGGGCGCTTCCGGCGTCATCGAGCTTCCGCTTCCTCCGGACCGCCACGTTGCCGGGCGCGCGCGGCGGTGCTGGAGGCGACATCCCGCACGGTCACATCAATAGCTTCCGCAAGCGATCCGAAGGCCTTCCTGGCGCCGGCGCGTATCTCAGGATCGGTCACGGTTCCGGCCAGAGCCTGTCCCAAGCCCTGGGCCGCCGCCGCGAACTCGCTCCAAGCCCGGCGGAGCTCCTCCCTCGTCCTCTCCCTGCTGCCGGGATCCGCGAATCCGGACCGCAGTAGGTCACCCAGTTCCGCGAAGCCGGCGGCCACCTGGTCCCACGGAGCGTCAGGTTCACGATCCTCTCTAACATCGTCCATGTGAACCTCCACCTGCTCGATGCTACTTACGAACTGTTCCGAGCCTACTTTGGATTCCCGAAGAGGCGAGCACCCGACGGACGGGAGGTAGGAGCGGTCTACGGGATCATCGACACCACTCTCCGCCTGCTGAGACAGGACGGCGTCTCGCATCTGGCGGCAGCGACCGATGCCGTCATCGAGTCGTTCCGCAACGACCTGTTCGAGGGGTACAAGACGGGAGAAGGGGTCGAGCCGGATCTGCTGCAGCAGTTCCCGCTGGCCGAGGAGGCGCTCGAGATCATAGGGGTGACGGTGTGGGCCATGCGCGAGTTCGAGGCCGACGACGCGATCGCCACCGCGGCCCTTCGCTGGGCCGATGATGTGGACAGGGTGGTGATCCTGAGCCCCGACAAGGACCTCATGCAATGCGTGATCGACGATCGGGTAGTGACCTACAACCGTCGAGCGCGCAAGCAGTTCGACGAGTCGGGAGTCGTGGAGAAGTTCGGGGTTCTCCCAACCTCGATTCCCGACTACCTGGCTCTGGTGGGCGACTCGGCGGACGGCGTACCGGGTATCCGCGCTTGGGGACCCAAGTCGACATCCACACTCCTGGCCCGGTACGTGCGCATCGAGCGCATCCCGGACTCGGCCGCGTCGTGGGATGTGAAGGTGAGGGGAGCAGCCCGGCTTTCGGCCAACCTAGAGGCATCCCGGCCGGAGGCCCTCCTCTACCGGACCCTCACCACCCTGCGCCGCGACGTCCCGCTCGCCGAGTCGCTGGAGGAGCTCGAATGGGGTGGCGTCGACCGGGAGCGCTACATGGATCTCTGCGAGCGGCTCGGGTTCGGCAGGATCCGGCGCCGTCCACACCGCTGGGCTGCCGACAGTGCCGGCCGCCGCACCTGAGCAGCGAGTGCCGGAGGCGAGCACGATCTGAGGTGTTCGCCATCCGGGCAGCGCGAGCGACCACCTCCCGCCTCCGACCCGACCTCGCGGCTTGGTGGGCATTACCTTGACGTTCGGCCTGTTTTGTGCTCTACTTCCCGTGAACACGACGCGCTCATCCAGAGCGGTGGAGGGACAGGCCCTGCGAAGCCGCGGCAACCGTCACGAGCGGTGCCAATGCCTGATCGATGAGTCTGCCGAGGCGGATTTCCGCTCGCGGCGCTCGAGGAGCGCGTAGCCGGCGAGAGGAGAATCGTCACATGGACGCCCCGAACATACCCACCGCCCCGCAGCGCGAGGACATGTGTTGTCCCGGCTCCCGGGTGGCCCACCCGGGCGGGACCTCTCACCGCCCGTAGACAACGCCACCACCCGGGAGCGACTGGAGGCCGGCAGGCCGCGGCGTTTGATCGGATCAACCGGGAACCCTCTCGATAGGACTGAACGGGGACCCCGCGACCGGAGGTCCATCTCCGGATGAAGATCAGATCACAGTCACCAAGACTCGAACAACCAACAGAATCAAAAGGAGAAAACCATGAGCAAGGGTGAGATCAACGGAGTGGACACGGACCACTTGCTGTTCGCTCGGGGAGTGGTCGGCGACACGCCGGCGGCCGGCGACTATACGTGGCGGGCCTCCAATCAGTGGACCCACGGAACACATAGCAAGACCACCATCGGCGGCTACTTCGGCCTCGGTGAGGAGCGCAACCACAAGGGGACCTACGAGTTCGAAGCCGACCATCCTCTGGAGTTCAACGCGGAGGACAACGCCGCCACCCCGGTCGAGATCGTGCTCGCCGGTCTGGCGAGTTGCCTGACCGCCGGCGTGGCAGCGGTGGCGGAGAACCGCGAGATCAAGCTGCGCTCGGTCAAGGCGACGCTGGAAGCCGACATGAACATCGGGGGCATCCTCGGGTCGGACCCCGATGTAAGGAACGGGTTCAGCGACGTGCGTGTCAACTACGAGATCGATGCCGACGACACCAGCGAGGCGGACGTCGAAGCTCTGGTGGCCCAGTCCCAGAAGATCTCGGCCGTGTTCGACATCCTGACCAATCCAACCAACGTGACCGTCGGGATCAACTCGTAAGAGGAACCGGGTGCGTACTACCACTGTTGTAATCGGGGCCGGGCACACCGGCCTAGCGGTCAGCTACCTTCTCTCCCGGCGCTCGATCGACCATGTGGTCCTCGAGCGCGGGGAGGTAGCCAACACGTGGCGGACGGAGCGCTGGGACTCCCTGCGCCTCCTGACCCCGAACTGGCAGACCAGGCTGCCCGGCTTCGCCTACGACGGCGACGATCCGGACGGGTTCATGACCATGCCCGAGATCGTCGCCTTCATCGACCGGTACGCCCGGCTGGTGGACCCGCCCCTCCACACGCTCACCAACGTCACATCCGTGCGGAGAGACGGCGATGAGTACGAGGTGGTGACCGACCGTGGGGTCTGGTCGTGCCGCTCGGTGGTGCTGGCCACCGGTGGGTTCAACCTTCCCAAGGTGCCGCCCATCGCCGCGGCCCTTCCGACCTCGGTCGACTCGGTGACACCCATCGACTACCGGCGCCCGTCGGACCTCCGGGAGGGTGGCGTACTGGTGGTGGGCGTGTCAGCCACCGGCGTGCAACTCGCCGACGAGATCCACCGTTCGGGACGACCGGTGACGGTCTCGGTGGGCGAGCATGTACGGATGCCCCGGGTCTACCGCGGGAAGGACATCCGGTACTGGTTCGAGGCCACCGGCCTCGCCGACGAGCGCTACGACGAGGTCGACGACGTCCTGAGGGCGCGGACGGTTCCCTCCCCGCAGTTGGTCGGAACGCCGCAGCGGTTGATGCTCGACCTCAACGCCCTGACCGAGCAGGGCGTGCGCATGGTGGGCCGCCTGGCCGGGATCAGGGACGGGATGGCGCAGTTGTCCGGGTCGCTCCACAACAAGTGCAACCGCTCCGACCTGAAGATGGGTCGGCTGCTTCTCACGATCGACGAGTGGATCACCGAGAACGGCTTGGACGGCGAGTTCGATCCTCCCCACCGCTACGAGCGGACCCGGGTCGAGAAGGCACCGCCCCTAGGTCTCGACCTGTCGAGCGGGGAGATCAAGACGGTGGTCTGGGCCACCGGCTACCGGCCGGACTACTCGTGGCTGCACGTTCCCGTGCTCGACTACAAGGGTCGCCTCCGCCACGACGGAGGGATCGTGACAGAGTCCCCGGGGATGTACCGGATCGGGCTGAACTTCCTGCGGAGGCGCAAGTCGAGCTTCATCCACGGCGCCGCGGACGATGCCCGCGACCTAGTCGACCATCTGGCCGCCCACCTGTCGTCGCGTATCCCGGTTCGGACCGCCTAGCGAGCGCTCACGCGAGGGGGTTGACCCTCCCAGGATCCTCCTGCACACTGGTATGGCCGTAATCACCACCGGTCCGTTTCCGACGTCACGCGGACCGTGGCAGGGATAATCACGTCCGGAGCGATCCTCTCAGGGAACCGTGGCAGGGATAATCACGTCCGGAGCGATCCTCTCAGGGAGCGGAGGGACGCGCCCTAACCCTCGGAGGTGGCGGTGGGGGAGGGCCCTGGGAAGCGGTCTGGCGCCGCTTTTTTCGCGTTCTTGGGCAACGGAGCCGTTCGGTGATTGGCAGCCCGGGTTGGCGCGTCACTCTTGTACCGAGTGGGGGCGCTGCAAGCCGTTCATGTCTCCCGGTCACGCGGGTACTCGCGGATGGCGGCTTGGGCTGCGTTCGCGCCGCACATTCCGTGAACGCCGGGACCGGGAGGCGTGGCCGCCGAGCACAAGTACACGCCGGGAATGCCCGTCCGGTACGGATTGAGGAATGGACCGGGCCGTCCCAGCATCCGCCGCACGGAGTGGAGGCCGGTCGCTATGTCCCCCGCCACGTAGTTGGGGTTGTATGCCTCGAGGTCCCGGGGGGTTGTGACCCGGCAGGCCAGCACTATCTCCCGGAACCGGGGCGCGAACCGTTCGATCTGGGCCTCCACCCGTTCCCGTACCGATCCCTCGAATCCGCCCGGCACATGCGTATAGGCCCACAGAGTGTGCCTGCCGCCCGGGGCTCTGCTCCTGTCGAACAGACTCTGCTGCCCGACGAGCACGAAGGGGCGTTCGGGTACCCCGCCCGCCTCCACCGTGCGGGTGGCCTCCACTACTTCCTCGTACGTCCCTCCCAGGTGGACCACCCCCGCCCGGGCACATTCTGGGGCCGTCCAGGGCACAGGAGCGGCCAGCGCGTAGTCGATCTTGTAGGCCGCCGCGCCGCGCCGGTAGCCGGTGATCCGGCGTCGGGTAGATGCTGGAACGGCGGCCTCACCGTAGACATCAAGCAGGGCAGCGGGATGGGTATCGAACAGCACCACCCGGCTCGGAGGTAGGTCTCCGGGTCGGCGGACCCGATGGTCCAGACGCACGTCACCACCCAATGACGCCAGGTGGGCAGCCAGCGCGGTCGATATGGAGGCGGAGCCCCCCTCCACCAATGGCCAGCCGCCGACGTGGGCCAGGCCACCGAGTAGCAGACCGGCTGCGGCTGTCGCCGGGGCGTCCAGGCGGCGCATGCCGTGGGCGGCTAGCCCTGCGAACAACGCTCGCGTGGACCCGGCGGAGAACCGCCGGGCGACCCGGGTAGCCGGGAGTGCCCAGGAGGCAAGCGACACCGGAGCGAAGGGTCTTGCGGTGAGAGGTTTCATCACGGTGGAACCCACGGCGTCCCAGTACTGCGTGACTCTTCGTACGGATCGCCGCCATCGGTCGCCGTCTACTCCGAGATGGTCGCAGGAGGTGCCCAGCGATCTCCATAGGGCGGCAGCCCGGCCATCGTCGAACGGGTGGGCGACCTGGATCTCCGGGAGGATCCAGCGGACACCGAGTTTCCCGAGCGGGAGTCGGGAGAACAGCGGGGAAGCTATGCCCAACGGGTGGAATGCCGAGCAGACATCGTGGCGGAATCCCGGAAGTGTGACCTCGTCGGTGCGGGTTCCCCCACCGACGGTGCTGCGTGCCTCGAGCACGGCCACTCTGTACCCGTGCTCTGCGAATACCACCGCCGCCGCCAGGCCATTGGGTCCCGACCCGACAACCACGGCATCATAGGAGGCCATCGTCAGTGGGCTGAACCGCCCTCCATCCCCGATGGCTTCCCGGTCTCGGGCGCCGTACGCAGCACCAGGTAACCGAGTACGCCGGCGATTATAGAGCCCAGGAAGATTCCGATCTTGGCCAGGTCGATGGTGAGGTAATCCGTGTAAGCCAACTCCGCGATGAAAAGCGCCACGGTAAACCCGATGCCCGCCAGCATGGCAGTACCGGTCATATGCCGCCATCCGACGCCGGAGGGCAGTCGACCCAACCCGAGTTTGACCACCAGCCAACCGAATCCGGTGACACCCACCGTCTTGCCCACCACCAAGCCGACCGCCACACCCAGCGCGACCTCGGACGTGATGGCATCGGCCAAGTCTATCCCGGCAAATGACACGCCTGCATTGGCCAGGGCGAAGATGGGAACGATGACGAAGGCGCTCCAACCGTGCAGCAGGTGCTCCACGCGGGAAAGCGGGGCTATGGACTCCCTGGCTACGTCCGACAGCATCCGGGCCTCGTACTCGACTTTCTCACGGAAGTACGGCTCGGGCGAGTCGGCCGGGAAGATCTCGACGATGCGGCGAGCGGCCCTATCGAACTCCCGGGAGTCGTAGAGGGGTCGGGACGGGGTGATGAAGCCGAGTATGACACCGGCGATAGTGGCATGGACGCCCGATTCGAGGAAGCCGAACCAGGCGATCAGCCCCATGGGTACGTAGAACATGTAGGAACGGATGTTGACCCGCGCGCCGATGGCGATCAGCACTAGCGTGCCGATCCCCAACCCCAGGTAGCCGAAGTCGAGATCGGCGGTGTAGAAGATGGCGATGACGGCGATGGCGCCGATGTCGTCGGCTATGGCCACCGCTAGCAGGAAGAGGCGAACACCTACCGGTGCCCGGGAACCGACCAGCGCCAGTACACCGAGCGAGAAGGCAATGTCCGTCGCCATCGGCACCCCCCACCCGCGGAGGGCGGCCGCATCACCGGCATTCAACGCCACGTAGATGAGGGCCGGGACGACCATTCCGCCCAGAGCGGCGAACACCGGGAGCGCGGCCTTGCGCGGGTCCCGTAGCTCCCCCAGCACCAGTTCCCTCTTGATCTCGAGTCCTACCACCAGGAAGAAGATCGTCATCAACCCGTCGTTGACCAGGTGTTTCAAGTCCTCGTAGAGGTGGACCGGGCCGAGAGACAGATCCAGGTGGAGGTCGTGCCAGAAGGTCTGGTAGGAGTCGCCGAAAACAGGCAGGTTGGCCCAGAGCATGGCGATCACCGCGGCTATCACCAGAACGATCCCCGAGGCGGCGGACCGATGGGTCAGTTCCAGGGCCGGGCGGACGAACCTCCTCGGTATAAACCGGTCGGAGGAAATCCAGTTCTTCCTTGCGGATGTCACAGCCCGGCGAGATTAGCAAGCCCGCGAGGCACGCGTGCCGGAGGTTTCCGACTGTCTGTTGCAACCCCACCCGGTTAGCGTCTCCAAAATGGCCGGACTGGTGAGAAACCGCGCGCTTCGGGTCCTGCTGATGGGGCTCGGCTTGCTCTTCGTGGGGATCGGTTTCGTGGGAGCATTCGTGCCCCTGATACCGACCACGGGACCTGTCCTGCTGGCCGCTTTCCTGTTCTCGATCTCGTCGGTGCGCTTCGATCATTGGTTGACGAACCACCGTATATTCGGCCCGGTCGTGCAGGACTGGCGAGCCGGACGGGGATTCACGATGCGTCTCAAGATGACTGCGGTCGTAGCCATCGCAGTCACGTTCACCATTACCGTCGGCTTCGCGATCGACAGCACGGTGGTCCGGGTCCTGTTGATCGGGTTGGCGATCGGCCTGGTCGTCTACATCCTGCAACTGCCCACCAAGCATCCCGAGTCCGCAGCTGCAACCCCTGACCCGTAACCGTCACCCCCAGCAGCCAACAGCCAGTAAACGGCTATCCACGTTGCGTATCGTCAGCACCGATCCAGGGGCAAAACCGAATACCTGACCACTGACCCCTGACCACTAACCACTAAAAATGCGCTATCGCCTCGATCACGTTGAGCTTGGCGGCGCGGCGGGCCGGGAAAACCGCGAAGACGATTCCTAGTACGCCGGTAGCCACCAACCAGAACACCAGGCTCCCGAGAATCCCGGCCGCGGTGGCGGAACTCGGCAACCAGGGAATCACGAAGCTCGAGAACCCCAGATCCGCCAGAGCCCTGATTAGCGCCCAACCGAAGAATATCCCGAGGCCGATGCCCATGAGGGCGCCGAACACCGAGACGATCGACGCCTCGGATCGGACCATCCACCTAGTGGCCCGGCGATCCAGCCCCACAGCGCGGAGGAGCCCGATCTCGCGGGTGCGTTCGAATACGGAGAGGGCCATGGTGTTGGTGACACCCAGCATCCCGATGACCACCGCCAAGGCCAGCAGAGCCAGAATGAAGTTGAGCAACCCGTTCAACTGGGCCTCCGCCTCGCTCTGCAGGTCCTCGAAGGTCTGAACCGCTATGTTCGGATAGTCGGTGAGTACAGGCTCGATGGCAGCTTTGAGTTCGTCGGCGCCGACACCGTCGGCCGCCTTCACATAGACCTGAGAGTGTTGGTCTATCCCGTAGGCCGATATCCAGTCAGCCGCCGGGATGGCGATGATTCCGGCCCACGCGCGACCCCCGACGATTCCCACCAGGGTGAAGGAACGCCGACCGGTCTGCTCGAACTCGATGACCACCGTGTCGCCCAGCGCGAATCCGTCCGCGGTGGAGATGATGAGTTCGCCGGGGCCAGGACGGAGCGTCCCCTGGAACGAGTCCGGCGGGAGGAAGTCGGCGAGGTTGGGCTCGGCGCCGGTTATGAAAGTCTCGAGGACGTCGACCTGGGTCTCCCCGTCCGAGATCTCGGTCTCGGAGACGAGCCTTCCCCATCCCGCGTGGATCCGGGTCAGGTCCTCGACCCTATCCAGCTGTTTGACCCGCTCCGCGACCTCGGATGTGAACCCTTGGGTCGGATCACCGAACTGTCCGGCCGGACTGATTATGACCTCCGCATCCACATCGTTGGCCAGCACGTCGTCGATAGTTCCACGAATGGATCCGGTGAGGGTCGATGCCAGCGCGACCAGCGTGATGCTGATCATCACTGCCGCTGCGGTGGCCGCGGTCCGTCGGGGGCTTCGCATCGCGTTGCGCCTGGCCAGTTTGCCCGAAGTCCCCGTCAGACGCTCCAGGAGCATCCCGATGAGGTTGGTGACCGGGCGGGCAGCCAGCGGGCTGAGGACGAAGATACCGAGGAAGATCACCGCGGTCCCAACCCCCACGTACACGACAGGGCTCGGTCCTGAACCGGTGTCGCCGTACAACCCGAAGAAGAGCGCCGCCAGCCCGACACCGGAGATCGCGGTGCCGAGGAGGGTGCGGCGGAGGATCCCGGCCTGTTGCGGGCCGGCGGCGTCCTCTCGGAGGGCGGCCATCACGGAGACCTTCGAAGCGCGCCGGGCAGGGACTAGGGCAGCGACCAGCGTGATCCCCAGCCCCGCCGCCAAGCCGACCAGTATGGTGCGGGGTTTGATGTCCAGCGATGCCGTTGGTAGCTCGATGCCCACCGCGGGCAGTATCTGCTGGAGGCCAAAGGCGATCATCACGCCGAAACCGATCCCGAGCACGGCTCCGATGGCGCCGATGATCGCGGCCTCGAGCAGGACGATCCCGCGAACCTGGCGCCCCGCGGCTCCCAGAGCTCGGAGCAGGGCCAGTTCCTTCGTCCGCTGGCTCACGACGATCCGGAAGGTGTTGTATATCAGGAATGAGCCGACGAACAGGGCGACCCAACCGAACACCGACAGGAAGATTGTGAAAAAGGAGAGCGCGGCCTGGATGTCGGCGGCCTCCTCCTCGGCCGCATCCTGGCCCGACACCACCGTGGCATGGTCGGGTAGCAGGGCCTCGATGCGAGCGATCACATCGTCCACCGGGGTTCCTGGGGTGACCTGCACCGAACCTCCCGACAGCTTGCCCGGACGCTGCAGAAAGGCTTGGGTGGTGGGAAGGTCGAAGAACACCCACTTGGTTCCCCCGAGACTGTCCTGTTCACCGAACACGGCGACTCCGGCAAGGATCAGTTCCATCCGGCCCTCGAGATCGGAGATCACCGTTACCGGATCGCCTATCTCGAAGCCGCCGAGTTCCGCTGTGCCGCGGTCCAGGGCCACCTGACCCTCCCCTGCGGGATATGCCCCTTCGACGATGGTGAACTCACCCGGGTTGTCCGAAGAACTGGCATCCGGGGGCACCGAGATGCTGGACACGAATGTGGGAGGCCCCGGACCGCTGGCGAGCATCTCGCCCTCCGGGTCCAGGATGGTCACTCCCAGGCCTGCCAGGTAAGGGAAGACCTCCTCTACCCCGTCGACGCCCTGGATCAACTCGAACTCCGACTCGTCGAGGTACGTACCCTCACCGAGGGAAAAGTCGGACTCGGTGCCGACCACGATGTCGATCCCCGCATAGACATCGGTGAAGATCCCGTCGAAGGCCTTCCCGATGGTGTCGGTGTACACGTAGACACCGCTGATCAGGCCGACCCCGAGGATGATCGCCAAGCCGGTCAGGAGGAGCCGGACCTTGTGAGCCCATACCCCTTTGAGGGAGACCCGGAGCATCAGCGCTCCAGTTTCTTGATGCGGTCGAGCACCCGGTCGGGGGTCGGATCAACCATGGTGTCGACTACGCGCCCGTCGGCCAGGAACACGATCCGGTCGGCGTAGCTGGCGGACACCGGGTCGTGGGTCACCATGACGATGGTCTGGCCATGATCCCGGACCGCCGCCTGGAGGAACTCGAGCAACTCGGCGCTGGCGACCGAATCGAGGTTTCCGGTCGGCTCATCGGCGAAAATGATGTCGGGTCGGGAGACCATCGCCCGGGCTGCGGCTACCCGCTGCTGCTGGCCACCCGAGAGTTCGGTTGGTCGGTGCGCCAGCCGCTCTGACAGGTCGAGGGTCCCGACGACCTCCTCGAGCCATGCGGGGTCCGCCTTCCGGCCGGCTAGGTCGAGGGGAAGGGTGATGTTCTCCCGAGCGGAGAGGGTGGGGACCAGGTTGAAGGCCTGGAATATGAAACCTATGCGCTCGCGCCGGAGCTTCGTGAGCTGCTTGTCGCTCATGGCTGAGAGGTCCTCGTCCCCGACGTAGACAGTGCCCCCGGTCACTTCGTCGAGTCCGGCCATGCAATGCATGAGCGTCGACTTCCCTGAGCCGGACGGCCCCATGACCGCCGTGAACCGCCCGCGGTCGAAGGAAACGGTCAACTCGTCGAGGGCCTTCACCCTGGTGTCCCCCCATCCGTACACCTTCGTGATGCTCTCAGCGCGGGCCGCGGCGTGGTTCATCATGGAGGTTCCTTTCGGGGAGTCGCTACGTCGACCGGTGCATCCGAACGAGCTGGTCCCGGTAACAGGCTTCACTGTCCCTCATGGCGGGCAGTTTGTCTATGGGGGATCACCCTGCCAGACCCCTGACCACATCCCGGGGATGCGGGGATACCCCGACCTGACCCTAATCATCCGCCACCGCTAAGCAACACCGCCGGGAGCGAGGGGTGACACTACCCGCCGGCGGTGCACGGCGGTTGGAGGCGGAGCCTTGTCCGATCCAGAGGGTTCCCGCCCGGCGGTATGGTTATCCTGCCCGTCACGATGCGCCTGGTGATCGTACGTTGTTCCGTTGACTATCGTGGCCGTCTCACCGCGCATCTCCCGGCTGCCACCCGTCTCATCATGGTCAAGGCGGACGGGTGCGTGGCGATCCATGCCGACGGGGGTGCATACAAGCCGCTCAACTGGATGAATGCGCCCAACACGCTTGTCGAGGAGGACGGGCGCTGGCTGGTGACCAACCCGAAGGGCGAGCAGCTCGACATCCGTATCGACGAGATCATCTCCGACACCCGGTATGAACTGGGAGTCGATCCCGGTCTGGAGAAGGACGGCGTGGAGTCGCACCTGCAGGAGTTGCTCGCCGCCAAACCGCGCGTCCTCGAGGAGGGGCTCGAGTTGGTCCGCAGGGAGTATCCCACCGACATCGGGCCTGTGGACCTGCTGTGCCGCTCCCCCGACGGGGACACGGTGGCGGTGGAGATCAAACGGAGGGGCGAGCTCGACGGGGTGGAGCAACTGACACGCTACCTCGATCGGCTGGGCAACGACTCCCGCCTCCATCCCCTGCGCGGCATCCTGGCCGCCGTGGTCATAACCCCGCAGGCAAGGGTGCTGGCGGGTGCGCGGGGAATCCGCTGCGTGGAGGTCGACTACGAGGACCTGCGCGGCATCCCCTCCAACAATCTCCGGCTCTTCTGATAGCTCGAAGCCGGTCTCTGTCGATGTTCCAAGTAGTCCTCTACCGCCCCGAGATACCTCCCAACACAGGCAACGTCATCCGGATGTGCGCCAACACGGGGGCCACCCTTCATCTGATCCACCCGCTCGGATTCTCGATGGACGACGCCCGGCTCCGGCGGGCCGGCCTCGACTACCGGGAGTACGCGGACGTCACAGAACACCCTGACCTCGACGCCTTCCTAGAGACCAGCCATCCCGGCCGGCTCTTCGCTCTCTCGGGCTCGGGGTCGAGGTGGCACACCGGGTGCGACTTCAGGGGAGGTGACGCCTTCCTGTTCGGGCCGGAGAGCGTCGGTCTCGATAATCGCGTACTGACCCACGAGGCGGTGACCGATGTCCTGCGGATACCCATGCTCCCGCAACGCCGCAGCCTCAACCTGGCGAACTCGGTGGCGATCGTCCTGTTCGAGGCCTGGCGGCAACTCGACTTTCCCGGAGGGGTGTGAGGGGACGGGTCCCCTCCTGCCAGCCTAAGGAGTTCAGCCGGCCATCTCTCTCAACGCCACCGCTTCGGCCAGCGTGCTGCGGTGGAGCTCGCCCAGGTCGAGGCTCTCGTTGGGTCCGTGGATGTAGCTGGCGGGATCGGAGGCGCCGGTGAGCAGCAGGTCGGCTCCGGGGTAGGCGTCGGAGAACGCCTGCACGAACGGGATGGATCCGCCCACGCCCTTGTCGACCGGGTCTATCCCGTACGCCGCACGGAATCCCGCACGGAAGGCGTCGTAGGAAGGCCCGGTCGAATCCAGCGAGACCGGATGGGCAGTTGTGCCGGGGAGGAGCTCGACGACCGCTCCCCAGGGCACCGCCGCTTTGAGGTGAGCGAGGAGGGCATCCATCGCTCGATCCGGGTCATCCCCGGGGGCCAGGCGGAGGGAGACCTTGGCGCGGGCCACCGGGACCAACTGGTTGATGGGCTCGGCTACCGGCGGCGCATCGATCGCGAGGATCGAAACGGCCGGACCCAGCCAGAGGCGCTCGGTGATGGACCCCCGCCCGATCGCATGCACCCCGGCCAGAACGCCTGCGTGTTGGCGGGCTGATCTCTCGTCAAGCTCCACCGGAGGCCGTCCGCCTCGTGCGAGACCGGGTACAGCCACCCGTCCCTCGTCGTCGTGAAGGGCAGCGAGGGCTCGTACCAGCACCGACAAGGCGTCCGGGAACACGCCGCCCCACATGCCCGAGTGTACGCCGGCCTCGAGGGTGCGCACCTCGATGACGCAATCGATGAGACCACGGAGCGAGGTGGTCAGGGCCGGTACGCCGACATCCCAGTTGCCCGCGTCGGCCACGACGATCGCATCAGCAGCCAGCAGATCCCTATGGGCGGCCAGGAACTGGTCGAGATGGACCGAACCGATCTCCTCCTCGCCCTCCAGAAGGACCTTGACGCCCACCGGGGGGCGACCCCCGTAAGCCCGAACAGTGCCGGTGTGGATGATGATGCCGGACTTGTCGTCGGCGGTGCCCCGACCGTACAGACGGCCCTCGGCCTCTACCGGATCGAACGGATGGGTATCCCACAGTTCCTCCGGTCCGGATGGCTGGACGTCGTAGTGGGCGTAGAGGAGCACGGTGGGCGCTCCTGCGACCGGACGAGCTATCTCGCCGTAGACCGCAGGATGTGCGCCGTCGACTTCGAGAAGCCGCACCCCGCGGAGCCCGGCCGCTTCCAACTGCGCGGCTGAAGCCACGGCGCACCGGCGGACTGGCGCCGGGTCGAACCCGGCCGCGCTCACCGAGTCGATCCGGACCAACTCCTCAAGGTCGGCCCGCATCACAGGCCGCAGGCCTTCGATCGCGGATACGAGATCGTCGAACATCGCTTCTCAGACCGAGGAGGCCCGCCAGAGCCGGTGTGCCTCTGCTAGGAACATGACCGGGAGGACGGTGTCGACCAGGTGCCAAATGGTCCAGTTCTGGTTGTGCCCCCACGCCGCCTCGAACCAGTTGGGCACGAAGGCCAGCGCCAAGACGACCGTACCGAAGAACATGAGATTGGACCGGAGCCATTGCCGTACGTCGGCCGGTCCATCGCCCCGGTGCCGTCGCTTCTCCCTGCATGTGGACACCGCCATCAACGCCAGACCGGCGGCCATGAACCAATCGAGGACGTGCCACACATCGAGCGCGGCAGCCAGGGTCTCGCCGTCGGAGTCGTACGCGTAGATGGGGAACGCCACGAACTGCATCGCCACCGCCACCGCGACCAATGCCAGGTAAAGACTGATCAACCTGTGAACACCCACTACGAACTCCTAACGCACCCCGGCGGTCCAACCGACCCGGATGACTGCTTCTCGGTCGGATCAGTCCCAGTAGGGTACCTACCGGGTCGGCGGCTACGTCGTTACGCTTCGGCGGGTGGTCGCCCGCCCCGGTACACTGGCGGCTCGTTCCATGCTCAGGAGGGTGACTCGTGGACCAGATGCTGGAAGACGCGTTCACGCTGCCGGACACCGTGTTCCGCTTCGCGAGCCCCAGCCAGATCCTCTACGGACGGGGTGCGGCGACCCGCTTCGCTGAGCACTTCAGCCAACTGCTCGGCGAGCAGGCTAAAGGCCCGGTGCTGGTCGTGACCGACGAGATCCTGATATCGGTCGGTATCACGGGACCGGTGGTCGAGGCGCTGGCCGGTATGGAACTGGATGTCGAGATCTTCGCGCGCCAGCCCGAAGAGCCCACCGCGGCAGCGGTCAACGCCCTGGGTAACCACACGGCCTGCGTCGACCCGGTCGGGATCGTCGCCATAGGGGGCGGGGCCACCATGGACTCCGCCAAGAGCGCCCGCGTCCTGCACCAGTTCGGGGGAAGGATCGAGGAGTACGAGGGGATCGGAACTGTCCCCGCACCTGCCACCATCCCGCTGGCCGCCATCGCAACGACATCGGGAACCGGATCGGAGACCGGGTACGCGGCGTTGTTCACCCATGAGGAGACGTCGACCAAGCGGTTCGTGGGATCACCCCACATGGTCCCGGACCTGGCGGTGGTGGACCCGGACCTGACCGCCTCGGTTCCCCCGGCTACGACCGCCCATACCGGCATCGACGCCCTCGCCCAGGCGATCGGACCCTTCCTGTCCCCACTGCGGCATCCGATCACCGACGTGCTGGCCCGGGAAGCCGTCCGGCTCCTCGGCGGCAACCTGCTGGCCGCCTACCGGGATGGAACCGACATGACGGCCCGGTCGGCGATGGCCTACGGCAGCCTGATGATGGGTCTCGCCATGAACAACGCCGAGTGCATCGGCGAGCACTTCTTCGCCGAGATCGTCGGACCGCGCTACTCGATACCCCACGGGGTCTCAGTGGGGATGTTCCTCCCCTACATCCTCCAGTTCAACCGTAACGTGTCGGCCGCTCGCCTGGCCGCACTGGCGGCGCTCTTCGTCGAGGATCCCGCCGAGGATGACCAGACCGCCATCGACCAGTTCGTCGGGTTCACCAATTCCCTACTCGGTGAGCTGGATCTCCCCACCCTAAGAGACATCGGCGTCCGGTCCCGCCACCTAGACGAGCTCACGGATCACATCTACGGCCACATCGGCATAGAACTGGACCTCAACCCGCGACCCATGAACCGGGAGGACTGCGCCCGGATCCTCGCGGCCGCCTACGACGAGATACCCGCCCTCGAAATGGCGGTGTGAGTGGCCAGTAGCCAGTAGCCAGTAGCCAGTAGCCAGTAGCCAGTAGACACTGAATTCTAATACAAACGAACAATTAACAACTAACCTGGAACAGTGCCTGCTGTACGGCCGGGTTGGTTCGCCCCAGCCGCCGCAAAGCTGCCCACAACGTGACCTGGTTGGCGGCCAGCACCGGCTTCCCGAGCTCGTCTTCGAGTTCGGGGATCAGTTCCAAGGTGGGAAGGTTGGTACAGCTGAGGAACAGGGCCTGCGCTTCGCTGGTGTCGGCGCGCCGGGCAAGCACCCGGATGGTGGAGCCGGAAGCCTCCTGGATGTCCCGGTCGAGGGCCAGATAGGCGACCGACGGCACCTCCATCCCCGCCTCCTCCAGGAAGTCCGCCAGCCCTGCCGCAAGGGTCCGATCATGGGGGGTGGCTACGGCTAGCCGGGAGACGCCGACCGCTGAGGCCGCCTCCAGCAGCGCCCCGCTGGTGGTTACGGCATCCGACCCGGTTGCCCTCGAGATCGTCTGCCTGATCGCACGCTCTCCCTCCAAACCCCCCATATAGCTGCCCGTAGTGCACCCGTACACCGTCACCGCCGGGCGGGCGGCGGCGATAGCGGCGGCAGCCTCCCGCACTACCGCTTGCCCGCTGACCTCGGCCACCAGGTCGGCATCTATCAGACCCTCCCGTGCCGGCGTGCGGGTCACATGCAGGCGGACCCCGGCAGGGAGGTAGGCCCACAACTCATCGTCGAGGGCGAAGTCGAACGGGACCACTGCCCCGATGCCGTCCGGCCTCGGCTTTAGGGAGGCAATGCCTTCCACACGCGCATAGGTGGTTCTGGACGAGGGAACCTGTTCGGTCATAGGTATCCGGATCGTAGACCGGCATGAACACGCTCCATCGGCGGTACGCTGAGCGGATGTCTCTTCCCACCCGGTCCGCCTCCCTGGTCCCAGCGCTGGCTGCCTACGGAGCCCTGACGCTGACCTTCGATATCGTTCCTATCCTCGTTCCGTCGACCGCAGAGTATTACGGAGTGGCGCTGTCCTCCGGCGCCTGGATCTACGTGATGACCGACTTCGGATTCGGGATCGCTGCCTTCTGGTACGGGATCCGCAGCATTCGCCGGAGGCGGTTGCTACTGCTCGGTCTGGGAGGGTTGGCGATTGCCAACCTCGCCGCGGCGGGAGCGCCCGACTTCCTGACGCATCTGGGAGCCAGGACCCTTGCCGGATACGCCATGGGAGCGATGGTGGCCGGCGCGATGGGGCTGGTGGTCGACGGCGCCAACATCCCCAGACGGGTGGGAACGCTCACCGCCGTGATGCCCGCCGCTTCCGTCTTGATGCCGGTGGCCGGTTGGGTAACCGCAGCACACGGCTGGCGCACAACCCTTGTATCTCTTGCGGTCATCGCCCTAGCGGCCCTGTTCGTCGCCTTCCCGATGCCGGAGCAGACGTCCCAGGAAGAGAGAATCCACCCGACCCGCCTGTTCAACCGTTCAGCCACCATCGGAATCGCCTCGGGTGTCTTCTGGGCGCTCGGGTCCATGGTTCCGTGGGTGTTCGTCGGCGCCCTTGCGGAAGGTCCGGTCGGTGGCGACGCCACCTTGAGCGGTCTCGCGCTGGGAGTGAGTGGCCTGGCGGGTTTCGCAGCGGCCCTGGCGGCCCGCAGGCTCACTTTCCACAACCGCACCGTGGGTCTCCAGTGGGGCCTGGTGGCCTGCGGATTGTCGGTCCTGTGGCTGGTGGCCACCCGTGACGTCCCGGGCTTCCTACTGGCGATAGCCGCCTGGGCGTTTTCCCACTGGTTCGTGTTCGTCGTGTACCAGGGCCTGTTCTCCGAGTCGGTAGCCGTCGAGAGCCAGCGCGGGATCCTCACCTTCGCAGCCCTGCCCCTGCAGGTGGGCTACGGGTTGGGGGCGGTGGTCGCCTCCTTCGTCTTTCAGGCCTGGAGCTTCACCGGCCTGGGATGGGTGTCTGCGGGACTGATGGTGGTCTCGATGGGCGGCGCCTGGTGGGCATGGCGAGATAGAAGCGCGGTGCCTACGGAGATCGGCAGCACTTGACACCCTCACACCGCGGGCAAGGCACGGACCTGAACTCCGAATCAAGCGCCCGATGGGATGCCCGAGATGCCGGTAGAGGGCACCTGCCGACTGCAACCGGGCGCAAGAGCAAGGAGCCTCACCGCCCGGCAGCCCAATACCCGGTAGTGCTAGCCTTCGATGATCGCCCTGCCGTCCGGGCGTGGTTGCCGAGGGCCGGTAGGCGAGCTTTGCGAGCAGAGGAGGAAGCAAAGTGTCCGGACGCAGGCAGAACCCAGTTCCGGCAGGCTCACCGAGAGCATCCCAGATCTACCGAAGACTCTACACCCGGCGTCAGATTCTCAAGGCGGGCGCGTTGGGCACCGCCGGACTGCTGGTGGGAGCCTGCGGGGAGGACGAAACACCCGCCACCACCGCCGCACCGGCCACCACCGCCGCACCCGCCACCACCGCCGCACCGGCCCGCCGCACCGTCCCGGTGTTGTTCGACTACGGCTACGCGGGCATTCCGGGAAGCATGGGCCAGTTCTGGGAGGAGGTCACGACCCGGGCAGCCGCGGAGGGAATCGACGTGGAGGGAACCGAGGTCGCCCTCGAAGACCTGGCCATCCGGATCGAGGCGGCGCATGCCGCCCAGGCGGGTCCATCGATCGAGACCTTCTACGCCAACTACAGCACGTACGAGTTCCTCGAGCAGGGGGCCATCCAGCCGTTGGATCCGCTCGTGGGAGGGGACACCGAGATCGACCACTGGCTCTTCACCAGCCAGCGGTTCAACGGCATGCAGTACAACTCGCCTCTCCTGGCCGAGATCTCGATGCTGGTCGCTAACCGGGACATCTTCAACAACGCGGGAGTGGATCTACCCGATCGCTTCGCATCGTGGGACGACATGATCTCGGCCCTCCAGAAGGTCAAGGCCGCGGGTGACGTGCCGGTGATCATCGGTTCGGCGGACGGGTTCAACTCGGAGAAGTGGGTGATGGCCTCGGAGATGGGGTTCCTGGACCGCACCACCGACCTGACCGAATGGAACCTAGGCCTGCGCAGCATCGACGAGCCGTTGGCCTCGGGATGGATAGACAATATCGCCCAGTTGAGGGCCGACCAGCTCATCAACGACGATGCCGACAAGATCACCGAGCACCAGGCCTTGGAGCGGTTCACCGCAGGCGAGGGCGCCATGATGATGCTCTATCCCGGGGCGGTGTTCGCGCTTGAGGAGGGGCAGTTCGACGTGGTGGGCTACTGGCAGGGCCCGGGAGCTGCATCCGCCCCGATGGCGGTGGCCGGCAGTGGAATGGTGGTGACCACCTTCGCCGAGGACGCCCAGGCTGCCGGCGACCTGATCGCCTTCCTGCACCGTCCGGACCAGCTGAAGCTGTTCAACGAGGTGACATCGGAGCTTCCGTGCGACGATCGCTTCGATGCGAGCGGTCTCGGCACGCTGGCCTCGCGCACCTGGGGACTGATCACCGACCCCAACTTGCCGGAGCCGTTCTGGGTTCACGACTTCATGCATTACGACGTGATCTTCTCGATCATCTACCCGCTCGGCCAGGAGGCCGTGGCAGGTACCCCGCCCGACGAACTTCGCCAGAAGTACAACGAGCAGATGGAGGCATGGCGCGAGGGCAACGAGGAAGCCATGGGCCGTGTGCAGGGGTTCTACGACGCGGCGACCGCCTAGTCGAACACCCTTGTGGAGCTGGGGCCCGGAGGCGGGTCTCATCACCCGTCGCCGGGCCCGAGATGCCGAAGATAGGGCTGTGATGAGTCCGGGATTCGATGGTCCGCGGCCGGTGGTAGCCCGATGAGGACTGGTATCCGCACGCCCGTGCTCGCCCACCCTCGGAGGGTCGGCGTCGGTCTGCGCCGATCGCTCCCCGTGCTGGGATGGCTCCTTCCGGCGCTGGTGGTGATCGCGTTCGTGATCGGCTACCCGGTGATCCAGGTCATCATCGACAGCTTCACCAGCAAGACCAGGTTCGACCCCGGCGAGTTCGTCGCTCTCGACAACTTTACGGAGTTGATGGCCGGAGGCGACCAGGACCTCTTCTGGTTGTCGTTCCGCAACAACCTGGTCCTGCTCGTCAGCATCCCCGCGACCATCCTGGTCGGGCTGGTCGTGTCTTCCATCCTCTACCGCGGGATCAGAGGGTCGCGGCTGTACGAGGTGTTCATTTTCCTGCCCTTCCTCCCGGCAGTGGCGGCCATCTCGGTCATCTTCATCTACCTCCTGGGATGGGAGGGACCACTCAACGAGACAATCCGGGCGCTCAGCCTCGAACCCCTGGCCCAAGCCTGGCTGACCGATCCTGGGCTGGCCATCTGGTCGATACTCGGGGTCGTCACCTGGAAACGCCTCGGATTCGTCGTGCTGCTGTTCATGGCCCGGATGCTCAGCATCGACCCCGACCTCCTGGATGCCGCAGCCGTGGACGGGGCAACCTGGTCGCAGACGGTTCGCCACGTGGTGGTGCCGGAGATGAGGGCGATCATCCGGTTCGTAGGGATACTCGGATTCATCGAGGTATTCTCCTTCACCTTCGCCTACGTCTTCGTGCTGACCCGAGGTGGTCCGTTCAAGAACACCTACACGCTGGAGTACCTGCTCTTCAGCATCATGTTCCGGCGGAAGCTGGTGGGGCTGGCCTCGGCGGTGGCGGTGCTGCTACTGGTGCTGGCCGTAGCAGTCGCCGTCTACCAGATGCGTCGGGCCCGGGCGAGGGTTGCGACATGATGGCCCTGCTTCGACCCGGACGGCGTGCAAGACCGGTCGGAGATCGATCCCGTAGCTCTCGGCGCCACGTCTGGAAGGAAAGCGGGCTGATCAGAGTCGTCCAGCAGGTGTTGATCCTGCTGATCGTCTTCGTGTCGCTTGCCCCGCTCTACACAGCAGTCACCACTTCCTTCACACCGCAGGGCGAGTTGAGCGGCGGCGGCATCATCCCTCCCCGGAACCCGACGTTCGAGAACTACCGGGTGGCCTGGAGTGACCTTGGCTTCCAAGGCATGTTCTCCAACAGCACCATCCTGGCGGTGGCGGCCGCGCTAGGCACCACCCTCCTGGGCGCGGCTGGCGCTTTCGCGCTGGTCAGGTTCCGCTTCAAGGGTCGGAGGGTTCTGCTGGTGGCCATCATCGGCGCCATCGCCGTGCCACCTATCGTGATCATCATCCCGCTGTTCCTCACGATGAGCGACCTCGGCTGGGTCAACACCTATCACTCGGCCATCATCGCCGAGATCGGGCTGCTGCTGCCGTTCGCCATCTTCCTGCTGTACAGCTTCATGAGGGATCTCCCCGAGGACCTCTTCGACGCAGCTGCTCTGGACGGCGCCGGCTCGATCGGCCAGTTCTGGCACGTGGCCCTGCCGCTCTCGCGTTCTGCCCTGGTTACCACCGCCATCGTGTCGGGCGTCTTCGCCTGGAACGAGTTGCTGGTCCCCATGATCCTGTGGCAGGAGGGCAAGTTCGAAACCCTGATGATGGGCTTGGCCACGCTGGGTCCGGGACGGACGGGGGTCCGCTTCGTCCCGCTCCTCATGGCCGGCGTAACCATAACGATCGTCCCGCTCGTCGTCCTGTTCGTCGTCGGGCGGCGGGCCCTGATCCGGGGCCTCACCGAAGGAGCCCTCAAGTGAGCCGGGGCGTGATCGTGACGGGTGGGAGCACCGGCATCGGCCTCGAGGTTGCCCGCCGCTTCGCCCGGTCCGGGGACCGCGTGATGATCACCGCCCGGTCCGCCGATGCCCTCGATACGGCCCGTTCTGCGCTGGCGGCCGAAGCACTCGACGTGGTGACAGCCTCGGGGAGCGTCGCGGACCTCGAGGACGTGCGCCGTGTCCTGTACGAGGCGATGGAGCAGCTCGGTTCGGTCGACGTGGTGGTCAACAACGCCGGCATCTGTTACGAGGCCTCGGTGGTCGACACCGACGACCAGACATGGGCGGCGCTGCTGGCGACCAACGTATCCGGGGTGTTCCTGATGAGCCGGGAGGCGGCCAAGGTCATGATCGAGCAAGGAACCGGCGGCGTCATCATCAACACCTCGTCGGTCAACTCGACCATGGTCGAGCCGCTCTACGTCCCCTACAGCGCCACCAAGGCAGCCGTCGACGCCTTCACGAAGGGCATGGCCCTGGAGTTGGCCCCCTACGGAATACGCGTGGTGGGTGTGCGGCCCGGCTACATCGAGACACCGATGATCGGCAAGGTGCTGCAGGATCCGGCCGGCGCCGACGAGTGGCGGGAGGCGGTCTCGGGGGTTGTCCCGCTGGGCCGGATGGCCTACCCGGAGGAGTTGGCCGGGACCTACCTGTTCCTGGCTTCGGACGACGCCTCCTACATCACCGGCACCAACGTAGTGGTCGACGGGGGCCGCGTCGCGTCTCCGGGCGCCATGTGACGAGCGGCCCGTGACAGATCCCGCAGAGACCCTCGAGGGCCGGACCGCGCTGGTAACAGGAGGAGGATCCGGCATCGGGCGGGGCATCAGCGACGAACTGGCCCGAGCGGGCGCCCTCGTGCTGGTGGTTGACATGAAGGCGGGGAGCGCCTCCGACACCGCCACCTCGTTGGCCCGCAGGGGTCTCGCGGCCCGACCGATCACGTTGGATGTCACCGATTCCACAGCCATCGGCGAGGTCCGCTCGATGCTCGAGGCCGAGGACTCCATGCCCGACATCCTGGTGAACAACGCCGCCATCTTCGAGATGGGCGCGCTGGAGGACATCGATCCCCCTTCGTGGGACCGGATGATCGAGGTGAACCTCAAGGGCCCGTTCCTGATGATGCAGGCCTTCATACCCCGCATGGTCGACCAGGAGTGGGGGCGGGTGATCTCCATCTCCTCCACGGCAGGCAAGACCGGCGAGGCATACGCCTCGCACTACTGCGCGGCCAAGCGGGGCCTGATCGCACTCAGCCAGTCCGCTGCCGCCGAGGTGGTGCCCGTCACCGTGAACTGCATCTGCCCCGGGTTCGTGGAGACACCGATGACACGTATCGAGACCCGGTTCTGGCATTCCATGGACCCTGCGGTGAGTGAGGAGCTGGTGGTGCAAAGGATGCGAGACCAGATCCCCCTCGGCCGGATGGGCCGGCCGGAGGACATCGCCAGGGCGGTCAGATGGCTGAGCCTCCCGACCAATGACTACCTCACCGGCCAGGCCATAAACGTCGACGGGGGTCTCGACTTCCACTGATCGCCCGCCGCCCCGATTCGATGCCCGCATCGAACGCGGCGGATTGCCGGGACAGGCTACCTTTGGACAAGACGCGCAGGAGTGGCCATGACCGAGATCGCCGACGTACCCGCCTACGAGATCCCCTTCGACCAGTCGGAGTACGACGACCGCCTGGAGCGGCTGCGCCGTGCCATGGAGGAACAGCGCCTCGACGGTCTGATTCTCACCGAACCGTCCGACATCTTTTACCTGAGCGGCTACGACACGCAGGGGTTCTGGGCCTACCAGGCAATGATCATCCCTGCGGACGGCCCGCTCACCCTGGTGTGCTTCGTGGAGGAGGTACTCCATGCCGAGGCACGCGGGCTCCAGCATGCCGGTTACGCCTTCGGGGGCGACCACATCCGCATGACAGTCGAGACGGTCGAGAGGTGCGGTCTGGGCAACGGTCGCATCGGTGTGGACATCTGGGGCCGTTACCTCCCCACCGGGGTCTATCAGGAGTTGGAACGGGCCCTTCCCGCCGAATTGGTCGACATAGCCGGCATGGCCGAGAGGCAGCGGCTGGTCAAGTCGCCCGCCGAGGTTGCCTACATCCGCGAGGCAGCCGCAATCTCCAACGAGGTCATGGGCCGGGTCTACGACACGTTGCGGATCGGGATCAACGACCGTGAGGTGGCCTCGATCCTCGGCTGCGACTCGATCCGCCTGGGCTCCGACTACTTCGCCATGGGTCCCTACGTACGGTTCGGCCCTACCATGGTCGAGGGCCATCTCACCTGGCAGGGCAGGACCTTCGATCCCGGCCACGTGGCGGAACTCGAGGTGGCTGCGGTCCGGAGGCGCTACAACGCCCCGATCCTCCGCTATGCGGTGGCCGGGCCGATCGAGGGTGACCTGGCCGTCTGTGCCGAGGCAGTGCAGTTGGGCATGGAGGCCGTCCGGGAAGCCACCAGACCGGGTGCGGTGGGCAGCGAAGTACGGCAGGCGGCCTACGAGGTGGGCACCGATCACCTGCGTCGCAACGGCGTGGAGGCCACCTACCTGCCAGGCGGTTACTCGGTAGGGATCGGCTACCCGCCGGACTGGACTGAGGCCGACATCATCACCGCCTCCAGCGACTACGTGCTCCAGCCGAACGTCCTATTCCACTTCGTGTCGTTCTTCCAACTCCCCGAGTCACGCGTCGGAACGAGCGACGTCGTGCTCGTGACCGAGGACGGGTGCGAGTTCCTGAATACCCTGCAGCCGGGCCCCGTCGCGGTCGGGGACAAGGTATGACCCTTGGGGTACCCTCGCCATCTCGCTGAGGCGCGTGGTACCGGCGCCCATAGGTCCAGCCTCCGGCGACAATGTAGATCCGCTACGGATGGGAGGCACGAAAATGCCGGGATCGGCATCGACGATATCTGCATACACGATGGGCTATGACGATGACTTCCTGCAGATGCTCAGGTGGCGCAGCGCGGAGACCCATGCCAGACACCTGCTCCCGCACCTCGAGCCGGGACTCACCATGCTCGACTTCGGGTGCGGACCCGGGACGCTGTCCGTGGGCCTGGCCAGAGCCATCGAGCCCGGCGAGTTCCACGGCATCGACATCGAGGAGTCTCAGATCGAACTGGCCCGAGCAGCAGCCCAAGCCGGAGGCCACACCAACGCTTCATTCCACGTGGGGGATGTGACCGATCTGCCGTTCGATGACGCTACGTTCGATGTCGCCCACTGCCACACCGTGCTGAACCATGTTCCGGACACCGATGCTGTCCTGAGCGAGGTCAAGAGGGTGCTGAAGCCCGGCGGGATCATCTCCTGCCGCGAGTTGGTAGCGGCATCCTGTTTCTCGGAGCCCGCATACAGCCTGGCCGGAGCGTGGGAGACGTTCACGACGTTGGTGACGGCCAATGGCGGGCATCCGCAGATAGGGAAGGAACTGAAAACCAGGTTGGTGGAGGCCGGTTTCGCGGACGTACGCGCCACCGCCTCCTTCGACACCTTCAGCAGTCCCGAGGGCATCGCCGTTCTCGACGGTGTGATCACCGAGTGGTTCTTCTCCCCAAAGGTGATGGCCGCCGCCACGACCTACGGGTTGGCAACCGAGGAACAGTTCGACCAGTGGCGGATCGACCAGGAGAAGTGGAAGAAGCATCCGGGAGCCGTTGGAGCCATCGCATTCGGAGAAGCCATCGCCTCCAAGGCGTAGCGGCTACTCGCTTCACCCTCCGAAGTCGCCGTCTTCATGGGCAGCCCGGTCCCGGAGTGCCTCTCTCCCGATCTCAAGGCCCGGGGGAGGCGTCAATCACTCGGCAGCATGGCCGGAGAGCACCCGGGCGGGATTGAGGCGCAGAATGCGGTCGATCTCCCTTGCCGACACCCCGCTCAGCCGAAGACGGGGAACTATCCGGCGGATGAAGTGGTCGTAGCCGTGGCCGCCGTAGGTACCCAGTTCATGCTTGAAGCAGATGTCCTGGGCGGGAAATATGTGATCCACCAACTCCGCCTCGATGAGCGAGACGATGGCGGAAACCCTGACGTCGTCCGTAGGGAGTTGCCGCCGACGGCCCTGGTAGTACAAGTGGCGGCCGAAGGTGTCCATACCCAGGTTGGCGCCCATGTCCGCCACGCGCCGGTACTTGTCGATGTCGGTGCGGAACCGGTCGTCGAGATGGCTCTGCACCACTCGCGTCAGGTCGGCGCCGGCTTCGGCCAGCACCCCCAGCACCTCGAAAGGGGACTCGTCACCCGGAGCGGAGTGGGCGATGATGGCACATCCCGTCTCCTGCTGGGCGATCGCCGCAGCGCGCAGGACCTTGCGTTCAACGGGGTCCATGGGGAAGGTTCCCATCCCGATCTCCCCGATCACCCCGGCCCTGAGATCGGTTCCGTCCATGCCCACCGTGATGTCGTTGATCATCTCGGCGGCGAGGTCGTCCACGGATCGGGATCCCGTACCCGGAGGATGTGTCTCCTTGATGTAGTACCCGCATCCGGCGATCAGGTTCAGCCCCGTCTGCGCTGCGAGCCACTCCAGGACCCGGACGTCGCGTCCCAGTCCGGGAGGTGTCGCGTCGACAATGGTGGCGCCACCGGCCTCCCGGTAGCGGCGCAGCTCGCCCGCCATGACCGGGGGTTCGTCGATCAGCAGGTTGTCGCGTACCCCGAACGGGTTGGCCTTGATCCGGCCGAGTCTCTCGGGAGCGAGAGGTAGAAAGGCTATCTCGGGATCGTCCGAGGGGCTCCAGTAGCAGCGCAGGTTCACCATCAGATGCTCGTGGATCAGGGTGTTGCCGAGCGCCGATGCAGCAATCGGGCCCGTGACGGTCTGGACCTGGGGTTCGGCCCGCCTCGCGCCGGCGCTCATAGAGCCGAGCGGAAGGAATCCAGTGCGGAGCCGAACCGTTCGACCGTCTCGTCGATCACCGCATCCGTGTGGGCGGCCGACGGGAAGAAGTTGCCGAATCCCGAGATACGTACGCCTGCTGCCATGAGGTGTGGCAGGAAGCCGACCCGCCTCGCTCTGTCGGTCATCAGGACCTCACGGTGGTTGCGCACCGCCGGGAGGTCGGTGAACATCAGGTTGAAGATGGTCGGCAGGCCTTGGACGCGACAGGGTATGTCCTGGCCGGTCATCACCTCGTTGAGTCCGCTCATGAGCCGCCGGCCGCGTGCCTCCATGGCCCCGTACAACTCCTCACCCCCCTCGTACAGATGCTCGAGGGTGGCCCGGGCCGCCGCCATTGTGATGGGGGTGGCGTTGAAAGTACCGGCATGCGTAACCTTGCCGGTACCGATCCCTGCCATCAGGTCCCGCCGACCGGCCACACATCCCACCGGGAAGCCCGAGGCGAGGGCCTTGCCCATGGCCGTCAGGTCCGGAGTCACCCCGTAGCGGCCCTGAGCGCCCCCCAGGGAGGCCCGGAACCCGGTTATAACCTCGTCGAAGATCAGCACGATGCCGTGCTCGTCGCACACCCGGCGCACCGCCTGCAGATAGCCGGGAACGGGCTCCACGACCCCGCTGTTGGCCATCACCGGCTCCATGATCACCGCGGCGATCTCGTGGCCATGGGCGGAGGTGAGCTCGCGAAGTGCTTCGGGGTCGTTCCAGGGCGCCACGATCAGAGAGCGGGCGGCGTCGGTGGCCACACCGGCCGACTCCGGCACCGGCTCGGTACCGTGCCCGTCGGACCTGGTCCGCGAGCTGCTGCCCACATTGAAGAGGACGCTGTCGGCCCATCCGTGGTAATGGCCTTCGAACTTGAGCACGGTGTTGCGGCCGGTCGCGGCGCGCGCTATCCGGAGGGCGGCCTGAACCGCCTCGGTCCCGGTCATGTTGAACCGGACCACTTCGGCGGAAGGCACCGTGCGGGTGATGAGCTGTGCTACTTCCACCTCCAGCCGGTGCTGGGCGCCGTAGAGGATGCCCTTCCCCAGTTGCTCCTCGACCGCCGCCGTGACGAAGGCGGGGCGGTGCCCGAGCAGCATCGGACCCTGACCCATCACGTAGTCGATGAGGCGATTTCCGTCGACGTCGTACAGGTAGGGCCCCTCGCTCGCTTCGAAGAAGATCGGGTGGGGCTTCTCCCCCATGCGGACGTTGCTGTTGACCCCGCCCGGTATCACCTTCTTCGAGTCCTCGTGGAGGAGGCGCGACTTCCGGAAGGTCAACTCTCCGTAACCGGCTTGCATGTCGTCTCCTTCCATCACGCGCCACAAAATGCTAGCGACGGCTCGATCCCAGCTGGTAGGACTGTCGATAGTATCCGACTTCACGGACCCGCCCCGGAGGTATGCGTTGACCATCCCGCGACAACCGGCATTCTGCCAGAGCGAGTTCCGGAGGCGCTGGGAGGGCGTGCGCGCTGCCATGGAGCTCGCCGGCGTCGACCTACTGGTGACCTTCAGCCCCCACAATGTCTTCTACCTGACGGGTATGGACTCGGAGAACCTGTTCGACTACCAGTGCGCTGTGCTGGGGTCCGACATGGACGCGCCGGTGCTGGTCATCTTCGAGTTCGAACTGGCCCGGGCCGAGAACTCGGTCGTGGTGGACGACATCCGGTCGTACGGAACCTTCGACGATCCGATCGCGTTCACGCTCGAACAGTTGGCCGGGATGTCCGGAAGGAGGATCGCACTGGACCGGAGCACCCTTCCCGTGGCCCGCTACGGGAGCCTCGTGGCCGGTCTCGAAGGGTACGAACTCACCGACGCGTTCGGGTTGGTGGAGGGGATGCGGCTGGTGAAGTCGGACCCCGAGCTGGATCTGATGGAACGGGCCGCTGCACTGACCGATGCGGGTGTGGCGGCGGCCGAGGCCGAGATCGCCGAGGGCGTGGAGGACCGGGTGGTGGCGGCTGCGATCGTGGATGCCATGTACCGGGCCGGGAGCGACACTCTCTGCTGGGGCCCGATCGTGGCAGCCGGATACCGGGCCGGAGCGGCGCACAGCACCTTCAACGGCCACCGCATCGGCCGAGGTGAGACGGTGTTCCTCGAATTGACGGGAGAGGTGTCACGGTACGTCTCGCCCCTGATGCGCACGGTGGTGGTAGGCGAGCCGTCGGCCGACATGTTGCGGGTGGAGGCGGCGGTGACAGCCGCCCTGGAGGCCATCCGGACGAGTGCCCGACCGGGTGCTTCGGCCCGCGATGTGGCCGCTCGTGGTCTCGCCGCCCTCGAGAGCGTTCTGGAGGGGCACATTTTCCACCACTACTTCGGATACCCGGTTGGAATCGGCTACCCGCCCAGCTGGATCGAAGCTCTCGGCTTCTTCATCCGCGCCGACAACGACCGGCGGCTTGAGCGAGGGATGGCCTTCCACCTGCCGATGTCGATCAGGAGGTACGGGGAGTACGGGGTGAACCTCAGCCACACCCTGGTGGTGGAAGAGTGTGGGGCACGCGTCCTCGGATCATCGCCCGCTCGACTGGCCGTAGTATGAGCAACCGGCTTCCGGAACAACCCGCGGATGAGCGGGCCCGGCGGAGTCACAGGTAAGGAGGCGGAGGAAGTGAAACGGTTCGGGTATCTGTACCCCGGCTACGCCAGCGAGGACGACTACCCGCTGATGGCCGCTTCCGTGGATCCGCCGGTCGAGAACCGGGTGTTCCACACAGAGGTGCCGGTGGATGCCCACCGCCCTGACGCCCTGAGGATGGTGGGGGCAATCGAACTGCTGCTGGAACCGATGGAGGATGTCTTGGCCTTCGCGCCACACGCCCTGTCGTGGGCGTGCACCAGCGGAAGCTTCATCTTCGGACCCGAGGGAGCCAAACGCCAGGTTGATGAGATCGAGAGGGCCTACGACATCCCGAGTTCCAGCACTTCGCTGGCCTTCCTGAGGGCCATCGACCACCTGGGGGTCGAGCGCGTGGCGGTGAGGGCGACCTACCCCGACGACGTGGCCCGGACGTTCGGCGACTTCGTCGAAGCGGCCGGCGCATCGGTCCAATCGGTGGAGTGCCTGCATATCATCACCGGGGTGGAGGTCGGGACCCTGCGCCCGGACCGGGTCATCGACTTCGTCGCATCCACCACGTCGCCGGAATTGGATGCGGTACTCGTTCCGGACACGGCGATGGCCACCGCGTCGTTCCTCGATGACCTCGAGCAGGCCACCGGAACCATCGTGCTCACCGCCAACCAGGTCACCATGTGGGACCTGATGCAGATGGCGGGCTGGGAGGGCGCCTACCCCGGCGGAGGCACCCTCTTCGCCGGACGACCATAGACGAGTCCCCCGCGGTCCCCTCACCGATACCCCACCAGATCGCGAAAACCGCCGGGGGCCATCCCTGCGATGGGCCCTCCCCCACCACCACCGTACCTGGGTTCGCAACGCGGCCTGTACCGCCCCTTCGGGCGGTTCGGCTCCTACATGATTGGCCCGCGCTCGGTCGAATGACGTCCGGTTCGACACGCCGGGTGTCTGGCATAACCCATTCTGCGCCATTGCTGTGACAACGTCTACCCCCTCGTTGCAGCCCGAATCTCGCGACCCCGGCCCTATACCCACCGATACATCGTCCCACCCCTCGCAGAACCCCGGAGGAGGGCCGTGCGGCCGGTATCCTCCTTTCCTACGCGAGCGAGGTAGGCGACGTGGGAAGACTTGCTGGTAAGGCGGCCATCGTGACCGGCGGCGCGCGGGGCATCGGCCGGGCCATCGCCACACGGTTCCTCCAGGAGGGAGCACGCGTGCTCATCTGCGACATCCTCGAGGAACGGCTCTCGGAGACGGTCGCGGAACTGGCCGAACTCGGGCAGGTTCACGGCCACGCGGGGGATCTGAGCAACAAGGACGTCTGCGAGGCGGCGGTCCGCCGGGCGGTCGGGGTGTTCGGCGGCCTCCACATCGTGGTCAACAACGCAGGCATCGCCCGGTGGGCGCCCTTCCTGGACCACTCTGAGGAGGACTGGGACCGCACTTTCGACGTCAACCTGAAGGCGGTCTTCCTGCTCAGCCAGCAGGCGGCCCGAGTGATGGTGGAACAGGGCGAGGGCGGGGTGATCCTCAGCATGGCCTCCAACAACGGCCACGTACCCGAACCGGAGGTAGCCGCTTACAACGCCTCGAAGGGTGGGGTGGTGCTGCTCACCAAGACGATGGCGATAGAGTTGGCCAAGCACAACATCCGGGCCAACAGCATTGCCCCCGGCCACATAGGACCGACCGACCTGTCCCTGGAGGGTGGCGCCGACGAGGCCTTCTTCGAGACTCTGAAGGACGGCATCCCCCTGGGCCGCCTGGGGAAACTGGAGGAGGTAGCCGCCCTATACGCCTTTCTGGCCTCCGACGAGGCCCAGTTCATCAACGGGCACAGCATCATCATCGACGGCGGTCAGACGGCCGGCCAGTGACCCCGGCGACCACCCACGTCCCGCTGCATGAGTTTCCCTACTTGATAATATCGATATACCGCGTTATATTATGTTTGTGTCGAGCGGAAGAGGGGTTTGGCAATGGGGGTATTCGAGTGGCCGTTGCAGGTCTCCAGCCTGGACGGTGAACGATCACTGGGCATCGAGGCGATGGTGGACACCGGCGCGTCCTATACCGTGCTGCCCGCCGGATTGCTCGATCAGTTGGGAGTGGAACGAACGCGCAAGCTCACGTTCGAGTTGGCCGACGGACGGCGTCAGGTGTTGGACGTGGGAAGGGCTCGCGTCACGGTCGACGGCGCGACAGAGGTTACGCCCGTTGTGTTCGGCACGGACGGAACGGACGCGCTGCTCGGCGCGGTGACGCTGCAGGAACTGGCTCTAGTCGTCGACTCCTCGAGGGAGAGGCTCCTGCCCGCGGAGACGCTTCGCTACTAGCTTGGTCGGCACACCACATCGACAACTTCGGGGCGCCTCTACTGGATCGCCACCAAGAGCGCGGGCACCCTTGCCGAGCACACGATGGTGAAATGCAGGTTCCTACTGCGGGACGGGGAGTTCACGTTCCGGGCGAAGAGGAGATCATCGCCGGCTCCGACGAGTGGCTTGGCGACTTCGAATCGTGGTACCGGGCCCCGGAAGGCCGCCGGACAACCGGTGACCGTCCGGAAGTATCCCGACTACGAGTCCCCGTAGCCCTCGTGACCGTGCCCGGCGGGTATCAGCCCCTAGGAGGGTGCTGAAGAACGGAACTAGCGGCGCTCGCCGGTTGCCAACTACCTGGTCAAGAGTGTTGCCGGCTAGCCGGCGAACCCCTTTCTACGGACTATTCAGCACCCTCCTAGGTGATTAGTCCCTAGCCCTGATTCACTCATACTGGAATTGCCCCGTTTGGTGGGGGGTCGCTGCGACGATCGGGG
>JAPPFW010000038.1 GCA_028821575.1 bacterium | reverse complement strand
ATCAGAAGCCCCTTCTTCGATCAGACAAACCCCGTGCATGAAGAATCGGGGCTAGGGAAAAGCGAATACCTACTTGAAGCAGCGCGATTCCGCGGGGTTGGGCGCTGCTGGGCCGGTGTGTTGGTCAAGTTACGAAGACTCCCAGGCTGGGTGGCTACGAGCCTTCGGGGAGTGGCGCCACCTTGAGGCCGCTGCAAGAACCGATGCGCTCAAGCATATGACCGCCCGCTGGGGCTCCCACGCTACGGCTAGAGTTGGCGTCCACATGACTGCATCGCCGCCCCCGATCGATCGGACCCGATTGCTCGAATTGGCAGGCTCACTGATAGAGATACCGAGCTTCGTTCCCGACGAGTCGGACGTGGCGTGGTACCTCGCAGACTTCTTCTCCGAACGGGGATACGAGGTCATGATGCAGGAAGTCGAACCCGGCCGGTTCCAGACCATCGCGACCCTCCGTGGGCGCGGCTCCGGTTCCAGCCTCATGTTCAACGGGCACATCGACATCAACTCGCTCATGAGGGGCGGGACCCGCGACCCGTGGGCACCAACCGTTGAGGGAGACCGGCTCTACGGCCACGGTGTCCAGAACATGAAGGGCGGGGTCGCCACCATGATCGAGGCCGCCGAGTCGATCCGCCGAGCGGGGATCCAGCTCGAAGGAGATCTCGTGCTGGCGTGCGTGGTGGGGGAGACGCAGGGAGGGGTAGGGACCCATCACCTGATGGAGAGCGGATTCCGTACCGACGCGGCGGTTCTTGCGGAGCCATTCGGCTTGGGCAACCTCGTGACGGTTCACGGCGGCATCATGCACTTCGCCATCCACACTCACGGATTGTCCGCACACATAAGCCGGGCGGAGGACTCGATCCATGCCGTGAGCCAGATGGCCAAGGTCATCCAAGCACTGGAGCGCGTCGAGTTCACCTACACGCCGCGGGAGAATCTACCTGCGCTTCCGCTGCTCAACGTCGGCAGCATCATTGGAGGTCGGGGAGAAGACTACATCCTGACCGAGCCCCCGTACATCCCGGATCTGTGCACCATCATCGTCGACGTCCATTACGTACCAGGACAGACGCCTGACACTGTCGAGGCCGATATCAAGCGAGTGCTCGACCCTCTCGCAGCCGAGGATCCCGACTTCAAGTACGAGTTCGAGATGCCGCCGCCGGCGTTCTTCAGGGGCCGACGGGAACTCGTGATGGATCCTGTCGATGTGCCGGTTGACGAGCCGATCGTGCAGGCAGTTGCTCGTAATCACGAAGAGGTGACCGGTCGGCCTCCGGACCTGATCGGTGCAATCCTCCCGGGGTCATACTCCGCCGGAGATACCTGCTGGTTGTGGGGAGCCGGTATTCCGTCGCTCCACTACGGCCCGGGGGGCGGCTTCGAGGAGACGGGCGCGGGAGGGACCTACACCAGCATCAGTGAGATGGTGTCGGTTGCGGAAGTACTGGCCCTCACCGCGATGGATTTCTGCGGGACCGTCTGAGGGACCCTCGATGGCAAGTCCGGTTACAGGCGCGATCGACCTTCATGTGCACTGCGGGCCTGAAGGGATACCCCGACGCTACGACCCTGTTTCCCTCGCAACCCATATCGGAGGGTCACCGCTCGACAGCGCCGTAATCAAGTCGCATGTCATCAACACCAGCAATTGGGCGGAAATCGCCCATCGGCGGACAGGTGTCCACCTCTACGGATCGATCGTCCTGAACCATTATGTCGGCGGTATCAATCCGATGGCGGTGCGAGGAGCCCTGGGGCCGAACCACGACGGCGACCCGTATCTCAAAGTGGTGTGGCTCCCGACTGTCCACGCCGCGTCTCACATCGCTGCGTACCAGAACCGCGGCGAGTTGTACGACATTCCTCCCGAGTGGAGCGGCGGGATCCTGTCACCGCTGGCCTTGCCGATGGATGCCGTCGAACCGATCGATCTGCTCGCTCCGGAGGTGCTCCAGCCGCTGGATGAGGTCTTGCAACTCATCGCGGAGTACGGCCTGATCCTGGCGACTGGTCACGTCGGACGGGACGAGATCTTCTTCGTGGTCGAGCGCGCCAAGGCTCGTGGGGTCGATCGCTTTGTCATCACGCATCCAACGCTCGATCCACCCGGATTGGAGATGCCTGATCTCAAGTCCCTAGCTGAGATGGGCGCGTTCATCGAACTTTGCTATGTCGGCCTTACGCACGGCGACGATCTGTCTACGATGGCCGACGTGATCAATCGGGTCGGCGCATCGCGGGTGATCCTCACCACCGATCTCGGTCAAGTGGACACCGTTGCTCCGGCGGAGGGTCTGGCGCTGTTCGCGACCTCTCTGGTGGGCGCTGGTGTCTCCGAGAGCGACGTGGCCGCTGCGATCACCCGTAACCCGCGCCGGCTGCTGTCGCTCGACGGATCGTAGTCCCCGGATCCGCTCCGGCGGCGGAGACAGCGTTGCTCTATACTGCCCGGACGGCGGAGCCGGGCAGCAGGGTCTAGTGGAGAGCAGCGCACAAACGGCGCTGCTAGGCGATTGGTGCACAGTCTCCCGTCGGCTGGAGCTTTAGAAGTTGCGAGCGCACTATCCGATCAGCAGGACGTTGCACCCGGCATGACCGGGTCGACGCCGCTCGGAACTGCGCCTTCGCACGAGCTCGAGATCATCGGTCTCAGCAAGACCTTTCGCTGGCAGAAGAAGGGTGTCCCGCATGAGCTCCTGGCCCTCGACTCCCTCGACCTGACCATTTCCAAGGGGGAGTTCATCACCGTGATCGGCCCGAGTGGTTCCGGCAAGACCACGCTGCTCCGGATCGTGGCGGGTCTCATCGGCTTCGACGACGGCGAAGTTCGGATCAACGGAACGCCCGTCACCGGGCCTGGACGAGATCGTGCAGTCGTCTTCCAGAGCTTCGGGCTGTTTCCGTGGAAAACGGTGCTCGAGAACATCATGCTGCCGTTGACCGTACGCAAGGATGTCTCCAATGAGGAAGCGGAGCACTCGGCCCGGTTGAATCTGGAAAAAGTCGGTCTCGCGGGTTTCGAGCACGCCCATCCCCATCAACTGTCCGGCGGGATGCAGCAACGGGTCGGCCTGGCGCGAGCGCTAACCGCCGACCCGGACATCCTCCTGATGGACGAGCCGTTCGGTTCGATCGACGCCCAGACCCGGCTGGTGATGCAGGAGGAACTTCTCAGGATCTGGTCCGAGACACGCAAGACCGTGATGTTCGTGACCCACGACCTCGATGAGGCCGTGATGCTGGCCGATCGCGTGGCGGTCCTGTCGCCGGGTCCTGGAACCGTACAGGATGAGTTGGTCGTGGATCTGCCGCGACCGAGGTGGGAGTACGATCTGCGGGCCCATCCACGCTTCGCCGAAATCCGTCACGAGGTGTGGGACCTCATCAGGCAAGATTCCATCGGCGACGCGCCACCAGGCAGGGTGACGTGAAACGCGGATCGCTGCTCGCGGGCTGGCCTCAGCCGGTCCGGCACGTTCTCTTCGCTGCTGCGGTGATCGGGATATGGCAGCTCGTGGCACTGCAGGTCGGCAACGAAGTGCTCTTCCCCAGCCTCGTCAGCGTGGCAGCGGCGTTGGCGGATCTCCTCACGAGCGGCAAGCTGGTCACCGCTCTCCTGGGGAGCCTCCAACTCCTGTTCACCGGATTCATCGCCGCCTTCCTGGTGGCCTTCGCGTTGGGCGTGGTCATGGGTTATCACAAACCGACCGGCATGGCGCTCCTGCCGCTCGCCAGTTTCATCTACTCGGTACCGCTGATTGCGCTTCTCCCACTCGTGTTGCTGCTGTTCGGGTTCGGCTTCCCGGGGCGCATGGTGGTGGTCACGTACGCCTCGTTCTTCCCCGTACTGCTCAACGTCTACGCGGGGGTACGCGAGACACCGTCCGATCTCATGGAGGTGGCTCGGTCGTTCGGTATCACCGGGAGACTCGCGCTGTTGCGCCGGGTTGTCCTACCAAGCTCGGTGCCGTTCATCATGGCCGGATTCAGGCTCGGTATCGGACGAGCCGTGGTCGGCATGGCGGTTGCAGAGGTGTTCCTGCGGCTCGGCGGGATCGGAGCGCTGATCGTCGAGAACGGAGCGAGGTTCCGGACCGCGTACGTGATCGCCTCCATCGTACCGCTCCCGCTGCTGGGGATCGCTCTGACCAAGGCGGCGGGGCGGTTCGAACAGCGAATCCAGTACTGGAGATACACGGCGGTCACCGAATGAGCAGTGTTGCAACGAGGGAGGAGAGGTGCAGTTGAACGCTCTCGGCCGGCCGACCATGTACGCCGACCGATTGGATCCACGAACGCAAGAGCCCAGATCACCCATCAAGGAGGAAGCAAGGTGAAACTCAAGCCCTACTCGAGATATCAAATGCTTCGGTTGCTAGCCATATTTGCAGCCTTGGCGCTCGTCACGGCAGCGTGTGGCGAGGACGAACCCGCGCCGACCACGCCGCCGACCACTCAAGCGGCGACCACTCAGGCGGCAGCCGAACCCGCCATGGATCCGAGAAACCCACTCGGGCTGGATCTGAGCGGGAAGTCGATGGTCATGACGACCGGACTCCCCGACTCGCTGTCAGGCACCGAGTTCTACATGGTCGACCTGCTCACGGAGTGGGGTCTGTCGGTCGAGACGGTCATACTGACCCAGACAACCGGCCTGGAGACACTTCTCGCGGGGGCTGCCGACATCAGCACCGGTGGGACCGACGAGTCTCTGGTAGGTCTGGCCCAGGGCGCCGACCCGGTGATCATCGGATCGCCGCAGTCCAAGGTCAACTACGTGCTCGTCGCCAAGACCGAGCATGAGACGATCGAGGACCTTCGTGGAGGAATCGTCGCCATCTCCGGACCGGGCGGCTACAACACGCTGCTCAGCAACATGGCCGTGCGTAGCGTGGGGCTGGAGCCCGGCGTCGACGTCGAGTTGTCCCAGATCGGTGGAAGTCCCGAGCGTTCGGCGGCATTGCTGGCCGGACAGGTCGACGCAGCGTCGGTGTTTCTCTCGGACTGGCTGGAGCTCGACGCGGCCAGCGACAACCTGCATGTGCTCGCACGGTATGCGGAAATTATCCCCGAGCCGGGCAGTTCCACCTACTTCTCGGTCGGCGGCTACTGGGCGGAGAATCCGGACATCGCCCTCGGGATCGCATGCGGCAACCTGATGGCGAACCGTTGGGCGAATGACAACCGGTCCGAGTACATCGACATGATTCTGACGAGGGTCGAGGGCACGACTCGTGGGCCCACCGAGCAGATGTACGACCAGTCGATCATCGTCGACATGTGGCCGGTGGATCACAATGACGTCATCAGATTGGAGTATCTCCAGAATCTCAACAGCATGCTGGTCCGGACGGGCGACCTCGAGGAAGAGGTCGATCTGAGCACCGTGCTCGATACGAGTTATCTCGAAGAGGCCGCCGCCGGTGGCTGTGGAGCCGCTGGATAGGAGGATCGAGCAGCGAAGCGACCGGTCGGCATAGCCCGGCCGGTCGCATCCGCTCCCGATAACCCGTGCCACCATGACATCGTCAAGCCGCACCAGGACGCCCGCTTCTTCGTCGAGTCGAAGCCCACAATTTTCGGCTGCCAAGCCGGACGGCAGGCAGTTGTCCGTCAGGGCGCTGACACAGCCCGAGATCTACCTACCGATTGTCGTGACCGTAGCGTTTCTCGGCGCCTGGGAGTGGGTTGGTAGGGTCACCGACCCCATCCTCTTCGCCCCTCCGTCGAGAGTCGCCGCGGCGGCCGTGGCGCTGATCCGCGATGGTGTTCCGGCATTCGGATCGACTCGCATCGTCACACTTCAGGAGTTGACCGGGACCACCCTCAACGCTCTCCTGGTCGGCCTTGGCATTTCGATCATCACCGGGCTGCTGATCGGAGTCCTGCTCGGGCGCCAGAACACGCTGGCGCGGATAGCCGAGCCCTATATCGATGCCATCTACGCAACGCCCCGAGTCGTCCTGACCCCGCTCATCGTGCTCTGGTTCGGCCTCGGATACAACGCCCGGGTATTCGTCATATGGATCGGGGCGATCATCCCGATCATCATCAACACCGCCATCGGGATTCGCAATGCCCGACCTGACCTCGAGGAGGTGGGACTGTCTCTCGGAATGAGCGAGCGGCAACTGCTTCGCCATGTGATCATGCCGGGCGCCGTTCCCTACCTGCTGGCCGGACTCCGCATCGCGGCCGCACGGGCAATGATCGGCGTGGTCATCGGAGAGATGTTCCTGAATCTGGCCGGACTCGGTGGATTCATCAGGTTCGAGAGCGCCCGGCTTCGCACCGCCAACGCACTCGTGGCGGTCCTGGTTCTCGGCGTCATGGGAGCAGTGTTGATCTCCTCCCTCGGGCTCCTCGAGTCCAAGTTCGCCTCATGGAAGAAGGAAGAGCGCGCCCAGGCAAGCTAGTGGTCTGAGCAACAGTCTGAGGAGAGTACTTTAGGAGGGTGCTCACGCGGGCAACCACGGTCACGGGCCGGCGCGAGGCTCGGTCAGGCGCCCTGGTGGTTAGGAGGCCTTCATGGTCGATGCAAAAGCTTCATATTCGGCGGGGCGGCTCGGCGGGACCGTCAACGAACTGAACCTCGAGTACTCGCTCTCCACCAGGCTGGAGAAGGAGGCGCTGCAGCTGCCCTCCTACCTCCAGGTGGACATGGCCCACACTGTCATGCTGGCGGAACAGGGTGTGCTGGATGGCATGCAGGCCGGCCTGATCCTCAAATCCTTGCGCGAGATCGAAGGCCTGGGACCGGGCGAGCTTCCCCTCGATCCGCGGCTGGGGTCGCTGCTCCTGCAGGTAGAGGCCTTCATGGAGGAACGCATCGGGGATGACACGGCCGGGCGGATGCATACCGGCCGAAGTCGCAATGACCAGCACGAGGCTGCCAACCGCATCCATATGCGGGACGGACTGCTCGAAGTGGTGGAGGCAACGCTGCGATTGCAGGACGAGGTACTCGACCTTGCCGACCGGCATCACGACACGTTGATGCCGGGATACACCCATCTCCAGCACGCCCAGCCGACGACGCTGGGTCACTACTTCATGAGGCACTTCTATCCGTTCGAGCGCAACCAGCAGAGGCTGGAGGGCGCATTCGACCGGGCGAATCTGAGCTCCCTCGGCGGCGCGGCCTGCTCCGGGACGACCTGGCCGCTCGATCGGCGGCGCACCGCCCACCTCCTGGGTCATGGCGACATCGTGATGAACTCCGCGGACGCGGGGGTCTTCACTCGTGACCATCCCCAGGAGAGCGCGGCGGTCCTGTCGATCCTGGTGAACGATGTCGGGCGGCTGGCCGGCGACTTCTACGTCTGGTCGACATGGGAGTTTGGCTTGGTCGAGGTCGCGGACGAGTTGGCGGACACGAGCAGCATCATGCCGCAGAAGAAGAACCCGGATGCGATCGAGCGGATACGGGGACTGTCGGGTGTCGCCGTCGGCTGGCTGTCGCAGATTCTCGGGGCGCAGCGTTCGGCCACTTCTTCGGATCTAGAACTCGTGTTCGCGCCCGACCCGGCCCTGGAGATGATCGATCCCAGCCTGGCGGTCGTCGAGTTGATGAGAGAGTCGTTGATAACGAGCTCCTATCGCACCGACGTGATGTCCGAGCGCGCCAACGTCAATTGGGCGACCGCCACGAACCTGGCTGACAATCTCGTCCGCCACGCAGGGATCCCATTCCGGTCTGCGCACCACGTCGTCGGGCGGCTGGTCAGGAACGCCGTCGCGCAGGGCATCCCTCCTTCAGAAGTGACCGCGGCCATGGTGGATGCAGCGGCCGAGGAGGCGATCGGCAGGTCACTGGACCTGCCTGAAGACCTCGTGAGGGAGTCGCTCGATGCCCGGGCGTTCATCGAAGCGCTCGTAACGGAGGGCAGCGCCAATCCGGGCGCCGTGAGGGACATGGTGGCCGACGGCCGACGGCTCCAGGCCCGACACCGGTCTTGGTATCGAGAGACGGCGCGGCGGCTCGAAGCGGCCCGAGCCGAACTCGACGCGGCCGTCGACAGCTATATCAGGGAGGTCGAGTGACCATGAAGTTCGGAGTCCTTCTACCGCACTTCGGATCGCAGGCATCCTTCGCCAGGCTGATGGAAGGCGTCGTCGAGGCCGAGGAACTCGGCTACGACTCGGTTTGGGTACGTGACCACCTTGTGTACTGGCCCCATGATTACGAGGATCCCGATCGCACCTGGTTCGATCCGTACGTCGTGTTGTCGGGGGCCGCCGCCAGCACGACGCGACTGGTGCTCGGCACCGCGACGCTCATCCCGTACCGCCACCCGATCCACGAAACCCAGATGCTCGCCTCCCTGGCGTCCCTGGCCGGGCCCGGCCGGGTCATCGCCGGCTGGGGCCGCGGGAATGACGACCGCGAGTTCGCGGCGGCGGGATTCGCAGCGTCCAAGGAGAGACGGAGAGGGGCCAGGCTCGAGGAGCACCTCGACATCATCCGAGCGCTGTGGCGAGGCGAGCCGCTCGATTACTCGGGCGAGTTCTACAAGCCGTTCTCCGATGTGCAGGTGACGGCGCCCGCTCTCGACCATGACATCCCCCATTGGTACGGCGGTGGATCGGCGATAGCCATCCAGAGGACCGTGCGGGCGTTCGACGGCCTCCTTGCGAGCCGGCTACCACGGGACTCCCTGCGAAGGCGTATCGACTACATGAAGGAGTTGAGCGCAGCCCAGGACAAGCCGGTCCCCGTAGTGGCGCTCGTGGCCTACGTCAGCCCGGCCGACGAGTCGGGGGATGGGATGTCGCATGTCGACCTGGATCGCATGATCCCGGCTACCCGCGCCCGGCACCCGAAGTCCTCGTTCGAGGAGACGGACGATCTCGGGGGAATCGTCAGTACGGGACAGCCGCCCGACATCGCCCGCAACCTGATTTCATTCGCCCGCCTCGGTGTGAGCCACTTCATCATCGACCTCAGGACCCAGTTCAACGTGTGGGAACGCTCGATGCGCATGGTGGCCGCCGAGGTTATTCCTGAGGTGCGGGATAGCTCGCTTCGGTAGTGGCTTGTGGCTTGTTGTCCCTGAGGAGGTAAACGTCAGCTGACCACTGACCACATCAATCGGTGACTACCTCTTTCCGGGCGAACCTGAAGAAGACCAGGCCTACAGCAGCCAGGAGTGCTCCGTTCGTGACGAGTGCCGATGCGAACCCGACGGTGTCCGCCACGTACCCCAGGACCAGTGGGCCCAGGATGAACCCGAGGTCACCCATCGTCCGGTTCACGCCCATGGCCAGCCCGCGTGATGTCGTCGGTGTGATGTCGGCGACGTAGGCGGCCGAGGCGGGACCGCCGGTTGCCTCCCCGGTGGCGAGCAGGAAGGCCGCCACAAGGAACAGTGGGTACGCCTCGGCGGCGGCGAACATCATCGGTCCGCAAGCGGCCACCGCGACACCCAGGAGAATGACCCGCCTCCTGCCATACGTGTCCGCCCACCTCGACGCCGGGATGATCAACGAACCTTGGACAATCATCATGCCCGTCAGCACCAACCCGAGAGTGCCTGGCGACATGTCCAGCCGTATCTCCGACACGAACGGCAAGATCGTGTTTCTCGTACCCGACCGGGTGAAGAAGGTGGCAAGCGTGATCAGCCACACCGCCATGAATTCGGGCCTCCTGAACATTCCGCCCAATGCAGAGGAAGTCCTCGTCGACCTCTCTTGGGCGGCCGCCGCAGACGTATCGGGTTCGCGCAGGCGCGCCGCGGCAAGGACGGCGCCCGACACGGATATCACGCCCATCGCCACTAGCGCCCGGTGCCACCCGATCCCCTGCGCAAGGACGCCGGCGAGTCCCGGACTGATGGAGGCTCCAACCAGCAGTGCGCCTTGGTTGACTCCGATGAAGCGGGCGCGGTTCCCCTGGGTAGTGATGTCCGCCAGGTAGGCCTCCGCGGCCGTCATGTACATGGCGGATCCCGCGCCTCCGAGGATTCGCATGGCCAGGAGGGGGGCGAAGGCGCCGGAGAGGCCCGATCCGACTAATCCGATACCGGCGAGCAGCGGGCCGGCGATCATCATGCGTCGCCGACCGTACCGGTCGGAGAGAAACCCGAACGGGACATTGAGGAATAGGCGAGCCAGCGCGAACGACGAGAAGACGAGTCCGGCCGTTACCACCGAGAGCCGGAAGTCGTCCGCGATCTGTGGAAGGACTGGCGCCACGGCCCCTTGCCCCAGATACACCGAGGCCGTGACGAATGCCACGTACCTGAGCGGTCCGGCACGCGACGGGGTCGGTTCACCCATCGGACTGCCGGCGTGGCGTGCCGCCTGGAGCGCGCTGCTGACGCTCGACGTTTCGAATCACGCGTGCTTGTTTGATGTGCGCTGCAACGGTACGTGGACTCGATACGTCAGGCGAGTAACTAGGCCGATCCTTCGGGTGCCGGCACTTCGAAGACGTTCAGCGTGCATGCGAGCGCAGCATACGCCCCGATGATTCCCGTCAACTCGACCAGGGTCGCCACGCCGAAGCGGTTCTCCAACTCCGCGAACAATGCGTCGGGCACCCGGTTGGGGGGCTTGAGAATGTGTCGGACGAAGTCCACGATCTGTCCTTCGTCGCTCTTGAGACCCTCTGTCGATCCTCCTGAGATGATCACTTCGATCGTGTCGGGGCTGACACCCGCCTCGCGGGCCAGCCCGATGTGCGACGCGAACGCGAACTCGCAGTTCAGACCGCGGGCGGCGGTGCTGATGGCGATCTCCTTGACGTCGAGAGGCATCGGCGACTCGAAGATCGAGTATCCCGCCAGGTGTGCGGTGCGAGCGGCGATGTCCGGCGAGTGAAGGAGCACGTTGTAGGGCGGCCCGATGCCCCCCCGGCTGGCAATGATCGCGTCGGCGTGATGTCTCTCATCCTCTGCGACCTGGCTCCGGTCTGTGATCTGCGGTATGCGCGCCATTGCTGTCTCCTCGGCTGCACGGCCGGTAGCCGGCCGGGCGGTAGTCGTATCGGATCATTATGAACGGATGCCGGGTCGCTGGCCAGAAACGACACACGGGACGCTCGGAGACACCGAAGCCCCTACATCCCGGAGCTATGGTGGTGCTATGACGCTTCGGGACGATCGGTGTGACGCTCCAGGCCGTCCCGGCTTGTCAGTCAGGAGGACTGTCTGATGCGAGATACTCCGTTCACCGATCATGAGGGCCGGATCGGCCCGCCGGACAGCCGTGTCTACCCTCGATTCATGGGGCCCGCCACCTTTGCGCGCCTTCCCAGGATCGATGAGGTAGCCGATTGGGATGTGGCGATCGTCGGAGCCCCGTTCGACATCGGGACCAGCTACCGGCCGGGCGCCCGGTTCGGTCCGATCGGGATCCGCAACGGTGCTCGCACGCTGCGCAACTGGCATCCGGACTTGGAACTCCATCCGTTCGGCAGCCAGCAGGTGGTGGACGCCGGCGACATACCGTGCAGCGTCTACATCATCGATGACGCGGTCCGTTCGATCGAGGAGGCAGCCACCGAGTTGACCCAGGGCTCCAAGAGGATCGTCACGCTCGGCGGAGATCACACCATTGCATTCCCGCTACTTCGGGTTGCTCACCAGCGCCATGGCCCTGTGGCCCTCCTCCACTTCGACGCCCATGTCGACACGTACGACACCTACATGAGTGCCGCATACACACATGGGACACCCTTCAGAAGGGCCGCGGAGGAGGGGTTGTTCTCGCGTGAGCACTCGATGCATGTCGGAATCCGGGGCTCGAAGTATGGACCCGAGGATCTCGCAGAGGATGCCGGCTTCGGATTCGTGGTGCTCGGCACATGGGAGGTCGAGAGTATCGGCATCGACGGCTACGTGACCCGCATCCGCGAACGGCTAGCCGACATGCCCATCTACCTGTCGATCGATATCGATGTGCTGGATCCGGCCTTCGCTCCGGCCACGGGTACCCCTGAGATCGGCGGCTTCACCAGCCGCGAGTTGGTCGGAATCCTCCGTGGGTTGCGGGGCGTGCACCTCGTCGGGGCCGACGTCGTCGAGGTGGCCCCCGTCTACGACCACGCAGACATCACCGGAATCGCCGCCGCCAACCTCGTGTACGAGATCCTGGCCCTGATGAGCCCCTGAACCGACGAGGGTGTCAGGTGTCAGGATGCCTGGCGGGACTGAGAGAGTCTCGGCCTGTTTGAGCTACTCATGTGCCTTATGGGGGCATCAGGACGGCAAGATCCGCGGTCGTACCGGTTGCCGTGGCGTGGCTGCCGCTCCACAAGCCACAAGCCACAAGCCACAAGCCACAAGCCACAAGCCACCTCAGTGCATGGCCGCTCCTGCGTCGACGCTGATGCACTGCCCGGTGATGAATGAACTCCTCTCGCCTGCGAGGAACGAGACGACGTGGGCGACCTCCTCGGGGCGCCCGATCCGGCCCAGCAGGTTCTGCAGTTCGAGTTCCTTTTGCTCGTCCGTCAGTTGATCGAACTGGAGCAAGGGCGTATCGACTGGTCCGGGTGCAACAGCATTGACGAGGATGCGAGGGGCCAACTCTCGTGCCCAAGAACGTGTCATCGAGATGATCGCTCCCTTGCTCGCGCAATAGGCTGAGTGCTCGGCGCGACCCAGATACGCCAGCTCTGAGGCCAGGTTGATGATCCTGGCGCCGGCGGGCATGTAGGGCACCACCTTCTGAGCCACCAGGAACGGTCCGCGTACATTGACCGCTAATTGCCGATCGAAGTGTTCCACCGGCATGTCGGACAGGAAACCCATGATCAACACTCCTGCGTTGTTGACCAACACATCTATCGAAGCGACAGTCGACACGATCTCCTCGATCGCCGCATGCACGGAAGCCTCGTCGCTCACGTCGGCATGGACATGCTGCCAATCAACGTGGTCCGGCACCTCGACATCCATTCCGAACACGAGGAAGCCGCTCCGCCGGAGTTCATCGGCGATCGCTCGGCCGATGCCGCCGCTCGCACCGGTCACGATCGCGGTCCTGTTTGGCTCTCCGTTCATGGCTCCACCCGTCGCCTTACCCGGAGGCCCGGCATCAACTCGTCGTAGTCGAAATCGAGAGCCATCATGCCCCAGATTATGTTGACGACCGAGCACTAAGGCAATCAATAATGACCACTGACCCGGAAAGGAGTCGAGACGTGCCGGGCTCTCTGATCATCGATGCCCACATGCACCTGTACCAGACCCGTGAGCAGGGTGAGTACAACAAAGCCGGGTACGACGTCTGGGAGTATGGCGAGCACCCGGATGTGACGTTCAGCGACCGCAGCGGGGTGCCGGGCGAAGCATTGGAGGCGATGCGTCGGTCCGGTGTGTCCTACGCGATAGTCGTCAATCTCTTCGCAACCATCGAAACCGGTGGTCGGCTCGTCGAACTCCTGCCCGGCGCGCCGGGCGGGTCCGTGGACGGGTCATCCCACGAAATACCCCTGGGAGACCGCCTCAAGTCGTTCAATCGTTGGCTGGTCGAACTGGGGAAAGTCCACGAAGAGCTACTTCCGTTCGTGGCAATCGACCCGTGGGCCCTGAGCCCCGGCGAGAATCAGGCTCATCTGGCTGATCTCGTGGAGTCGGGCGGTGCGAGGGGCGTGAAGATCCATCCGGTGATACAGCGGTTCGAGGCCGCCGACGAACGTCTGTCTCCGGCATTCGAGACCTGTGCCGAGTTGGATCTACCCGTGGTGGCCCACGCGGGTCCGAGCCGCGGCTCGGTGCGGTTCGGTGAACCCGCCGCCTTCGCCGGTGTCCTCCAACGGTTCCCCCGACTCAAGCTCGTCCTGGCTCACCTCGGCGGGGGTGCCTGGCGCGACGTCGAACGATTCGCTCGTGACTTCCCGAATGCATACTTCGATTGCAGCGAGATCCTGCACTGGACCGGCGCAGGCGGAGGACCGACACCGGACCGTCTGGCAGGGCTGATCCGAGACATCGGCGCCAGCCGAGTCCTGTTCGGCTCGGACTTCCCCTGGTACGACCTCGACACCTCGATCGAGGCACTGGACCGCTTGCCACTGGCGGAAGAAGAGAAGGCCGCAATCGCAGGACTAAACGCCGCCAGGCTACTGGGGATAAGTGGTGAGTCGTGAGTGGTGGATGGTGGATGGTGGATGGTGGATGGTGGATGGCAAACGGCCAGCAGCACCAGCCACAGGCCTATACTCCGCAACCTCTGATGGGGAGGATGCTCGTGGATGTTTCGGCGATGAAAGCCGGGGTGGCTAAGGCAATCGAGAGCTACCAGGACGAGATCATCGAGGTGGCCGAGCACATCTGCCGCAATCCCGAGCCCGGCTACACCGAGTTCAAGACCGCCAAGTTCGTCAAGGAGAAACTCGAGGGCCTCGGAATCGACCTGGAAACCGGCTTGGCGATCACCGGCATGAAGGGGAGTCTCGCCGGCGGCGCCGGTCCCGGTCCAAGCGTGGCTCTGGTCGGCGAACTCGACTCGCTGCGCGTGTTCGACCATCCTCTGGCCGATCCTGAGACTGACGCGGCGCACGCATGCGGCCACCACTGCCAGGTCGGCAGCATGTATGGCGCCCTCACCGGCCTGGTCCGCAGCGGGGTCCTCGATCATCTGTGGGGGAGTGTCGTGGCCATCGCCGTCCCGGCCGAGGAGTTCATCGATGTCCAGGATCGCCTTGCCCTGCGGGACAGCGGGGCGATCGAGTTCCTCGGCGGCAAGCAGGAGTTCCTGAAGCTCGGGGTGCTCGACGATGTCGACATGGCGATGCTCGTCCACACGGCGCCGGAAGGTGTGATGCCGAACCGCGCCGCGCTCGCGGTAGGAGGGACGAGTAACGCCCATGTGGCGAAGTTCGTGGAGTACACGGGGTTCGGAGCGCATGCCGCGGCCGCCCCGCACAAGGGCGTCAACGCGCTCAATGCGGCCATGATCGGGCTCGCCGCGATCCACGCGAACCGCGAGACGTTCGAGGAGAAGGACAAGGTGCGCGTCCACGGGATCCTTACCCGTGGAGGGGAGGCCGTCAGCGCGATTCCCCCCAAGGTCGTCCTCGAGTGGCGGGTCAGGGCCGGCAGTCCCGAGGCGGTGGTCCACTACGCCGAGAAGGTGGACCGGGGGTTCAAGGCCGGTGCCCTTGCCGTCGGCGCCAGGGTCGACATCACCGACATCCCCGGATACCTGCCGATGCGGAACAATCCGATGATGCAGGATCTGTTCGTCGAGAATGCGAACGCCTTCGTAGGTGAAGAACGGGTGCTCATCTGGCCGGACGGATACAACCGGGGAGGGTCGACCGACATGGGCGATGTCTCCCAGGTCATCCCGGCGTTACATCCGTACTGCGGCGGTGTGACCGGCACGCCCCACGCCAACGACTACATCGTGCGCGACTACCACCAAGCGGTCATCAATCCGGCCGTCGTGATGGCGATGACGGTCATCGACCTGCTGTCAGCCGAGGCTCGGAACGCCAAGAAGGTGATCGAAAACGACCATGCACCGATGACCCGCGACGAGTACCTGGAGTTCCAACGTGGACGGGCCCGGGTGATCTCGTTCGACGGGGACGGCGTGTGAGCTTCCTGCTCCGGTGAAGTCCGGAGTCCTGCTCCCGCATTTCGGAGAGTACGCCTCGGTCGGGCGGGTCGTGGACATGAGCCGCGAGATCGAGCAACTCGGATTCGACTCGGTATGGGTGCGGGACCACCTCCTGTGGAAGCCGCACGAGTTGGAGAGCAAGGACATCACGTTTCTCGATCCGCTGCTCACCCTCGCGGCTGTGAGCGCCGTCACCGAGCGGGTCATGCTGGGCACCGCGGTGCTGATTCCGGTCCGGTGGCCGCTCAAACTCGCGCAGAGCCTGGCCACCTTGAGCTTCCTGTCCGGGGGGAGGGTGATCGCCGGTATGGGACAGGGGAGCAACCCGACCGAGATCACCGCTATCGGCCTCGACCCGGGCGACCGACCATCGTTCCTGCTGGAGACGATCGATGTCATGCGAAGAGTCTGGAGATCGGACCGGGTCAGCTTCGAGGGCCGGTTTACCCGCTTCGCCGACGTCACCCTGCAGCCGAGACCCGTCTCCGATATCCCGATACTCATGGGCGGGATCGGCCGGTTGTCGGTCCGGCGGGCGGTCAAGTACGCCGACGGATGGCTGCCGGGGCGGATCCCGATGGCGACGCTGGACGATCGTCTCGCCCTCCTCAGATCGCTGGCCGGCGAAGCGGGCAAGGAGATGACGACCGGGATCGTTCCGCTGGTCCGGATCGCCGAGAGCAGCGAGGAGGCCCGCTCCGGCATCGATGTCGCCAATCTCAGCTCGGGGTGGCAGGGCCGCAACTGGGTCCCGCCGCCCGGCGGCGCCTTCCGCTCCATCGAGGACCTCTCCGGCATGCTGATGGCCGGCGATCCGGACGAGTGCGTGGCCGAGGTCGGCAAGCTCGCCCAGAGGAACCTCGACTTCGTGGTATTCGATCTGCGGCTGGACTTCGGAGCGTATCGCCGCCAGTTGGAGCTCATCTCCCGGCATGTGCTCCCGGCGTTCGCCGGTTAGGTTATTAGTTATTGTTTATTAGTTATTAGTTGGGTTAGTGGCCTCGTCACACGAAGATGTCCGTGGGAAGGAAGGCTGTCACGATCACGTTGGGGGCGTCGACCAGTTGGCTGACCTTGAGATCGACCGCGACGCTACAGAGCGCGTATGCCTGCTGGCGATCGAACCGGTGGTTGCGCGTGATGTGGTCGATCATGTTGAGTAGGGCGTTGCGAGCTGCGAGGTTCAGATTCTCAGCCTCTTGGCGGCCCCGCTCGTCGACGCAGATCCCGGTGGTCGCGTAGTACGACCGGTTGTGGCCCGCGGGATGGGGATGGCTATCTGCGCGGGTTGTGAAGTGGACATCGCTGACGTTGCTATCGGCGGCCTCGCCCTTGCGGAGCCGGACTCGGAACGAGAACGACGAGGCGATCTCGATTGCGGTTCCGCACGCCTCCCCATCCGCCTGGGCGAAGTGGGCGTCTCCGGCCGAGAACAGGGCCCCGTCGACGAAGACCGGGAACCGAACCGTCGTGCCGGCAGACATCTGCTTGACGTCCATGTTCCCGCCGTTCTCCCGGGGCGGGATCGTCCTCAGACCCTCCGAGGCGACAGGGTCCGTATAGGGCGTGGCACCGTCGGGGTCCGGCGGCAGCACCAACCCACCCCTCTCGCCGAGTTCCTGCTCGCGGGCATGTACCCGGGCCAGGAGTTCGCCGGATGGAGCAACCCCCATCACACCCATGAACGGTGTACCCCGGATCCTCACCCCGGGCAGGTCGGCCGATATCGTCCAGCCGCCGTCGATGTCCCATCTCACGATGTGCGGTTCGGGAAAGTCGTCCCTGAGGAAGCCGAACCCGGGAACCTGGATCGTGTAGCCGAAGCCGCCCACCGGTTCGACATCGACGATCTCGACTTCGAGCATGTCACCCGGCTCGGCGCCTTCGACATGGACGGGTCCGGTCAGAGGGTGGACAACGCTCAAGTCGGTGTTGGCGACCTGCTCTGCGGTCGAGCCCGGTCCGATCTGGGAGTCGAGAGCGTCTCTCGTTCCCATGACCACCTCATCCCCGGGATCGCAGTGCAGGATCGGCGGGATCCGGGGATGCCAGCGGTTGTGGCCGGTGCCCGGCTCCTCGGCGAGCGCTCGGGAATGGTCGATCCGGATTCGGTGAACGGTCATGCTGTCGTCCCGCGTGCTTCGAGCAAGTCTTGCACAACACCCTCGGGGATGCGTGGGCGGGCGCGACGCAGCCGTTGACGCCCAGGAGGCGGGGGCGACGAGGAAGCAGCGCCCCCAATCGCCGGAATTGTCTTCAGTCGCCGCCATCCGGTCGGCTGTATAGTCTGCCGATGTCCAGCAAACGGCCCCCTCGCAGCGGAGCGTGCCACACATGAAGAACGGCTCGGCGTTCACAACCGGACGGCTCGGGACATCACGAAACCCCGTGAACGTCAAGTATGCGGTGGCACCGAAGCTCGAGGCCGAACTCCTCCTCCTGAACGCCTACACGGAAGTCGACATGGCCCACACCGTCATGCTGGCGGAGCAGGGGGTCCTCACCGACGCGCAGGCCCGGGGGATACTCCTGGGGATCAGGGAGATCGCTGCGCTGGGGGATGGCGAGTTCCCCGTGGAAACGGAGCGAGGGTCCGTGTTGCTCCAAGTCGAACACTTCCTCGCCGAGAGGATCGGCCACGACATGGCCGGACGGATGCACACCGGCAGGAGTCGCAACGACCAGCAGGAAGCCGCCAATCGAGTCCTCGTAAGAGACCGCCTGCTCGAGGTGGCCGAGGCGATGCTGCGCCTGCAGGATGCCGTTCTCGACCTGGCGCTCGAACACGCGGACACCGTGATGCCCGGATACACCCATCTGCAGCATGCTCAGCCCACCACGCTCGGTCACTACGTCATGCGGCACTACTACCCGTTCGAGCGCGACCAGCAGAGACTCGAGGGAGCCTTCACGCGCACTAATCTCAACGCGCTCGGGGGAGCGGCCTGCGTGGGGACCACATGGCCGGTCGATCGCCATCGGACAGCCGAGCTCATGGGCCACGACGGTCTCGTGGTCCATGCCACGGACGCCGGGGTGTTCGCTCGTGACTATCCCGCCGAGAATGCTGCGTTGCTGTCGATCCTGGTCAACGATGTCGGACGGCTCGCCGGGGATCTCTACGTATGGTCGACGTGGGAGTTCGGCATGATCGAGGTCGATGACGGGATGGCGAACACCAGCAGCATCATGCCGCAGAAGAAGAACCCGGAGGCGCTCGAACGCGTCCGGGGCCTGTCAGGTATCGCCGTGGGATGGCTCCCCGCCGTGCTCGGAGCGTTACGCTCCGCGACCTCATCGGACCTGGAGCTCGCATTCGGCCCGGACCCGACCCAGGAGATGATCGACTCCACGATCGCCGTCCTGGAATTGACGCGTGAGAGCCTCGAGACAACGACGTTCAACACCGATGTGATGCGCGATCGGGTCGAGGTCAACTGGACGACGGCCACGAGCTTGGCAGACGAACTCGTCCGCGGTTCGGGACTCTCGTTCCGAGCTGCCCACCAGGTCGTGGGCCGGTTGGTCCGAAACTCCGTCTCGGAGGGCGTGCCGCCGTCCGACGTGACGAGCGAGATGGTCGTGGCCGCGGCGGACGAGATCGGTATCTCAATGGCAATCTCCCAGGACAGAGTCAGCCGGTCGCTCGATCCGTCGGCATTCCTGGGATCCCTCTCGACGGTCGGGAGTGCCAACCCAGCGGAGGTGCGAAGGATGGTTGCCGACGGGCGTGAACTCCAAGCCGCCCACCGGGCATGGGTCGAGGAGACGCAAGCCGGTCTCGCGAGAGCTCGTGGCAAGCTGCGCTCCGCGGTCGACAGTTACCTATCGGTCCCGGCGGGGAGTGACCACGGCTCGCGCCGGCCGGCCTCGTCCGAGATTCTGGCGGGATCAGGCGTGAGGAGGGAGAACGCGTGAGCAGGCGATTCGACACGGTTGTGCATGGGGGACGCCTGGTCCTCCCCGGCCGCGTGTTCCCGGGGACCATCGGGATACGGGACGGCGTGATCGCGGCGATCGGAGACGACGCTAGCGAGTTTGCTTCCGCCGAGGCGATCGATGCCGAGGGTCATCTGGTGCTGCCCGGAGCCGTGGATATGCACGTGCACTTCCGGGATCCCGGCCTGACCGACAAGGAGGACTTCTCGACCGGAAGCGCCGCAGCCGCGGTCGGCGGGGTCACGACCGTCGGGGACATGCCGAACAACAAGCCTCCTATCACCACGAATGAGCGATTCGTATCCAAACGTGATGATGTCGCCACCAAGTCACACGTCGACTACGTGTTGTGGGCCGGCGGGGTCCACCCGGACGAGATGCCCGGGATGGCCGCGTCGGGAGCGATCGGATTCAAAGTCTTCATGAACAAGTTCGAGAGGCCGGACGGGGCGGAGTGGACGGGCAAGGAGTCCCCGCTCTCGCCCGAACTCTTCATGGATGACGACGCGCGGTTGCTCGATGTCTTCCGGACAGCGGCCGCGCTCCGCCTCCCGGTGGCCGTGCATCTGGGCAACCAGGACTTCACGCGCAGGGCGATGTTCCCCTGGGCGAACAAGCCCTTCTCGGAGTTCGCACGCGCCATGCGAGCCGAACCGGCGATCGAATACCTGGAGTCCGCGCAGAAGTGCGTCCTGTTCGCGCGAGAAACGGGAGTCCATCTCCACTTCGTCCACGTGCCCGCCGAAGTCCTGCCGATCGTTCGCGACGCCAAGGCTTCCGGGCTCGACATGACGGTCGAATCGCTCTGCCCGTTCATGACCTTCGACCTGATCGAGGTGCTGGGTCCGCTCGGCTACCACCGGTACCGGCCACCGGAGTCCGTCTCCCTGCTATGGCAGGGGATGCGAGACGGGCTCATCGACGCGGTCGCGACGGACCACGCACCACATCTACTGGAGGAGAAGCGTCAGGGGTTTGCCGACGTGCTCAACTGCCCGTCCGGATATCCGGAGGTACAGACGTCCCTTCCGATGATGCTCGACGAGATGAACAAGGGCACGATCACCATCCACCAGCTGGTTCGCCTGATGGCGTCGGGCCCGGCTCGGGTCCTCGGCATCCAGCACCGAAAGGGCTCGATCTCGGTAGGAAAGGACGCCGATCTCGTAGTCGTCGACCCTGACTCCGAGTGGACGATCACCAACGAGCAACAGAAGACCAAATGCGGTTGGACTCCGTTCGATGGCCGGAGGATCCGTGGTCGACCGGTGCTCACGGTGCTCCGCGGTGAAGTGACTGCCCGGGAGGGCGAACTCGTGGCCGCCAGGCGCGGGCGCCTCATCGGGATGCCGTAACGCTCGTCGTTGCCTCGTCAGGCCCCTGATCTAGCGAACCCGTCGAAGACACTCCTCGAGAGACCGGCGAGGGCCCGATTCAGCTCGGTCCGGTCGCCGTGGGCATCGTTGGCCATGATGGCGATCGCATAAGGTCCGTTCCCGGCGTAGACGATCCCGACGTCGCACGAGACGGCCTCGAATTGGCCTGTCTTGTGGGCACAGACGGTGCCGGCGGGGAGCAAGTGGGGGATCACGGTGCGGAGTTGCTGGCTCTTGTGGATATCCAGGAAGGTCTTGGCGCCCTCCGGGGATAGTGCCTCGTTGCTGTGGATCCGCTGAAACAGGCGACACATGTCGGCCGGCGTGGAGACGTTCCCGTCCGACGAGTACGCCCGATGGTCGAAGTCGTACCGACGGTGCAGGAGCCGTTCCATGGACCGCTCAAATGCAACGGGTCCCATCGTTGAGTCGAGTCCGACGATCCCGAGCAGCATGTCCTGTGGGCTGAGCGGGATCCGGGTACCGGTCATCCCGAGCCGGTCGATCGTGGCCTGAAGCCGGCTATGGCCGACGACGTCAAAGAGCATCTGCGAGGCGGTGTTGTCGCTGATGGTGATCATCAGCACTGCGAGGTCACCGATCGAAAACTCCGTCTCCGAACTCATCGCTTTCAGCACGCCCGATCCAGCCACGCGCTTCGCTCGCGTGAACACGATCCGGTCATCGAGCGACAGATCGCCGGCGTCGATCCTCTCGATCAGGCTGACCAGCAGGATCGACTTGAACGTACTCGCAGTCAGCAGCCTTCGGTTGGGGTGGTAGGCGACCCGGTCCCCGGTTTCAAGATGCACGGCGACCACCCCCAGGGCGCCGGGGAACCCCCTAGCCAATGAAGTGAGGGAGGCAGAAGCATCCATACGCAGTCCTTGGAGATTGTGATCGAGATCGTCGTTACTCACCGATTATCGCTGCCCTTGCCCGTCACCCACAACACTGATGGTTGCCCGGTTTCGTGGGGTCGGAATGCCCGAGTCGGATGGTGTGCTGACCAGCGACGGAGGGGGCTCATGCCGCCACGGATCACCCGAGGTTCCGCCGCAACGTTCTGCATTCGTCGGCCGTTAGGTCCACCACGCTGAAGTCATCGTCCTCAAAGGCCAAAAGCTACCGACTCCGAGCCAAACGAAAGGAGGCCATACACCAACCCACCCACTAGACCGCGCGGTCTTCACCGGCCTTGATAGCTCTCTACACATCGGTGGGGAGTAGGGGAGTGGAGTCCACTCGATACACGGATGATGTCGCTGCTCTAGGTTACGGCGGTGAGTGGAGTTGCTGTCTCCGGGCTGCTTCCCCAGAATGCGAGGCGTCTCGCTATCGAGACCATTACAGCCAGACGAAGGAGGGGTTCTCAGACCGTGGTTAGTCGACTCTTGCCGGTTCTCTGCGTGTCGGCTTTGATCATCGGTGCCTGCGGCGCCCAGGTAGAGGTCACGACTACAACAGAGACCGAGATCGCGGAACCGGCCGCGGCGGTGGCCGAGGAGCCCATCACGGCAGAGGCTCCGGCGGTGACGGTTGATCTGTCCCAGGGTGGCACCCTTGGGGTGGTGCAGGCACGTGGCTCGTTGCGTTGTGGCGTCTCTACTAGTGCTATCGGGTTCGCCGAACCCCAGGAGGACGGTTCGTTCACAGGCTTTGACGCGGACTTCTGCCGGGCGTTGGCCGCGGCGGTGCTTGGTGACGCATCCGCGGTGGAGTTTGTGGGTCTCACGTCAGCTGAGCGTTTTGCCGTGCTGGCCGCCGGGGCGGTGGATGTGCTGTTCCGTACTACTACTTGGACCCAGAGTCGGGATACCGAGATCGGTGGGGACTTCGGACCCACCACCTTCTACGACGGTCAGCAGATCATGGGCAAGGCCGAGTTCGGGTTCACCGCGGCTTCGACCTTGGCGGATGTGGACGGTGCCCGTCTCTGCGCCAACGCGGGAACCACCACCGAGAAGAACATCACCGAGGGCGCCCGCGTGGTCGGTGCCGAGATCGATTTGGTCACCGTCGAAGGCACCCCCGAAGCCATGGACCTGTTCCGCCAGGGTTCCTGCGACCTGGTTACCGCCGATGGGTCGCGCCTCTTCGGGGAGCGTTTCGCCGCCATCGGGAACGGTGAGATCACCGAAGGGGAGTGGATCATCTTCCCCGCCACGCCGATCTCCAAGGAACCGCTCGGACCCGTCTACCGCCAAAACGACAGCCAGTGGGCCGACATCGTCAACTGGCTCATATACATACTGATAATCGCCGACGAGAAAGGCATCACCTCAGACAACATCGAGGAGATGGTCGCTAACCCGCCCGACCCCGAAGCGGGTCGCTTCCTCGGAGTAGGCGAGGACGAACTGCAGACCAAGATGGGCCTTGCGGCCGACGCGTACGCCCAGGCCATCCGCCAAGTCGGCAACTACAACGAGATATATGTCAACAACCTGGCCCCGCTCGGCTTCGCCCGAGCCGGTTCGGCCAACGCCCGATGGACCCAGGGCGGTCTCATCTACGCACCACCCGCCCGCTAGAACGACCCGAAACAGGAAGGGGAACGGTCTCTGACGAGAGCCTTGATCTGAGCGCGAGCGTAGACGCTCGTGTCCTTGTCCGTAGCGGAGTTGGGGAAGGCGGAGACCGGAAAGGTCGAGCTGGGGGGAACCGACACGCAGGGCGGGTGGAGGGGTTATCAGTCGGGAAAGTTGGGTTGCTATACGTTTGTCGTGGTAGGGAATGTGATCAGGATGCTCTGGGTGACAGGCGGAACCGCACGAGAGCGATGACCAGGAAGCCCACACCGAAGGCGGCCAAGGCCGCCAATTCCAGGACCACGTCACCGCCTTCGGCGCCGAAGAGCATCAGCTTGTTGAAGGCCGAGTTTGCCCAGCCGTGCGGCGTGATCAGCGCCAGAGTCTGCATCCACTCGGGCGTGATGAACAGCGGCCACCAGCATCCGCCAATGGGGGCGAGCACCAGGGACGCCAGCACAGCCGCCGAGTTGGCGCTGGCCTGGGTGCGCACCAGGGCTGCCAGCATCACACCGAAGGCTGCCGAGGTCAGCACCATCAGGACGGAGATCAGGATGACGGCGGCAGGGGAGAAGCCGAGGTCTATGCGGAAGGCTACGAGGCCGACACCCCAGAGCACGGCCAGTTGCATGACGCCCCGGTAGACGGAGCCCAAGTACTTGCCGGCCACCACCGACCCTCGCCGCGTGCCGGTGGCCGTCAGCCGCTCCATCGTGTGGTTCTCCCGCTCCCTCGTGATTGCCTCGGCGGCCAGGGCCGCGGCGAAGAACACGAACATCGTGAGGTAGCCGGGCACGGTGAAGTTACCGGCGTTGTACGCCTCCACGGGGCCGATCTGCTCGGTCTCGAAGCGGAGCAGGGCGCGGTCCCGTCCGAACGCCCCCATGTCCAGTGGCAACGCCTCCGCGCCGCCAAGCTGCAGGATGGCCTGGACGGCTGTCCTCGTGTTGGAGGAGGCCGCCGCCACGGCGTTAGCGAACCCGGAGAGCGCGGCTTCCGTTTCCGGGTCGCCGATCCGGGCGACGACCTCCAGCTTCGTCGGACGGCCTGCTACCAGGCTTGACGTAAAGTCTTCGGGAAAAGCGACGAATCCTCCGATGTCCCCATCCTCGGTGGCCCGTAACGCCGTGCCGTACTCCATCACGGTGAGGTCGACGACGTTTTCCTCCGCCAGCCCCTCGATGATCTGGCGGCTTATCCCTTCCTCCTCCTGGGTGACGACCGTGATCGAGAGCCGCTCGTCTCCGGGGCCGACGTTCCGCAGCGCAAGGGAGAAGCCGAGTACGAACACGAGCGGGAAGAGCAGGGCGAACGCGAGTCCGAACCAATCCTTGAGGAATACCCGCGTGTCCTTCGCGGCCAGGATGAGCGACTGCTTCAGCACGAGCCTCAAGTCAACGTTCCCCCTTCTACGCCGTGCGGAAGGCCACACGGGCTACGACGAAGCCGACCACTGCGATGCCTCCGAGGATGGCGGCTTCCGGTCCCTGTCCGGCCAGCCCGCCGCTGCCCGTGAGCATGTCGCCTATGGCGTCGATGGCGTACTTGTTCAGGGTGAGCCTGCTCAGGAACGCCAGCACTCCTGTCTCTCCCACACTGATGAAGGTGCCGCTGAAGACGGTCAGGGTCATGGTCAGGAAGACCGACCCCCACGTCGCCTGTTCCTGCGTCCGGGCCATGCCCGCGACCACGAGGCCGAGTGAGCTGACCGCCGCGGCGATCAGCAGGCTGAATGCCACCACCCGTGCGAAAGTGGCGGCGTCGCCCACCCTGAGGATGGCGAAGGCCAGGGAGAGGAGTATCAGGGCCTGCACCATCGCCCTTCCGACGCTCGCCAGGAACTTACCCGCGAAGAGCTGGTTCACCGAGAGGCGGGTCGTGAGGAGGCGCTCCAGGGTCCCCGCATTGCGCTCCACGATGATCGATGCGGCGGAGATGGTGGCGGCGAACATCAGGAACATCGTCAGCACGCCCGGGATGAGCCTGTCCAACGCGTCCTCCTCCACGCCCACCGCCCTGCTCTCGACCGCGATGGCGGAAGCAACGCCGGCCTGTTCCATCAGGTCCCCGACCGTCGCCACGATCTGCGCCTCCGGGACGCCGCTGCCTTCCAACCGGCTCCGCACCAGCTCGCGTATCTCGAACTCGGCGGCGATGTCCTGCGCGACGCCGTGCACGATCTGGGAGACGATCTGGCCCGTATCTCCCCCTGAGCCGCGCCGCTTGAATAGTACGGACGCCGGCTCTCCCGCCTCGAGGCTCTCCGAGAACCCGGCGGGGATGAACACCGCCGTCAGGATGTGCGAGCGGTCCAGCGCCTGGTCGGCCTCCGCTTCGGTGAGAATCTCCACCCCCAGTCCGTCGAAGGCTGAAAGACGGTCGATCAGCTCGGCGGCAACGGGACCGCCGTCCAGGTCGACCACGCTTGCCGTAGCGCTGAACGACGCTCCCTGGCCGAAGACGCCGTACATCAATGCGAAGAGAGCTATGGGGAGGGCTATGCCGAAGGCGACGGCGCCACGGTCGGCGCCGAACCTCTTGAGCTCGATCCAGGCAATGGCAAAGGGGCGGAGCATGTCAGTCGCGGAGACTGCGGCCCGTGAGGTTGAGGAAGACCTGCTCCAGCGTTACTTCGTCGGGATCCCCGATCTCGGACTTGAGCCCGACGGGTGTGTCCAGCGCGATGAGCCGGCCGTGGTCCATCACGCCGATGTTGTCGCACAGCCGGTCGGCCTCCTCCATGTAGTGCGTGGTGTAGAGCACGGTCATGCCTTCGTCGCGGAGCCGGAGGATCGTCTCGAAGATGTGGTTGCGGGACTGCGGGTCGACTCCCACGGTGGGCTCGTCCAGGAATAGGAGCTGGGGCTTGCTCATCAGGGCCACCGCCAGGTTGACGCGCCGCTTCATGCCCCCGGAGAACTTCCGCACGGGGTCCGAGGCGCGGTCGGCCAGTCCGACCAACTCCAGGTTCTCGGCGGCGGCATCCTTGGCCTGCCTGCGACCTAGTCCCGCCATCCGCCCGAAGAAGACGAGATTGTCCCTGGCAGACAACTCCTCGTAGAGGGCAAGCTCCTGGGGGCACACGCCGATGATCTTTCGCACCTCGTCCGCCTCCCGAAGCACCGAGTGGCCGCCGATCGTCACGTCGCCCGCGTCGGGCGCCAGCACGGTGGAGAGCATCCTGATCGTGGTCGTCTTGCCGGCGCCGTTGGGGCCCAACAGCCCGAATACCTCCTGCCGTCCGATGGCGAAGGAGACGTCGTCGACTACCGGTGCGCCGTCGAAACTCTTGCTGAGGCCCGTAGCGGTGAGGAAGCCGGAGTCATCGTGGGGGAGATGGCTCGAAGGCTTGCTGGTGAACATCCTCTGCGAACTGTAACTGTCCGGCTTACGGCGACTCCTCGGTGCAAACGCGGAGAGAAGAGGAATCCGGTCAGTGCTCCCCATAGCGTGCCTCCGTAGTCGTCAGGGGGTCTGGACACCGCCCCGTGGTTTGTGCTGCAAACTATCTTAGACCCTTTGAGTTTGCAGTGCAAACTAGTTTGGTCAGGTTAGGTGTCAGGTGTGTAGCCGGTGCGACGAAGCTTTCTCGGTGTCCTTCGAGTTGCGTCGTCGCGACATCGCGCGGGGTATGGTCTCCCAAAGGGTGCCGCCGGTTAGAAGCCCTCCGGCTGAACCTGGGAGCCGCGCTGTGGCATCGAACATGCGAGTAGCGATTTTGGGCTCGGGGTGGTGGCACCGCACTCGGGGCGGCCCGGCCCATGTCGTGTCCTTCGGGGACACCAACGTCATGTTCGACTGCGGCCGAAAAGCGGTTAGCCGTCTCTTTCGCGTCGGAATCCCCCCGGCTGAGGTATCGGCGCTGTTCATCTCGCACAGCCATTTCGACCACAACATGAGCCTGGTCGAGTTTCTGTTCGGTTCGTGGCTCACCGGCCGTACCGAACCGGTCCCCGTCTACGGACCGAAAGGCACGGCCGCGCTCATCGAATCCCTCGTCGGCCCGGAAGGCTTCTATGCCGGTGACATCGCCTCACGCACCGACGGCTCGGTCGGCATGGACCCGGGGGGAATCGAGGTGCTGGCCGGCGACGTGGAAGCCCCCGGGCTCGTCCACGAGGGAGGGAGCTGGAAGGTCACGGCGGCCGCCGTTCCCCACTCCCGCTTTCTCGACGCCTGGGCATACCGGTTGGACACTGAACAAGGGTCGGTGGCCTATTCGGGAGACACGGCGCCGTCGGACGAGTTGATACGGCTGGCGCAGGGAGCCGACCTGCTGATTCACGAGTGCACGGCCACCGAGAAGATCATCCGGGAGAAGGGTCTCGGGGAGTTCCACACGTCATCGACGGAGGTAGGGCGGATCGCCTCGGAGGCCGGCGTGCGGATGGTGGCGATCGTGCACTTCGGCGGGAACGGTGATGCCACCGGCTGGTGGGCGGTGAGGCGCATGGCCCGTGAGGTCCGGCGGGGCTTCAAGGGCAAGGTGTTCGTAGGGGGAGATCCGCGCATAATCCGGATATGCTGAAGCGTCGGGGGTCGTTCGGGCGGGCGCGCCCGTTCGGAGAACCATCCTGGAGGTGAGATGGATGCTCCGAACGTCGTCATGATCGTCCTTGACGACCTGGGGTTTTGCGCAGCTCAGGTGTTATACACCGAGGGCTCCGATGTGAATGACCACACCGTCAGTCTGGCTCTGAACGGTCGAGAGGTGGGCACCATGAACCTCTCGGACAACCCTCTTGCCGCGCAGTTCCGGCGAGGGCGGTTGCTGGTCGGCAGGGATCACGGGACACCAGTGTGCGACGACTACCGGCCCCCCTTCCCTTCACGGGACACATCCAACGCGTCGTCTGCGACGACCTCAGCCACCCCCAGCACGTAGACCTGTGTCAACAAATCATCCGCACCATCGAGAATGACTAGAGGAACCAGGAGCGATACATGACCGTCTCGGGAATCTGGACGCGAAACGACGAAGGCTGGCAACTCAGCCGACCCGAAGGGTTCCCCGACGAGGCGACGCTACATGGGCTGATCGAGGACACCCCGGAGATGCTGCCGCTGGCCGGCGCGCCGGCACTCCTGGTCCTCGGTAGGGAAGTACCGCTGGGATCGGGCTACGCGGACCTCGTGGGGGTGGAGACGTCGGGCCGACCGGTCATCATCGAGATCAAGCTGGCGCAGAACAACGAGGCTCGCCGCGCTGTCGTTGCGCAAATCCTTGCCTACGCGGTACGACCCGGGAACAACTGGAGGACCGCTTCAGCTCGGAGTTGAAGCTACGCGGCCACGAATCCCTCGTGGATGCGATGAGATCGGTCCAAGAGGAGGCGCTCGACGCCGAGGAGTTCGCCACAGATCTCGACGAACACCTGAGGGAGGGCAGGTTCCGGCTTGTATTCGTACTCGATGATGTGCCTGCGGAGTTGATGACACTGGTCGCCTACCTGGAACATGTCACAGACAAGTTGATGATCGACCTTGTCGCCGTCAACTCCTTCGACGTGGAGGGCACTTCCGTCGTATTACCGCAACGGGTGACCCCGGAACGGCATGAAGTGGCAGTCAATGAGAAACGCCGCGGGAAGTCCGGCACCCTCTATAGGGGGAGCGAGAGGTTCGAGCAGAGCATTAGCCAAGCCCCTCCCGAGAGCCACGAGTCACTGCGCAGGCTGCTTCGGTGGGCGCGGAGCCTCGAAGCGAACGGTTGGGTACGACTCGCAACCTCCGAGGGCAAGGGAGCGAAGCGATTCACCCTGCTGCCGCGACTGGTGGTTGAGAACGTGGGCCTCGTCACGATCTGGAACGACGGGGGCGCATACCTCCAGTTCTGGCGAAGCGTCTTCGACAAGAATGCACCTCAGTTCGTCGACCGGATCGAGCAACTGGCGGGAACCCAAGTCGGACAAGGAAATACGATCCGACACATCAGCGAGGGACTGCTCACCGCTCTGACCGAGGCATACGAATACGCGGCTCGCCGAGCTTGAGACGGTTATCGAAGCCGGTCAGAGGCAGATTATTCGAGGTCGCAGACTGATGCGCGCTGCAACAGATCTGAACCTTGGCTTGGGTGGGTGTATGTCGGCGGGGGAGTGTCACTGCCGGGTGACATGATGTAGGTTCTGGCAGAGAGGAGATTCAAGTGGCTGTCGAGATGGCGATCTGGCGGATGACTGATGCAGGGCCACGTCGGCTGAAGTCGGTGGCCCTCGATTCAGAGCAGCGTCTCGAGGATATGCTCGCTGAAGATCCCGGCATGTGCGGCATAGACCTGCTCGTCATTGGACGGCAGGTACGGACCCGATATGGCGGCTACATCGACCTCTTGGCCCTGGATGCTGACGGTCGCGCCCACGTCCTTGAGCTCAAGCGTGATCGGACTCCTCGCGACGTTATTGCCCAAACACTCGACTACGGCTCTTGGGTACAGGATTTGGGCGTAGAGGACCTAGAGCAGATCTATCTGGACCACCATGATGGTGAAACTGACCTCGGAGAGGCCTTCGCCGAGCGATTCGACAGCCCGCTGCCGAACGTGGTCAACGCCGATCAGCAGTTCACGATCATCGCGTCCGAACTCGACCCGACATCTGATCGCATTGTCGAGTTCCTCGCAGAGTCCTAAAGCGTGCCCATCAACGCCGTGTTCTTCCGCCACTTCAACGACGATGATCGTGACTACCTCGCCAGGACATGGCTGCTCGATCCTCAGCCGGACGGAGAGACGACCCAGCGACCATCGCGACGAAAGAGCAGGCCATGGAACGGCAGGGACTTCTACTGCGTCCTCGACCGGGTCGACCAGCCCGACCGCTGGTCCATAGCCAGAAAGTACGGTCTCCTGAGCGCAGGCGGGGGATCGCGATACTGGAAGCCCCTACGGCATCTCATACCGGGAAAGCGCGTGTTCGCATATGTTGGTGGAGCCGGCTACGTCGGCATAGGCCGTGTCACCGGCGAGATGGCACCCGCTCGCGCTGCTGAGGTTGAGATCGACGGAAAAATCCACCCACTCCTCGATCAACCAGAGCTAAGCGCCGAGAAGTGGAAGAACGCAGCTTCGGAAGACCCGGATCTGACGGAGATGGTCGTACCGGTCGAATGGCTAAGCACCCGACCCATCGAGGATGCGGTTTGGGAACGCGGCCTTTTCTCGTCACAGCATGTCGCCTGCAAACTCCGCGACGAGAACACGATCAGGACGGTCGAGTCCGCATTCGGGCTCGACCCCACAAGCGACTAACCGCCGATCCTGTAGGGAGCGTCTACCGCATAGACGGACTTGGGAGGTAGGACCGATGGATCTCGGCAAGCTAGAACGTGCAAGGGTCAAGGAAGCCTGGCCGCACGAAGCGCACAACTTCATACCTTGGCTCGCAGAGAATCTGGACCGCCTGTCGGCCGAACTGGGCATCGACGACCTCGAACTCGAAGGTACCGAAGTAACCGTCGGCCCGCATCGTGCCGACACTGTCGCTCAGATGCCGCAAGGCAGCTCCCGCGTAGGTGTCCGATCTCATCGAAGTTGGCGAGAAAACACCCGATTCGCCACGGTTATGAGAAAGAACGAGAGGGATTTTTCTCACTGTAGTTGGCGAAATCGGACAGTACCCCTGCCGTGGCTCCCGGATAGATAGCTAAGCATCGTTACTAACTAATTGACATGTTCAGTATTTGTCAGATATAGGATAGGCTTGTTAAGGGCAAGTCGACCCTGACCTGTCTTTCTTGATCCGCCCACTCCTGCCGGAGGCGTGCGGAGCCAGCTTGCAGCACCGGGGATCCGCAGCTAGAGTCTTCGAATCTCGCAGACTGAGTCGAACAGACTTCAGTGAACCGTCGGCAGGAGGTAGGAGCAGTTGGACTTTGGCAGGCTGGAGCGCGCGGATATCCGGGAGGCATGGCGGCACGAAGCACACAACTTCACTCCTTGGCTATCGAAGAACCTGGACCGCCTGTCGGCCGAGCTGGGCATCGACGACCTGGAACTTGAAGACACCGAGGTAAACGTCGGTCCATATCGGGCCGACATTGTTGCTCGGATACCGCAAGATGGCTCCGGCGTGCTGATAGAGAATCAACTAGAGCGCGCCAACCTCCAGCACCTCGGCCAATTGCTGGCATACCTGGCTGGCTTGGAAGCCAAGATCGTGATCTGGGTCGCCACCGGCTTCGATGAAGCCCATCTCTCGGCTATCCGGTGGCTCAACAACCACACGGCGGACCCGTTCGCTTTCTTTGCGGTTCGCGTCAGCGTTGTGCGCATCGGTGACTCCCCACTCGCCCCTGTCTTTGATGTGATCGAACGTCCCAACGAGTGGGATCGGACTGTCGGGGAGATCACCCGCAGCGGCTCGCTCAGCCGTGTGGGCCAGTTCCGGCGTGACTTCTGGGCGCACCTCACGAAGCTGCTGCCTGACGCGCCCGGCCCTCGATCAGGCTATGCCGCTAGCAACGTGTACTACTGGGTGGAGCCAGCAGATCTCTACATCTGCCAATACCTGGCCCAACGCGAGGTAGGTGTATACCTGACTGGAAAGAACGGTCGAGGCGATGCCGATGTCAAGAGGCGGATCTCAGAGTACACGGATGCCCTCGTGAGCGAGCTAGGAGACGGTGCTAATGTGTCAGGCGCTTGGACCGGCCTGCATATCGATTCCAGCGACCGCAGCAACTGGGACGAGATGGCACAGTGGCTCGAAGACCGGCGAGCAATCTACGAGAGTGTCCTGTTGAGGGGTCCTGCAATCAACAGCGATTGACCCGAAGACTCAACAAACGGCGGAAACGCCCCAGCCGCTGCCAAGATCGGCAATGTGGCCCCGGGCACGATCAGAACCTCGGGCCGCCACTCCTGGTCTTGTTATAACGAGGACTCCTGCCCTCATGACGCCTGCGGTGACCAGCAAGCCTGGCGCCTTCCCACCGACGGGCCGCATTTCTCGGCATCCCACTCGTCTCGACCTGTAGACGCCCGCGTTTCCCATCACGGCGGTGCTGAGCCGCCCGCCGGCGAGGGTTCTTCGTTATCCCCACATAGTTGACTCTGCCGCCCCTACCACGGAGCGTGTAACCCCGCACGGACTCTCTCTTACCTCGGTAGCGGCTTCGTCTCCGGTTGTATCGTGGCATTGATTTCCCTCGGCGCGTCGACTAATGGATTCCAGTGTAGGGACGACGGCCCATCCCTGGGGTGGCGGAGGGTGATAGTCCCTGACAGAGGTCTCATCGATTTGAGCTCTTGAAGAACACCATCTGTCAGATCTCCTGAGGGCCACGAGCGCTACGTTTGAACCTGCTGTATGGGTCGAGTGGGTTATTCGCGCAGCGGCCCATCCAGGCAACCGGGAATACTTCTGGGTCGAATTATGTTGGTGTAATTTGGGACTGTCTTGACTGACTACTACGGACGTGGGTGGCATGAGTAGACCAATACAACGATGGGTCACACCGCATCCCGAGCGTGGCTGGAAGGTCGTCAAGCCGGGTTCTTCCCGACCGAGTCTGATTCGAGAACTGCCGGTCAGGGCCGAGACTGGGGACAGCGGTATTGGACGTGACTACAGGATCCGCTGTCCTATCGAGTCGCTCCTTGCGAGGATCTCAGGTTCTATGGGATGTGCGACATTGTCAGCGTCCGTCGGCATTCCGGAGCAATGATCCAGGCAACATGCAGACCAAGCCTGTTCACTCATGAGGGAGTCGCACTTCCAGGTGACTCGTCGCTCCTTCAGCCTGCTCCGGGGTGGCGACATGCCCCTCCGCCTGGCACAACTCGGAGCGCTTCACGCACTCGCGAGTCACTTCACTAAGTCCACAGAAGCAGCGCTGGTTGTCTTGCCTACGGGGGTCGGCAAGACGGCCATCGCTCAAGCAGCTCCGTACGTCCTTGAAGACGTAGCGAGAGTCCTGTTGGTTGTACCGAGCAGACTTCTTCGCAGCGACGCTGCGCAGGGGTTCGCTGAGTTGACAGAACTAACGAACACCGACCTACTTCCAGTCATCTGCGAGAAGCCGCGCGTCCATGAACTCAAAAGTCGGCCCACGGATTGGGGGTTCGCTCGCTCCGTCGACACAGTCGTTGCGACGCCGCTCGCGTGTAGCCCGCTGATCTTGGAGGAAGCAGGCCTTCCGGTACCTGAGCCAGATCTATTCGATCTAGTGATCGTCGACGAGGGACACCATGTCCCCGCCGCCACTTGGCAGGCGCTCGTGGACCATTTCGAAGGGCGGAAGATCCTTCTCACGGCAACGCCCTACCGTCGAGACAGAAAACTTGTGCCCGGGTCGGTCGCCTATAACTACCCGCTGTCCCTTGCTGTGGATGATGGCGCTTACACTCCAGTGTCACTCGTTCCAGTGGCTGCTGCCGGCCTGACCGAAGAGGAGCGGGACTTGATGATAGCTAGAGAGGCAGTTCAGCGGCTGGGAACACCAGAACACTCGGACAGCGCGATCCTGGTCAGAGCCCATTCGAAGGTTCGGGCTGAGCAACTCGCGGAGTTATATCTCCAACTAGGGGTCAGAACCGCAGTGGTCCACAGTGGTCTGACCGCAGGTACGGTACGCAAGCGACTGCAGAGTCTCCGGAGCGGGGAGATCGATGCGGTGGCCTTTGTCGGGATCCTCGGAGAGGGATTCGACCATCCAGCTCTGAAGATCGGTGCATACCACGACAAGCACAAGTCGCTGCCAGCGACCTTACAGTTCATAGGTCGTCTTGCTCGCACCCGAACGCAGGACTCACCTGCTGAGGTCGTCACCGTCGTAGAAGACCTTCAAGCAGACACTTGGCAGCTTTACCAGCATGACGCTGTGTGGGAACGGCTGCTACCCGACCTCGCGGACTCGGCCACCGAGGAAGTGATCCAAAGAAAGACCTTTGTGTCGCGGCTCCCGTCGGCACCCACCGAGATCACTCTTCACGAGATAGAGCCGAAGCTAAAGGCCGTCGTGTACGAGGTTCCGACGCCGGAGTGGGATCCACCATTCGGCAACCAATGGTTGAGAACGCTCGGACTCAGCGCAGGAGCCCGCTTCATGGACGGCCATGTGTTCTACGCCGCGAGTGATGAGGAGTCTCGGATGCTGTTGATTGTCTCCGCTCATGTCGACCATCCGCAGTGGATGCGTTCTAGAAGCCTCGACACCGTTATATACCGCTTGCACATGGTGGTTGCCGAACTTCCCACGACGGCTGACTCAGACATAACCTATGTCTTCGTCGCGAGCGACACAAGGGCCGCCGAAGCTCGACTAGCAAGGATCGTGGCAAACGGGCTCGAACCCCGCGTCGCTGACCCAGAAGTCGTGAATCGCTGCATGGAAGCCTTCAACTTCGAGAGGTACCACGGACTAGGACTGCGAGCCGTGGGTCCCAGAGGCGCGGGTCGGGCAAGCTACCGAAACATCCTCGGTTCGAATGTAGACGCCGCGGTTCAGGCGACAGACACCCGCGCCCATCGCCTAGGTCATGCGGTTGGCACGGCACTAGGTGCCCCCGGTAAGCCTCGATCCGCAGCCGGCGTCTCGACGGTCAACGCGAGGATATTCGAGTCCTCCCACGCAACCCTAAGTGGCTATGTAGACTGGGTCCGCTCGTTAACTACAATCATCCGGGGCGAGTCTGAGCCATCAGGGCGCGTGCCGCTGATCCCGAGCCTCCGATTCGAAAAGCGGCTTGATGTCTGGCCGGACGCTCCAATAATCGGAACCGAACTCCCGTCCGAGGCCTTCCTGGTAGACCTGCAAATCGAAAATGGGCCAGACCTCTCTCGGACCGACCTTAGAGCTATCCGTCGAGACAATATCCTTGAACTGACCAACAGTTATCAGGGAGTGACACTCTGGACCGGTATACAGGATCTATCGGGTGAAATACAGTCACAATCGGATGAGCGCCATCTGCTGCATGGCTGGGCCGACCAGGGAACACTTCGCCAGTTCCTTCAGATCAACCCACCAACGGTCTTCTTTGCCGATGGGTCGGCGGTGACTGGAACCCGCTTAAGCCCGCCCAACGCCGAAGTGGCAGAAGTGGACCGTCGGATTCTCCGTAAGTTGGCTTGGATCGGTGTTGATATCACTCGAGAACTTAGAACTGCTGGGAACCGCGACCAGATGTCCGTCCAGGACTACGTTGAACGCCTCTTGCTACGTTCGACCCAGGCATTCGTGGTCCTTGATGATGGTTCGGGCGAACTCGCCGACTACCTGTTCATTGAACCCGGCCACTTGGAGGCTCGTGTGACCTTCGTCCACTGCAAGGCCTCCTCCCGATCCGCACCAGGTCTTCGGTTGACGGACATGACTGAGGTATTGGACCAAGCCCGACGCAGCGCGCGATGGATCCAGCAAGGTGGCTCACTGTGGGACGAGATCGCCCGGAGGCTAAGGTCGAGACCCTCAACACAGGTCCTGTCCGGTGGTATGTTCGATGCATGCGCGCTTATGGATGTTTGCAGAGACTGGAGTGTGACCCCTCCAAGGATAGAAGGCACTATTGCGATCGCTCAGCCTGGACTCGATATTGAGAAGCTCCTTCAGGCTTCAGGAGGTAATCGGCCCGGAGCGGCGGGAGTCTCGGTTGTCGACACTCTGATGCACGCGTCTAGTTCCATCCAGACTGCCGTCATCAAGTTCGTGGTATTCGGGTCATAGGCACCCAGACACAGGTCTTACTTAGTAACGAAACGCCACGCCCTCATCGACCCTCCAGCCATCGCCGCGATACCTCGTTGCCTACTGTCGGCAAGCACCGGAGAACTAGGGAACACCTGCCAGCCAGCAGACGAGGTGGACATCCTCCGGGGTGATCTCGGGGAGGGGTTTAGGCGGCACGTAGGGTTCGAGTCCCAGGTCACGGATGATTTCGAGTATCTTCTCAGCCTGTTCGGTCGGGTCCCGGGTGCTCTTCATCGCGGCGCGGAAGGTCCGGATCGTGCGTTGCGGGTACGGGGCGTGGAGAGTGTCGATCGCTCGGTCGACCTCGTCCTGGGTCATTGTTGGGGGAGCGTGGGAGCGGACGATTTCGGCGGCTCGGGTGAGAGCTGGTGGGGATTCGGGGTTCGAGGTTGGCTTTGTCGGCTAGGTAGTTCCACTTGTCGACGACATCGGTGCGAGCGGTCTCCCAGGCGTCAAAGCTTGGCGGTAGGTGTCGTCGTCGAGGACTCTTGGGGTGTCGAGTCCATTGCGTGGGCGGGCACGGTCGAGGCAGGCGAGGGTGTCTGCTACGGGGGTGCCTCCATCGTCGGGTCCGACATAGCGAAAGAGTGGCGGTTTCCAGTCCGCCACCCGGACGCAGAACACATAGCCGGGCTCCGAGATGCCAGCGGAGGATGGCCATTCCGGATCCTGATCCCCAGGGGAGCTGTTCGATACGTTCCCGAAGGCCTTGCTCTACTGCTTGGCGGAGTTCTTGGCGGTACTCCTCGCCGGAGAGGGCACCACGGCTGGTTCCGCCCCGTTCGAACAGTGTCGGGTCCTCGCGGCGGATCCGCTCGATCTCCTCGCGGGTCTCCCCGCAGAACGGACAATAGGGCCGGGGAAGCATATGCGAAGACACCGGCGTAGATGTCCCATAATGCACGTTATGTAAAGTTGCTATCTCGACGTTACCTTCAGACCGCCTCGCTGTCCGATCCCATCCAAGTTGGCGACATCCCAAGACTCTGGGGGAAGAATCTCAAGAACCGTGGCGTATTCACGAAAACCGTAGAACCCCCTTTGTGTTTTCATTGCCTGGCCCGAGTTCCGACTCCGCAGCTGCCGGACCGCCAACTCGGCGATCCCGACCAACGCTCTACCCCAGAGTGCCGATCCAGCAACTCGCGTGTGGTGTATAGGTGATCACCACGGCCGCCTCACGGAGGCATTCGAGAACCGCGATGAGGTACGCGGTGGTCACCATGGATGGACGAGTTGGTGTGGTTTTGCACCCAGCTTGACTCGTCCAGGAAATCGGTCCTCGGATGAAAGGTCTCGGCGCAGATGGTTCTCCGAATTCGTCAACGACAACCGGATACTCCGAATCCTGATGCGGTGATTACCTGCTACAATCACCGCACATTATGCGGCGGTTATATATTCATGAGCAGACCGGATGGCCCCAACTCCGCTGGCAGACCGACAAACTGGCAGACCGCCTCGCGGCTGTCCGCTACAAACAGGGCCGCTTGGTGGGCCAGATGCTGTCGTTGGGGTTCGACCTCCGGCAGGAGGCGATCCTCGAGACCCTGACCCAGGACGTTCACAAGTCCAGTGACATCGAGGGCGAACGGCTCGACCTAGAACAGGTCCGCTCCTCCGTCGGGCGTCGCCTCGGTATGGACATCGGTGGTCTCCGCCATGCGGAGGACAAGGTCGAGGGCGTGGTGGAGATGATGCTGGACGCAACCGGCAACTATGACCTGTCGCTGACGACAGACCGGCTGTGGAACTGGCAGGCGGCTCTCGTCCCGACCGGGCGCAGCCGGATGCGACCGATCGCCGTAGGCGGCTGGCGTGACGACCGTACCGGACCCATGCAGGTGATCTCCGGACCCATCGGCAAGGAACGGGTGCATTTCGAAGCACCTGCGGCAGAGCGGATCGACAACGAGATGGACGCTTTCCTCTGGTGGTTCAACGAGCCGTCGGACACCGACGGCGTGATTCGGGCGGCATTGGCGCATCTATGGTTCGTGACCATCCATCCCTTCGATGACGGCAATGGGCGCATAGCCCGGGCGATCACTGACATGGCCCTAGCCCGCTCGGAAGACAGCTCACAGCGTTTCTACAGCATGTCATCGCAGATCCGGGTGGAACGCCGCGCCTACTACGACATCCTCGAACGAACCCAGAAGGGAACACCGGATATCTCGGAGTGGATGGCATGGTTCCTAGCGTGCCTCGGCCGAGCCATCGACGGAGCCGAGACCACCCTGGCATCCGTGCTCACTAAGGCTCGCTTCTGGCAACAGGTCGACGGCGTCCCGCTCAATGAGCGCCAGCGGAAGGTTCTCAACCGACTCCTGGACGGTTTCGAGGGCAAGCTGACCACCTCGAAGTGGGCGAAGCTGGCCAAGTGCTCCCAAGACACCGCCCTACGCGACATAACAGCACTGGTAAACGACGGAATCCTCGTCCGAAGCTCCGCCCGGGGTCGCAGCACCAACTACACCCTCACCACCCGACCTTAGGCTTCGCTCCGACCCTCGCTACCACTCTCAAGCGGAGCGCCCCAACCCTCTCTTGCGACTCCACTGAGGCCCAAGCTGACAGTTGGAGAGATACACTCCGCAGCGGACCGTCGCTACGACACATTCCACTGCTCGTGCCAACTCATCTGCCAAGTCGACCTCCGTTCGTCATCAAGTCATTCTGGATGCCATGTCGTGGCTGAGCGAGCGACAGCCGCGTACTATCCGCCAATGCCCGACACACGCCCGGCTCTGATCAGTTCGGATGGAAGCCTGCGGGATTGCTAATGGTCTACGCCGCTACCGAGTTCACCGTCAACAATCGCCACTACCGGGTCCCGGCTCGTCCCGTGGTCGTGATCTGCATCGACGGCGGCGCGGACGAGTACCTCAGCGCCGCGATGTGCCGTGGGCGCGTGCCTCATATCACCGCGATGTCGGCGCGAGGCTACCGAGGCTTGGTACGGGCGGCCCTGCCGACGCTCACCAACGTCAACAACGCCTCCATTTGCACGGGTCTGCCACCATCGAAGACCGGTATCTGCGGCAACTTCTTCATCGATCCGGACACCGGCCGGGAAGTGATGACGAACTCGACCAGGTATCTCCGGGCCCCGACGATTCTCGCTGCAGCGTCCGAAGCGGGTCGCAAGGTGGCATTCGTCACTGCCAAGGACAAGCTACGGGCGTTTCTGTCGAGTGGGTTGCGGGGGATAGCGTTCTCTTCCGAGAAGGCCGACGAAGCGCGGTTGCCGACGCATGGGATCGCAGATGTCGAGTCGATGGTGGGCGAATCCAAGCCATCGATCTACTCCGGAGCGGCGAGTGTGTTCGCCCTGCAGGCGGGTGTCGCGATGATCGCCGACGGCCATGCCGACTTCCTCTACCTGTCGTTGACAGACTACCTACAGCACAAGTTCGCCCCCGAACAAGAGCCGGTCGTGGAGTTCTACGAGCAACTCGATCACGAAATCGGGCGCATGCTGGAGTTGGGCGCCGTCGTGGGCGTCACAGCCGATCACGGCATGAATGCCAAGCACGATGGCATGGGCCAACCGCAGGTTCTCTACCTGGAGACCGAACTCGTGGCCCGATTCGGAGACGGTATCCGTGTCGTCTGTCCGATTACGGATCCATACATCGTCCACCACGGTGCGTTGGGTGGAGCCGCGACGGTCTATCTACCGGAGGGGCTGGATAGGGCGGCCGTCATTGCATGGATCGCCGATCTCTGCGGTGTGTCCGAGGTATATCCGCGCGAGCTGGCGGCTCGCAAACTCGAGCTGGATCCGGACCGTATCGGCGACATCTATGTCCTCGCCACCCGCGACGTCGTTCTCGGTCGTACACCGGCTGACCATGACGTCGGTGGATTGGACCGGCCCCTCCGATCCCACGGCTCACGCTACGAAGAGATGGTGCCGATGATCGTCTCGGAGCCGTTGTCGGCCGGATACCGGATGAAGGCGATGAGCGATCCGCGCAACTTCGATATCTTCGATTTCGTCTGCAACGGCACCGAGCTGGGAAGGGAGAGCGGGCAGGGTGAAGAATGGGGCAGGGAGTGACCACCTACGCACGGCGGCCCGCGTCGTGTCACACGTCCAAGAAGGCGGAATGCTCCGACAGCGCAACGGGGGCAAGCGAAACCGCGTCTTCGAAGCTGCAGCAATCGTAGACCTGTTCAGCTCCCTATCCGGCAATATCCGACCCTGAGGTTTGCCCCCGGTCATCGAAAATAAGAGAGCCGGCGGTCGGGTCAATCGGTGGCGGGCAGGCAGTTGAGTTCACCGGACCACTCAAGGATCCGACGGTCGGCTGTAGCCAACCGGTGGCCGGCGAGCGCAGTCGCCACGATGATGCGATCAGCCGGGTCGCCGTGGAAACCCCTCAGATCCGCGGCACGGATTCCGATGTCGCCATCGACGGGAATCTCGGCTATCCCCTGGTCGATCTGCTCCCGTCGCCACATCCCCACGTCCTCGGGGAACCTGAGCCGCCCCTCTTGCTTCAGCATCGCGACCTCCCAGAACGAGATCGCCGAAACAGCCACGCCGTCCGAATGCCAAGCCCGGTCGATCTCGAGCCGCGCCCGTGCTCCTAGTTTGGGATCGCCAGCCCTCAACCACAGCATCACCTGCGTGTCGAGCAGGATCAAAGCGGCTCCCAGCTACCCCGTGTTTCGGCTTCCCACTCAACTTCGATGGGATCGCCTATCTCGCCTACGATTGCGAACCGTCCGCGATCTATCCCGAACAGTGTCTCTGGCTTCGTCCTGTACGGCACGAGCCGCGATACCGGTCGGCCGTGCTTGGTGATGACGATCTCCTCGCCGCTGGCTGCGACCTCGTCCATAAGCATGAGGCACTTGGCCTTGAACTCAGACGCCTTGACGGTCCGGACGCCTGCGGGCTCAGCGTTGGCGAATCTCCCCATTCCCGACACTCCTTCGATGTAGCGTGACAACGTCCCCAATATGACCATAGTCATGACTATAGGCTACACGCTCCGCCGGTGGCGGCGACAGCCTCCCACTCCCATCGAGATAGATGGCCGGGACTGCCACACCGTCGGACTAGGGCCTATCGACCACGGCCCACTACCCTCGCCTGCCCATGGACAGCCTTCCACCACAGACCGGCCCGACGCCGCCGTCGGCCCGCACGAGGGTGCGCCGCGGTCGCGACCGGGCCCGCTACGACCGGGCCGAGGTGCTGGAGATCCTGGACGCCGGCGTCATCGCCCATGTCGGAGTATCCACTCCGGAGGGACCCCTCGTTCTTCCGATGGCTTACGGGCGTGATGACGACATCCTCTACCTTCACGGGGCAATCGCCAACCACATCCTCAACTCGGGTGACGACCAGGAGATCTGCGCCACCGTTACGCATCTTGACGGGCTGGTGATGGCGCGCTCCCCCTTCCACAATTCGATGAACTACCGCTCGGTGGTGCTGCGGGGTCGCGGTCGGCGCATCCGCAACGACCGGCGCAAGCTCGAAGCACTCAGGCTTATCACCGACCATGTGGTACCGCACTGGGACATCGTCCGCCCGCCGTCTCGTTCGGAACTGCGCAAGACCCTGGTGCTCGAGCTCCCTCTGGCGGAGGCGTCGGCCAAGGTGCGAACGGGAGATCCGGTGGACGATCCCGAAGACATCCTCGGTCCCTGGTGGGCGGGGACGGTACCGATCACGACCCGCTTCGGCCGGCCGACCCCGTCGACAGACCTGGAGTCCGGTTCGGGCGTCCCGGCGCCGGTGGCTGCCCTGACCGATCTGACGCTGGACGAACGCCCGCAGCCTCATCGCAAGTGATCAAGTACAGGGGGGTCAGAGACCGATGGCGCAGCCGTCGCCCCTGGGATCGGAACCGCCCCAGAGGACACCGGTCTCCGGGTCGCGCACGATGATCTGCCCCTGGCCCACCACGCTTGTCCGCAGGGCGCCCGAGGCTGGACGCACGGGGTGCCCCAGTTGGGCCAGGGCGCTGATCGTGCTCACGGGAATGGAGTCCTCGACCCAGATGTCGCCATTGGGCGGGTCGTCGTAGATCGAGAAGCGAGGCTCTTCTATGGCGCTCTGGGGATCCATTCCGCGGTCCACCAGATTGACTACGACTTGGGCATGTCCCTGGGGTTGGTTCCACGCGCCCATCACCCCGAAGGGCCCCATGAGCGATCCGTCGGGGCCGGTGAGCATGGCCGGGATGATCGTGTGGTAGGGCCGCTTCCCGCCGTGGAGGGCATTGGGGTGGTCCGGTTCGAGGACGAACCCGGCACCGCGGTTCTGCAGGCTGAATCCGCAGTTGCGGGGAACGATGCCGCTGCCGAAGCCGTGGTAGTTGCTGTTGATGAAGGAGCAGGCGTTCCCCTCTCCGTCGACCGTGCACAGGTAGACGGTGTCGGATCCGCCCGGCAGGTGGCCGGCGGTTGCGAACTCGATGGCGGCCTCGGAGGAGATGAGCCGGCGACGCTCCGCCGCGTACCCTTTGCTGAGCATGGCGGCGACGGGGACGCGGGCGCGGGTGGGATCCGCGATGTAGGCCCGGGCGTCGGCGAAGGCCAGGCGGACCGCCTCGATGGTCGTGTGCAACGCTTCCGGCGACCTCGGTCGGGTCGAGGGGATGTCGAATCCCTCCAGGATGTTCAGAGCCATCAGCGCGGTGATGCCCTGGCCGTTGGGAGGACACTCGTAGACGGTGTAGCCACGGTAGGTGGTTGAGATCGGGCTGTCGAAGGATGAACGGTGATCTCGCATGTCGTCGGCCGTCATGCAGCCACCGTTCATCTGCACAGCCTCGACGATGGCCCGCGCCGGCCACCCGCTATAGAACGCGTCGGCGCCGCCCTCCGCCACGGCGCGCATCACCCGGGCGATGGACGCGTTTCTCCACACCTCGCCTGGCCCTGGAGCACGGCCGTCGACCAGCAGATCGTGGCCGGCAGGTCCCCTAGCCCTCAAGAGGTCTTCTTGCCCCTTCCAGCCGCCGCTGATGATGGGCGTCACCGGAAACCCGTCCTCGGCCAGCGCGATGGCCGGTGCCAGCACCTCAGCCATCGACATCCGCCCGAAGCGCTCCACGGTGTCCACCCAGCCTGCGACCGCGCCGGGCACCGTCACCGCGTGGGGTCCCTGTGGATCGAAGCCAGCCGGTCCCCCGGCCATTTCCGGTGTCAGAGCCTTGGGACTCCGTCCGCTGCCGTTGACGGCGTCGACCACACCTCGGCCGGAGTCATAGAAGAGGGCAAAGCAGTCACCGCCGATGCCCGTGGAACCCGGTTCGACCACCGCCAGCGCCGCGGCAGCCGCAACGGCGGCGTCGGCCGCGTTGCCGCCCGATTGCAACACCGATATTCCGGCCAGGGTGGCCAACGGTTGGCTCGAGGCAACCACACCCCTCGTCGACAGGATCGGCGAGCGTCGTGACTCCCATCGGATCGGGTGCTCGTACACGCTCCCAGGCTACACAGTCCCGTGGAGCGTATTCGGGGTGCCGGCATGTTCTCGAAACCCCCACCCAGGCGCCAAGCATCATCTGGCGAGTACCGCCTTGGACCTCTCGCTGCTCGTCCACCCAATTTCCGGCCTCCGGCTCACCGCAGGCGTTCCCACGACCCCCGGATAGGACCACTCCCAGGCTCAAGCCTTGCTGACCAGCGAGAGCGGCCCAGATGGCAGCTTCGGTTGCTACGGGACTTGAAATCCAGGCTGATTCAAAGTGTCTCTTTCGTTTAGCCTGAAGTCACCGCTTGCAGGTACCAGCCGACGCTACGAACCGTCCTGCCAACGGAGCACCGGACGGCGGGCGGCGGTCGCCTCGTCGAGACGCCCGATGGGGGCCGTCCAGGGTGCATGGTGGAGGGTGTCCGGATCGCGCTCGGCTTCCTCTGCAACTGCGATCATCGCTTCGGCGAGGGCCTCGATCGCCTCGGGAGGCTCCGACTCGGTGGGTTCGATCATCAGCGCCTCCTCGACGATGAGCGGGAAGTACACCGTCGGGGGGTGGAAGCCGTGATCGATCAGCCGCTTGGCTATGTCGTAGGTGGGCACTCCGTGCTCGCGGCGCTGGCGGGATCCTGAGAAGACCACCTCGTGAAGCACGGGGCGGTCGTATGGCAGATCGAAGTGTCCATGCAGCAACGCTCGCATGTAGTTGGCGTTGAGCACCGCCTGGCCGGAGACCGCCCGCAGGCCGCCGAGTCCGAGCGCTCGCATGTAGGCGTAGGCGCGGATCAGGACACCGGCGTTGCCGTGGAACTGCTGCATCAGACCGATCGAGCGCTCGGGCGCGGCCAGGCGCACGAGGCCGTCGTCGTCCTCCTCCACCACCGGCGTGGGCAGGTATCGAGCCAGTTCCTCGCTGCAGCAAACAGGACCGGCGCCCGGCCCGCCACCGCCGTGCGGCGTACTGAAGCTCTTGTGCAGGTTGAGGTGTACGACGTCGAAACCGAGGTCGCCGTAGCGCACCCGGCCCATGATCGCATTGAAGTTGGCGCCGTCGCCGTACAGGTAGGCACCGGCATCGTGGATCAGCTCCGCCACCTCCTCGATGCCCTGTTCCCATAGCCCGAGGGTGTTCGGTGCGGTGACCATGACAGCTGCGACCGTCTCGTCGAGTTCCCGCTCGATGGTGGCGCGATCCATGGAACCGTTGGCTGCGGTGGGAATCTGGGTGACCTTGTAGCCGGCCATAGCGGCAGTGGCCGGGTTCGTGCCGTGCGCCGAGTCCGGCACGAGGATCCGGCGGCGCGTATCGATGTCTCCCCGATCCTCGAGGGCGTGCGTCACCATCAGGACACCGGCCAGCTCTCCATGCGCGCCCGCGGCCGGCGCGAGGCTGACGTGCGGAAGGCCGGTCAACTCGCCGAGGCCGCGGCGTAACTCGAGCATGGTGCGGAGCGTGCCCTGCACCTCCTCCGGTGGCGCTTGGGGATGCGCTCTCGAGAACCCCGGCATCAAGGCGACGAGGTCGTTCACCTTCGGGTTGTACTTCATGGTGCAGGATCCGAGCGGGTAGGTGCCGGAGTCGATGCCGTAGTTGCGGGCCGAGAGCTCGGTGTAATAGCGCACCAACTCGCTCTGGCTCAGCTCCGGGAGTCGAACCGAGTCCCTCAGCAGGTGGGAGTCCGGAAGCGGCGTCTCGTCCCCGTTCCACGAGGGCACGTCGACCGCTCTGCGGCCGGGTGCGCCGCGGTCGAAGCTGAGCCTCGCCCCGAAGTCGTCGACACCCGGTCGTGGCGCACTCATACCTCTCCCCCGATCTGCTCGAGCGCCGCGATCAAATCGTCCACATGCGTATCGGGCGTTGCCTCCGTAACCGCGAAGAGCAGCGCGTCGCGTGCCTCGGGCTCCACCCGCGCCGAGACGTCGAGGCCGGCGCGGATGCCCCGCTCTGCCAGCCGAGCGGCGAGATCAGCGGCGGGAACCGGGCCGCGGACCAGGAACTCCTGGAACCAGGGCCCGCGCTCCGGTGTCTCGTAGCCTGGGAGCGCGGCGATGCGCCTCGCAGCATCGTGGGCCCGGTGGTAGCACAACTCGGCGGCCTCGCGCAGTCCGTGCGGTCCGAGCGCCTGCATCGTGACTGCGAAGGCAAGGGCGATCAGGGACTGCGCCGTCGACACGTTGGAGGTTGCCTTCTCCCGCCTGATGAACTGCTCGCGCGCCTGGAGGGTGAGGACGTAACCGCTCCGCTTCTTCCCGTCGCCGCCGGGCGGAGCGTGCAGTTCCTTGGTGCGTCCGACAATGCGGCCGGGCATCTGGCGCAGGTACTTCTTGCGAGCCGCGAACAGCCCGACCGACGGCCCCCCGAACACTGGCGGGCCGGCCAGATCACGGCCCTCGCCGGTGACGATGTCGGCGCCTGCGTCCCCGGGAGCCCGCAGCAGTCCCAGGGCGAAAGGATCGGCGACGGCCACCAAGAGGGCCCCCACCCCATGCGCAGCGTCGGCCAGCGGTTCGAGGTCGGCTATCGATCCCAGGAAGTCCGGCTGCTGGGCCACCAGGCAGGCGTGTTCATCGCCGACGGCATCGCTCGACGACACGATGTCCACCCGGATCGCCGCGCCGTGCGCGTACGTGCGCACCACCCCTACTGTTCCCGGGTGGATCGGCTCGAGCAGCGCGACCGCCTTTCGCCTGGTGACGCGCGTGGCAAGGAGGCACGCCTCTGCGGTGGCGGTGGCCACGTCATAGAGACCCGTGTTCGACACGTCCATCCCGGTGAGTTCGCAGACGACCGACTGGAACTCGAAGGCCGTTTGCAGGGTTCCCTGGCTGATCTCCGGCTGGTAAGGCGTGTAGGAGGTGACGAACTCGGACCGACCGACCAAGCGGTCAGTGATGGAAGGTATGAAGCGGCGGTATGCCCCGGCCCCGAGGAAGTTCGGCCGGGTGGGGGCAACGTTCGAGGCGGCACGTTCTTCGAGCAGCGCGACGAGGTCCGGCTCGGTGAGAGCAGGCGGGATGTCGATGGCCGGGTTTCGCATGTCCGCCGGTAGGTCTGCGAAGAGGGCTTCGACATCGGCGACACCGACACGTTCCAGCATCCGCTCCCGGTCCGCGCCGGTAGCGGGAATGTATGGATGGGGCGATGTGACGCGTTTCGTGGATACCAAAGGTCAGCCCGCCTGCAGCAGCGACCGGTACCCAGCTGCATCGAGCAGGCCGTCGAGGTCCGCGCCATCGGCGATCCGCACGCGGATCATCCAGCCCTCGCCGTATGGTGAAGCATTGACCAACTCCGGCTGCTCCTCGAGATCCCGGTTGGCTGCCACCACTTCACCGCTGACCGGTGCGTAGAGTTCGGCGACGGTCTTGGTCGACTCGATCTCGGCGCAGGGCTCACCTGCTGTCACCGCAACCCCGTCGGGAGGGAGATCGAGGTAGACGACGTCGCCCACTTCGTCCTGGGCGAAGTCCGTGATGCCGATCGTGGCGATGTCCGGGCTCCCCTCGTCACGGCGTAACCACTCATGGGATTCCGTGTAGAGGAGGTTGTCGGGGATCTCGTGGTCCAACTTCATGAATGTCTCGACTTTCGGTAGAACGGACGCCGTACGACCTCGACCGGAAGAGCGCGGCCGCGCACATCGACCTCGAGCATGACACCGGGGTCGGCGAACTGCGGGGGGAGGTACGCCATGCCGATCCCGAGGCGCAGGCTGGGGCTGAAAGTGCCGCTGGTGAGCCGCGCCACGGGGTCCGCTCCGTCTTCCGCGTGCACTGCATAGCCCGGCCTCAATACCCCGCGGGCTCTAGCCGCCAGATGGGCCAGGCGACGGGTGCGCGAGCTCGACCTCGCGTCGGCCAGAGCCGCACGGCCCGTGAAGGGCACTCCGTCGTCGAGGCTCACCGCGAAGCCGAGACCGGCCTCGTAGGGGTGGGTCGTACGGTCGATGTCGTTGCCGTACAGGGGTAGGGCCGCCTCGAGGCGCAACGTGTCTCGAGCTCCGAGACCGCAGGGCGTCGCCCCGCCTGCGACGAGGGCGTCCCACAGTGCTCCGGCGTGCTCGGTCCCGACGATGCACTCGCCTCCGTCCTCACCGGTGTAACCGGTTCGGGCGAAGAGCACCTGGGCACCGCGCCAGTCCAGCTCTGCACAGGCCCGCGGCCCGAGGTCCCCGATACCCTCGCCGAGGAGACCGGCCAGCAGAGCCATCGCCTCCGGACCCTGCACCGCGAGCATCACCGTGTCTGCGGTCACCTCCGTGGCCCTGTCACCGGCGACGGCGCGCACGCGCTCGAAGTCCGGCTCCGCGTTGGATGCGTTGTGGACCACCAGCCAGCGATCATCTGCCAGGTGGTAGATGAACACGTCGTCCTCGATACCCCCGCTCTCGTTGCAGTAGAGCGAGTAGTGGGCCTTGCCGACCGGCACCGTCGTCACGTCGAAGGTCGTCACCGAGCGCAGCATCGGCGCCGCTTGCGGCCCTTGCACCCAGACACGACCCAGGTGTGACACGTCGAAGACACCGACCCTCTCGCGCACGGCGCGGTGCTCCCCGACAGTTCCCTGATACTGGAGCGGCATCTCCCAACCGGCGAAAGGTGAAAAGCGTGCACCGAGCGTCTCGTGACGCTCACGCAGGGAGAGTTGCCTGAGGCTGGCTCCGCCGCCGGAGCCGCCATGTCCAGCCACGCCACGACTGTATCACACCAAGCTCGTTAGGGGTTGGTAGCCCGATGTTGGTGCCTGGCCGGAGGCTCGCAGCAACCGGCGCCAAGCAGCGGAGCCCCGGCCGGCCCGGTTCGGATTGGGGCGCCGACCAGGGTCAGATCCGTTTCCGGCCCCGGCGTCGGGGGAGCCAGCGGCCGACCCGCTCCATGTACTCCGCGTACTCGTCCCCGAACTCCCGGACCAAGCGTGGCTCCTCGTACCGGCGGATGAACAGCGAGAACATGGCGAGCAGCGCCACCGCATACACCGCAAGGACGACCGACCCGAACAGGACAGCCCACCCTGATACCACGGTCAGTACCGCCACGTACATGGGATTGCGCGTGTACCGGTAGAACCCCTGGGTAACGAGGAGGGTCGGCGCGTCGATCGGGGCAGGCGTCCCCTTCCCCAATCTGGCGAAATCCCACGCTGAGCGAAGGTAGACGCCGGCCCCCAGCGCGAACAGGCAGAGGGCCAGCCCGAGTCCCACCCTCCCGGTCTCCCTTCGATCCGATTCGATCAGGAGAGGGAGGAGCACCGATAACGTCCCGGGCGCGATCATCGTGAACAGTGCGGTCCTCGCCAGAACCTTCACGCTCCCACTGCCCTCTTCTCCCTGGTTCCGAACCGTCAGCACCCACCTAGCTTGGCATGGTCCTATCTCCGGTGGCCTCCGATGGACTCCGCATACCAGTACCGCCCGAAGGGAGGTCATCGATAGAAAGGGAAGGAACCTGACCGCGCAGATGCTCTCGATCGTCGACGGGCTGGTGTTCGACGGAGTCAGATCCGAGCCGGTCGAACGCCCGGTCCACATGGAAGGTGGACGGGTCGCCGCGCTGGAGGGCCGGCCACCGGAAGGAGCGCGGGTTGTAGACGCCGGGGGCCGCCTCGTGACACCCGGCCTGATCGACGCCCACTTCCACGCCTACACGGTGAGCCTCGACCTTCCGGAGATGGAGGCGTTACCGATGAGCTATGTGGCCTCCAAGGCCGCCCGCCGCCTCGAAGCCGCGTTGCGCAGGGGCTTCACCACCGTGCGGGACGTGGCAGGCGGCGACATCGGCCTGCGGATGGCATTCGACCAGGGACTGATCGACGGTCCCCGCGACCTCTACACCGGACCCGGACTCACCCGGACGGGCGGTCACGCCGATCCCCGTCCGGGCCACTTGGCGATCGAGGTCCTCGGACACCATGGAGGGGAGGCAATCTCCTGACCACGGAGACTGCCGAACTCATGGCGCAGTGCGGCGCCTACTGGCCCTGCGCGAAAACGTGGGTTGGGGGGGTGAAATCCTTGGAATGGGGGTGAG